>JAHBVK010000001.1 GCA_019637555.1 Anaerolineae bacterium
GGGCGTGAGGCGCTCACCGAGCAGCTTGCCAATCGGCTGAAGGAACAAGATAGCTTCGCCCGCTTCCTCGCCGTTGTCGGACCCAGCGGATCGGGTAAGTCGAGCGTGGTGCGGGCGGGTTTGCTGCCAGCGCTGCGACGCGACATCCTGCCTAATTCGAATCGCTGGTTCGTGGTCGAAATGATCCCCGGTCCGCGCCCGCTAGACGAACTGGAAGCGGCACTGACACGCATTGCCGTCAACCCGATTGATGCCGAGACGCTGAAAGATTTACGCACTGATCCGAAGGCGCTGCTGAAGATCGTGGATCGCTGTCTGCCTATTGATCCCAAGTGTGAACTGCTGCTGGTGATCGACCAGTTCGAGGAAGTGTTCACGCTGCTGGAGAACGAGGACGAACGGCTGCACATACTGAATATGCTGCTCAACGCTGTCAACGATCCCGCCAGTCGCGTACGCTTGATCGTCACACTGCGCGCCGATTTCTATGACCGTCCGCTGTTGTATCCGCGCTTTGGTGAGGTGATGCGCCGCCGTACCGAGGTGGTGCTGCCGCTGAACAGCGATGAACTGCGCCGCGCGATTGTGCGTCCCGCGCAGCGCGTCGGCATCTCAGTGGATGAATCGCTGATCGAGGCGATCATGGAGGATGTGGGCGAACAACCCGGCGCACTGCCACTGATGCAGTATGCGCTGACGGAGTTGTTCGAGCGCCGCAAAGGTCGCCGCCTAGTGCTAGAGGCTTACCGCGCTACTGGCGGTGTGCTCGGCGCATTGGCACGCCGCGCAGATGACCTGTACAAGAGTCTGACCCCACCACAGCAGCAAGCGACTCAGCAGTTATTTCTGCGTCTGGTGACGCTCGGTGAAGGCACCGAAGATACCCGCCGCCGCGTGCAGCGCAGCGAACTCAGCGCGTTGGGCAAGGAACTCGATCCGGTGCTGGACGAGTTCAGCAAGTATCGCCTGCTCACCTTTGACCGCGATCCGGTCAGCCGCGACCAGACGGTGGAAGTGGCGCACGAGGCATTGATCCGCACATGGACGCGGCTGCGCGAATGGTTGAATACCAGCCGTGAGGATTTACGCGCCCAACGCCGTTTGCAGCAGGCGGCGACGGAGTGGAGCAACTCCAAGCAAGATCGCAGTTTTTTGGCGTCCGGCGCACGGCTGACTCAGTTCGAGCAGTTGTCTAAAGAATCAACGGTGATCTTGAACAAGGAAGAAGCCGAATACCTCAAGGAAAGCTTGAGCGAACGGGATCGGCGCGAGGCAGAGGAGAGATCGCGTGCCGCGCGGGAACTGACCACGCAGAAGCAAGCGGCACAGCGTTTGCGCTATCTGGTCTATGTAATGGCGATCTTCTTGCTGGCGGGCGCGGTGCTAGTCGCTGTCGCGCTGCGTAATCGACAGGAAGCGTTGACTGCGCGTGCACAAGCGGAAACCTCGTTCACCAAAGCGGAAAGCCAGCGCATGGCGGCATTAGCGGCGAACTTGCTGCAAAACGGCAGCAATGCCGAACTTGCCGCGCTGCTCAGTTTGCACTCACTCAACGCCGTCTATACCGAGCAGGGCGATGCTTCGCTGCGTGATGCCTCATGGTATGCCTTCGCGCAGACGGTCTATCGTGGCAGTGAAGGCGCGATCAACAGCGCGGCGTTCTCGCCCGATGGCAAGTACGTGGCGGCGGCGGGCGCTGATAAGATCGCGCGGGTCTGGGATCGGCAGACGGGGATGTTGGTGCAAGAGTTCGCCGGACACAGCGACGCGATCATCGGCTTGGCGTTCTCACCCGACGGCAAGTATCTATTCACGGGCAGCTTTGATCGCACCTGCCGCCTGTGGGATGTGGCGACGGGCAAGGAAATCCGTCAGTTCCTAGGTACGGATCGCCGTGTCCGCAGTGTTGCCTATTCGCCCGATGGCAAGTATGTGGTCGCCGGAACGGGCGACTGGACAGCGTGGATGTGGGATGCGGCTACGGGCGATGTGGTGCAGCAGTTCGGCAAGGATGAGAGCGTGCGTCATGGCGATTTCATCCTCAGCGTGGCATTCTCGCCTGACTCCAAGCTTCTAGCCACAGCAAGTGGCGACAATACGGTGCGGTTGTGGGATGTGGAGACAGGCGAGCCACTACGCAGCAGCAGCGGCAACATCGTTGATCTGATCGGGCACAAGGCGTTCGTGGAGAGCGTGCGCTTTTCCGCTGATGGCAAGTATTTGATTACCGCCAGCGACGACAAAACCGTGCGCCGCTGGAATCTCAGTGGGGCACAGTTGCAGGTATTCACGGGACATACGGACATCGTGTATGCGGCGGCATTCTCGCCCGATGGCAAGTACATCATCTCCGGCAGTGAAGATAAGACCGCACGTATCTGGGATGTGGCGACTGGTATCCAGTTGCAGGTGCTGGCGAATCACACCGCCAATGTGCGCTCCGTCGACTGGACGGCAGATTTCACCCTGACCGCCAGCGCCGATACCGATGCGCGGCTGTGGCAGATTCACATCGGCGCACAGGCGGGAATCTTCACCGAACCGTTCCAGACCAGCGCGGTGACAGCAGCGGTTTATTCGCCGGATGGCAAGCTGGTGATGACGGGCGGCGAGGATAAGCTGGCGCGGCTGTGGGATGCGACGACAGGTGAACTCAAGTTCACTTTCCCCAATCACCTTGATAGCAGCGGCAATATCGTCAGCATCGCCTTCTCGCCCGATAGTAAGTATGCACTGACAGGTGGCGACGATGGCTTGGCGTGGCTAATCGACGTAGCGACGGGCAAGGGACTATATAGCGTGCAGACCTACACGCGCAACAAAGACTGGACGGGACAGGTCACCTTCTCACCCGATGGCAAGCTGCTGCTCACCAGCAATAAAGATGGCAGCGTGATCGTCTGGGATCGCGCTACCGAAAAACCAACACTGACGATCACGCTGGACGAGGGCATCGGTGCGAATGGCGCGGCGTTCTCGCCGGACGGCAAGACAATCCTGACGGGTGGTGATGATGGCGTGGTGCGCTTATGGGATGCGGCAACGGGCAAACAGGTGCGCCAATTCGAGGGACATACTGCCCCGGTGTTCCGCGTCGCCTTCTCGCCCGATGGCAAGTGGATCATCTCTGGCAGCGACGACAAAACGATCCGTCTGTGGGATGCCGCGACGGGCAAGCAGTTGTGGCAGCAGGGCGAACATGGCGATCAGCCGTGGGTTGCCTTCTCAGCGGATGGTAAGCTGGTCGCCAGCGGCAGCTATAAGGGCGGCGCGGCGATCTGGGATGCCACGACAGGCGATCTCAAGCGCGTGATCACCGGACATGCGGGGCGCGTGCGTACAGTCGATTTCGCACCTGATAGCAAGTGGCTGCTGACGGGCGGCAATGACTCCTCAGCGCGTGCGCAGTACGTGGATTATCTTGATTTGATGGCGTCGATGTGCGGCAAAGTCACCCGCGATCTGACGGACAGCGAACGGCGCTTGTACGAGATCAAGGATACGGCGGCGACCTGCCCCGCGACGGTGAAGTGAGAATGGATTTACCTCACCCCGGCGCTGAATCGCCACCCCTCTCCGTCAACGGAGAGGGGACTCGGTAATCAACGGTTGATCTGCTTTGTGGTCGGTTGAGGGGCGGATAGCATTCCCGGAGCTGAAGCTCCGGGCTGAAACAGTAGTGCTAACCATGACTCATTCTTGCCGTTTTAGCGCCGTTTACGGTGCTTTGTGCTTATAGCCGGATGCTTTAGCGTCTGGTGGGCGCTGCCTCGCTTCTTTCGTCGTCATACCTGTCCCTTCAACCTCTAGGAGAGGGCGAACCGAGAAGCTACCTATGGTCGCGTGAACGGCTCAAAGAGGCGTTCGTATTCTTGCAGCGCGAAGCGATCCGTCATGCCCGCGATGTAATCGGCAACGGCACGCTCCAGCCCGATCTTGGCGGTGCGATCCTGTACCTGCGGTGGCAGTTGGCGTGGATTGCTGGTGAACGCCTCGAACAACTGCATCACGAAGCGCTGTGCTTTCTCGCTCATGCGCACGACGCGGTAGTGATTGTAAAGCTGATCGTAGAGGAAATCTTTGAGTTGATCGCTCATCGCGCCGAAGGCAGGGCTGTAGCTCGCTAGATTTTCCGGCTGGCGCTGAATATCCTGCACTGATTTAACGCCCGCATCCGCGAGGTTGCGTTCGGTCTGCGCTACTACATCATCGATGGTCAATCCGATCAGGCGGCGAATCATGCGGTGGCGGATCAGATCATCATAATTCGTGCCATCCCAACCGATGCTCTGGCAGACGTGTTTCCAGAGATCGAGGTGGGCGACCTGTTCGGGAACCAGCAGACCGGAGCGCAAACCGTCATCTAGATCGTGGGCGTTGTACGCCATTTCGTCGGCAAGATTGGCGAACTGCGCTTCCAAGCTGCCGCGCAAGCCATCATCGTAGCCGGGGATGTTGCTGGAGTCGTAGCGAGTCTCGTGTTTGACGATGCCTTCTAGCATTTCGCGGCTGAGATTCAAGCCCTGCCAGTCGGGATAGCGTTCTTCTAACTCCGTGACGATGCGATAGGTCTGGTGATTGTGGTTGAAGCCGCCGTAATCTGCCATCACTTTGTTGAGCGCCGCTTCGCCCGCGTGTCCGAAGGGAGAGTGACCGAGATCGTGGACGAGGCAAATGCCTTCGGTCAGATCGTCATTAGCGCCCATCGCCTGCGCCAAACTCTTGCCGATCTGTGCCACTTCCAGTGAATGCGTCAGGCGCGTGCGGTAATGATCGCCTTCGTAGTTGACGAAGACCTGCGTTTTGTATTCCAAGCGGCGAAAGGCGGTGGTGTGGATGATGCGGTCATGATCGCGCTGGTAGGGCGTGCGGTACTCATCTTCCTTGTCGGGATAGATGCGCCCTTTGGTCTGGCTGCTTTTGACGGCGTAAGGCGCGAGGTGATCATCTTCCCACTGGATACGCTGTTCACGTAATACGCGCATAGGATCGCCCCTTTCGTTTGGCAAAGGCTAATTAACTAAATATGTAGGTGCTAGTCAATTTCCACAGCAAAGATCACTCTTGAATGCAATGCATAATAAATGGTGTAACGTTCACCATTCACAAGCGCAACTCTCTGATCGTTAGTAATCATGAAACGGGTGGAACCCCGTCCCAAACGGTAATGCGAAAGAACCGTGCCCAAATCGCTTTCGTCGTTGATCGCCAAGTAATATGAAAATGATTTGTGCGCCTTGATAGCTATGCCAATGCCGCTTATCGTAGCTATTTTGCGCCTGACTATATCTAGGAACATGTTCCAGACCACCAACACTGCTGCTATTACCGCAACAGCGAGCGCAAATGCAGGTAAAAAGACGTCGATGCCCGAACTAAATACGGGATGATTCAGCGTGTTGTACAACCACAGCCCGAACAATGCAATCACAACGATAGCTGTAAAGATTGTCCGCAAAAATCGATCTACAAACCAATAGTGCTGGCGGCGACTCATCATCCCGCGCCGATTTGCCTCTAAATCTTCAACTTGGAAGTCAAACGCAGTCATCAAGCGCTGCTGGATTTCAGCCCGCGTTGGCAAGGGTCGCGGGCTAAATACCGCCTGTTTTAGCTTCGTCCAACTTCGCTTCAACATCGATCAGTCCAGTGGTTCCCCAATGCGATCCCTTATGCATTAGGGAAATTGTATGACAGATCGCCACCGTAGCGGATCTGCGCTTGGCGCTCGCTGGCAAAACCCCAGTTGATGTACGCTGGAGGATTCAGATAATTGTGATACGCCAACGCCATCTGGCGCGCAGCTTCATTGGGCGACATTTTCCCGACGCCAGTACCTAAACCCGGACAAGCAACGGTTTTGATCTGGCGTTCCTGCGTCTGATTGTGCTGATGTACTGCCCGCAACATCGCCCACATTGCCAAATAGATATGATCAGTACGCGAGATTGCCATCGGTACGCGCATCGTTGGGGTGTGCGCAAGATAGGGGAAACGCGCCGCCCCAGTTTCAACGATCATGGACGTGCCAACGGGCTGCTCACCGAAATACTGCTCAATGATATTTTCTTGCACGCGCCTCATCAGTTGTTCACCGAAAAAGCGTGTGATCGCCGCATCAACACCACCATCCATCAAGCCGAAGGAATTAGCGGCACTGACAAAGCAATCATATTCACGCAACTGCTCGAAGTAACCCTCAAAGATTTCGACGTTAGGTAGGTTCTCAAAATAACGTTCAAACGCTGCACAGACTTGAGGGTTTAGGTCAACCAAAATCAGCTTTTCCAGCAACGTTCTCTCCTTATCTCAGCGCCTACCCAATGCGGTGTCACCATTGATCAGGGCGTCCACAGCCATGATTTAGCCGTTGCTTGAATATCATAGCCGTAACCACCTGAGATCAGCACGCGACCATCAGCTAGCAGTGTGGTCGTCTGATAGAAACGGGCTTCATCCAGTCTACCCTGCGCGGTGAGACTGCTGTGTGCTGCCGGATCAAATGACTCCACCAGTGTGCTGCCGCCCGCGATCAGGACATTGCCATCGGGCAGCGTCACAACGGCATCCATCAGTTTGAATCGCTCGGCACGCATCCGATCAAGGCTGACGAATTGCTGTAGTTTATGATCATAACGCTCAACGCTATCTAAACGTCCGCTCCAATCGTTCACATCCGCACCGCCGATCAACAGCACATCGCCAGCGGACAGCGATACCGCCGCATGTTTGTGACGTGCCACCTGCATGGGCGCGCCTGCAGAGAATTTGCCCGTCACTGGATCGTAGATTTCGGTACTGGCGTAAACGGTCTGCTGACGGAAGACCTGCCCACCTGCAATCAGCACTTTGCCGTCGGGCAACAGCGTGGCGGTGTGTACGGTGCGCGGCTCGATTAGGTCGCCGGTTGGCGTGAAAGTGTCCGTCGCCGGATCGAAAATCTCGGCACCCGTCCATGTACTGCGGTAATCGCTGCCGCCCGTGATCAGCACGCGACCATCGAGAAGTAAGGTAGCGGTAAACCCGCTGCGCGGATGGCTCATCGTGCCTGCTGCTGAAAATGTACGTTTTTCAGGATTGTAAAGATCAGCGGTGGCTGAAACTGTCTGCGTGCCCGATCCTAAGATCAAAACGCGACCATCCTTGAGTTTGACGGCGACATGGCAGGCGCGTGGTTCGCTCAGACTGCCGACCTCGCTGAACTGGGCGGTGAGCGGATCAAAGAGTTCGGCGCTGGCGAGAAATTGGCGTTCGCGCACCATTCCACCAGTGATCAGCACCGTACCGTCGTCGAGCAGCGTACTGGTGTGACAAGATCGCGGCTGGTGCATCGACTCGATAGCGATCAATGATCCGGCGGTTGATCCGGCGCGGATAGAAAGCAGGGGAATCAACAGAAGACTCAGGATCAGGGATATGGTAAGTAGTCGACGCATCAGAACCTCCTACGCGTTCAGAACATGATGATGGCGATAGTTTTCTGCAAAAGTTTCGCTTCTCAAGGAAGATTGGTTCGTTTTTGGGCTGTAAGGTAGCAATTTTTGGTCGTTGTAAGGTGTGAACGTCGTACATTCGCCAGAGGGAAATAAATAGCGTTGCTCTTTTTTAGGTTTTCACAAGGACTACGGCTTAATGTGATGCTAATCATCGTATCAACTTCGTAACACTCAGTTACAAATTGGAGTAAAATGCCGTGCGTGTTTTAGTCACCGGGCATCAAGGTTATATTGGCTCTATTCTGGTCCCTCTTCTCCTCGAAGAGCACCACGAAGTCATTGGGCTGGATAACGGCTTGTTTCGCGATTGCGCTTACACCGCTCCAGATAAATCCACCAGCCAAATTCGAATCATCAAAAAAGATATCCGCGACATAGAAGATGATGACTTAGCGGGTGTGCAAGCGATCATCCATTTAGCAGGCGTCTCCTTTAACTTACCTGATGACATGCGCGCTCGGCTGCTCCATGAGATCAATTATGTGGCTGCCGTCAAGCTGGCGAGTCTGGCGAAATTCAGCGGTGTGCGGAGGTTCATTTACCTATCGTCTTACGATGGTACGCCGGGCATCGAGCGCATCGACCATATCGAGGAATTACTCGGCGCGAATCCGCTGTATCTGGAGCGCTACATCAGCCGCTTCGTAGAGTTGGATGTCTCGCGGTTAGCGGACTCGTCGTTCTGCCCGATCTATTTGCGGACTGGTGATGTATACGGTTACTCGCCGCGCATGAGGCTGGATTTGCCGTTGAATCAGATCGTGGCGTCGATAGCCTTAAACGGTGGTGCATACGTTAGCGCCGTCGGAGATCGCTTTCGTCCGGGCGTGCATGTGCGCGATGTTTCCAGCGCGATTGCCACGCTGCTCCGACTGCCGCAGCATCTAGTCAGCCGTAAAGCCTTCGGTCTGGGGGATGCCGAGCGCGATATGTCTACACATGAGTTAGAGTCTGTCCTCAAGGATGCGCTTCCGCCGAGCACGCTGATGTTCGTGGAGTCAGACGATCCCGATTCGACGCGGGCGCACTTTCACGAAATGGAACTAATCCCCGGTTTTAACACTAATTGGAGTGTGACCGAGGGTGTCGAGCAACTTTATGAAGCGTACTCTACTGTGGAAATCACACGGGATGACATCAATACGGATCGCTTCAGCCGCTTAGGACATGTAACGCGCCTGTTAGCCGATGGGCGCATCGACGCCAATTTGCGATCACTGGACAGCGGCGCGTTCCGCCGTCCGACGCCAACGCCATCGTATATGCAGAAGTCGAACACTTCACGGATTGGATAAGAAGCTAGCGGAACATTCGATGACTGAGTAGGACTTAGCCTCACCCCCTCTGCCCCCTCTCCAATTGGAGTACCCATTAGGAAAGGGGGGAACCGAGAGGCGAGACAAATTGATGTTGCCCAACATAAAAAAATCAGCCTTGATAGGCTGATTTTTTTTACATTTAGAACGCTCTATTCCACTATTCCAGCGGATTGAGCAGCAACTGCACCTGCATTTCCATCGCGCCGAGCGTCAATTCATCGCCATGACGCACGAGATAAGATTTGCCGGGTTCTAAGCGTTCGCCATTGAGCTTCGATCCGTTAACACTGTTCAAATCCTCTACGGCGACACCATCCGAATCCAGCTTGATCACCAGATGCTTGCGTGAGACACCTAAACCTTCGGCATCGAAGGGACGCAGGTCGATGTTCGGCACTACGTCGGATTTGGGATCGGCGCGACCCACCGTTAAGGTAGAGGTGAGCGTGACGATCAGTTCTAGTTCTAGCTGCTTGATGAGGATAGCGATACGCCATGGACGGATCGCGCCAATATCGAGGGTTTCCGGGCGGTTAACGGCGGAGGACTGCGCTGCTGCTTCGCCCAGCATGGAGGTGGTCTTCTGCTGAACCGCAGGCACCGATGCTGCCGTTGGTGGCGCAGGTTGTGTTGCTGGTTGGCTCTTATCGGTTACGGACACCTGATCCTCCACACCTCAGCTTGATCACATTTGTACTGCAAGTTGACCGTTACATTGTATATCTAATATAACTATAGATAGTGTATCCCAATTTTCATGGTACATTAGTTCGGTAAGAACGTGAATACCCATTATTTACAAATTTTTATCATCGTTCAAGAGCGCGCTGACGGAACGGTAGCAAAGCGTCAAATTCCAAACTCCACACGCAAAGTATCTTTCCCTTGTCCTTGAGTCGATGATCACTTGATAATGAGGTCGGAGCAAACAGACTATGTTGGCGAATCAACTCGCGCTTGTCATGCTGGTTAGCGGAGATAAGTCGGAATGGGTGGGGGCATCGCTGCCTGAAGCGTGCGAAGTCAACCCATATAACGACATCCGCGACGCGGTTAGGACTCTGCAAAACATCCGCTACGACTTGATCATCCTTGATGACGCCTTGTTCAAAGGCAAGGCGATCCCGCTAGTCAACGAACTGAAGCGACGCTATCCCTATATTCCGCTGATGGTGATCACGGATTCCAACGATAGCACGTATCAGGATCAACTGACGCAAGCGGGCGCGGACGACTGCATCACCGAAAAACTGCCCAAAAAGCAGTTTCAGTTCCACGTCAATATGCTGCTCAAACAGCATGATCGCAATCAGGCGCTGGTGCGCTTAAACCACAACCTGCATCTAATGGCGTCGCTGTCGCAGCTTTTGTACAGCACATCCGATCCGTACACGCTGATCCTACAGGCGATCAAGTTCATTCGTGCGGCGTTCCAACTTTACGGCATGGCGTTCATCTTGAAGGAAGGCGAAGTCTACCGGATGTACGCGGGCGGTGAAGAAGTCGTCAGCAAGAACAAGCTGTACGAGAGCATCATGCGCCCCGAAGAATACGATCCTTTCCTGTGGACGGTGCGCAATAAGGCGATCCAGATTTACGCCAATATTGGCAAACACGCTCATTACCGCACGATCCCGATTTTGAACCGTGCCGAGTCGGTGGCAATCATCCCACTGACGTACCAGTATGAGACGTTGGGCGCGATGGCGATCTTTGCCGCGCCGGGAACACGGTTGACGCATGAAGATGTGATCGTGTACGAGCGTTACGGCGCACAGTTGATCTCGGCGCTGCAAAATGCCAACCAACACCGCGAACAGCGCGTGAATATTCAATCCAGCCAGCAGCTACTTCGTGCGTGGCAACTGTTCGCAGGTCAAAACGCGCCGGATGAGATCGCCGCGACGTTGTGCGATCTGTTGGAAGAAGTGCCGCACATCAGCCACGCTTTTGTGTGGTTTGATGAGGATGACCGCGGGATGCACCCCGAAATTCTGGCGGATACCAAAAATAACCAGATCATCCAGCAGTATGATGGCTTGCGGAAGCGCGGCATGATCGGTGCGATTGTGCAATCGTTCAGCGACGGTGCGCAGCCCGCGATCATTGACGTGGAGACGGCACAGGACGCGGCGCTGGTGACGCTGGCAAAAACGCTGCCAGTTCGCCGCCTAGTGACGCTGCCGATCACCAGTGGCGGGCGTCCGGTGGGCGGTGTGATCGCTGGCATCACTGATGAGACGAACATCAGCTCCGATGAGCTAGGGCAGATGGCGGCGTTGTGCTACATCGCGGGGCAGGCGATGGAACGTATCGTGTTGACCAGTGCGGTGACGGATCGCAACAACCGCATGGAAGCGATCTTGCGCAGTGTGGCGGAAGGTATCTTCTTCGTGGATGACAGCGGCAAGGTCAGCTTCGTTAACCCACAGGTGACCGAGCTAACGCAGGTCGGTGTCCATAAGGTGATGCAGCAAGACGTGGAAGTGCTGTTCAACGAACTGGCAACAGGCACCAAGAATCCACAGATGACGCTGGCGCAATTGCAGGCGGGCAAGGCTGCCGTATTCAGCCCCGATTACCGCGACGAAGAATACCCGATCATCGAGTTGGAACTGACGGCGGCAGATGGCGACATCTCGCTGGAGTTCGTCAAGATCGAGGGGATCAACAACCGCAAGATCGCGTGGGCAGGTGTGCTGCGTAACGAAGTGGCTGCCGGTAGTGCGCCCTCCAGTTTCCAGTCGATGGTGTTGAACACCATGTCCGAAAATCTGCGTATCCCCTATGCCCAGCTACGCAGCTTGATCAGCACTCTTTCGGAGCAGCACGGGCATTTCGCCTACCGCGAACGCGACCAACTGCTGAGGCAGATCGAGGAGAACTTTGAGCGCTTCGGCGGCTTGTGGAGTAACTTTCTTGAGATTCAAGGATTGGAACTGGGCGACATCGCTTTGCAGCGTGAGCCTGCCAACATTTATGAATTGATGCTGCGCGTGGTCAATGGTAGGACAGTGAGCCGCTACCAGCGCCAGATCCATCTAGAGGTGATCCAGAATTTGCCTGCCCTGAAGCTGGATGAGTTCCGCATCGAGCAGGCGCTGAGTGATGTGATCCTGTTCGCGCTGGATGCGGCAGGCGGTAAGGGTGAGATCACGGTACGCGTGGAGCAGTCAGGTGAAGACATCCGCGTGATCTTTAAGAACGACATCTCGCTGATCGGACCGGATCAGGCAGAGCGCATCTTTGAGCCGTTCTTCTCGCTGGATGGCAAGATCATTCGTGGGTTGTACACCTCGCGCGAGTTGGTACGGCGACATGGTGGTCACACGTGGGCAGAGCCGACCGGTCAACGTGGCTTGACGATCAATGTGGTGCTGCCGAGCGTAGCGGCACTGAGCCGGCAGTCAGCGGAGCAGAAGCTGCCGCCAATTAGCCCGGTGGATACGGCGCTGCTTGCTGCGGAACCACCGACCGGTCGCCCCAGCCGTGCACCAAGCCGATCCCTGAGCACGATCATGATGCTGGAAGGTAGTTCCTCACTGACGCGGGTGCTCTCCTCGAAATTGCAGGATGAGAAATACGATGTGCTGGTCTACCGGACTGGCGAAGAAGCTATTGAGGATTTGAATACCGTTCGCATCGATCTGATCATCATTGACATGAGCGTCGATAATAACGCGGGACTGGACATCTGCCGCCGCATCCGGCAGCGCAGCGAAGCGCCTATCGTGCTGGTGGCAGACAAAGCCACCGAAGCCGAGCGCGTGGAAGGTCTGCGTAACGCTGGCGCGGATGACTACCTCAGCCGCCCGATCAGCGATGAAGAAATGATGGCGAAGATTCAAGTGATCTTCAAGCGTAAGGACTTGCCAGATCGCATGAGCGAGCCGTTGGTGGCTGGGGATCTGTACGTTGATTTCGCGCGGCGGCAGGTATTCCTCTCCAACAAGCCAATCGATCTGACGCGCATTGAGTACGATCTGCTGTATCATCTGGTGATCAATAAGGGACAGGTGCTGACGCACAAGCAGCTATTGGAAAAGGTGTGGGGTCCTGACTATGGCGGCGAGACTCACTATTTGTGGGTGAACATCAGCCGTCTGCGGAACAAACTGAAGTCGAAGCAGCCGGGTACGCAGTACATCCATACGCAGCAGGGCATCGGCTACTTTTTCGACGCCTAGGATCGGCAAGGCGCACATTCTAGATCATTCCGACAAGCAGCAGAACACCCGGAGCCTCCAACTCCGGGTTTTTGTTTGTAACGAGATTGTTAGAACTCCGATTTTGAAGTCGATCAAAAGCGTCAAGAAAATTTACAAATTTCAATTCTGTTCATTTTACGCATGGGGAATTGTGCATTTAACCATAAGGTATATTTACTTACGCTCAAACGATTGTGCAATTCTGCACAATTTTAGGAGCTTGTAAGTATTCCTTACATCCTTACAGTTTGCCCTTTAGCCCCTTGATAGGATGAGGGGCTAAGTTATGGCTGTCGTCCAATATCAATCCGCAACTTTGTAATCATTCCTCTGTCCTGTGCATAGTCATTTATCAAGCACAGCAGAGCAGCAAGGTAGTTAGGGGATGAGAGTCATGACCAACGCACTTAAGCAAGGCAGAAAAATTACACTTATCCTTACTTCTATCGCAGCAATTATATTCGTGACGACGGCGTTGGTGCTGAACCCCGCCCGGATGCGCACTCCAGAGCTAACGCTGGTACCCGCGCAGCCGCGTCGTCGCCGTAACCTTAATGAGAAGTACAGCTATCGTGCCTATCTGATTGCCAAGCGCTGGTTCGATATTGTGGTCAGCGCCAGCGCGATCCTGTTCCTTGCCCCGCTGATGCTGGCGATCATGGTTGCGGTGAAGTTGGACAGCGAAGGTCCAGCGGTGTATTCGCAGGAGCGCATCGGTTCACGTATTCGTGGCAAGGGTGGCAAGCGCAGCTGGGAAGCCAAGGCGTTCACCATCTACAAGTTCCGCACCATGAAAAAGGGCAACTCCAGCAGCCAGCACAAGGCATTCGTGCAGGCGCTGATCAAGGGCGACACCGCCACGCTGGAAGCGATCAATGGCAAGGTGGCGTCTGAGGACAAGTACAAGATCAAGAACGACAGCCGTGTGACCCGTATCGGCAAGATCCTGCGCAAGACCTCGTTGGACGAACTGCCGCAGTTGTTCAACGTGCTGAAGGGCGACATGAGCCTCGTTGGTCCCCGTCCGGCGCTGGCATATGAAGTGGACGTTTATGCGCCACATCACTTGCGTCGTTTGGAAGCCAAGCCCGGCTTCACTGGCTGGTGGCAGGTCAAGGCACGCAGCAGCGTCGATTTCGAGACGATGGTACAGCTCGACACGTGGTACGCCGAGAACGCCAACCTGTGGCTTGACCTGAAGATCCTCGTGATGACGCCGCTCTCCGTGATCAAGGGCAAAGGCGCGGCGTAACACTAAACCTGCTTGTTTCTTGACCCGACTCAAGATGATGATCCAAAGTTACGAAGATGTGTGGAGCGACGACCACACATCTTCGTGCTTTTATGAGATGTTGTTAGGAGCTAGCAGAAGTACCGTTCAGCCCTAGTTCTTCTGCGTGATTTTGCATAGCCTTAAGAACTAGCGGGACATGGAATTCCCACAGATCGACGTTGAGCAGGGCTGCTCCTTGCTCTACATCTTCACGATTCACGCCCCGTGCAAATGCCTTATCCCGCCATTTCTTGCGAATCGACTGTACTTCGACATCCCTAACATTCTTTGACGGACGTACCAATGCTGCCGCTGTGATTAATCCGGTGAGTTCATCTACCGCGAAAAGTGCTTTATCGCGCAGTGTCCGCCGATCATCAGCCGCCAATGGTCCGTGACTCAAGATGGTGCGAATATCTTCTTCGCTAAGACCGCGTTCGCGCAGGATGGGTGCGCCATCCATCGGATGTTGTTCCAACGTTGGATGAACTTCCCAGTCGAAGTCATGTAGTAACCCGACCAGTCCCCAACTATCGGCGTTTTCACCGTAATGCGCGGCATAAGCACGCATGGCGTATTCTACGGAGAGCATATGCTTCCGCAAACTATCCGATTTGACGAATTCACATACTAGTTCCCAAGCCTGAGTTCTTTCCATGCTCTCACCATGCATACTAGTTAAGGATTGTGAACGGCAAAGTGTTGCACTGGCACGCCAAGATTGCAACCTTCAGAGGTGGAACTGCCGCGCTCTACGCCTTAACAATCGTTTGCTCCGCTACCGTGGCAATTGTCTGCACAGCTTTTGTGCTTACTTCGGGTGCAGTCATGGTGAAATTCAGGCGCATCGTCTCCAGTCCAACGCCCGCGTCAAAATAGCAGTACTTGCCGGGCACAAAGGCGACCCCGCGCTTGATACATTCTTGATATAGACTTTCAGCGTCTAATCCAATTGGACCTGTCATCCATAAGAACATACCGCCCTCGGGACGTACCCATTGAAAACCATTTGGCATATGTGCTTCCAGCGTAGCTAACATGGCATCACGGCGCTGCCGATAAAGATTAATAATGTACGGCAGATGAGTGCGTAGATAACCGCCTGTGAGATACAGTGCTGCTATTGCCTGACCGAAGGACTGTGTGTGTAAATCACTGCCCTGCTTGGCTATCACAAGCCACCGCGCAAGTGCTGCTGGAGCGACGCAGAACCCGATGCGCAGTCCGGGCGCCAAGATTTTTGAGAACGTGCCACTGTAGATAACGTGATCTGGCGCATATTGCTGGATCGGCGGCAATGTTTCTCCGCTGTAGCGCAAAGCATTATACGGATCGTCCTCAAGCAGCAATACATCATAATTTTCCAGCAACGCCGCAACTTGCTTACGCCGCTCCAATGGCAGAGTGCGACCTGTTGGATTTTGGAAGGTGGGCAGTAGATACACGAATTTGATCGTGTGCTGCTTCAATACCGCTTCCAGCGCTTCAGGAATCACACCATCATCATCGGTTGCAACGGAAACATAGGTTGGTTGATATGGGTTGAAGGCAGAGATCGCGCCGACGTAGGATGGGGCTTCAATAGCAATCTTATCTCCCGGCGACACAAGAACTTTGCCAACGATGTCAAGAATACTCTGTGAACCGGAGAAAATACTCAGTGTTTGCCGATTTACGTTGACTACCCCTTGTTCTGGAAGATAGTCGAACAATGCTTCCCGTAGCGGCTCAAATCCTTCTGTTTTATCGTATTGCAACGCACCAGCACCGAATTTGTCGAGAGCATCACTGCTCAACTGACGGATCAGTTCAAGGGGAAAGCTCTCCGGTGCGGGATTACCGCCTGCTAGTGAAATGATGTTCTCTTGCGCGACAACTTTGAGAATCTCTCTGAGCGCGTTTGCCTGCATATACTTAGTGCGCTCGCTCAGTTTGGCTTCGATGGTCACGTTATGTCTCCTCTCCGCGAGACCAAATGCATGATATGACAATCGTAGCCGTTGATTGTGTTAAGACTCTATAGCCGCTAAGACCATTTGATTGGTTATGTCGATCAAGTTGAAGACTGTAGTTGGAGATACTTATTTCGGTTTTGCAGTCACCTGATGCTGGATCAATGTTGCTATCAAACCAGTCCAACCGGTTTGATGACTAGCGCCAAGCCCGGCACCGTTATCACCATGAAAATACTCGTAAAACAGCAGATAATCGCGCCAATGAGGATCGCGTTGAAAACGTTCTGTTGATCCAAAGATGGCACGACGCCCTTGATCATCGCGCTCGAACAAACGAATCAGACGAGTAGACAATTCGTTAGCAATTGCACTCAGCGAGACGTGCTGACCTGAAGCCGTAGGACATTCCACCAAAAAGTCATCACTATAATAGTTCTGGAACTTGTGTAGAGATTCGATCAACAAATAGTTGATGGGAAACCAGACTGGACCACGCCAGTTGGAGTTGCCACCGAACAAACCACTGCGCGACTCGGCAGGTTCGTAATTAACCACATAATCATTGTTATCGATGTGCAAAACGTAAGGATGTGTTAGGTGATACTTGCTGATTGAGCGAATACCGTAATCGCTCAGGAATTCGTCTGAATCGAGCGCCCGTTTAAGCAACCGCTTCATGCGATGCCCGCGAGTTACCGCGAACAAGTGACGCTCCCCCTCACCAGCGACTTTCCAGCGCGATGTGAGTCCGGCTAATTCCGGGCGATTGGCGAGAAACCATTCCAGGCGCGCCTTAAAATCAGGTAGCTGATTCAATAATTCAGGCTCAACAACTTCCACCGCCAACAGCGGAATCAAGCCAATCAGTGAGCGTATCCTAAGCGGAATACGAGTTGAATCTGGCTTATTGAGCACATCGTAGAAGAATTCGTCGGTTTCATCCCACAGCGCAATACCGTCACCACCGATATTGTTCATCGCTCCTGCAATGTACATGTAGTGTTCAAAAAACTTGGTCGCAATATCTTCGTAAGCAACATCAGTGCGGGCGAGTTCCAGAGCAATTGCCATCATATTCAGGCAGAACATCGCCATCCAACTCGTGCCGTCACTCTGCTCAATGTGACCACCCTGTGGCAACGGCGCACTTCGATCAAAAACACCTATATTGTCCAAGCCTAAGAAACCGCCCTGAAAAATGTTTTTACCTTCGGAGTCTTTGCGGTTAACCCACCAGGTAAAGTTGAGCAGCAGTTTATGGAATACACGCTCAAGGAACAGCGTATCCTTATTGCCATAATACTCTTGATCAAGCTGATAGATGCGCAGCGCCGCCCATGCGAATACTGGCGGATTTACATCACTAAAAGACCACTCGTAGGCGGGAATCTGACCGTTTGGATGCTGATACCACTCGCGCAGCAGTAAGATTAATTGTGACTTGGCGAACTCAACATCAATCAGTGCTAATGGAATGCAATGGAAAGCCAGATCCCACGCGGCAAACCACGGATATTCCCATGCATCAGGCATGGATAAGATGTCCGCGTTATTGACGTGCGTCCACTCGCGGTTACGCCCGTTTTTGCGCTGTGGAGGTGGTGGCGGTTGGGCTGGATCACCCTCTAGCCACTGCTGAACATCGTAGTGGTAGAACTGCTTTGTCCATAACAAACCCGCGAATGCCTGTCGCTGAATGTTGCGCAGATCATCGCTTAGATTAGCTGGTTGCAATGCAGCGTAGAATTCATCGGCTTCCCGACGGCGTTCTGCGAAGAGTTGATCGAAGTTGGCAAAAGGGGATAAGCTGACTTCATCAATGTGAACACCCTTACGCAAGCGCAGTCTAAACACTGCTGTCTCGCCTGCCGCAATCTCACGGTAGAAATGGGCGGCAGCTTTGGTTCCCTTCTGCAACGGATTGACCGCATCCCGGTGCCCATTAATGATGTATTCGTGGAAGGCGTCTTTGAAATACGGTGGGCTGCTGGCTACCCCATATAAGCGCTGCGTGTTGGTATTGTTTTCTGCAAAGAGGAGTTCGTCAGGCGCAGCGCAATAGAGCGAATAACTGCCGAGTGACGGATGATGCGCTTGAATGTTTTCGTCATTAGCAATGTGAAGGTGTGGATCTGTGTTGTCGCGTCCCCATGACCACGTATTGCGAAACCATAATGTCGGTAGCAGATGCAGCGCGGAGGTAGTTGCCCCCCGATTAATGGCGCGAATCTGAATAAGCGTGTCATCCGGTGCTACTTTGGCGTACTCGATGAACACGTCAAAGTAGCGATCTTCATCGAAAATACCAGTATCGAGTAATTCAAACTCAGTAACGTCCTTACTACGCCGCTGATTTTCTACAATCAACTGTGTATAGGGGAAGGCGGCTTGCGGATACTTATACAGCATCTGCATGTAGCTGTGCGTTGGCGTGCTGTCGAGATAGTAATAGTACTCTTTGACATCTTCGCCATGATTGCCTTCAGGTCCTGTTAACCCAAACAATCTCTCTTTAAGAATTGCATCTCTACCATTCCACAACGCCAGAGCAAAACATAAATGTTGATGCTCATCGCAGATGCCACCCAATCCATCTTCGTTCCAGCGGTATGCTCTGGAGCGCGCATGATCATGCGGTAGATAACTCCACGCATTGCCGTCAGCGCTGTAATCTTCGCGCACGGTGCCCCACGCACGTTCACTGAGATACGGACCCCAGTGCAGCCATGCGCGGGCACCGCTATCGTCATATAGGCGCTGATATTCTGCCGTTTCCGAGAGTTGCATAGCCGATTTCGTGTCTTACGCCCTAAAAGATCTAGTCGGCGTCGATATTGCCCTGTCTGCCGTTGTAAACTAACGAGCCGCTGGAAGCAAAGTCACGATAGACCTCTAACGCTTGCTGGGTCATCACGTTATTAATCAGCTCGATGCCACGCTTTGCCAACTCATGCTCCCAATCGGGATGGATAGGACCTTCATCAAAGCCTGTGATCCGTTCTAATTCGGGACCGCTGCCAGCAATGGCGAGAGAACGAATCCCCGACCAAAGCGTCGCGCCGAAGCACATGACACAAGGACGCCAGTTGACCACCAACTGATATTCTGGCATTCCCACGCCGCCAAGATCATAGGTTCCTAGTATCTGCTGCGCTACTGAGAGCGTCATCACCTCGGCGTGCGCAGAGGAGCAATTGGAAGGTACAACACGATTAACCCCGATAACAATCGGCTTGCCTGTCTCGCGCTCAAACACACCAGCGGCAAATGGTCCGCCTGTGCCCTTCTCAAAGTTCAAACGGGAGAAACGAATTACTGCCGCCATTCGTTCGTCTAGCGACGGCATGAAAGCAGGTAGTTTTTTGTTTTCCTCTACAGCCCAATCTGGAAGTGAAAGTGTGAATTGCATAGTTATATCTCGTCATCTCCATCGAATTGATTTTCAAAACCGGGTAGATTGCGGAAACCCAGATCGCTGTTGTCTATATCCTTGTTACGGTTATCGATAACCCGCGATCTGACAACCTCTCCAGCTTCAATTTTCATGTGCAGTTCTTGTTCATACACTGATCCAAATCCCATATGGACGTAGTGCAGCATTTCCCCACGTGGAACGCGGATCACACCTGTGAACCAAGTTGCCGGGATCGGTTCGTCACCGATTACTTTATAAATGCCCACTAGCTTTACCAGATAGAATTGCCAGTCTCTGATCTCCCATGTTCCCACATAGCGACGCCAGCACGCCGTTGAAAAGATGAACGGGTGATGCGGCTCATCTTTAATTTCTTCCGCCGTCAGCCTCTTGATACGCGGATGATCAGTTGGGATGGGCGGACAGAATGCCATCGACATTTCTGCCCCCTCGTAGATTAGTATTTCGTGCAACTGCGCAGTCATCGGTTTTATCCTCCTCAAGTTGCGGAGAACATCAATGATAATGATATTGTATTCCCGCCCAGTTCACGAGTACCATCTCGATATAGGAATGTAGTGCGCAAGGCATATTGGGGCAAGAGCATGAAGAAATCAACCCACTCAGTAGATACAGCGAGGCTCGATTTCAGCGATACGATGAGCTATGGCGACTATTTAGCCCTCACCGAGTTGCTTAAGGCACAGCATCGACTCTCGGATCATCATGATGAAATGTTATTCATCATTCAACATCAAACTAATGAACTGTGGATGAAGCTGATGCTGCACGAATTAGGCGCGGCGCGTGAGCAAATCAAAAATGATGATTTGCCTCCCGCTTTCAAAATGATGGCACGTGTCTCGCGGATCATGGAACAACTCGTCAGCGCATGGACAGTTCTATCCACGTTAACACCGAGCGAATACAGCCAGTTTCGCCCATATCTAGGTCACGCATCGGGTTTTCAATCTTATCAATACCGCTTGATCGAGTTCATCCTCGGACACAAAAATGAAGTTAAGACACGTCCATTCGCACATCAAGAGGGGATTTATCAGCAGGTCACTGCCGAATTGCAGCTACCTTCTCTGTATGATGAAGCGATCCGGCTACTAGCACGGCGTGGTTTTGCGATTGCTCCCCAACTTCTGGATCGCGATTGGAAGCAGCCATATGCTGCCAATGACAGTGTTGAACAGGCATGGATCACCGTCTATCGTAATCCTGCGGACTATTGGGATTTGTATGAGCTAGCTGAGAAACTCCTCGATCTGGAGGATTCCTTCAAACAATGGCAGTTTCGCCATTACACAACGGTGCGGCGGATTATCGGGAATAAACGCGGTACAGGAGGCACGGCGGGGACTACCTATCTGAAGGATGTGCAGGACATCGAACTTTTTCCTGAGTTGTGGAGTTTGCGCACCGAGCTATAGGCGCCTCAAGCACTGTGATCCTCGATACTTCGATTCCGTATAAGGAGCAATAGTAGGTGAGTGATTCAATCCAAACCCAACGACGAGACGTAGCATTCCTGTTCGACCTCGACGGCACACTGGTCGATAGTGTTTATCAGCATGTACTGGCGTGGCGAGAAGCTCTAGAAGATACAGGCATTCAATTATCTGTGTGGCGGATCCATCGTCGCATTGGCATGAGTGGTGGTTTGTTCCTGAATGCCTTGCTACGAGAGACCGATACTCACGTCAGCTCTGAGGAAATACAGCGTATGCAGCAGCGCCATAAAGAGGCGTATGCCAGACTTTCACCGCAGATTCGACCATTACCGGGCGCACGTGAATTATTAGCGTATCTATCGCAAGTTGGCACCCCATGGGCAATCGCGACTAGTGGACGATTGGAAACGGCTGGACGTGTACTTGAACTTTTGAATGTGCCCGCCAATGTGCCAATTGTGACGCGAGATCAAGTCCCCTATGCTAAACCCGATCCTGATCTGTTCCTAGCGGCAGCAGAGCGCCTAAATGTATCTATCGGATCAGCGGTAGTTGTAGGGGATAGTGTGTGGGATCTATTAGCAGCGCGACGGGCGCATGCGCTCGGAGTAGGACTATTATCGGGAGGTTACGGACAAGATGAGCTAGAGCGCGCGGGTGCGTACCGCGTTTATCAAGACCCTGCCGACCTGCTACTGCATCTGGACGAAGTTGGCGTGCGTACAGCGGAATAAACTATAGGATGATCTATACATTCTATGTTTATTCAGGATGCAGGTAGACGAATTTGAAGCCATCCATGAACTGAATAAACGTGGGCGAGAACCCCAGTCGAGCGTATTGCGGATCGAGTATGCTCAGTTGCTGGTCGGGATCGAAAAAGTGGATGATATTGGCATCGGTCTTGGTAAACGACTGTGCCGTCGTATTCTGCGGCAAGACCACTCCAATGGGATTTAGTATTCGCATCTCTACGTAAGGTTGACGTAGAGTTTGTAGCATTCTAGTAAAGCCCAGTTGCCGCATGAAACTCCAAATGGCGTGCCATGATTGTTTACGTGGCTGATGAATGTGTCCTGCACAAATGATATTGTCAGCTTGATCTCTATACGAAAACTTTAATCTGTCGGAAGTCAGTTCTATCTGGCTGTTGGTAAGACGCGCGTTCAGGCTAAGAAGTTCGCGGTTATACGCGACAACAAGTGGACTATTGTTCCATAGACCATGACACAACATTCTCAAATCAGAATTCGTCAACATCGCAGCTAACAGACTCAGTGGCTGTGCACTGATAGGTGGTACCGGCTTCGAGGTAACAAAGATCGAAAACTGTAATTCATGATGTGGACCAAGACTAGCATCTACGAAATTGCAGATCCAGACACCCATCAATGCCTGTCCTGCTTCGTTGCGCAGCGGCACAATCTGCTCCGGGCGCAGTAGTTCTTCAACTGCCGCGAGGTCGGCAGTTCCTCCTATAAAAGCGCCGTAGCCAGCGTAAACGTGATATGGTGTTGGTACAGAGCCAGTAGATAGGGCGACTTCAGCACGGAGTGGGTATTCGCGAAATAGTTGATGCTGACGTGGATCGGTCATCTAGAATCCTACTGTAAGACAATACCTTTGGTGGGATCGGCAACAGAACGTCCGAGATTTATCGAACGCAATAACTCATCCCATACTGGCTGTAATTTCTTAGCGTCATCTACCCAAAAATCAAAACTAATGAGCACGGCAACATTAAAGCCACGCATCATTGCCACGCGGCTGTATGCTTCTCGATTTTGAGGTAGATCGAGAAAACGACTCTGTGTCCAAACAAGCTCCATGCTGTCACGGTTCGCTTCGCTAATCTTGCCACGTTCTAGCATCTTAATGGTACTCTGGCTACCGCCTTGCAGGGAGTCCGTCAATAGTTTGGTTAATGGTAGACCACTCCAGTCTACGCCCGGCGGCAAGTGCCAGAACGAAACACTGATGCGTGCATTGTCGTTAGGTGGTTCGCCATCGTGAATTTCGACAGGCTCAAGTTTCGCTAAGATCCAGTCTTGCGGAATGTTAAAGCTGACTGTCCCACGATCCAATACCATGATCTTGTAACCGGCTGGCGCTTTCCACGCATGATTAGCTGTCAGTTGACGGCTGGTACTTCTAATGGTTGGCTTCGCCAAATTCGGCTTCGATTTGTTTTTCAATTTCGTCACCGCCAATCAACTGAAGTTGGCAGGTCAATAGGCGAAATTGTAACATGCCCCTTTCGCCAGCAAAGTGCATAAAGGCAGTTGGGCGGAATAACCGGTGGGTATAAACTCTCGCCAATACCTAGCGATCTGAGGCGCATATGGCAGTACTCAACGACAAGATTCTAGTGAATGATTGGCATGTGGTTGGTCATGTCTCGGCACTGGATGCAACAGAGATCATGAGTGTCCGTGTATTAGGCATTGATGTAGTGGTGTGGCGAACAGGCGACGGTTGTGTGTTGGCTTGGAAAGATTTGTGTATCCATCGCGGTGTGCGGCTCTCGCTAGGCGAGATACAAAATGAAAATAGTTTGATGTGTCCGTATCATGGCTGGACCTATAACGCAGAGGGACGCTGCATCAGTATTCCTGCACACCCTGACCAGCAACCGCCGGAGAAAGCACGAGTTGAAGCCTATCATGCCAAAGTTGAACGCGATCTGATCTGGGTGTGCTTAGGCACGCCTCCCGATTACACAGCTCCGTTTCCTGAATGGGATGATCAGACTTACCGTCGTATTTTATGCGGACCTTATGTGTTTAAGGCACACGGACCTCGCATTGTGGAGAATTTCCTTGATGTGGGTCACTTTCCCTTTGTACATGAAAACACGTTAGGGACACGAGAGCGTCCTGAAATCGCGCCGTACGAAGTGGTGACGGATGCAGAAGGTGTTACTGCCAGCCAGATTCGTATCTTTCAGCCGAATCCCGATGGTACTGGGATTGGCAAAGAAGTCGAATACACCTATCGCGTATTTCGCCCTTTGACGGCATATTTCCGCAAAGAAGCGACAACGCAGGGCTTCGCCATTATGCTAATGGTGACACCCGTAGAGGAGACGATATCTCATGCCTGGATGTGGATGCTAATGAACCACAGTTATGATGTGCCCGAACAGGAATTGCGTGCCTTTCAAGATCATGTTGCAGGAGAAGATATTCCTATTGTGGAAAGTCAACGCCCTGAACTACTGCCGCTTGATCTACAAGCGGAGTTACATCTGCGCAGCGACAAAACCGCTATCGCTTATCGCAAGTGGCTGCGTGAACTTGGACTGACTTTCGGCACTGCATAAGTGCAGAAACAGAGGAGCGCACCGTAGTGCGCTCCTGATTCATGCTTTCTATTACAAGGATGTTAGCCGTTTACGGTTTGGCAAAGAACCAGACATCACCCACTTTGTCACCCTTGGCGTCACCGGGAACTTTATCTTCCGCGTAGACGTATAGCGGTGCGCCATTATAAGTCACTTGCAGTTTTCCATCTTCGCGTTCGATGGTCGCTAGTGTGCCAGTGACGCCCTCGGGGGCAACCAAGCGATCACCCTTCAAGACGGTAAATGGGGGCCAAGCCTTGGCACAGTCTCCAGAGCAGTTGCTTACGCCGTCGGCATCCTTGCTGAAAGTGTAGAGTGTCATACCGTCGTAGCTAATCAGGTGATCATCCTTGACACCTATCACATCAGCAACAACCGTGAACCACTTTTCACCAACGTTCTGCCCAGTGGCATCGCCAATAGCCGCATCGCCTTGCCAGTAGTACAGGGGCCAACCATTGTAAGTTACCTGTAACGCACCATCTTTGCGCTCAGCAAAGTCAAACTTGCCAAGTAGATTCACCCCCGGCACGAAGGCATCAGCGCTTTCAACCGTTAGTGGTGGCCAGTTTTCCGCACACTGATCGTAGCAGTTGCTGACTCCCGGCTGATCATTTGTGAACGTGTAAAGGGTCATACCCGTGGGACCAACCAAGATATTGCCGAGTTCAGGCACACGTTGAGGATACACGGTTGCGGGTGGCACAATCCACCAAATGCGACCAACACGATTACCAGTAGTGTCACCAGCTTGAGCGTCTCTTGCCCAGTAGTACAGCGGAATCCCGTTATAAGTCACCTGCAACGCGCCGTCTTTGCGGGTAGTGGTAGCAAAAGTACCGGGAATGCCATCTGCAACAGTAATTTTGTCAGCGCTTTCAACTGTCAATGGGGGCCATGCTTCCGCACAGGCATCGTAGCAAACACTCTCATTGATCGGATCAGGCGGAAAGCTATAAAGCGTTAGACCATTCTCGCCAACGAGGTACTTACCTAACGTGTCTGAAGTAGCCACACTGATCAACGTTGTTGAATCTTGCGCCATTACAGGGCTAACCAGAGAAAACACAAAGAGGAGTAGAATGAGCATTTTTAACTTAGACATACAGTCTTTCGAGCCTCCCTTAGAATTGCATCACAGAAGGTGAGCACCTTCTAAGACGTAAATCGTTGTGCAGAGAAGCTATGGATTGTCGCTTATCAATTACTCATCCAACGCTTTACAGGCTGCACTTGAGTTGCTAGACTGATGCGCGGAGCGAGTTGATCACATGCCTTCGCAACTTGACGATAAAGAACTAATGAGACGTATCGCCGCCCAAGACCAGCAGGCGTTACGTTTAATCTATCAGCAGTTTGGAAAAGCAATCTACAGCCTCGCCTATCATGTTTTGCAGAGTCAAACATTGGCGGAGGAAGTAACGCAAGATACCTTTCTTAAGGTCTGGCAGCAGAAAAATCAATGGGACCCAAACAAAGGAAATCTGAAGAACTGGTTGCTGGCAATCACGCATTACACTGCAATTGATCGTTTGCGGCAGGAGCGACGGCAACCCAATCTCCATCCTGATTCCATTGAAGACATTGAAGATATTATGCTCAATAGCGCTATCGGGAGTCAGAGTGGTTGGCAAGAACATATTGATCTGCGGACGTTATTGGCGCAGCTTCCGAAAGAGCAAGTCTCGCTCATTGAACTAGCATTTTTCCGCGGGATGAGCCACAGCGAAATTGCGAACGAAACTGAGATTCCATTGGGTACTGTCAAGACGAGGCTACGTAGCGGGCTTCAACGTCTGCGCGAGCTGTGGCAAGAGTCAGTCAAAGAACAATCTAAGTAAGCTTCGTTGGACGTATAATGATCAAGAAGATGAGTCGTAGAATTTCCGCATGAACGCTAACCGTTACACAGATGCATTACCCGACTGCTCATCCATCCAGGAGTTAATTCCTGATTATGCCTTTGGATTAACTGATCAGGCAACGACGCAAGTTGTCGAAGCGGGTCTTGTTGACTGCCCCGATGCGGTCGAACAATTGACGGAATTTAGACGATTGCAGATGGACATGCGTGCTGGTGTTCCACAGATCGATCCATCAGCGCACCTAGCGGAAAAGCTGCTGAAAATGACTGAGGGTGCATCTACAGTTTCTGTGAACACTCTCGCATCTACTTCTCACAAGCGACCAGTTCATCCTGCATGGTTCGCCGCCGCTGCAGCGATCCTAGTTCTACTCCTTACTAACATCTACTGGTTTGGGCGTGTTGATAGCCTTACCAACAATCAGATTGCAGTAGCAGGTACGCCAACTCCTGACATTGGTGCGCCACAAACTACTGCCTTTGTTTTTTCGGGCAATGACAATCTGCGTTGGGTGCGGCTGCCTTCGTCTACGGAAGGTGGCAATGCTTCCGCAGTGTTAATGTGGAATGCGGAAAGCAGGATTGGTTTGCTTTATGCGCAGGGTTTCCCACAGCTTCAAGAACACAAGATTTACGTGTTGTGGCTCACCAGAGAAGGTGAGCGTCGCAATGTTGGCACTTTCTATGTTGATGATAAAGGCAAGGGCGTGCTGCTATTCAACATTGATGAGTACATCGATAATTACACATGGGCATGGATCACAGTCGAGTCTGCATATGGCAGTGAAACGCCGAGTGAAGATGTTGTTGTCAAAGGTGATTTGACAGCGTAACATCGAATTTTAACCGGCTGGAGTTGGCGTCATTGATCCCAACGGATCAGGTTGACGCATGTAGCGGACACGGATCGGCTCGGTGATGGCATAGTCATTGGCTGGCATAGCGCGCCAGAAATCGGCAGCAGTGGCGATGCGGAATTTGTTCTCTGCTGTGTACTGCTGCAACCATGATATGAAGTCTTGATCTCCAATAGTATCCCTAATCTCTTGCAGCATCGTTGCCCCACGAAGATAGACCGCATTGATATAGAGGCGTCCACTACTATATTCATCAGCACGCGAATCGACGAAGCCCTGTGGTTGATGAACTTTGACCCGCAATGTCCACCACCACGGCACGAGTTCAGGATAGTGCTTCTCAATGAAAAGCAATTCACCATAAATCGCCAAGGTTTCATCGAGATACGGCGCTTCATTCTGATCGTTGGCAACGAGCGAGTACCACCACTGATGGATCACTTCATGTGCGGTTATAAGTGTTAACCACGAATCGGGTCTACCTTCATACTGCTGAAACCATTTATGACCAACGTATGCCATACCGCTGAATTCCATGCCATCGGGAAAATCCGCCTCAATCACAACGAGACGCGATAGCGGCAGCGATCCCAATAGGTCGGTGAACTGCTCGGCGGTTGCTTGCGCTGTTTGAACTGCTTGATCTACTGCGCCAATTGGCTGTCCTTTAGAAAAGGTATAAAGATCGATGCGTAAGCCTTTACTTGTGGTGACGCTGCTTTTGGTCATAGCATTGCTGATTGCCAAAGTGAAGGATCGCGCCCGTGTTAAGTTGAAGCGCCAAACATCGGCACTAACGCGCTGTTCAATGCCCGGTCCGATGATGATTGCATCAGCACCATTTTTTAGCGTCACTCTCGCATCATAGTCGGCTAAATCATCAACCCAATATTCACCAATCGTCCATGCGCGGGGAATAAACCATTGATCATTCAAATACGGCGGAAACTGCGGCAGCCAGTGTCCGAGGTTCATCTGCCGGTCTGTGTAGCCGAGGTAAGTTAAGCGTGCCTCAGCCAGTGGCAAAACCTTGAGTGTGAAGTTAAGCGACAGCGCCGCAGAGCATTCAGGCAGCAGTGGTGCAGCGAGATCAACGTCGAGTCGGGGTCCAGTTAGGGTGTAGCCACTGATCTCTGTTTCGCCGGTGCCATGAACATCGTGTAGTGTGAACACACCGGGAACACGGTTGGGATCGACATATAGGACTAATTGATTTAGGCTGTTGCCCGTACGATTGCGATAATGGGCTTGCATCGCGGTGGTGATCAGGTGTTCCGACATATCGATCACCGATTCAAGAGTATAGCTAGCGGGCAATTGTGCTGGCTCAGTAGCACACGAACTGATAGCGGAAATTGGAAAAGCGGTGACAAGCGCCACAGCTTTTGGTGTAGCTGTAACAACAGGAGCAGACGTTGCTTCGCTGGCAATTAGGCGTTCCAATGCTGTTGGCGTTGGTAGCAAGGTCGCGACTTTTGCACTTGCATTAGCGTCCCCTTCACATGCGGTCAGCAACAGAAGTGTACTGAGTAGCGTTGAAATTGTGAGAAGGCTAAACCACCGTAGCGTCATCAATACATCCCTTAGAGAAATCTGCGGCGATTATGCCACCCGTTGTAGACATCGGCTATAATCGTCAGCATGTCGAATCCTGATAGTTTGATCACGCTTGGAATTCTGGTACTCGTCGTTATCATCGCTAATCTAGCGGAACGACGCCCTAGCTTACAGCCGATAGTCTTCATCGCACTATTGTTGCTAAACACGTTTTACGTGTTTTATTTTGGATTTGTCCTCAACAACCCAACAATTACGGGTCAGACTCTCGATTTCGAGAACGCCATCTTTGCCCGTTTGATCGCTGCAATTGTGGGCATCGCTGCTACGCTATTTTTATTTGTGCAAGTGCGTCGACGTTTGGCGAGGCTGTTTGCCAGCCCACAGATCAGTAATCGAGGGTTCGATCCCAACTCACCCGTCCACATGACCGCGCTGGTATATTGCACGTATTTGCTCGGCTATACGTTCCTCAATTATGTTCTTGCTGGTGGCTTTAACGGCTTGGCGCAGAACTTTGAAGGGATCCGTGCCAACGATCAGATCCTTCAAATGAGCTTGTTCATCATTTTCTCAGTGTTGGGTGTGGGTTTCAGTCTGCGACGATCCGTCGGCGAAACACTGCAACGATTGGGGTTACAGTTGCCTTCGCCGCGCGATTTGTTCGTTGGTACAGGACTCGCGGTTCTGATGATCTTTGTGGCGTTTGGTGTTGGTATGCTGTGGCAGTTGTTGGTTAGTCCTGAGATATTGGAAGAACAAACTCAACTCAGCGGGTTGCTCTCGCAGAGCATCAATACAATCGGATTAGCGCTGCTCATTGCAAGTACAGCGGCGATTGGTGAGGAGATCGCCTTTCGCGGTGCTCTGCAGCCGATCTTCGGGCTGGGTGCAACGACGATCTTCTTCGCGTTGGTGCACATTCAGTACACGCTCACCCCTGCTACGTTTATCATTATCATCGTTGGCTTTTCTCTTGGTTGGGTGCGGCAGAGATACAACACGACAACAGCTATAGTGGCACATTTTCTCTACAACTTTGGGCTGATGTTTCTGTCGCTTTGGTTACGCTACCTCGTCGATACGATGAAACCCTCCTGATTCAACATAACATTATTGCTTGCACAATTCCTGAACTCCAAGTTGTTCAAGCAAGATGCAATATGGCTATTTATGACATTGTTCACCTAACAAAATACTATCCGTCGCAAGTAGAACCGGCGAACGATGATATCTCTCTCACTATTGAAGCTGGTGAGATTTTCGGTGTGCTGGGAGATAACGGTGCCGGTAAATCGACGCTGATTAAGCAGATGGCAAATCTACTTAAGCCAAGCAGTGGTACGATACTACTAAACGGCAAGCCGCTGGATGCCACGCCTCTATACACGCCAAGTCAGATCGGTTATATGCCGCAAAGTGGCTTGGCGTTAAATATGCTTACGGTAGGCGAGTCTCTTTACTTCACAGCACACCTGCGAGGATTGTCGCGCCAGCAATCACAAAGAGAGAGGGAGCGCTTAATCGACCGTTGGGATCTGGGAGAGATTCGCAACAAACCAACGAGTCGGCTAAGCGGGGGACAAAAACGTTTAGTTTTGTTAGCAACTACAGTTACTGCATCGCCGCCCATCCTTATTCTTGATGAGCCGACCAATGATCTTGATCCCCAGCATCGTGCGATGGTGTGGGAGCATTTGCGTCAACTAAATGGCGAACAGGGCACAACGATCATTTTTATCACGCATAATGCTATCGAAGCCGAACGGATCATCCAGCGTGTTGCCATCATGCAGAAAGGCAAGCTGCTGGCTGTAGGCAGACCGGGGGTACTAAAAAGTGAGCTGAATCGTCAACTGAGATTGGAAGTGATCTTTTCACCACAATTTCCGCCAACACTGCCAATTGATCGTGCGGTGTTCAAGCGCGAACTTGCCCCGGGGCGCTGGCAGTTGTTGATCGATCATGGGCAAGCTGCTACCTACATTGCGGCGCTAACATCTGCGCAATACATTGAGGATTTTAGACTCAGTACTGCGACACTGGAAGACCTCTATTTCTCGCTAGCAACGAAACAGGCTTAACTTCGATGCGAATGTTTCTGCGGCAGCTACTCGACTTGACCTTAGTCCAACTTACCAACTGGCGTTGGGCATGGCGCGGACAGGTGATAACAAGTACGGTGTTTCCGGCACTCTCAACGGCAACATTGGGTGTATTTGCAGGTACAGGAAGCGATGCCCTGATCTATGTTGTAACAGGCAATATTGTCTTGTCTTTGTTATTTGGAACGGTGGGCAGGGTCAGTGGTAATTTCGCCTACATGCGGGTTAATGGGATGCTGGACTATTTCGCTACCCTCCCGATTTCCCGCGCAGCACTCATTTTAGCGACGGTGCTAGCATTTCTGCTGTTATCGATCCCGTCGGCAATCGTGACGCTGCTAATCGGCGCGGCAATCTTGCAACTGCCCTTGAACATTAACCCGCTCATAATTGTTGTGCTGCCCTTGATCACAATGGCGCTTGCGGGATTGGGAGCGCTAATCGGCTTGCTCGGCAAAACACCCGATGATGTAGGCAATATGAGTACACTGATCACGTTTGCGCTGCTGGGCGTAGGACCGGTGATTATTCCCGCCGATAGGCTACCTCCGTTGCTTCAGGCAATCAGCGTTTTCTCTCCTGCTACTTACGCTGCTTCCGCGCTACGACAGGTAGTAATGAGTGTGCCAGATCGCATTCCGCTGGCTGTAGATATCGCAGTTTTATTCTGCGTTATGATCGGATTGTTGTGGATCGTCGGTCAAAAGATCGACTGGCGCGGACGGTAAGGGTGGTATTTCTACCGCTGCCGCCGACGGCGTTGGCTTCAGGATTACTGGATCTGCGGTCGGTTTAGGTTTGGCAAGTGATTTTTCCCGTGTTTCTGCCAATTCTTTAGCCAGCAGTTCGATTTGTTCGATCTGTGCAGGAACCGGACGAATGAAGGGTCGTACTTTCTGAAGTCGTGCCCAAGCTTGATTGGGCGTCATACCCTGACTGAGTAGATATGCGGCTGCCATCGTTGGGGCACGTCCGACTCCGGCGGCACAATGGATGTACACCTTGCCACCTTCATCAAGCCGTTCTTGAATGAACTTAATCCCGTTGCGGAGTTGATCCATTTCTGGTGCCGTGTTATCCACTACTTTTAGGTTGAGGTAGTGCTCTGGCGCAATTCCCGCTGCCTTGTCGTCGTATTCATCGCGCATATTGACTACAGCCGTTACACCACGTCGTCGCAATCGCGGCAGCCCACGCGCATTGTACTGCCCTGATACGTACAAGTTAGGGGTAACCTTACTGAACCACGGTGGCGGCGCACCAGTAAGCGTCCGATAGCCCAGCTCCAAAATACCCTTGAGACTGGTTATCGGATCGCTGCGAGTAACGCTGTACCACAGACTGGTGAATTGTTTCCACAAGTCGCGCAGTGGCGACTTGCGTTCCAAATGTTTTTCCTGATTTATGGTCATCCTGAAGCGTTGCCATTTGTCTGAGCCGGAGCTGGAGTAATAACTTTAATTGCGTGCGGTAACACTGATGCTTCAACAGTCTCAGTTTCTACGATCTCTCCATCAACCGAGACGGTTTGCTGTGGCTGTGAGCGCACACTTATATTCTTCCCTTGCCAATGCTGCACGCTATCAGATATTGTACCGTCTCCGGTCGTCAGTACCGCCATGCCGACGTTGAGCAAGGTGAGCAAGTTAGCGTTGCTAAAGACAATAACATCCAATAAACCATCATTGATGCTGACTTTGTGCGATAGACGCAAGCCACCGATGGCGATATTGCCGGAATTGGCGATCATGCAGCTAATACCGTCTGCTTCTACCTTTTTTCCATCGACCTCAATGATGTAATGTGCAGATGTGAGGTTACGTAGCTCGTTAGCGGCAGAAAAAGCATATGCCAGTAACCCAAAGCGATTCTTGACCTCTTGATCTGCGTTTTTCATCATATTCGCTTCAAAACCGATGCCTACGCGGAGCATGAAGTTCATATCTTTGGCTTTGGCGAGATCTAGTTCGGTAATATTGTGATCCTTGCTGGCGAGTAGTTCCACAGCGGCGGATAGGTCGGCGGGAATGCCCAGTTCTACCGACATTACATTTGCCGTACCTCCCGGTAGGATACCTAGTGGGACACCTGTGCCTTGCAAGCCGTCTGCCACTTCCATCACCGTTCCATCACCGCCATGTGCGGCAATGATAGACCACCCTTCTTTTGCTGCCTGCTTCGCTAGTTGACGTGCATCTCCAGCTTTATGGGTAATGCGTGCATCCCATTCGATACCGGCGTCGTGAAAGCCCTTGTTCAATAAACCTAGAATTGGACGGTCAATGCCTGCTGCGGGATTGATGATGACCATGACGCGCATTTGTTTAGATCCATCCTTTTTTCCTGAATAGGAAAGCCATACCACCGACTGATAAAGCCATTAACCCAATTACCAAGAATAGCATTGCTGCCCCACTGATCGGTAATACAACCGGATCGATAGTGGTAGCGAAATTCAGTTCAAACAGACTGGTGATAAAGGTTAAAGGCAGGAAGATCATCGACAGCAAAGTCAGCCGATTGACCGTTTCTGCTAGCTTATTCGAGTCGCGACTTTCGATCATATCTAGCACGTTGTTAGAAAGATCGCGTTGTGCATCGACAATATCATAGATGCGCAGCAAGCGTTCGTAGAGGTGACGGAAAAGGTCGCGAATGTCTGCCGTTTCGGAGATACGTTCTTCGCCAATGGCGTTGGATAGGACTTCGCGTTGTGGTGCGACCATCTGTCTCAGTGTGATCAACTGCTGTTTGACTACATATAATGGCTTGCGTGCCGAATTAGCCGGCTTGCCGTTCGCCATCAACGCTTCTTCAAGTTGGTTGAGCTGCATACTCATGCGATCCAGTAGCGGATAATATGCGTCAATCACGAACTGCGTGATCAGATAGAGAAAATAGGGGATGCCCTGTCGCCATGTACTAGTATTTTGGGCAACACGGTTGTAGGCAGTGTCTACAGCTGTGGCATCGGATTGTCTTACCGTGACGAAGAATTTCTTTCCGATCAGGCAATGAATTTCTTTGCCCTCGACCTTGTTTAGGCGCACATTAGGCTGGAAAAGCGACAAGAAGATGTAGCGCGGGTAGACCAAAAGTGTCGGCCGTTGATCCACGCGCAAGAGGTCTTCTACCACAGTCGGGTGTAGTTCCAATTGCTGCTCTAGCCATCGGATTTCTTCCTCTGATGGATCAACAATATCCATCCACATGGGTTCACCATTGGCAAATGAAGCCGCAAGTTTTTCCTGTGTGAAATTGCGTCCTAATATGATCTCGGTATCGGCGTCGATAACCCCGCTGGCAACCAATGAGCGAATCATGGCGGCGTGACTCCGGTCTGCAGTTAAGCAAGCTGATGAATATGAATGAAACAGATTCTAGCAACATTGATATAAACAAAAACGAAACGGGCGAGGAAGTTCCTCGCCCGTTTGATGACAAACTTTTAGTTCATTTTGATCATGGATAGAAACCGCGTGTCATGGTTGCTTGTGATACACGGTTGATCGCCGTAATCTGTGCAGCCGTGCGTAGGTCAACGCGATAAGTTTCTGCTGTCGCCGTCACCTCGTCAAATGCACGGATCAAGATGCGCTCCAGACGGCGGAAAACTTCGTCCTCATCCCAGAAGAATTCCTGAAGTCCTTGCACCCACTCAAAATAAGAAACAGTGACGCCACCTGCGTTCGCCAGAATGTCCGGCACGACGGTGATGCCACGATCGCGCAGGATGTCATCCGCATCGGGTGTTGTAGGTCCATTCGCGCCTTCTACGATTAGTTTGGCACGGAGATTATCAGCATTCTGCCCAGTAATCTGACCTTCCAACGCTGCCGGAATCAAAACGTCGCAACTCAGTTCTAAGAGTTCGGCGTTGGTTACTTTTTCGGCATTGCGATAGCCCTCGAGCGACTTGGTTGGACTTTTCTCCAAGTAGTCGCGCATTTCACGGATGTTCAGACCTTTTTCGTTGTGGTAGCCACCACTGATATCACTGATGCCAACAATCTTGAATCCAAGATCGTAAGCGCGTTGAGCAGCATTGGAGCCAACATTGCCAAAGCCTTGGACGACAACGGAAATGTCTTTCGGGCTTTTGATCACATTTTGCTGGCGCAACGCTTCTAACATGCAAACAATCACGCCGCGACCAGTGGCTTCCTCACGCCCTGCCGAACCGCCGATATTCATGGGCTTGCCCGTCACGACAGCAGGAACAGAATAACCCATCGTCATGCTGTAGGTATCCATCATCCACGCCATCGTCTGCGCGTTAGTACCCATGTCCGGGGCTGGAATGTCAATCTTAGGGCCGATCAACAGAATGATCTCTGAAGTGAATCTACGGGTCAGATTTGAAAGTTCGATCTGGCTATGAGCACGTGGGTCAACAATCACACCACCCTTTGCGCCACCGTAAGGTAGATTGACGAGTGCGCATTTCCATGACATCCACATCGCCAACGCCCGAATCTCATCTAGATTGACATGGGTGCTGTAGCGAATGCCACCTTTGGACGGTCCTAGTACTGTACTGTGATGTACGCGAAACCCAGTAAATATCTGCACCTCACCATTATCGAGCCGCACTGGAAAGTTCACCGTCAGTTCACGACGGGGCCATTTCATGAATTCCACTAAACCATCTGGCAAATCTAGATACGATACAGCGCGATCATACTGTTTGAGGGCAGTTTGATAGGTGGGATCCGTAGTAGTGTGAATGGAAGGGACAACATGTGCGACCATAGAGGGGAGAAACTCCTATTGATAAGAATTTTTTAGCGTGCCAACATCAGTGCACTCAAAGCGCTTAAAGAAAAGCATTTGTTATTATTGCACAATAAAAGTATAGCGCAATTTGTGCAGTTTGGAATATGGGTTTGATAGCAAACTCATAAAAGTAACATGAATGTTGTAAACCGTAAGCGAAACTACGCTTATGCTGTAATGAGAACAAACAAGGTATGGTACATGGTATTGTGGCATGGGCATTTCAGTCTTCTGGGATAATGATGATCATTCAATTATCTGTCAATCGTTTGTTGGCACATGGACTTGGGCTGAATACGATATAACGATTAGCCAGATCTTTGAAATGATTCGCGCCGAGAATCACACTGTCCATATCATCGCAGATATTCGGCATAGTGCCCCTCAATTGAATGGTCCTGCATGGAAGTCCTATACCCGTGCCTTACGAAATATGCCGACTAATACAGGATTGCTCGTCGCCTGCGGGAAAGGTTACTTCACAACTACCTTTTTCTTGCAACTAGCACAGACCTTTTATCGCGCAGCAGCACGCACCCGACACGTCCAAACGTTAGAAGAGGCTTATCAACTGATCAAAACTGCGCCAGCGATTGATGATCAAGATAGAGGATAGTGGGTATAATCGCTTTTCATCCCGCATGGTTCTTGAGAGGTTTTATCAAGATGAGCAATTTGTTCGCGATTGGTCGCCCTAGCGCTAATGAAGCCGATGTACTGGTTGGCGATGCATGGAGCAAGCACTTCAACGGTCAAAATGATGCGGCGCTGGAGCAGTTTCGCAAACTCGCAGAGCGGTATAGTGATCATATTGACGCTAATTACGGGCTGGCTCTCTGCCTTAAAGCGGCTGGACAAAAAGATGCGGCGATAGGCGCCTTCTCCAAAGCGAAGCAACTTTGCCAAAGCGAATTGGAGAAAAAACCGGATGAACCGGATCGCTATATGATGATTTTGCGTATGTGCGATCAAAGTATCACTCTCCTTGGGCGCTAAGTCAGTCCCGGCAGATAAGATATGTCTTTGCGTGTTATAGCGGGCAGCGCACGAGGCAGACGCCTCAAATTAGTACCCGGAGAGGGCACCCGCCCAATCATGGATCGTGTCAAAGAGGCGCTGTTTAATATCCTGCGCGAGCGCGTTCCGGATTGTATCTTTCTCGATCTATTTGCTGGGACCGGTAGCGTTGGTATAGAGGCACTCAGTCGTGGCGCACAATTCACACGCTTCGTAGAGAAGGCGCTACCCGCTATTAGGACGATAGAGGATAATCTTAAGGTCACGAACCTAGCTGGAAACGCAGAAGTGTTGCGACAAGATGTTCTTGAATATTTGAAGCAAGAATCTCCTGAAGCCTTCGAAATCGTTTATGTTGCTCCTCCGCAGTACAAAACACTATGGCTAGAAACACTGACGCTGCTTGACAAAAACCCAGACCACGTTGCTGTTGATGGATTTGTAGTCGTGCAGATCGATCCACAGGAAAAACAAGAGGTCAATCTACAGCATTTTGCAGTCGTTGATGAGCGGCGCTATGGAAATACACTCTTATGGTTTTTTGAACGCCGAGAGCTTTGATTCATCATATTGTAGTAATCCCCCGATTTTCTAAGTGTTACATACAATCCCCCAATTTTGAGGGGGGACAACAAATATCCTTCATCCTATGATTTCAGCAGATAGTTGAAGCATCAACTAATTATCGGGAGGAAATCGTGGGCATTTCAGTACAGTGGGAAAATGAGCATAAAACGGCAATTCGACAATCCTTTGACGGCAATTGGTCCTGGAACGACTACAATGCTTCCGTCACTAAGATGCGAGAAATGATACGCAGCGTTACGCATACAGTAGACGTGATCAGTGATATTCGTGCCAGTAATTTGCAGGTTCGCGGTCTCGCATGGCAGCATTTTCGCAGCACTCTGATCGATGTACCCACCAATACAGGGTTAATCGTAGTAGCAGGGAAGGGTAATTTCACCGCTTCGATCTTCGCTATTATGGCGCAATCCAGCGCTAACTTAGCCTCTCGCACACGTTTTGTACCGACACTGGCAGAAGCGTACTTAGCCATCGACAAAATCCGCCATCAACGTATACAGTAATGGATTTAGTAGCATCTTGAATACTTTATAGTATCATAGAGGTAAAAAGCGGCTAAATCCATTGTGTGTTCGTCTATGGCAATACAAGTAGCTACCCCTTGTGTTGAGATCGACTCGGTAGTCGCTGCACTGGAATCCATGCGGCAAGGGCGGCGATTAGAGACTACTCATCCGCTAACTCAATTCATCAGCATACATCAAAACACTACCGCCACACTGGAAGGGTTGGTTGCTGCCGAGGTGCGGATTTTCCGTCATCTCGCACGGCATATTCAACGGCAACTGAATCGACATCGGGAAAATCATAGCCTTGCACCAATTGCTGCTGCTGAAGTCAGAGTCCGCGAAGATTTTGAGGTCGGCAGTGCTGAATTGGAGGCGTGGAGTACCCTCTATTATCGCTACGTGCGTATTGATCTCGATTGGTCAGTTGAACGTCTGGCACACGAAGTAGGGCAACCGGAACGCACTCTTCGCCGTCGCCAACAACTGGGCTTATATCGACTTACTCAGCGATTGGCGCGCAGAGAAATGCGCACCCGTGAGCAAGAAAATATTGTTCTTATGCATACTAATCTGCCCCCAATTCGACCACCGTTTTTGATAGATCGGGATGAAGTATTGAATTGGGGCTGGAATCGACTGACGAATATTGGTACGGAGCCACATCATATTCTATTGAACGGAGCGTCCGGAATAGGTAAGTCCGTGATAGCACACCGATTGGCACGTGACTTAATCGACAACCGCCATGTCCGCAGTTTGGTATGGATAGAGAAGCCGGACATCGTTTATTCCATTCTATGTGAACATATCGTGCAAGAGCTTGGATTACCGTTAGTCAGAGACGCACGGGCTACCTTGCGTTCCTATTATCGGCAGTCAGAGGGATTAGTTGTTATCGACAATGCACACGAGATTGTGGCAGATGAACACGTAGTACAGAGCCTATTAAATGTATTGGAAGATGCCCATGTCATCTTGTGTGCACGGATTTCTCCTCGCGTGCTCCCTTCGATTCCGACTTATGACCTCACAGAATTTGACGATTCGCTAGTTCAGGAATTCTTTGACCAACTAGCGACAACATATCCCAATCGGTTGCCAAACGAAGAGCGTCTAAAGCAGATCTATGAGCAAGTTGGTGGCAATCCTCGTGCTTTGTGGGCAGCAATCGATGCCGGGCAACCCACCGCGTCAATCGCACAATCGCACTACAGCGATGTCTGGACGAGAAGTTTGGGTGAACAGCGCAGCTTATGGACGTTCCTAGCGCTTTCATGTGAGCAGACTATTAGTACAATCCAAGTGGGCTTCATTGAAGAAAATGAATCGAACGACGTTGATGACTCCATTGAAGCATTATTACGCTTACATGTAGCAGAGCAGAAATCGACCAACCAAATTGGCTTAGTTCCCTTAGCACGTACCTTCGTTGAGAATGTGCTTTCACAAGAACTTGTGGATAGTTCAGTCACCATGGGTATCAAGCTCACACTTGCGCTGCCTTCGCAGTATTGGATGCGATCTCCCTTATCGCATTTGTTGAGCACTCTTGCTCGGTTAAAAGTCTCGGCAAGTCAGCATATTTACATGGCGACGACTTTTGGCATCTGGGCATTAGCAGTTGGGGCTACAGAAGCATGGTTGCGTTACTATGAAATGTTCCAGACTCAAATCCCTGAACTGGATCGGGTTTTATGCCTGCGTTTGGTAGGTGAAGCTCACGCCAAGTTGGGAGAGTGGACAGAATCAGCTTACGCGCTCACTGATGCCATTGAACAAGCGGGCAGCACTGGCGACTTTGATGAACAGGCAAAAGCTCACCTATCTCTGGCAAACGTTCTATCTCAAAGAGGAAATTCAGCCGCTGCTCGTACACTATTGCTCCGCGCAGAGGAATATTTTCGACGTCAAGACGCCATCGATGAACTTCAGCGCGTCCAGTTTTCATTGGCTCAATTGGAGTCGGCAGCATCGAGCGATTTACCTGATCAGGACATGCGGCGTCTATTCCTTGAAATAAGATCTGAAATTGCAGGAGGCGAATTTGCCCGTGCGTTGGATATAGCACTTCGGGTGAAGTCCGACTTGATGGAGTCAGACTCGAATTATCCACGCTTAATCGCACTAATGGGACGCATCTATTTCGCCCTAGGCGACTGGGCGCGCGCCGTTGACGCAATGCGTTGGTCAATACGGGCATTTGAAGTGCGAGAAGAAATAGCGGCAGAACAGCAAGCCCGGATCAACCTAGCGCAGATGTACGTTCAACATGGTAACGCCCAATATGCTCTAGGTGAATTGGATAATCTACCGGCGTGGGTATGGGATGAGTGACCAAATATAGATCATTAGCTATACTGTGCCATCATGAAGGTCACGTTACGCTCATTTCACGTTCCCCTCTTGCTATTGCTAGCGGCTGCATTAGCCTGCAGCAGTGTTGATGATGTACTTGGGAAGCGACCTGATCCAGCAACACCAACACCGCAACAATTCGCTACAGCGACACCCGGCGGACGTATCTCTGTCTCGTTAACTACCCCAGTCGATGGTGTAGACAATACTGAAGTTACATCAACGCCTTTCGGTCAAATCGTAGCGCCAGCAGCAACAGCAACAGCAGTCATGGCAACCGTCCAAGCAGCGACTGCGATTGCCGCCGCCTCCAATAACGTTACTCAGTTTCAGCCTACTGGATGCCCTCCTTTAAGTGGTCCTGTTCCGCCGATCAAGCCAGCGACATTTAGCCAATATCCCGAAACGATTGGACGATACCTTTCGGCTGGTGGTCCTCCAACGATCCTTGAGGCAATGTTACGGAGCTGGGGTGCTCTGAATGATTGGGGCGTAGTACAGGCTGATACTGATATTACCGGCGACGGCGTAGTTGAAGTCATCGTTACTGTCTATGATCCATCTTTGTATCTGGAAGCACGCCTCTCGCCGGGACAGCTTTTAATATATGGCTGTTCGGATGGCGGCTATCGGCTGCTGTTTAGCACAATTTATAGTGGCGAAACCATGCTGCCAGAATTGCGGCGTGTTGGTGATATGAATGGTGATGTGCGACCTGAGCTAGCTTATTCTCAGAAATTTTGCTCTAGCATCCAGATCTTTACCGGACTCTGTGTGCAACAGATGTCGATATTAGGCTGGAATGCTTCGCTGGGTGTGTTTACAACTTTGAACAGCCAGCCGATTGACGCCACCAGCTCTCGTATTGCCATTGCGGACATTGATAACGACGGCAATCTGGAAGTGCTGCTGCAATATACACCGGGCAATGATCTGCAATCAGGACCGCCGCGCGCGGCGACGGATATCTGGGACTGGAATGGCGTCAATTACGCCTTAGCAATAACCCAGTATGAAAAGGCAACCTATCGTATTCATGTACTGCACGATGCTGATTATTTGTTCGCGGAGTCCGATTGGCGTAATGCTATTCGACAATTTGATCGCGTACGCGATGATACGTCGCTCAAGCCGTGGGGCGTAGCGAACGAGGCAATCATTCTACGTGCCTATGCTGGATACCGAAAAATGCTGGTGCAAATCGCTCAGGGAAGCCGAGCGAACGCCAACAACACACTGAATACCTTACTTGCTGAAAATCCGCCCGGAACACCCGGTGAAGGCTATGCCGCGATGGCACAGGCATTTATGACTTCCTATAACCGATCCAGAAATCGAGCGCGTGCATGTGAAGCAGTAACTCAAGTTGCGGCGGCTCGTCCAGATACGCTAACGCCGCTCAACAGCTATGGTTACGGCAATCGAAAATACAGCATTACCGATTTGTGTCCGTTTAATGAGAGCTGATGGCAATTGCAGTAATGGTCAAGGATTCGTGAAACTCGTATGAATATTTCGTAAAGATGTTCCCTCACCTCAACTTCTATGATATAGTGTGAGCGTCTTCAGTTTTGGAGACTATCATCATCATCTTTGGAGGGTAATCATATGTTGTATATGCCGCGTGAAGAAGGTCAGGGTCTCGTTGAGTACGCTCTGATCCTAGTACTGGTCGCTGTCGTCGTCATCGTCATCCTGGCGCTGCTCGGACCTGCAATCGGTAATATCTTCTCCAATATCGTTAACAACCTCTAATCGTCGCTCACAGTTCGTAAATAACGGGAGGATATCCAGTCGGGTATCCTCCCGTTTTTTATGTATTTGATACGACCCCAATTCGTTATTCAATCACGACATAAGGACTGATGCACCATTGGTATAGTTAGAAAACTTCGCCTGCTGGCACAGGAGCCTTAACGTTGATGTCCAAGCAAAACACTGTTCGTCTAGTGGTCGCCGGGGTGGTTGTACTTACACTTGCGCTCGTCGCCATTCTGGGCGGAGCGACCAACATCTTTGGAACGGTGATTAAGCCGGAAACTGCTTTTCCTTCGTTGGCGAACATCCGAACCGATCCTGATACGACTAACGCGCGCGTCGCCAATACTGTGTGGCAGCCAGTGGAAACCTCTACGCAGGCTGTTTGCAGCGATTGGTTAGCGTATCACACTGATCAGCAAGGTAATTGGGATATTTTCCGCCTTGATGGTGTGCGTTCAGGTGATTTGAAGTCTACAAATGTGACAGCAGGCGGGACAAAAGACGATCTTTCACCCACACGCTCCCCAGACGGTCAGTGGATCGCGTACGCCAGCATCCGAGATGGAAATTGGGAAATCTACGTTGCCCGTGCAGACGGCACTCAGACGCAGCGCTTGACCTATAACACTTGGGCAACCGAGATCAATCCCGTGTGGTCACCTGATGGTCAAGCTATCGTCTATGAGTCGATTCGAAATGGTAATTGGGATTTGTATCTGGCGGATGTGAAAACTGGTGAGGAAAAACGCCTGACCTCACATCCCGGCAATGATGCCAATGCGTTCTGGTCGCCGGACGCACAAAAGTTACTATTCCAAAGTGATCGCGACGATTTCTCCCAGATTTACGAGCTAGACGTGACTACTTTGGTAGAGACACGCATCAGCGATGGAAGCAGCGAGGATTTCGATCCTTCATACTCGCCAGATGGACAGCGCATTCTATTTACTTCCCTCGTCGGCGAGGGTGGAAATAACGTAATCAACATGGCAAACGCCGATGGCACAAACCGATTGCAGATTACAGATGCGACGAAGAATTCGATTAATCCCGTGTGGTCGAGTGATGGCGCTCTAGTTGCCTTCCAAGCAGACTTCAAAACCAGTACCGACATCTTTGTCTATGATGTAGCGATGGGTGTGCAGCGACAGCTAACAGCAAATTCCGGGCACAACTTTGCACCTACTTGGATTTGTGACAGTAGCTTGCTAGTTTTTACCTCGGACACTACAGGTGACACAAACCTGTTTGTGCTGGAGTTTACACCCAATTCCTCGGCTTCGGAGCTTGGAGCGCAAAAGGTTACAGACATTGCCAAACGACTGACATCAAGTGCTGCCGCTGATATATATCCGCAGAATTCACCATCTATCGAACGGGGTAGTCGCCATGCCCTGCTGACATCAAAGTCGAAGTAACTACAGCATATGAACTGACCTATTGTTGACATGACAGTCACTTGAGTATCATTAGCACATTGCTGGACTCAAGTGACTGTGTATATGCCATTCTCACTTCTTGAAACTCCCCCAACTGACTTACTACAAGAAACTCGTGCCAAAATTGCCGAGATTGGGCGGGTAATGTTCGCCCGCTTTTTAGCCGATGCCGCGGGCGGAAACATCAGTGTTCGCGTTGGCAATCGAATCTGTATCACGCCGCGCTACAGCGGATCACAGAAGCAATGGCAACTGAATACCGATGATGTATTGGTTGCCGATTTAGAGCGGAACATCCTTCATGGGAAGGGCAAGATTTCCCGCGAAGCACATGTGCATTTTAGTTTACACCGCGAATTCTCGGAGTATGGTAGCGCCGTTATTCACGCTCACGCGCGCAATTTACTTGTGTTTGCTGCTGCTGCCAAGCCTTTGCCGCCAGTACTAGAAGCTACTCGCAAATTTGGAACTACTCCTATCATTGACTATGCGCCAGCGCACAGCCCCAAACTGGCGGAAAATATTATAAAAGCGGTTAGGGGGCGCGAAGAGCGCATTCGGGTACAGGCGGTTGGCACTCTTGCACCTTATCATGGCTTATTCTTGATGGGTAAGGATCTTGATGCGGCGTTTGATGCAGTAGAGCGACTAGATAATAATGCTTACTGTATCATCATGGGAGCAATGCTGCTCGGGAGTGAGCAAGTCACGCAAAACTATCGGCAGATGGAACAGATCGTCGGCGGCTATAAAGAGGAATAATGCTGGTCACCGTTACACCAAACACTACCCTCGATCTCTCCATACTTGTCGATGGTTTCAAGAAAACCAGTACCATGCGGGCAGTAGGTAGTTTCTATAGCATGGGCGGCAAGCCAACTGACGCTTCGTTTATCCTCGGTGTTTTCGACGTTCCCAGTCTAGCCCTCGGTTTTGCGGCAGGTGATGCTGGAAAACGAGTTGAGCAAATGCTTGAAGCGCGGGGAATACAGACAGATTTTACCCCTGTCGATGGTGAAACGCGCTTGAGTTTGGTGATCAGCGATCTGGCAGACCGTACATCAACGACAATTACTACTTCGACATTAGAGGTTCAGCCACATCATATTGACAGCTTAATGAGTCGTTATGCCCAAGCGCTAGAACAGGCAACTTGCATTGTTACAGGCGGCACACTACCCAAAGGTGTACCTTCGACGATCTATACCGATCTGATTAGGATGGCACGACAGCGTAACATTCCAGTGATCTTCGACGCCAGCGAACCAAATCTGAGCGCTGGTTTGAAATCCGGTCCTACTTTCATCAAGCCCAATCGACACGAACTAGCGGGCTTGGTCGGCTATCCTATCGACTCGGTTGGAATAGCCTATCGCGCGGGGCAGGAAGTACTTGCACAATACCACACCAATGTGGTGATTACACTTGACGCTGAAGGTGCGCTGGCGATCTTGACTGAACCTAAGCGCATTTACTACGTCCCGCCGATCCAGATCGAACCTGTCAATTCGGCAGGCGCAGGGGATGCTGTCCTGGCAGGGATAGCGTGGTCTATCCTGTCTCAGCGACCAATTGAGGATGGCTTACGTTTAGGGATCGCGGCGGCGACGGCTGTAGTTATCATGCCCGGTACAGCCGATTGCCGCCGCGAAGATGTTGAGCGTTTCTTGCCACAAGTTGAGTTGCGCCCTTATCCTGACGTTTAGGCGTTGGCGAGTTGCTCGGTGCGGTTCACCCCCACGCTGTAATATTTCGCCTGAGGATGGTGGGCAAAGATCGCCGCCGTTGATTGTTCAGGTATCCACTGGTAGGCAACGGTGAGTTCCATGCCTAGTTTTGATGATGCTTCGGGCAGCAGCTTCAGCACCGTTTGATGATCTGCCAGATCGGGACAGGCAGGATAACCCCAGCTATAGCGCTTGCCACGCTTGGGATCGATCCCCAGTTCACGGCGGATATGCTGATTGACATACTGTGCGGTTGCTTCTGCCGCTTGCACCGCGAAACCATGGAAATAGTAAGCTTCTGTGTACTCATTGGCCGCTTGGAGCTTATCGAAATGCTGCGTAGCTACTTCGCCGACAGTGACAATCTGAAACGCGACAGTATCAACTTCACCGCTTTCAACCGGACGATAGTAATCGCTGATGCAGAGGAATTCACCCTCTTCCTGTCGAGGGAAGTTGAAGCGAGCGATCTCAACTTTGGTAGGCGCGCTGCCGTCCGATTTTGCAGCAGCAAATGGTGCTGGATCATAGATGATGAGGTCATCACCTTCGCTATTGCAGGGGAAATAGCCATAGACCGCCTGTGGTTTGAGCAAGCCATCACGGGCTGCCTCGTGCGTCATCTGAGCCAGACGCGTCTCAAAGTCGACGCTGAGTTTCTCCCATTCAGATCCCTGTGTGTTCTTTGCCCCCCAGCTAAGGCGAAACAGCTCCATCTTATGGAGATGCTGCAGTACTATCTCCAAGGGCATCTCAAGGATGGTGCGTGATCCCCAGAACGTTGGATGCGGAACATCGGGCGCGGAAGCAAGGCTGGAGCGGCGCGTTGCGGTTTTCTTTTGTGAAGCAGTTAACGTCTTACCCATCTCCTCATGCCCTTCGCGGATAATCTGATCGAGGAACAATTCGCGCTTCTGTCCATCGACCAGCTTTTCCATCGTATCCAAGCCTTCAAAGGCATCTTTGCAATAGAAAACACCGGGCAAATAGGGTTCACCCGACTCTTCCAAGAACAGGATACGACGCCCAAAACGCCGGTTGATAGCAGCGCCACCGATCAATACTGGATACTTCAAGTTACGTCGCGCTAGCTCATTGACGATCAAGGGCATTTGCTTGGAAGTGCTAACGAGTAGCGCGCTCAAGCCAATGGCATCAGCGTTGTGAGTCTGCGCCGCTTCAATGATCACATTGGCGGGAACCTGCTTGCCCAGATCATGAACCGTGTAGCCGTTGTTACTGAGGATAGTTTTGACTAGATTCTTGCCGATGTCGTGTACGTCGCCGTAGACCGTCGCCAGTACCACTGTTCCTTTGGTGGTACCTTCCTTCTTTTCAAGGAAGTTCTCCAAATACGCCACTGATTTTTTCATCGTCTCGGCGCTTTGCAGCACGAATGGCAAAATCAGTTCACCTGCGCCGAATTTGTCACCGACTTCCTTCATGGCTGGCAGCAGCACGTTGTTCAACACACCGACAGCATCCTGATTCTGAAGGCACTGATCGATCAGAGCTTCAACGCCTTCCTTCTTGCGGTGGACAATCTGCCAATGCAGCTTTTGCTCCGCCGTCATGCCTTCGGTTGGGTCTTCGACTTCTTCTTTCTCGAAGCTAACCGCATTCTGATCAAAGTAAGCGATGAAGCGTGGCAGTGCGTCCTCACGGCGATAGAAAATCAGATCATCCGCCAGTTCGCGCTGCTCTTCGGGGATCTCCGCATAAGGTTTGATGTGTGCGGGGTTGACGATCGCCATATCTAAGCCAGCTTGTACAGCGTGATAGAGAAACACGCTGTTGAGTACCGCACGCGCCGCCTCGCCAAAGCCAAAGCTTAGATTGCTAACACCGAGCGATGTAAATACGCCGGGAAGCTCCCGCTTAATCAGCTTGATGCCTTCAAGGGTTTCGATGGCGCTGGTATTGAATTCAGCTTCGCCTGTCGCCAGTGTGAAGGTCAAATCGTCGAAAATCAAATCGCCTGCCTTCATGCCATATTCGTCGACAGCGATGCGGTAAATCTCGCGCGCTACTTCTAGTTTGCGCTCCGCCGTTTTCGCCATGCCTTTCTGATCGATAGTTAGTGAGAGGACAGCCGCGCCATGTTTCTTGGCGATAGGCATCACTTTATCGATGCGTTCACGCCCATTTTCAAGATTGTTGCCATTGATGATGCCACGTCCGGGATAGACACTGAGCGCAGCTTCGGCGACTTCTGGTTCCGTCACATCGATCATCAGCGGCACTTCGACACTCATACCCAGCTTCTTGACCAGTGTACGCATTTGTGCCGCTTCATCAGCTCGTTCGGTTAAGGCAACCTGAACATCAAGAATATGTGCACCACTATCAACCTGTTCACGAGCAATCTGCAAGATGCCATCGTAATCATCGGCAAGCAGTAGGCGCTTCACTTTGCGACTGCCCTGACTATTGACGCGCTCTCCGATCATGGTTGGACCCGGATTCTGCGCCATCGGTGTGGCACGCATACCGGAGGCAACCTGCGGCTCAGTTTCCGGCACGCGTTCTTTTTGCGGGCGATGATCACCGACATATTCAACAAGTTTGTGTAGGTGCTCAGGGCGGGTACCACAGCAACCACCAACCACGCTTACGCCCCACTCCACGAACTCGGCAAGCATCTTAGCAAATGGCTCTGGCTCCATCGGATAGACAGCTTCGCCATCAACGTTCAATGGTAGTCCAGCATTGGGCAGCACACTGATTGGCTTGGTGCTGTGCTCAGTAAGGTAGCGAATCGGTTCGCGCATGTGCTCGGGACCAGTGGAGCAGTTCAGCCCGATCACGTCGATAGGCAGTGCTTCGAGAATAGTTAACGCAGCGGCGATGTCAGTGCCGAGCAACATCCGTCCCGTCACATCGAGCGTCACTTGTACCTGTACGGCAACACGATTACCACTATCTTTGAAGTATCGGTTGATGCCAACGACTGCGGCACGTACTTCAAGGATGTCCTGACTGGTCTCAACCAGCAGCACATCGACGCCGCCTTCGACTAACCCCTGTGCCTGCTCGTAAAAAACAGCGCTCAGTTCATCGAAAGTGATGTTACTGAGATCAGGATCGTCTGAGGACGGAAGTTTTCCGGTTGGACCGATACTGCCTGCAACATAGCGTGCTTTACCAGTCTCGTGCTGGAAGCGATCCGCGACACGGCGTGCTAGCTGCGCTGCCGCGCGGTTAATCTCCAATACCCGATCTTGTAATTTGTACTCCGACAATGTGAGGCGATTGGATCGAAAGGTACAAGTCTCGACAACTTCGCTGCCAACCGCGTAAAAGCTGCTATGAATCTCATCAATCACGTCGGGACGAGTAATCACAAGGTAATCATTGCAGCCGTTAAGTGACTCGCCGCCGAAGTCCGCTGCCGTGAGGTTATAGCGCTGGATATTGGTACCCATCGCACCGTCATAGATCAGTACATGATCTTTGATAGCATCTAGATAACGCAAGTTGACTTTGCCTTGTAGGTTTTCATTCACTGCTGTCGTCATGCACGCACTCTCCACATAACAAAACGCCCCTTCGATGTGATGAAGGGGCGCGATATTACGTCATTAGTCGCTTACTCCCCTCATCTTGCAGCATTGCTGCCGGATTTAGCACCCTATCCGACGCTTCGGGGGTTGCTGTGGTTTCACAGGGCCGTTCCCTCCACCACTCTTGATGAGTTGTAACGGTATCTTAGCACGCCTGATCGGGAGCGTCAAGCATGGCATTTACTAGCAGCGGATCAGCAAAAAACAATTACAGCGCACTAGATTTTTGTTGATGCTTATCCATTCATTCTTCGACAGGCAAATCGCCGCACGAGTCTGCGCCATCTACAGTACTGGTACGAACCCAACCACGATCTCCATCGTACTCAACCAGTAGCCATTGTCCGTTTTCATTTTGACCAAATACCTCTAGTTCCGTTTCCGCTGGAATGATCACAATCAGATCAGCAGAAGTTGTCGGGGCTTCGCGGAAATTGCTGCGGGTACGCACAGTAACGGTACAGAACGGTCCAACTTGCGCTTTGCCGCCGCCCCCGCCTGTTGCTGTAATCGTCAAATCTTCAAAGCGGGCGCTGGCATTGTCGGGAAAATCTGTATCATTGCTGAACGCCATCAGCAGCATAGCGCCAGCATCTGGGTATTCACTTAAATCCAGTTCAGCAATCAGCGTGCCATTTAGGTAAAATTCGCCAGCGTCACCAGCAGCATGCAGTTCTAGATCATTGTAGCCGCGAGAGGTGGTCGTCAGTTTGGAAAGCCTTCCACTATCTATGGTTTCTAGTTTGCCTGCCGTAGTAGCACGTGCAAATGTCCAGCGTTTCTCAGAAGTGAACAACAAATAGAACGCTTCTCCGTTAGATTGGCGACGCATCGCAACGGCAAATCCAAATTGTGCACGGCTGGCAGCATAAGGATTATATAGGCGGACTTTCAGCACAAAATTAGCAACACTAATATTCTTGGGCTGAAAGACGCCATCAGATACTTGCAATTTGCCATTTTCTGGACCAAAGACAATGCCGGATTTCGTATTGCCACCACCGCCAAAAATACCTACTCCCTCTTTGCCGCCAGCATCTCCAGCATCAGAGCCACCTTTATCCGAGCCGCCAACGGCTTTTCCTGTACCTTGCCAAACGATCATTGTCGTTAGCGCCAGATCTGTCTCACTGCGACGCTGCGGGATAATTCCTACCGCAACGTCACCCAGACTCTGAATTGCGGAAAGGTCAAGCTGTGCAACTTCCACACCATTGACGAACAGACGTCCGGTAGAACCTTTTACTTGCACAAACAGCGTATTGGCAACTTCAAAGAATTGTGAAATAGCACCACTATCCAGTTGAGTGAACTTAGTGCCTTGAACTTGCCAGAAGCCCCACTCTTGCTCACTACTGATTGATACCGCGTAGCCGCGATCATTTGCGAGGCGAAAGAATAGGGCGTATATCCAAGTCTTAGCACTTAGATCTTGTGATTTGAGAAAGGTCACGCCAGCAATGCAATCTGCCAACAGGGTATAGGCAGGTGTACGTGGAGTAGTCTTGTTGTCGAAGATTATGCCACTGATCGGTCCCGCTACGCGGTAGGCACTAGCGTCAATGGCAACAGCTTGCTCTTGCATCAACGCGCCGACCTGCGCAGCAATATCGACAGTGGGGGTGGCAGCACTGCGTCGCAACTCTCCAGACTGTACAGGCATAGCCATACCGCCTGCGAGGAGCAGCAAAATAGTAACGATGAATGCACATATCAGCACCATACGACGAGGATGCATCGCTACCTTCCCCCTATGTACTGTTTTATTGGTCATTATCGCGCGGCGATCAACGCTACGCTAGTTTAGGTTTAATTAAAAGCAGCAGGTAAATCTGCACAAGCCTCTGTACCGCTAATGTTGCGGTTAGCAACCCAACCGATCTGCCCGCCGTAGGTCACTTCAATCCACGAATCGTCGGCATATTGTGCCGAGCCATCCATCTGTGCACCCGCTGCTATGGTTACAATAATCGGCGCGTTCTCAACGGGAAATTCACGCAGGAACACGCGACCAGTAGTAGTAACTACGCAATCACTAGTCACAGTAGCGGAACCGCCGCCATCACTACCATCACCACTATCGGTATCACTGTCGCCGCTGCCGCCATCATTACTGACGGTGTCAGAACTAACTGAAGAAATGGTTAGCTCCTCATAACGCGCAACAGCACCTTCAGGAGCATCAGCGTCATCGGTACCAGCCAGCACAACGACCTCGCCGGAGTCAAGATTATCGGAAACATCGACAGAGGCGACTTCGCGACCATTGACAGATAGGACACCTAGCTCACCATTCACCAACAGGTCAAATTCATTAGACCCGCCGCCTGAGGTATCGAAACCGCGTATAGTTCCAGTATCCAGTGGAATTTGATCTGAGCCATCAATGTCGGCAAAAACCCATTGACCTGCCGATCCTACGACAAGGATGTAACCATCATCGCCGGTTTGTGCATCAGTACGGAAGATAATGCCAAATACCCAAGAGCCGCGAGAAGCTGCGTAGGGATTATACAAGCGTAGATGTAAGGCAAAATCGCGTACATCTAGCCCGCCGAGGATGTAGTCGATGGGCCATTCCAGTTCCCCATCCTCCGGTCCATATAGAATCTCTGATTCATCGCCTTGAGCATGAACGGGAGACGCAAAGGCAGGGAAGATCAGGCAGCCTAGAATGAATGCTGCTGCCAACAGAAGTTTGGAAGTACGCACTCTATTGTCCTTCCTGTCAGTGGGAGCGGACATTGTTGAACTGTTAAGCCTGATTGTACTAATGTTGTTCAGCAGCGCAAATGAGAATGCTATAACGATTCCTATTGCAGACAGTTTCACCGTGCGTAATAATCACAAGAACAGCAGTTCTAAGGTAAAGGGAGTAGCAGTATGACATTCGAATTTATCGAGGCAATTCGTAAAGGCGAGCGTGAACGTATTGCTGAATTGTTGGCAGCCGACTCGACCCTTGCACAAACAAAGACTGAGGAAGGCTTATCTGCTGTGCTACTTGCTGCATACCATCAAGAACCTGAAATTGCCCATATGTTGGCAGAACGGCGCGACGACTTAACGGTCTTTGAAGCTGCGGCAGTTGGCGATGTTAATGCGCTAGCATGGATATTACAGGCGCAGCCAGAAGCGATCAATACGGTGGCTGAGGATGGTTTTTCACCGTTAGGATTAGCCGCTTTTTTTGGACATTTGGAGGCTGCACGGCTATTGATCGAGCGTGGTGCGAACGTTAATAAAGCATCCGAGAACAATATGAAAGTGATGCCGCTGCATTCGGCTGTAGCTGGTCAGCACCTCGAAATGGCGCGGCTTTTGCTGGAACATGGAGGGCAGGTTAATGCGGCGCAACAAGATGGCTTTACACCACTCCACGGCGCTGCACAGAACGGTCAGATGGAAATGGTAGAACTGTTACTTGCGCATGATGCAGATGCAAAGATATCTACCGCGGACGGCAAGACGGCAGCGGATATTGCTAAAGAGTACAAGCATGACGAGATCGCTGCGTTGCTGGAAAGCAAGGCGTAGGCGAGTCACTTTGGCTATACTTGAGTTATTGAACTAGCTCAGGAAGCTGCGACTAATATATGAATATTATCTTTGAGACTGTGGACTCGGTACAAGCAGCACTTGGATCGCAGAACTATATTGCCGAGCGCAGCCTAGCCACAGCAATCTTCCTCGCGCTCAAATTAGGAAAGCCGATTTTCTTAGAGGGTGAAGCGGGAGTAGGAAAGACCGAGATTGCGAAAGTGCTTTCCCGTCTCCTCAGTGATGAATTAATCCGCTTGCAGTGTTATGAAGGTGTTGATGCTAACAGCGCCCTCTACGAGTGGAATTACGCTCAGCAATTGCTTTATTTACGCCTATTGGAAGCGTCAGGAGCTGGACAGCAAGCGATGAGATCCAGCTTGTTCACACGTGAATTCCTGCAGCCAAGACCATTACTGCGCGCTATCGAGGCTTGTGCCAACGGCTCAACATCGGTGCTCCTAATCGATGAAATTGATCGAGCAGATGAGGAATTCGAAGCGCTCTTGTTGGAACTACTCTCTGATTTTCAGATCACGATACCAGAATTGGGAACAGTGCGCGCCGAAACACCGCCCGTGGTCGTGATTACCTCGAATCGAACTAGAGAAGTACATGACGCCCTGAAGCGCCGATGTTTGTACTATTGGGTGGAATATCCGAGTTTCGAAAAGGAACTAAGCATCGTTTTAACCAAAGCACCAGAAGTTCAACCGATGCTAGCGCGACAGGTTACAGCGTTTATTCAGGATTTGCGTACTTTAGAACTGTTCAAAGCTCCCGGCGTCGCCGAAACGCTGGATTGGACAGCGGCGCTAGTCGCACTAGATCAGCGCGAATTGTCGCTGGATGTGGTACGAGAAACTGTAGGCGTGATCCTCAAGTATCAGGATGACATTGAAACTGTGACAAAAGGCTCCCTATCGGCAGTTTTAGATCGTGCTCGCGTTCGCGCCCAAATCGAAGAAATGAAAACGTGAGACAGATAGGAAACGTTCCCATCTGACTCACGTTAGTTCGTGCTAGGATGCTTGCGTTAACAGGCTACTGTACTGGCACAAATTCCAGCGTTGGTTCGAGGGTAGGTTCCTGCGGTACCGCTTGCGTTGGCAGTGGGGTAGCCGTGGCATCTTGCGGGGCATCCAGTTGAATACCTGTCACTGAACTGATTGGCGGCAGTGACCCATCTTCAAACGTCCAGCGCCCATCTCGGTAATTGATCAGTACGCGGCGACCATCAGGCAAACTTAGCCTATACCCGGATGCTGTGTTCTGGTCAATCGTGGCGTTGTACCCTTGCTCGGGTAGTTTCCCCCACCCAACCGAGTAAGCGATTTCAAGGAAGTTGCCCCATACTCTACCAAAACCGGAGATCGGACGTACCAGACCGCGCGGCGTTGGCGCAAGAATTGGATTGTCAGGCAGACCACCATACTGCGATAACTCGAACTGACGGAATCGCCCATCATTGATCAGTACGATGATTGCACCTGTGTGGCTAAACCAGACCATCTGTCCATTTTCAAATGGTTGGTAAGCTGACCAGACAGTATAAGGCGCAGGTACGGGCGATGGTGTGTACGTTGGCGTCGGATACTGCGGGATAGGTGTAGGTGGGTTGTAAACACCCGTGAATACCCAATTCAAGTTACCGTAAGCGCCATAGAAGACACGAACTCCGCCATTTGATCCGGGCAGCGTTAGGGTAAAGCGATTAGGCGATGATTCCGGAATGTAACGGGCAAGGAAACTTCGTTCCTGATCTACCCCCCAGCCCACACGATCACGAACTTCCTTGAAGTTGCCCCATACTTGACCAAATCCCATGATCGGCTTCCAGCGGTTGGCGGGCGGAACATTAGGGATCGGGTTAAAGGGCAGCGCGCCATAACTATAAGATGGGAAACTACGGAAATAGCCGCCATTGCTGGCAAAGACCATGATCTCGCCGTTATCGGCACGGAAGACCATGAAGCCGCCTTCATAGAACTGATAAGTGATCGGCACATCGTAGGAGTTACCCGGTCCGGGTCCACCACCGGGGAGCCGAGGCACAAACAAGCGCTGACCTACGTAGAGTCGATTCGGATTGGTGATGCAATTGGCAGTCATCAAAGTATACAGTGTAGTGCCAACTCGCCGTGCGATCACACTTAGTGAGTCGCCGCGCTGAACAACGTAGACGGGCCAGTCTGTGCGTAGATAGCAACCCTGAGCTTCTACAGTAGTGATCTGAGTAGCAGGAATGAGCGGGAGTGCAAGCAAGATTGCCAGCAGAAATAACACTCCTCTACGAGATCGTGGTAATAGATGACGACGGAAGATATTAATGGTAGACATGGTGTTTACCCCCTTCGATTGAGTTCCTTCTGCAATAAGAGACACGGGGTAAAACATCGTGGTTCCCTGACGCTTATGAGGTTCAACCGTCGTAGGGTAGGCGTAGGGCACTGTAATAAAGCAGTAAAAACTACCCTAGACTTTAGGGTGCAAGTGCGTCGATGAGCCACAGCGCCATATTCTTGGATCTCAATGGCACACTAGTCATGCCAGTTCAAGTTTCGTCACCCCGCGAATACCATCTAATTGAGGGTAGTGTCGAAGCGGTGTCGCTGCTCAATCAAGCAGGTTTCTTGTGTCCAGTTGTCACGGTTCAATCGAGAATTGAGAAGGGCATTTACTCAGAACAGAGTTTTCTAAATTGGTTCCGGCAGTTGCAGGATCAACTGAAGGCCAGTAATGCTACAATTTTGGGACCCTATCTATGTCCGCATTCTTCTAAGACGATGTGCAACTGCCGTAAGCCGCAGCCTACGTTATACATGCAAGCAGCTCAGGAGTGCGGCATCAATTGCAAGCGATCTTATGTTGTTGGTGATACTGCAAATGATATTCGTGCCGGGAAAGCAATTGGTGCGAAACCCTGTTTTGTACGAACAGGTTGGGCGGCAAGAGACATCGCTCAATTTGGGCACGAGGCGGCATTCATTGGCGACGATATTCTGCAAGTTGCTCAATGGATTGTACACGACGCAGCGAATAGTATTGCTAGCCCTGTGCTTCTCCCGGAGCGATGAATTGCCCTGACTGCACTTTTTCCAGCATCGCGGCGGCTCGGGTGAAGTTGCGGTTGAACTTCAGTGCAGTATTGAACTCAATCACCGCTTCTGCTGTGCGACCCTGTGCAGCATAAACCATCCCCCGCCAGAAGAACGGCTCTTCTTCGTTCTGTTTTGTCGTTTCGATGTTGTAATCTGCCAGAGAAAGTACTAGATCGTAACGCTGCGTGTTGTAGTAAGCTTCGTAAAAGCCGAATTGATACCACGTATGACGATGCGGCAGCACACCAAAACTGAACGCCTTATCGTAGGCAATCGCCGCGTTGCTGTAATCCTTGAGCAAAGTTAGCCCAGTACCTAGATTGAACCATGCATAAGGATCATCCGGGTTGGTGGTAGCTTCCGAGCGGGCGAGATCAACGGCAGCACGGATATTGAAAGTTTCGTCGGCGTCTGCGCCAAGAATTGAATACAAGTCGGCTTCACGTGCTGGATCGTAGACTACCAGATAGATACGGTTGAAGTCCTGCCAGAGATCATCCAGTGTGCGGTAATCATCGGTGGTGACACCTTCGAGCGTATCCAGTTGTATCATCACGCCAGCAGAATCATCGTATCCGATCAACGTAAGGTAATGGCCGAGCCAACCTTCGTCCGGTTCGTCTGGCTCGTAGAACCCTGATTCAATAATTACACTGAAACCATTCGAGATCAGCCGTTTCAAAAGGTTGACCGAACCTGCTTGCCGTACGATGGCACGCAAGGTTGTCTGCGAGTTGACATAACCCGCCATCTCCCATGGACCGACATTCTTATCGTTTTGCTCGGGCTTCAAGTAGGTGGCAACTGTCGTTTGATCGGTACGCCACTGGTTATAGCGGAGTACTTGCAGCAGATTTGCCGGACCACAATTATTCCAAAGCTGCGGTTCCCACTTTAGTCCAGTGAGACGAAAAGATGCTGGTACCGGTGCGTCGGTTCCCGTAGGAATGAGTGTCGGCAACGATGGTGTTTGTGATGGTGGGAACGGCGTAAACGTCGGTGGAACAGGTGTCAGCGTTGGCAGCGGGGTTTCCGTTGGAAGTGGAGTTTGCGTCGGCGGGATAGCAGTATTCGATGCCGTGAGACTGGGTATTGGTGTCGCAGTGATGACGGGCGTAACGGTGTTTGTGGATAGTGCAGCGATTTGCACAGATGTTGCATCACTGGTTGTGGCTGTCGGTGGAAGGGGAGTCTCAGTGATAGTTACCGTTGGCGGCAGCGATGTAAAAGTCAGAGTCGGCGGGTTAGCAGTTTGTGTTGGTGGAATAGGTGTGAACGTTGGCGCAATAGTGACGATCTCTGTGACTGTTGCCGATGGTTGAATTGTAGGGACTAGTAACAGCGCAGCAGCGGGATCAGTACCTTCGGCGGTAGGTAGCACTACACTTGCGGGAACTTCTTGAGTCGGCAGCAGGTCACGTAGAATGGGAATCCGCCGTGCAAGGCGCTGCTGATCGGCTTCGCTTAGATTGCGAAATACGACTGGCGTGACGATCAGTAAGAGAGCAACCAACACACTGCACGACAACATACCAATACCCGTCAGCGCCAATCCCCATTTAAGGAAATTGCGCGATCTGGCTGGCGGCTGCGGTTGTACTTGTTGGGGCTGCTTCGAAGACTGCACGATTACACCTCAAAAAAAGATTACTACACGTACAAAAAACCCCCTCTCTACAATAGCAAGTGGAGAGGGGGCTTGGGATGAGGTTTAACTCATTAAGGTTAAGGCATTACCCCAGCCAACGCAGTGCACGATGGGCAACCGCCGCCGGGACGGAGGATGGCATAACCACCAACCGGATCAGCGCCATAGAAGGGGAAATCCACATTCCACACGATCATCAGCTTGACGCGACCACTGGCAGCAGATGCCTTAGCTGCTTCTGCTAACCACTGTGCCTGCTCAGCGACGGACGTATCCGCAGCCCAAGTGAAACCAGCAGGCAGAGGACCATAGCCTTCGGGAGACAGGAAGCCGAGTTCCGTCCAGCAAGCCTGCTTGCCGGGGAAGGAAGCTAAACCACGCGCCAGCATTGACGAGAAGAAGTAGGTCGGATAGCCGCCACGAGGATCACCGCTTCCCTGAGTCGGGCTGATGATACCTTCGTTGTAGTGCAAGCCAACACAGTCAAGGAACTGACCAGCGCCAGCAGCAGCCATATCCGCCATATAAACATCGTCGTTCCAGTAGCCGTTGGTCTTGCCGCCGGGACCTGCCGCACCAGTGGGTGCGGGCGCACCACTGATCACGATGGTGCTGGACTTGGCTGCCTTGATCGCAGAGTAAGCCTTGCTCAAAAGCTGAACGTAAGACGCGCCGCTGATCTGACCGTTGGGCCATTCGCGGTCAAGGTTCATCTCGTTCCAGACTTCGATTGCATCTGCGCCCGCAGCCGCGAGGCTCGCCACGTAGTTGGCATATTCCTGCTGGTAGCCAGCATCAAGGACGCGCCCCTTGTCACCAATGACGGAGAGCAGTACCTTGAAGCCATTCGCCTTACCCTGCTGAATGTAAGCAACACCGTTGCCATCACCAGCCGAAACCTGACGCTTTACCCACGACATCTTGGCAGACTTCATGATCGTGGCGGTATTGGCGCTCAAATCGAGCGCATGACCACCCAATTCAAAGCCACCGAGGTTGACGATTGGTCCAACAGGAGCAGTACCACCACTGGCGGCGGTTCCTGCTTCACCGCAATCGAAGACTTGCTTCAGATCGTAGGTAACACGCAGTTCGTAGACAGTGGTTGACCCTAGAGGCTGAATGGTGATCTTATATCCTGCGGTCTCTCCGGCGATTGGTGTATCGTTAGGTCCGGGGCAACCGAGGGCGCTATCAGGAAAAAGGAGTAGATCCCAGGTCCAAGCGGTTACATAAGTAAGATTGCCACCGATTTTCTTCTGAAGAACGGCACGGGCTGCACGCAACGCCTCAAACTCACGAGGAACTGGCGTGGCATCACCAGCGGGCGCAGCAGTTGCTTCCACAGCAGTATCAGCACTGCCATCGCCTGCCCCTTGAGGTGTCGCCGTAATCACAATTACTTGAGGTGTCGCAGTCGGTTCTTGTGCGATAGCGCTGTTCGCTACCGGTGAAGTGATCATGAGCAATGCTGCCATACCAAGGGCAGCGATCATGAATATTCTGGAGAGTTTCAAATGGTCCTCCCAATCGATTTCAGTTCACGGACTGAAGAAGTATGTTAAACGACTCGCGTCGAAGCCGTGTTGTAGAAATTTCCGTGACACAACAGCGTATCAGAATACCGTCAAGATATGGTGATGTCCAGTGAAAGAGGTTAGCGCGTCAGGAAAGCGTCAGGTGGGCGTTTATTGCATCAGGTAGTATAAAATCTATAACTCCACGCGATTCTACGCCGAAATTGGGGTAGATGTGGAGCATGGAGACTGCTGTTGAACGATTTACCGACTCTTCTCATCGTAGCAGTTTTGGCTGCGGTGCTTACGTGGCTGGGCATCCGGTTGACGCGGCGTTATGCCGGACAAGCGCTGCCACTTTCGGAGTTAGCGCCGAATCAATCTCCGACAACAGTGGCACAAAATGGTGGTGGGCTAACGATCCTCGTTGTAGTGCTAATGTTATATATGCCTGTCGGCTTGTGGATCGGTGATCCGGGTCCAGTGGTACGATTCTCGCTAGCTGGCTCAATGATGGCAATGATTGGATTCTTCGAAGACTTGCGTACTCTACCTCGTTTGCTTCGCATCACCGCACAACTCATCGCTGCCTTGATCTTTGTTCCCGATGTGCCGATCCGCGCTATTGGCTTGCCGCGCATGGAGCTGATCATCCCTCCTCCGCTAGATGTAATTCTTGCCCTCGTTTGGGTAGTAGGACTATCCACGATTTACACATACATGGATGATGTCGATGGTCTGGCAGGCGGACAGGCCGTATTGGTCGGGTTATTGTGGGCGTTTATCGGGATCAGTGAAGGCAATACGCTGGTAGCGTTGCTGGCTTTGTTGATCGTCGGCGCTACTATGGGCTTTCTTTATCACAACCTATCGGCACACAAAATCTATATGGGCGAAGTCGGGAGTACATTCATCGGTTTCAGCCTTGCCGCCCTTACGCTAATGATGCAGCACGAGTCCACAAGGTTGATCGTTTCAGGTGCATTGTTCGTTGCATTGTTTGCATTTGATGCCCTGTTAACTTTCGTGATCTATGTCGTGCGTGGACGTTACATCCAGTTTCCCAATCGTTCGCATTTATATCAGCGAATGCTGCGACTCGGAGATCCGCCGCTGCGCGTGTTGGCACTATATCTGCTAATCTCTATTGGTTTTTGCGTGGCGGGCTTACTGTACTATCGTGAGCCAGCGTGGTTAGCACTGCTAATCGTCGTTGTTTCCTGCATAGCTCTGTTTGTTTGGGTAAAGCGACGCGAGTCAAACCCACCTGATGCGACTTCACAATCGTCAGCGTCTTGAACTAGCCGGTCGAATAGCCAGCTACCGATTCAACGACGATCTCAGGAGTCCGCGAACCTATTGCACTTGCAGCAACGAGATCACACTGAGATCAGTCCAAATTTGAGCAAGTTATCTGCGCTATAATTCGCCAAACCTCTCTTCGAAGTGCATTTGAGGGCGAAACAATGCGTAGAGTTCTTCTTATTCTGGCAGGATTGCTCATGATTTCGAGTATTGGCGGTACGGCAGCAAAAGCGAGCAACGCTTCTGCTCCCAAGCAGATCATTGGGTACTACTCATCTTGGGGAATTTATGCGCGTGAATTCTTCGTCACAAACATCGCGGCGGATAAGTTAACGCATATCAACTATGCTTTTGCCAACATTAGTGATGCCGGAGAATGCTTACTTGGTGATCCGTGGGCAGATACTCAATTCCCATACCCCGGTGATGATCCTAATGCCGCGTTACTGGGAAACTTCAATCAACTAAAGAAGTTAAAAGAACAAAATCCAAACCTGCAAACGTTGATTTCTATCGGCGGTTGGACGTGGTCGGCGAAGTTTTCCGACGTAGCGCTAACTGAAGAGTCGCGGGCGCGGTTTGCCAGTTCCTGCGTCGATTTCATGCTCAAGTACGGGTTTGATGGGCTGGACATTGATTGGGAGTACCCTGCGGGCGGTGGCGAACCGAACAATGTTGTACGTCCGGAAGATCCCGCCAATTTCTTGCTGCTGATGGCAGATCTGCGCGCTCACTTAGATGCACAGGGAGAAAAAGATGGACGCCATTACCTGCTGACCATCGCTGCACCTGCTGGTAGCTCACAGCGCGATCCAATCAACTGGAAGGAGGCGCAAGCGTCACTCGATTTCATCAACCTGATGGCTTACGACTTCAGCGGCGCGTGGAGTTCGACCACTGGTTTCAATGCGCCGTTGTTCGATCCGGCGGCAGGTACGAGTGATGCTCAGGGAAGCGCATCTTCCGCAATCAAGGCTTATCTGGATGCCGGTGTGCCAGCGGATAAGTTAGTGCTGGGGGTGCCGTTTTATGGGCGTGGCTGGAAGGACGTCGCTGACAAGAACAACGGGTTGGGACAACCATATGATGGCATCCCCGCAGGTGGTACAGGTTTTTTTGATTACCGCGATCTGAAGCGTTTCTGGATAGCAGCGTTACCACGGTACTGGGACGATACGGCGAAAGTACCGTGGCTCTATGATGCGAAGTCGCAAATCATGATCAGCTATGATGATGAGGAGTCATTAGGTCTAAAAGCTGATTACATCAACGCTAATAATCTCGGCGGTGCAATGATCTGGGAGCTTGCATCCGATGATCAGGATCATACGTTGTTGAATGCGCTTTACAATGCGCTGAACAAATAGATATCGTCCTGCACGGTTATTCAATACGGTTTCTAGTGATGGGGTGGGAACTTCTACCCCATCCGAATAGCATGATGATAGGCAGCACTAGAAGCCAGCTCAAACAGCCCATCCCCGAATGTGCGGCTGATGTGACCGTACTTTGCTGAGTTGGTAGTGGCGGAATAGCAGCCGGACTCGGTGTTCCCGTCAACGCCCGCTGAACGTCACGCACGACTCCTTTTGCCACTGATCGAACTACAATCGGTGTATCCATCACCCGCGCTGGCTCGATCAGGCGAGTCGGCACACGAATCAGGTTTTCGACAAACTCTGGATTCTCACAAGCGTAGCGACCCAGTAATCGCTGGAAGTAGCCTTGTGGCTCGAAATTATTGGTTGCGGTCAGCGTATGATAGTACATCGGTAGCGTTTCTGCCTCGAATCGCCGTTGATAATTGAGCATCGACGTTTGCCATTCGATACCCGCACGGTATTCAGCAATTGCTTCCGCGAGAGTTTTGGCACCGAATGCAGCATCGTAGATGCCCTGACCGCCAAGCGGGTCTTTGTGATGGAGCGCATCCCCAACTAGCGCCCAACCATTACCGTAAGCTTGACGGTAAAAGCTATCTACGACTTTAGTGCCGCGAACGCTGGTAACGCGCTCGGCATTCTTGACACGCTCCCAGATGCGTGGCGCATGTCGCAGCATATCTAGATACGACTGCTCGGCGTCACCGCAGTCATAATGCGCAAGCACATCGCTAAAACCCTCGACAACTACGGCAGTTGTGCCATCGGCGCTATCCATCACTAGATAGCCAAGCCCATCTCCTGTGCCGTGACTGATCACTATCGGGCTAGGAAGATCGTAGGGCGCAAGGTTGCGCCAATAAGCGTAATACAGCGAAGTTTTGCGTCCACGATGCTCGTTGTAGAGTTGAGCATCGACTTTGCGTGCGACTAATGACCAATGTCCATCTGCGCCAACGACTATGTTGGCATAATAATTACGCGGTGCTTCACCTTTAGGTTTGCCGACGATCCCCATGACGCTGCCACTCTCGCTATCGCGCAGTAGATCGACAGCCGCAAAATGATCCAGTGCCTTCACGGTGGGATAAGTGCTGGCGTGTTCCCACAGTGCCGCATCAAAACGCGCTCGATCTATGGCATAGGCGTAGTCGCGGTTGCCGTCGCGGGGGATTGTCGCCAATGCGCGGTAATCGCGGGCTTCAGTGGCGACGCGGCGCACCTTTGGTGTGTTGTATGCGTACTTAGATTCGTCAGCGCCGATCTCATCCAGCAAGCGCATAGTGCAAGCATAAATGATCGGACTGGAAACGGCTGGGAGACTCGGAAACGCTGCCCGATCGATTAGTAAAACCTTGACGTTTTGTTTGCCTAATCGCGCTGCTAGGGTAGAGCCAGCGACTCTGCCACCAACGATAATTACATCGAAACGGTCATCCACTTGAAGGTTAACGCCTCATTTGTGAACCTTTGCACTAGTGGGATTGTACGTTATCTATCGGACGTCTGACAACCAAGTTTTGTTATACTTTGTGCGGCGTTTCACACGCGGAGTAGGTGCATGTTGGTACGACTGTTCATTGTGTTTCTAACAATCTGTATTGTGACTGGCTGTGGTGGAAATGCCCCAAAGGAACTGCCCGATCCAGTCACGATATTGCAAAAAGCTGCTGACGACTTGAAGCAAGTATCCGCTTTGCGCTTCAAGCTGCAACTCACTGGCGCACCGGCGTTTGTAGATTTCAGCAATACTATCGCTTTCGTTTCTGCCGACGGAACATTTCTACAGCCGGATCGTGTCGCCGCCAAAGTGAAGGCGCGATTGTTGGGTATACCCGGTGAAGTGGATGTCGTCGCCATTGGAGATAAGCAGTACATGAAAAATGCGGTGTTGACCGCCAATCGCTGGTTGGAGCAGCAATTTTCACCCGGATTTAACGCACAAGAGTTCATGCGCGGCGATTCGGGTGTACAGTCAGCGATCAAAGCGTTCTTAGATGTAAAAATGATTGGCATCGAAACGACCACCGAAGGCGTCGAAGTCTATCACATTACTGGTAAGGCAAAAGCCGCCGATGTGGACGCCTTAACCGTTGGCTTGATTCGCGGCGCAGACGTAGAGGCAAGCATCTACATCAATACGGAAACTGGAAAAGTGGAAAAAATCAATATGGTGCAGCCAGATACCAAAACCGCTGATCAAGATGCCACGACATGGCTGCTAGAAATCTATGACTACAATGCTACAGATATTCAGATTGAGCAGCCTGCCGTCGTCAACGTAGCAGCAACACCCGCCTTCCAGCCACTGGTAACGGCGGTTCCATGAGCGCTCCCAATGTTAACAACACAACACAAACCCGGGGCACTAGCTCCGGGTCTGCTGTCAGCACCGGACACCGCTGGTACGTACTGGCGTTGGTGCTAGTCCCTGTGTTCATCGGCGCGCTCGATCTGACTATCGTTTCCGCGATCTTGCCGGAAATTCTGACCAAATTGAGCATTCCCGTCGATACTAATCTCGGTGCGGCTGCGTGGGCAGTAACGGGATACTTGCTGGCGTATATCGTCAGCATGATCATCACCGGGCGTGTCAGCGATCTGATCGGGCGGCGGGCGGTATATCTGGCTTGTCTCGCCATCTTTATCTTCGGTTCCTATTGGGTTGCCACCGCCCACGAACTGCCGACTCAAGTATTGAATCTCATTGCGCGGCGCTATCTCGGTCAGCGCCCTGATCTCAATCAACTCACCCTGATCGCCGTGATCATCGGGCGTGTGATTCAAGCGTTGGGCGCAGGAGCAATGGTGCCAGTGAGCATGGCGCTAGTTGGTGATCTATTTCCACCAGAGCGTCGTTCGCAGCCTGTCGGATTGATCGGCGCAGTGGATACGCTCGGTTGGGTGCTGGGACATCTTTACGGCGGTGTGATGGTCAACTTCTTCAATCAACGTGGAGGTGAAATTGCCGCTTGGTTGCAGAGCATCGGATTGAATCTACCTCCTCCAGATTGGCATACCCTTTTCTACCTGAACGTACCAATTGGACTGATCGCCTTCGTGCTGACGTGGTTGGCGCTGCGCGGCGTCAAATCACCATCCGGAGTTGGTCGATTCGATGTGGTTGGCGCGGTGATGGTATCGCTATCTCTGATTCTGTTGAATCTAGGGCTTGGTGGTAGCGCCGAGATCAGCACTACACGGACATTAGACGAGGCAACTGGTACGCAGATCAATCTGCCACTGCTGGCGATTGCTGGAGTCTGTTTCGTTGCCTTTCTGATCTATGAGTGGCGGATCAAGTATCCACTGCTGGAACTTCATCTGTTTCGCAAGCGCAATATTTCCGCCGCGTCGCTCACTAATCTATTGATCGGATTTTGCCTGATGTTGGGTTTGGTTAGTGTACCTCTGCTGGTCAATTTACGTGCCGAAGATGCCAGCGCAGAAGCAATCTCACGGGCGGCGGAACGGGCAGGCATTTTGCTCTCCGCGCTGACTATCCCGATGGCGGCGGCAGCGATCCCCGGCGGCTGGTTATCCGCCAAGCGAGGCTATCGTCTGCCGACGGTGCTGGGCTTGATCTTAGCGACAGCAGGCTTCGTGATGGCGGGGACAACATGGCGTGCGGACACTCCCGATTTGACAATGGCTTTGCACATGTTAGTAGTGGGTATCGGGTTGGGCTTGACCATCTCACCTATCGGTACGGCGGTAATCAACGAAGTGGATGAACATGCACGCGGTGTGGCATCCGCGTTGGTGCTGATCCTACGTTTGCTCGGTATGACGATTGCTGTATCGTCACTGACGACCTTCGCACTCACGCGGGTAAGTTACTTGGTGCAACTAGCGAGTGAGAATTTCCCTGTCGCCGTAACTGCCGAAGACTTACAGCGGTTGTCTGTTCAGGCGTATTTCGAAGCGGGCATCCAAGTGATTGGAGAAATGCTGTTGATCGGTGCGGTAGTGAGTGCCATCGCCATCGTTCCTGCGCTGTGGCTGCATAACCGAAATGCCGAGGTGACTAACGAAGCATAAGCCTGTGGAAGGGAAAGGTTAAAGCGCGTAATCTTTTCCCTTCTCAGCCCCGATCTTTTCCCGTATACTGGTGCGCCGTTTTCTCCGGTTAATCAAGTAGTGATAAGGGAGGGACGCCGTGATCGAGCGCAAAGACGCCCAATCGTGGATACAGGAAGCACAGAAAAATCCTGAATCCGCCGTTGATCTGATCCGCACCTTAGCGGAACGCCTGATGTTTCTGGACAAGCAGAATGAAGAGTTACGCGCTGAACTGATCGCACTACGGCGACAGAAAATCACTGTCGCTGCACCTGCCACTGGGGAGTTCACCGCCCTGCAAAAGCGCATTCAGGAACTAGAGTCCGCACTTTCGGATACAGGAGATGTGCGGCGTGCGTTGCTGTACGCCCGTGAACGCATCGAGGCGAATCTCCCCTTACAAGCTGCCCTCGACTCTGGCATTGGACGCCTGTTGCCGATTGATCTGCAATTTCTGATCTGTAAGCCAGGATCGTCGTTACTCGTCATCACTGAAGACGCACGCGTCTTTAGCATGACGCTCGGCGATTTACCTGTGCCGCAAGATGATACGCCAGCAGCCCTCGGCAATCCCACAAATGTCGCCGCAATCCTTGATCCAGCGACATTTGATGGTGGACGATTCATCGTGCTGCTCAGTCAACGTGGTTATGTGTATAGTCTGCTGCTCGGCACGGTGGCGCAGACCGCTAAGAAGGGCGAGAAGCTGCTGCGGAATCTCATTCCAGATGATCCGATTGTGGCGGCAATCCCTTCGTACAACGCGGATGTGATAGCTATCTCGCAAAAGGGACGTTGGACGCGATTCCCTGAAAAGGCGATTGCTGGTGTCGGCAGTCCGGCGCTGGAGTTACCTAAAGGCGACATTGTGGCGGGCATCGGTTCGCTACAAACAGACACAAAAATTACCCTCCTTACGGCTGAGGGTAAATTGTTTGTGCGCGAGAGCAGTCAGCTTGCTACGAAACGGATGTCCGGCGGTCCGGGTGGTGTACTGCTCAAAGGATTTACCGTGTTTGGCATAACCACTGCACCAGAGTTTCTAGTTCTGACGCGGCGCGGAAAGTTACTACCAGTGACCGTCGCTGATTTGCCATATCGCGCGCAAACGGACGCTGGCGCAACAATTCCCGGATTAGAGTCAGACGACGCAGCGTTAAGTTTCACACGAATTTGATGCAAAGCTTGAGATAGCTGGGGGTATAATCGCGGAAGTTAAAGGAGTTTCGCCATGACCGATTTGTTCGACAACCGTGCAACTTTGCCACGCCGCCCCAAGCAACTCACGGATGAACCCGGTTTCGTCGATGGCATTCCGGTTGAAGAACTGGTTCGCGTCACCCGCGAACTGACAGCACGCATCACCAATGAAGATCGGCAGCGGTTGGCGATGGAAGCCACTGAAGCCGCTCGCAGCGTTCAGACCGCGCCGCCACAACTCCTCCAACAGTTTTTCAAAGGTAAGGTTGATCTCGATGTTGAGTTGAGCAGGCGATTTCCCGGATCGCCACTAGTAAATTCAGTGACGTTTCAACCGCCAGCCGGCAAACGCGCACGCTTAGGGATCGCCCAATTTCTCGGTCAGGATGGTGCGGCGGGCTTGACTTTCGAGCTAAATGGCGGCGATCTGGAAGCATCATTTTTGCTCTCTGGCATGATCGCTGTGCGATTCAGCGTCAACGGCGTGGTCGAGTCGGCGCGCACTAAATTCCTCGAGCTGATGCGCCGTGCTAATGGCATCTGCTTTTTGTGGAGTAAAGAGAAGTGGGAGCGCGATTATTTCGTGTTCGTGGTGCGTGAGCGATTTGCTAGAGTATATGCCTTCGCGCCGGGTCGCTTCGATGCTGCCGTGCGCTTGACGCCTGACGGACTAGAACAGCTAGTGACGTGGTTCGACAGCTTCTGGGGTGATACACCATCAATTGAAATTAAGCCTGACGACCATCCATCAGGAGTGCTAAGTTGGTGATACCCTCTGAGGGTGGTGTTACTTGCCTAAGGTGGTCAGGAGAGCAAGCCATGAAGCCACTAGCCGCAATCATTGTTACTTTGATCTTGATGGCGGGAACTGCCTCTACGAACATGGCAGCAACACCGACTCCAACAGCGACTTTGCTGAAGCCTACTGCGACTCCAACCAACGAATTTATAAGCGCCTATGCCGCAATTCTGGCTAAAGGCGCTGATTATCAAGGGACGACAACCGAGGGTTATTACTATCTGGGAAATCCTGATGCGCCAGTGTTGCTAGAGGAGTTCGCTAGTTTCTCCTGCCCTCACTGTGAAAGCTTTCTCACAGAGGTTGTTCATCATATTCAAGACAAGATCGAAGCAGGACTGGTCAAATTCGTATATATCCCAGTGACCAACTTTGGTCCATTCGACTCCACAACGATGACGCGAGCCGTCATGTGTGCCGGAGAACAGGGCAAATTCTGGCAAATGCACGATCTCATGTTTGAATGGTTAAATCGCTTTGGTTCGAGTGCTGGGCAATGGCAAAATGTACGTAAGGCGGCTGACCTCATTGACTTAGATATTCAACAGCTTCGCACTTGTTATGAAGATGCTGACTTTTCGGCTGTCTTTGATGCAGCCAGTGAGCAGGTTAAATTGCGCGGCGTTCTTGGGGTTCCCGCCGTTTATTTCAATGGCATGTTGTTGGAAAGCGCGCACGGTGGACCTGTGGGCTTGATCGGATTGCGCGATGCAATTGATGACTTTGTAGAAAGATCAACCTTGACGCCCACGCCAAGTCCAACTCAGTAGGTATTTGTCGTCAAGATATTTGTTTCAAATACGCGCTACTCATACCTCAATGCGGTGATCGGCTCTAGCCGTGAGGCGCGACGTGCCGGATACAGACCGAATAATACGCCGATTGCCGTACTGACGCTTGTAGCCAACAGGATCGCGCCGGGAGTGACAGCAAGTTGAAGCTCTGGAACTAATCTTCCGCCGATAAATGCGCCGAGTGATCCCAATCCGATACCCAACGCTCCACCGATCACGGAAAGCACAACGCTTTCGACGAGAAATTGCAGCAGAATATCTTCGTTGCGTGCGCCTACCGCTTTCCGCAAGCCGATCTCGCGGGTGCGTTCGGTGACGGTGACGAGCATGATATTCATGATCCCAATGCCGCCAACCAGCAAGCTAATACCCGCGATCAAGCCGAGAAATACAGTTAGCAAACCTGTGATGTTGCCGACTACTGAGAGAATTTGATCCTGCGTAATCACCGAGAATGCTTCCTCGTCCTTGAATTCGACGTTCTGGCGCTCACGTAAGATTTGCTCTATCTCTTGCTTGGCAACTGTCATACGTTCTTCGCTGATCGCTTGTGCCATGATCAACGAAACTGCGTAGCTGCCATCTGTCGTTCGCGCTCTAGCCAGACGAGTTTGCGCCGTCGAGATCGGGATGAATAGCGCCTCATCCTCATTACCGCCAAACGCCGATCCGCCGCGTTCCTCCATCACACCGATCACACGGAACGGTAAATTGTTGATACGGATTTGCTGTCCTAGTGGATCGATGGACGGATCGAATAACTCCTCAACTACCGCTGCCCCAAGCACCGCTACCCGTGCTGACGAGTTGATGTCGGCTTCATCAATGAAACGACCAGCCAGCGGATACCAGTTGCGGATGTCTTGATACTCCGGCGTGACACCTGCTACTGTGATGGCGATGCTGTTTCGTCCGACGTTGATAGCGGCGAACAGGTTATATTGTGCAGCCACGAGGGTCACACTTGGCGCATTTAGCGGACTAGCGATTGCTTCGGCGTCCGCCAGGGTGATGGGCTGCACAATCGCCGCTGCATTATTAGCGGGTGCGCTGGCAAATACGAATAACAAATTGGAGCCAAGCGATTGAAAGGTCTGTTTGACGTAACGTTCCACGCCCTGACCAAAGCTGACTAGCGCGATCACTGCACCGACTCCGATGATAATGCCAAGCATGGTCAACAGAGAGCGTAAGCGATTGGCAGATAGCCCAATGAGCGCGATGCGAAAGGCTTCAAAGAGCATGGTTATGCCATGATTTCCTTGAAGTAATCCAGAAAAGGTTTGAGCACCTTGCAGCTATCCAGCAACAGATCGCTGAGATCGGAGGAAGTCACTACATCGTCAGGAAGTGGTAGCGAGGCGACCATTTGTTTGTAGCGCAGCAGATCGATAGCAGGATGATCGGGTGCGTAACCTTTGGGCGCGGTTTTAAGCTGTTCGCCCTCTACTTTGCCGAACACACGCACGAAATTTTTGTCCCCTAACAGTTTGCGTAACTTCTCTGGCTTGCGAGCGACAGCTTCGCGGTAATTGCGGAGATCGTCGCTGCTGGGTATATACATCCCGCCACCGAGAAACGATTCGCCATCCGGTTGAATGTGCAGATAGTATTCATTACCTTTGGCGTTCTTGCCTCGCGCCGATATGCCTGCGCCCATATTGATCTTGTACGGCGATTTATCAGGCGAGAAGCGTACATCCCGATAGATGCGGAAGATGCACTCCTTCGCCGTGATACCGCTAAGACTCTCAATATCATCGAAGCGCAGAATCAGTTCCGTGACTAAATCTTCAAAGGCGCGTTGGGCAGCCTGATATTGGACGCGATGCGCCTCAAACCACTGCTTATTATTGTTCAAACGCAGTTCACGTAGAAATTCCAGCGTTGAAGCGAGAGCAGTAGTCATGGCTAAACCTCCAAACAACTGTCGTCATCACGAACCAATATTCGATTGTACAACACGCCTGAGCTTGCTGCTGCTGTGCTTATCGTGCGACGACTAGCGGTTCGCCCGTTTCCAGCAGAGTCTTAAGACCGGAGAGAATTTGAGCCATACCCTCGATAATGCCATAAGTCTGCGCGACTTCCGCAGCGATTTCGGAGTGAGTCACGGTGAGTTTGCAGGCTGCGCCTTTAGGTTCGATCTCCCACGCGATCTTGGAAGGTGGGGGCGGAGTTGCGCCGGGAATCCAGCGCGGAATAAAGGTGGTGACTAAACGATGTGGTGGATCGTACTCCAGCACTTCGCCTTCGATAGCCAGACCGTTATCCGTCGTGTAGGTGAACGGCGCACCCGGCTGCCATGTCGATTCCACGCGACTGCCGTAGTAGTACTGGCTGGTGAGTTCACCATCGGTGATCGCTTGCCACAGTCTTTCTGGCGTCGTGCGGATGAAAACGGTGAAAATGTGGGCAGGTTTCTCGGTCATCTCTTGATCCTCCAACAGATACTTGAGTTCCGTCAATGAGCGAGAGAAACGACGGGCATACTTGCTGACCCAGCGGTCATAGACCATCTGGATCGGAACTGGATTGAGAAAATGGAGCTTCTCACGACCAACTTTTCGAGTCGTGATCAAGCCAGCATTTTCCAAGATTTGCAGATGCTTCATCACACCGAAACGGGTCATCGGTAGATGCTCCTGCAACTCGGACAATGCCTGTCCATCTCTCTGGAATAACAGATCGAGCAGAGTTCGTCTGCTCACATCCGCTAGTGCCCTGAATACCTCGTCGTCTAGTTCGCTCATGTGTTCTGATTATATGTGACTATTTAGTCACGTGTCAAGTAATTAGGATCAAAACTATGGAACACTCATTTGTAGGATTAGATAACTTTGGCGAGTAACCCACCATCAACGAGAATCGGCGCACCAGTGATGAAACTCGAAGCGTCGCTGCATAGGAACATATATACTTGCGCTACTTCATCAGCCGTCCCGACGCGACCAATCGGATGCGACTTGCCCCATTCTTTAAGCACTTCTTCTGGGTCTCGTCCGGGTTCGTGGTTGGCGACAGAGAAGCGCAGCAGCGGCGTATCAATCGATCCCGGACAGACGCAGTTGACGCGAATATTCTGGGGCGCGTGATCTTGAGCCATCGTGCGGGTCATGGCAATCGCAGCACCTTTCGAGGCAGCGTAGGCAACCACGCGCGACTGACTGGCTAATCCCTGAACCGATGCCATGTTCACGACTGCGCCGCCACCGCGCTTAGCAATTTCTGGAATGCAATATTTCGACATCAAGAAGATGCTTTTTAGATTCACATCTAATGTGCGATCCCACAACGCCTCATCAGTATCTTCAACTGTGCCGTAGGTCTGCAAGCCAGCGACATTACAGAGATAGTCGATGCCGCCAAAAACGCGCACCGCTTCCTGTGCAGCACGCTGCGTATCCGCGCTTTTCGCCACATCTGCGACTACAGCTAGCGCCTTACCACCACGACTTTCGATTCCAGCGACGACTTCGCGCAGCGCCACCTCATCAATATCCACACCGACAACGGCAGCACCTTCGCGTGCGAACGCTTCAGCAGTTGCCATTCCGATGCCTTTTGCCGCCCCTGTAACAACAGTAACTTTGCCATCAAAACGCATATGCTTTCTCTCTTTTCAATATAAGTTGCTAGATCAATGTGTCAGAGTGGTGCAATTTCAATGAGATTATCACCCGTCAGCAAACGCGGCAACAGCGATTATCTGCCATTGATGAGGTATGAAACTCGGCAATGGTCGGTGCTACAATCGTTGGTTCGTAAATAATTAGCGAGTGATGCACTCAGTTTGAACAAAAGGATTTTGGTGGTATGAGAATGACGATGCGCTGGTATGGCGCTGACGACAAAGTGACGTTACAGAACATTCGGCAAGTTCCGGGCATGACTGGCATTGTGAGCGCACTTTACGATCTCGCGCCGGGAGAGTTATGGACGTTAGCGCGGCTGGAATCGTTGCGCCGGGAGATCGAAGCGGCTGGGCTGTACTTCGATGTGGCGGAGAGTCTGCCCGTTCACGAAGCGATCAAATTGGCGCTGCCGGAGCGTGATCGCTTGATTGAGAATTATTGCCAGAGCTTGCGGCATATGGGGCAGGTTGGTGTACGTGTGTTGTGCTACAACTTCATGCCCATTTTCAATTGGACGCGCACCAATTTAGCGTTCCCGATGCCGGATGGTTCTACCACTCTTAGCTTCGACCAACGCGAGATCGAGGCGATGGATTTATCGCAAGGCGTCACCGGATTACCGGGCTGGGATCAGTCCTATAGCGGTGAGGAACTTAGCCGTTGGATGGCTCAGTATCAGGAAATGGGCGAGGAAGTGTTCTTCGAGAATCTGGTGTATTTCCTGAAGGCGATTGTCCCCGTCGCTGAAGAATCGGGCGTGCTGCTGGCAATGCACCCCGATGATCCACCTTGGTCGATCTTGGGTTTACCGCGAATCATCCGCGATGCTGCCACGATTCAGCGGATGCTCGATGCAGTTGATCATCCCTATAATGGCATCACCTTCTGCACTGGCTCATTAGGCTGTGCGCCAAGCAATGATCTGCCCGCCATGCTGCGCCAGTTCAGCGACAAGATTCATTTTGTCCATGCACGCAACGTCAAAAGTCTTGGAGATCGGCAATTCCGCGAGGTGGAACACCCAACGCGATTTGGCGATGTGGATATGTACACGATCATCAATGCGCTGGTCGAGAGTGGTTACGTAGGACCGATTCGTTCTGATCATGGGCGCATGATCTGGGGAGAAACGGGACGCCCCGGCTACGGCTTGTATGACCGCGCACTCGGCGCGACGTATCTAACTGGACTGATCGAATCTGCCGAACGCAACAGGAGCAACTAAGGGCATGTCTCGAACGTCATTGCATACGCATGGATGTCGCATCTCAGACGAATGGTCGTATCGAGGACTGCGCGCCGCAGTCTTGGAAAACGAACTCCTCCGTATCGTCGTACTGCTAGATCGCGGTGCGGAGATCGTCGAATTTCGCTACAAGCCTCTTGATCTCGATCCGCTGCTGCGACTGCCCCGCGAAATCCGAAATCCGCATCAAGGTGTACCCTCAATTTATGCCAACAGCAGTACCTATCTCGACTACTACGTCGGTGGTTGGCAGGAAATCTTGCCAAATGGTGGTCCGCCAGTAACTTACAAGGGCGTGGAATACGGTCAACACGGCGAGATCAGTCTAGCAGCGTGGTCGAGTGAAGTGATTGAGGAAGGACCCGACCAAATTGCGCTGCGATGCTGGGTACGTGGATTGCGAACACCGTTACGAGTGGAACGTGTCATGCGCTTGCTACGTGGCAGCGCCGTGCTGCACTTTGAGGAAACTGTGACTAACGAAGCCGGAGAGCCGCTGGATTTTATGTGGGGTCATCACGTAGCATTTGGGCTGCCGTTCCTCGCCTCCGGCGCAAAGATCGCTACCTCCGCGAAAACCCTGCTTGTGCATGATGAGATGACGGGCTTCGAGCCACGCCGCCTCAAGCTCGGACAGCGTGGTGCTTGGTCACATGCTGAAGCAGCTGACGGGACAATGCTCGATATGAGCGTGATCCCTGCACAAGATCAGGCAAGCGGACGCGAGATGGCTTATCTGACCGACTTTGAAGGCGATGCTTGGTACGCGGTCACTACCGCCAGCAACGAACGCGCCGGATTTGCCATGCGCTGGGATGCTGATGTCTTTCGCTATCTGTGGTTGTGGCAAGAATTATCACATGCAACAGGGTATCCATGGTGGGGGCATGTCTACGCGGTTGCTCTAGAACCATGGACAGGCTATCCCACAAATGGGCTGAATGACGCTATTGCACGTGGCACGCAGCGGACGTTGCAAGCGGGCGCGTCGCTTTCGACAACGCTTACCGCATCTATGTATGCGGGACTGGATAAAGTAACCGGTGTGCATAAAGACGGCAGCGCCTATTGACACTGCCTGCAGTAATCTCACTATCTCGTCAGAGACACTTCTCTTTAGAAAAGGATTCCTATGGTATTGCCAGTTAATCCCGAATATATGCCTTCCGCAGATCGCTACGAAACGATGCAATATAATCGCAGCGGTCACAGCGGCTTGAAACTACCCGCGATCTCGCTGGGATTGTGGCACAACTTTGGCGGTGTGGATAAACCCGAAAATGCCCGTGCCATGCTGCGCCGCGCTTTCGATCTTGGGATCACTCACTTCGATCTGGCTAACAATTATGGTCCTCCACCGGGATCGGCGGAAGCGACTTTTGGGGACATCTTAGCCAAAGATTTCCGAAAATATCGGGATGAGTTGATTATTTCTACTAAAGCTGGCTACAACATGTGGGCCGGTCCTTATGGTGAGTGGGGATCACGGAAGTATCTGATCGCCAGCTTAGATCAGAGCCTCAAACGCATGGGGCTGGACTATGTAGACATTTTCTACCATCATCGCCCTGATCCTGATACGCCGTTGGAAGAAACGATGAGCACGCTTGATCTGGTCGTGAGGCAAGGTAAGGCGTTGTACATCGGTATTTCCAATTACAACGCCGAGCAGACGCACAAGGCAGCCGCGATTTTGCGTCAGTTGGGAACACCGTGTCTGATCAACCAAGTTTCCTACAGTATGTTCAATCGCTGGACGGAAGGCGGCTTGATCGATGCGGCACGTGAAGAAGGTGTCGGGCTAATCTTCTTCTCGCCACTAGCGCAGGGGTTGTTAACTGATCGCTATCTAGAAGGAGTGCCCTCTGACTCACGTGCCGGCAAGCCCAAGCCTGCCAGCCCCTTCCTCAGACCTGATCATGTAACTGATGCCGTGATCGCCAAGGCACGCAAGCTAAACGATATCGCGCGGCAGCGAGGACAAACTCTGGCACAGATGGCATTAGCATGGGTGTTGCGCCATCCGGGTGCAACTTCCGCGCTCATTGGTGCAAGCAGTGTGCAGCAGGTAGAAGATTGTGCCAACACAATCAAGAATCTACCTTTCAGTAATGATGAACTTCGTACTATCGAGTCGGTACTAGCTGATTAATACCCCGATTGATTAGCTGTCTCATTATTAGTAATTTCCGTTACTAACAGTGGGACAGCTTCATCTTTGTTGCTGCATGATACATCACATACAACCCCCGCCTCACCCGAAAGGTGAATATCATCTCCTACTAAAGTTGGATACTGATTCGCCTGTAAACGGGGATGATGGAGTGACTTAGTGGAGGAAAGACATGACAATTCGTATTTTGCTCGTCGATGACCATGCCGTTGTGCGGCAGGGAATCCGGCTGTTTCTGAAAATCGATCCCGGACTCACGGTTATCGGTGAAGCGACCAATGGACTACAGGCTATCCAACTGGCACAAGAACTGAAACCTGATGTGATCCTGATGGACTTGCTAATGCCCGGCATGGGCGGTGTGGATGCAACCGCTGCGATCAAGAAATTAATGCCAGAGATTGAGATCGTAGCTTTGACCAGTGTGTTAGAAGATCAGTCTGTTGTTGGGGCGGTACGTGCAGGGGCGATTGGCTATTTACTGAAAGACACTGATGCTCCAGAACTGATCAAGGCGATTTATGCTGCCGCTGCCGGACAAGTACAGCTCTCGCCCAAAGCAGCCGAACGCTTGATGCGCGAACTCCGCGCACCGCAGAGTCCGGAGAAGCTAACAGATCGGGAAACAGAAGTACTAAAGCTAGTAGCACAGGGTAAGGCTAACAAGGAGATCGCGCATACACTCGATATTGGAGAGACGACTGTGAAATCACATGTCAGCGCTATCTTGAGCAAATTGGGCGTAGCCAGCCGTACACAAGCAGCACTTTATGCCGCCAGCATTGGATTGGTCGATATTCCAAAGGAATAGTAACTAGAGCACGATTTCAAACTCGATATCTACTCCTGCCTGCAACATGTTATAAGTCTGGCTGTGTGACTTAATCATGCACACCAGCCGTTCTGCTTGCTGTTGATCGGGTCCGGTGAGAGCCAACCGAATACGAATGGACTGATCACTATTCGTTCGTTCCCATTGCGCAGTTGTGTGCATACTGGTGAGAAGAACACCCAGTTCGCGTGCTGATTCCTGACAGGCAAATGTGCAATCGGTTACCAACGCTGCCAGCAGCAAGTCGGAGGGACGGCTGCGCTCAGTCATCGTGTCACGCAGTTGTGGCGATCCCACCATTAGGTGGTTATCTCGATACGTCACAATGGCGCAATTCTGGCTGCCGATGGGATGTGCGATTACTGCGCCGGAAAGGTCGGTCATGATACAGGCTAATCCTTACAATGTTACGACATCACGCTATTAGATCGTAACTTCATTGTCGATGATGTCTTCCGTTTACACATCTCACTTATCGCGGTGAACCTCTCATACTTCTGAAGGATAGCCACCTGGCTAGTTGTCAGCGCTTCTAAATGGAAGTACGACGGAAAGCTGTGTACCTTTCCCTACGGTGCTGTTGATGTCCAAGTGCCCGCCAAACTGAGCGACTCGTTCGCGCATTGATTGCAAGCCGAGATGTCCGGGGAAATCTTGCTTCGGATCAAAGCCCATTCCGTTATCTACAACATCAAGTTGCAGGCTGCTTTCGGTGCAACTTAAGCGCAGCGTAATTTGCGTCGCAGAGGCATGCTTGATGACATTGTGCAGGGCTTCACGCGCAATTCGGTAAACACTTTCTTTTGATTCAACTGCCAGTGAGGGTTCAGCGCACAGTTCCATACGCACGTCGATGCCGTGACGTGCTTGCAGTGACGCTCCCTGTTTCGCCAGTGCGGTGATTAAGCCTTCATTCTCGATTGATTCGGGACGAAGCTCGAATATCAGGGCACGCATTTCAACTAATGCTGCTTCTGATAACATCAGCACGTAATCCAGCGATTCTTTCACCACGCTATTGTCGCGTCCCCACATAGCATTGGCGGTTTGGGCGCCGAGTCCAATTCCATAAAGCGCCTGCGAAACCGAGTCGTGAAGTTCACGGGCGAGACGGTTACGCTCTTCCAACGCTGCTAGACGTTGAATTTGCTCGTTTAGTCGTTCAGCCCGTTCCAGTGCGGCAGTTGTTTCTTGCTGCAAACGGATACGCTCAACAGCGGCGAATACGAGCCTACCAACTGCCTCAAAGAACTGCCGCGTCTGTAGACTGTAGTGGTGCGGTTGGGTATCTACCAGACTGAGTGAGCCTAGAACACGACTTCCCTGCTTCAGCGGATACCCTGCAACCGAGCGTATCCCAAGTGACTGAAAGTGAGTGCGCTCACCTTCGGTCAACTGTGGATCGGTATCAATATCTTCGAAGATGTAGAGTTCGGATTCAAGGCAATTCTCGAAGAAAGCTACTGCGCCCGGTTGCAACCGATCTCCTTGCGCTTTTGTCTGCTTCTCTGTGGCAGCGACGACTTCGTAGTATGGTTCGATGTTTGCCCCATGCCGCCCCAAAATGAGATGAACATCACCATCATTGAGCTTAAGGCGCTCTACCGCGTTGACAACTTCAATGAACGAATTGGAGGCATTAATAGCAGCACTCGCCTCAAAAAGGAGTTCTCGTTGTTGGCGTGCGCGCGTCGTCTCGATTTGTAGGCGAATTCGCTCGACTGCTGCAAGGACAAGATCGGCTATGCCAAGCGCTAATCGTCGCTCTGTCGCTGTACAGTGATGGGGTGAACCGTACTTGAAAAAGAGCAGTCCGAAGAAGCGATCCTCGCGTTTTAGGTTGACGCACATTACTGCGCCGGTTTTGAATTCCTCCCACGTTGCGCGACTGACAACATCAACATTCGGATCAGTATTAACGTTGTCAATCGTCCACAAATGTTCGTGGCGCATCGTGTTAAGAATAGGCAATGCCGAAACCGCATAATGCAGCCCAATGTTCTTTTCGAAATGGGGAACGACTCTCGCCCCTGCCGTAATCTCGATGTATGAGGCTTTATCGTAGTCCAGATGTTCAAACAGATTTAGGAATACACCATCTCCACCGGATTGCAGTTTAGACACCGCCGCCATAATTTCCTGATATGTCATCGCTGCGTTAACGTCTTGCGCTAACTGATAGAGGAAATCTGATTCGTCTTTGGCGATGGTAGTCTCTTCTTGCGCCAGAATGCGCTCCACCGCAGCAAGGGTGAGATCCGCGATGCCGAGTGCTAATCTGCGTTCACGTTCAGTCATCCGGTGGGGGCGTTGGAATTCAAAGAAGAAAAGTCCGAGATAGCGCTCACCACGAAACAGGTTGACACAGAGCATAGCTTGTATGCCCATAGCTTTCCAAGTTGCCAATGTGACAGGATCGACCCGATCATCGTGATCCACATTCTCAACGTACCACAGACGCTCATTACGAATAATCGCGCTAATTGGATAGCTTGAAAGTGGGACACGGTTCCCGTACGGTTCATTTCGAGAATACGTGAGTGACTTACCAGCTACGACTTCAAGATAGCTCGCATTATCGAAATCGAGATTTTCAAATAGATTCAAGAATACACCGTCACCATCAGCCTGCACCTTAGAGACCGCATCCATAATGTCCTGAAATGTCATGGCTGCGTTGACATTCTGTGAAAGTTGGTAGAGGAAGTCGGACTCTTCTTTCGCAGCGTTGGTTTCCTGTTGAGCATGAATGCGTTCAACGGCAGCCAATACTAGGTCTGCGATACCGAGTGCCAACCGCTTTTCGCTATCCGTGCAGTGGTGAGGCTGCCCATATCTAAAGAACAGTAAACCGAAAAAGCGATCTTCACGCTTCAAGTTGACACAAAGTGCAGCGCGACAATTGAATGATTCCCAGCGTTGGCGCGTCACTTCATCCAGCGTTGGATCGCCTCTTACATCTTCAACTGTCCACAGATGTTGGTGGCGTACTTTTGCTAGTATAGGAATTGCGGACAAGGGGCTATGAACCCCAATGTTGGATTTGAAGTAATCAACAACTTTCGCACCTGCCGTATATTCGAGATAGCTTGCCCGATCGTAGTCCAGATGCTCGAATAGATTGAGAAAAACACCTTCTCCATCAGATTGCAACTTCGATACGCCGTCCATGATCTCTTGATAGGTGGTGGCAGCATTAACATCTTGCGCCAATTGGTATAGGAAATCTGATTCTTCTTTTGCTTGTGTGGTTTCCTGCTGAGCGTAGATTCGTTCTACAGCGGCGAGGACTAGATCAGCGATACCAAGCGCAAGTCGGCGCTCCCGATCTGTAGAACGATGCGGCTGGACGTATTTGAAAAAGAGCAAACCGAAGAAACGATCTTCGCGCTTCAAGTTGACACAAATCAGAGCACGCGTCTCCATTTCCACCCACGTAGCATGAGAAATAGGATCGACACGCGGATCGATATCGATGTCTTCGATTGCCCAGAGCCGTTCATGTCGGATGACTGCACCGATGGGATGCGCGGATAGTGGAATATGTTTGCCAATGCGATCCCTAAAGCGTTCGGGTAACGCCGCGCCAGCCACGATTTCCAGATACGAAGCGCGGTCATAATCCAAATTCTCAAATAGATTGAGGAAAACGCCATCTCCATCAGACTGCAACTTAGAAACAGCATCCATAATCTCTTGATAAGTCATGGCTGCGTTTACATCCTGTGCCAATTGATAGAGAAAGTCGGATTCCTCTTTGGCTACGTTGGTTTCCTGTTGAGCATGGATGCGTTCAACTGCCGCAAGTGCCAGATCTGCGATACCGAGCGCTAGTCGTCGCTCTCGCTCCGTATACTGGTGTGGATGTGTGTACTTAAACGATAGCAGTCCGATAAAACGATTGTCTCGCTTGAGATTGACGCACATCAACGCGCCGATTTCCAACCGCCGCCACGTCGTCAGTGAAATCGGATCGACGCGAGAGTCCGTCTCAATGTCTTCGATCTCCCAAGAACGCTCATCCCGAATTAATGGTCCAATTGGGAAATACTTCAGCGGTATTTGCCTACCAACGCCTTCCTTGATATTGTCTGGCATGGCTACGGCAGCAGTGATTTCTAGAAATGTTGCATTATCGTAGTCGAGATTTTCAAAGAGGTTAAGGAAAACGCCATCGCCTTCTGGCTGGAGCTTGGCAACCGCATCCATTACGCCTTGATACGTGGTGGCAGCATTAACATCTTGTGCGAGTTGATACAAAAAGTCAGATTCTTCTTTGGCGTTAACTGTCTCTTGCTCCGCCTGAATGCGCTCTACCGCCGCCTGTACCAACTCACCAATTCCAAGCATGACGCGACGTTCGCGCTCGGTGAAGTGCTTGACCTTCAAATAATGGGCAACCACCACACCCCACATTCGATCCCCTGTCGAAAGTGGCACCGCAATGAAAGCAACGGTTGCTAGCGTCTGAATGGAAGCTTTAGAAAACTCATCCAGTCGAGGATCGGTATTAACGTCTTCAATAACCCACAACTTTTCATGTCGCATCGCTTCAAGTGCGGGCAGTTTCGGCATTTTATTGCGTACGGTGGGCTTGAAACTTTCTGGAACGGCAGCAGTGGCTATGTTTCTTAACGCCGTGGCCTTATCGTAATCAAGGTGTTCCCAAAAGTTAAGAAAAACTCCGTCGCAATCAGGCAGGAGACGGGCTACCGACTCGATCATATCTTGATAGGTCGTGGCGGCATTTACGCTCTCTGCCAGCTTATACATGAGCGTGTTTTCTTCGTTAGCTTGTACCGTTTCGTTTTGTGAGCGAATACGCTCAACAGCAGCAGCTAACAGATCACCAGCACCGATTAATTGGCGTCGCTCACGTACGCTGAAAGCACGTGCTGCGGCAAAGCCAAGAGCAAGATTGGCGAACCAGCGTCCCTGCTGCCACAACGGCAGGACAAGATGACTCATAATGCCAAGCGATCTGTAAGTTTCGCGCGTGGCGGCATCTACTCGTTCATCGGTTTGAGAATTCTCAATAGCCCACAAGCGTTCATTCGGTTCCATCGGGATGAGAGGGAAGGCAGTGCCGGGAACTCGATAGCCAGATGCTGGAAGGACGCTATCTGTCGCCTGAATCACCGCCAGAAATTCAAATTCGGTACTCTGGGCGAAGTCGGAATTATTACCAATGGACAGATGAACAGACTTGGCATCAGGGTAAAGTTTATGAACTGCCTGAATCGCTTCCTGATAGGTGATCGCTGCATTGACCTCTTCAGCGAGCTTGTAAAGTGAGTCTGTATCCTCAATTGCTTCATCCGTTTCTTGCTGCAACCAGATTCGCTCGATAGCAGCCGTGATTAGATCGCCAATCCCAACGCCTAAACGGCGATCTTTTTGAGAGAAGCGTCGCGGTTGGGAATATGAGAAGGTCAGCGAACCAAACCAACGTCCCTGACTGTACAGATGAATGACCACCTGCGACCGTACATTGAACCTATCCCAACTTGCCCTTGAGACGTCGTCAACGCGCTCATCAGTGTAGGTGTCTTCAATGAACCACTGACGTTCTCCACGCATTTTATGTACGATTGGAAACAAATCGGCAGGGAATTGCTGCCCAACCAACCCCGAATCTGATCCTTGTGTATCAGCAGTTGCCGCAATGGTGAACGTCCGTGCCCCTTCAGCATCATAGTTCTCCCAATTCAGCAGATAAACGGTATCGGCTTGTTGATACAGAATGGCTACCGCCTGAACCACTTCACTAAAGGTATTGGCGGCGTTGACCGCCTGCGCCAATTGGTACAACAACGCAGCTTCTTGTTCTGCTTCCACTTGTGCTAAATAGGCTCTACGCGTAGCTACAACAGAGGCTACCGTTGGCAGCAGACGAGCGTACATATAACGCTCTTGATCGCTGAACGTGCGACTTTCCGACCACCAGATCAGGATCACTCCCTGCCACGTCCCGGCAGCTTTTAGAGGTAGTGAAATCAGTGCGCGATTGTTGGACTGCATGGAGTGAACGTGATCCCATTCATCAAGTTGCGGATCGTTCCACAAATCTTCGATGAAAAGAGGCTGATCGGTGTTAAATCCCCTGAACATTCGGAACGGGGTTTGCTGAATAGGATATATCTGCTGCGATTCGGACATTAATGCCAACGGACCTAGTGACGCCGCGTTATATGCTTCAACAGGCACTCCCGCTGCGTTGCTGTTAATGTTCATCAACACGATTTTGTGAGCGTTGAAGCGCTGCGCATACAACGCCACTGCCTTGAGAATGTCTTCCTCATCTCGCGCTAAAGATAGAGCAGTATTGACCTCGTTCAGTAATTCGGCGCGGATTGCTCGCTCTCGATTTTGCTCGAACAGGCGGATCGCATTGATAATTGGACCACCGTGCTGGATTATAGAGTTGAAGATGCGTCGTGCTTCATCACTAAATTGCTGAGGTTCTGACCAGCAAAATACAAGTGCACTTACCCAACGCCCTTGCATATTCATGGGTAAGAATGCCATTGCACGCACATGGTAAAGCTGTGAATAGGATACTCTACTAGCTTGATCTAGATGCGGCGTGGTCAGCACATCTTCAATAATGGTTGACTGCTCAGGTTGGTCGTACCAAGCATCCGGCAAACCCCACTCACGTCGAAATGGGATGTGCTGGTGCACTTCGGGTGTTGCAGGTCCGACAGTTTGCCAACGAGCAGCGACTTCTAGATCAACAGGCTTACCTTCACTATCGCTGTCAATCCATCCTAAAAAACCAGCACCAGCGCCAAGCTGACGCGCGTAGCCACTGACCGCCTCTAGCCACTCTGTCGGCGTTGAAGTGGGTGTCACTTTATTGACGATCTGATGCAAAAGTCGATCTTCAATAGTGCTTTCTGAGCTAACCACGTCCGCCATATATCCCTCGTCTAACAAATATGTGAACGATCATCCCTAAACTGGTAGGGCTTTGCATCCTACTTTGGATGGAACGAATGAAACTTGCTCTGCGTTCGACTTGAGACGTTGCATCAGTATACCGATTGGCATCAGCGATACGAAGATGTGCTAGATTTCGTTTCGGATTAGGTGTGCAAGAATAGCGAGTATGTAAGCTGCGCGAGTAGTGAAAACCAGAAAGGGTTTCTTGTCGTGGAAATGGCAAGTAATCACAGATTGCAAGCGGGCTTATGACACCAGATCCAATTAGTCTTAGTCTGTCCACGCTTGCCAGTATCGACTAAGACCTTGTGGTAATGAAATGAATACAGCGATTGTGGCAGACCGCAATCCGTTATGTCACTGAAGTGACCTCAACGCAGTATCCTTGCCGCCGTAAAGCACACAACGGTAGTCGCTGACCGCTCACGCCCGCAGAACTCCCCTAATACCTGCTATTGCTGACAGCAAGTTTATTATTCCTTTATTCCTTAGCAGAAATCATCGACATCACAGAATAGCTCTAGTAGACTTGTCATGGGATGCTCGCGAGTTGGCTCCGTTGGTGGGGTCACCCAAAGGTGCAGTTTTCGCATGGTTTTCCCCGTTATTATTCAAAACTCAGGTTAACTAAATTGCAATTTAGTTAAGCAACCAATCCATTTAAGACCTGCTTTCGGAGGCACAAGTTTGAACGACAATACTCACCGACCCCAAGCGATCTCACTCGCAAATGTGAGAATTAGCGAAGGTTTTTGGGGTGAACGTCAGGCAGTCAATCGTGATCGGACAATTCCTGCCATCTACGATCAGTTAGTTCGTTCCGGGCGGATTGATGGATGGGATGTAACTAAGCAGCGCGAACGTCCCAAGAAACGATCTGTCGTCGATATGTTTTGGGACTCTGACTCGGGTAAGTGGCTGGAAGCGGTGGGGTATAGTCTGCTTACACACCCCAATTCAGTACTAGAAAAACAGGCAGATGAACTGATCGCGCAGATCCAAAAAGCGCAGCAAGCAGATGGCTATCTCAATAGCTATTTTACAATGGTCGAGCCAGAAAATCGCTGGCGCAATCTGCGCGACTGGCATGAAATGTACAATGCCGGACACCTGATGGAAGCGGCAGTTGCCTACTATCAGGGCACGGGCAAACGCACTTTACTCGATGTATTAAGCAGATATGCTGATCACATTGATCAACGGTTTGGTCCTCGCGAAGGGCAGAAACGCGGGTATTGTGGACATCCTGAAGTAGAGCTGGCATTGGTAAAACTTTACCAAACTACGGGTGAGAGGCGTTACTTGACCCTTGCCAATTACTTTATTAACGAGCGCGGTAAGCAACCCAATTACTTTGATATTGAAGCTCGTGAGAGGGGTGACGATCCGGCTGATTTCTGGGCACAGAATTATCGTTATTGTCAGGCGCACGAACCGATCCGCGATCAACAGACGGCTACTGGTCACGCGGTCCGAGCCTGCTATTTGTATGCTGGTGTGGCTGATATTGCGCTGGAAACAGATGATCAAGAGTTGCTCGAAGTATCGCGGCGGCTATGGGATAACTTAACGCAAACCCAAATGTATTTAACGGGTGGGTTAGGACCAGCCCACTCCAATGAGGGCTTTACTTTCGCTTACGACTTACCTAACGAGACTGCCTACGCCGAAACATGTGCTTCCATCGCGTTAGTGTTCTGGGCGCATCGCATGTTTCACCTTGATCCAGATGGGCGTTATATTGACGTCTTGGAACGAGCACTTTATAACGGTGTGCTCAGCGGTGTGTCTTACGAAGGGGCACACTTCTTCTATGCCAATCCTCTGACGTCATATCCAAACGTCAACCCTTACGAACACTGGAGTGGTATTACGTCGGAACGACACTATCACCGTGAGGAGTGGTTCAACTGCCCGTGCTGTCCGCCCAATCTCGCCAGATTGGTAGCCAGTATTAACGGTTATTTTTACTCGATAACGGCGGATACGGTTTATATCCACCTCTACAATTCAAATCATGCACATTTCGAGGTACAGGAAACTGCAATTCACCTCGATCAACGAACTAACTATCCTTGGGACGGAGAGATCCAATTCAGTTTACAGCTTGAGCAGCCAACTCAATTCACGCTGGCACTACGCATTCCGGGCTGGTGTCGTGACTATGAGTTACAGGTCAATGGCACAAAGATTTCTGATGCCCCGATCGCAGGATACGTACGTCTAAACCGACAGTGGCAGAACGAAGACAAAGTTTCATTATCACTAAAGATGCCTGTGGAACGTATGATTTCGCACCCTCAAGTACGTATGGACGTAGGACAAGTGGCTTTGCAGCGTGGTCCAATCGTCTATTGTCTGGAAGAATCCGATAACGGTAGCAATCTGGCTAGCGTGTATTTGCCTCAGGATGCTCCATTGACGGCATCGCTGGATAAAGAATTATTTGGTGGTGTTAGTGTAATCACCGGAGATGCTCTCCGGATAGTGCCACTGCAATGGAAAGGCGAACTTTATCAACCACAGTCTGTTACGCAGTACACGCAATCTCCACTGAAATTCAAAGCCATTCCGTACTACTTATGGGCAAACAGGATGCCCGGTGAGATGCGCGTATGGATACAACAACGCTAGAGGAATATAGATAGAAGACATATGTAGCGATCATTCACAGATCGTTTTTTACGCTCGATCTATGCAGAATCTGACATGCGACAAGAATCGAAAGACAACGCGAGTAAAGCCTCTCTAGGACCGTCGGCTTGCCTTCTTACTGCCGCATTTTGGAGCAAGTAGTCGTTACCAGTTGGCAGCCTCTATCGACGCGATAATGTCTATTTTAGTTTGGTTCTTTGTGGTGCAGCGCATTCTATCAGAGGCGTGGTACTGAAGGGTTTGAAATGTTGGTTCAAGCAGGGCGAGTACGACTCGCCCTGTTCCGTTGCGAACCAATTACCAGATGTCATTGAATCGTGTCGATGCATAAGGAGTGTTGCTCTGTGCGAAAGTTTTTGCCTGTGCCAACAATGCGTCCGACTCAAAGAACTGCCCCCCTCTGATGACGGTAGTAAGCTGGTTAATTACGCGCATATCAACCAGCGGATTGCTGTCCAGAATAAGCATGTCAGCATATTTACCAGCATCCAGCGATCCGATCTGCCTATCTAGTTCGATCGCTTTCGCACCTTGAAGCGTAGCAGCCTGCAACAAGGCTGATTCTGACATGCCACATTCTAGCAATGCCCACAGCTCATCGTGATAGCAAAAGCCGGGAGTTAAATGCGGCAACGGAGTATCGGTACCGACACAAATGCGTTCACATCGCTCGATCAACTTGGCAGCAAAAATCTGTGCGCCAGCAACTTGTGCTGAACGTAAGCGCCTTAACTCAGGTGGCATTGGCTTGTTGATGAAGGTGTTCCAGAACGAGCGCAAGTGAGTTGGTATATAGTCAAGCTGCGGGTGGTCGAGAAGGCGCGTATCCCATAACGTTGCTAATCTCTGCCAAATCAAGCGCGTAATTGCCATCCATGTGCCACGCTCTACGATGAGGTCAATCATCTTGTCCATGCGCTGACGATCCAGCGCCGACCACAAATACATCCAGTTCCAGTCGGGTGCAGCATCATTTTCTTCCGACCACATCGCCTCACTAATGCCGCTTAAATGCTCGATCTCGTCTAGTCCGGCTTCGATAGCGCGACGAGCGTTGGTGCGCTTGCCGAGATGTGCCACCGTGAATTTACCGTGATGGTGAGCCTGATCGATGATCGCTTCGAAACATTGCCAAGTCAAAAACGCATATGGCTTGATCTGATCTACGCCGTGCTCAACCAGCATATCGACGGCAGCACGTGCTTCTGCGGGAGTATTAACGTAATGTGTCATCGCCGTCCATTGATTGCCGGGACAGTCGATAACTGGTCCGGTGATGACTAAGCGTGGGGCAACAGCGTTAGAATCATTCCACTCATTGCGACGGCGAAGTGAAGTTTCAAGTTCACAGCCAACATCACGAACAGAGGTGACACCTTTCGCCAGATACAAAGGGGCGTGCCAATCTTCACTGTGTACGTGTACATCGACCATGCCGGGAATAACGTACTTGTCAGTGATATCAACTCGTTTGATGTCGACGGGTAAGTCATCAGGCGCAGCAACAGCACGAATTCGATCTCCTTCGACCCATAATGCTTTGCCATCATTCAAGCTACCAGTATGTGAATCAAAGAGAGTCCCGCCAACGAGCGCATAGCTGTTAGCGGGAGTTTCAACCGCAGAATTAATCATCATTTATCCTTCTATGTAGAGTTTTGAGCGACGTATTCAGCTAGTGACGCAGCGCCGTGTTCGATATGCGCTTGCATCGCCTGCCCCGCAGCCTTTGGGTCTTGATCCTCGATTGCCTGAATGATCTGGATGTGTTCTCGAGCAGATACGACGGCTCGCCCGGGCAAAACGTGCAGTGTATCCCATGGAAACTTTGTCCACAGACTCTTGATAATCTTGAGCAGTTGAGGCATTCCTGCTGACAAATAGATGAGCATGTGGAATTCGTAATTCAGTTTGCGCAGTTCTTTGAACTCACCTGCGGAGATATGGGTTTCGGTGCGCGCCTGCATCTCGCGTAGTCGCGAGATATGCGCGCTATTAAGATAAGGAACTGCTAAGCGAGTTGCCATCGCTTCCAGCACGCCGCGGATCATGTAGATTTCGCGGACATCCTCCAAACGCACCTCCGCGATTTGAACACCGCGGTAAGGGCTATGCTGTAGGATGCCTTCCGCCTCCAGTTCGCGCAAAGCCTCGCGAACCGGAGTCGAGCTGGTGTTGAAACGTTCAGCTAACTCCTCTTGTAGTAGACGATCGCCGGGTTCCAATTCACCCCGCAGGATCGCTTCCCGAATAATCTCGACAAGTGAATCTTTCTTCGTTTTCAGGGGAGGCATATGGTTCCTCTCCGGTCAAGTTTGTGAAAAAACACAAAACGAAAACCAATAGTCGTCAGTTTCTTGACAGACTTCCAATAGATTATATATACTTTTGCCATTCAATGCACAAATTGCTCTTTCTGTACATAATAAGCTACTACGGAACACAATGGCAGCATTATCAGAGAGCACCCACATCCGCATAGGCTTTATTGGCGCTGGCAACTGGGCAGTGGCTAATCATATTCCACTGCTGTCTGTCCGCGACAATGTACAACTCGTTGCTGTTTGTGCATTGGATGTCAACGTCCTTAACGACCTGAAAATCCGCTATGGCTTCCAACTCGCTACTACCGATTACCGTGAACTACTCACAGAACAGGTAGCATTGGATGCCGTTGTCATCTCAACACCTCACTCACTGCACTACACACATGCACGTGCTGCACTTGAAGCTGGCTTGCATGTGATGGTCGAAAAGCCCATCACTACCCATGCCGCTGAAGCGTGGGAGCTAGTGACACTAGCCAACTCCAAAGCGCGACACCTAATTGTGCCTTACGGTTGGCATTATAAGGCAATTGTTCAATCGGCAAAAACGCTAATCTCAGAAATTGGGCAGGTTGAATTTGTACAGTGTCACATGTCCTCTGCACTACGTACATTATTCAGCGGACAACCTTGGCCCTATACCGCTGATGGAATACCCGATCCTGAACCAAACACTTATAGCGATCCAACAGTATCAGAAGGGGGACAGGGGTTTGCGCAGCTGTCGCACAGCTTGGGCTTACTTTTGTGGTTGACTGATTTGCGTGCAGCGGAAGTATTTGCATTGATGAGTAAACCGGATGCACACGTCGACCTATACGATGCATTGTCAATTCGCTTCGTTGGCGGGGCAATCGGTGCAGTTTCGGGGGCGGGAACGCTACCGCCAAGTCGCCCACGTCATCAGCTTGACCTTCGAATTAGTGGTAGTGAAGGCATGTTGCTGCTAGATCTGGAACGCGAGCGCTTAGAAGTACTGCGTAACGATGGTCAGCACATTACTCAGGATTTTGAGTCGGGCGCAGGCAGCTATGACTGTGATGGTCCACCAAATCGCTTTATCGACCTAATCCGTCAGCGAACAAGGGAAAACTTATCCACTGGCGAACTCGCGGCGCGTGTGGTCGAAGTGCTGGAAACGGCTTATCGATCCGCCTCAAGTGGCAAGTTGGAGTCCGTGGCTCTTGATCTAGTTCAACAGGAGCACGCTTAAGATGTCTGCATTGCCTGTTTGCGCATCGACCGCTTCTTTTCGCTACTGCACTTTGCAGGAAGCCGCTGCAATCATTCGTGCCCTTGGCTTCGAAGCAATCGATCTGGAGGGAGCGAGTAGTAAGCATGTACAACGCACACTAGTCTTAGCTGGTGATGCGGGAGAAGTAAAACGCGTTCGAGCGTTAGATATGAAGATCGTGGACTTTAGCTGGACATTCGAGGAATTCAGTCTCAAACCAGCAGTCAATGATCCTGATCCGACGGTACGCGCGAGTAATAAAGAGCAATTCCGGCGCGTGATTGACTTCTGTCAGCAAATCGGTGCACGCTCGGTGTTGGTGCTACCAGGAGTCGTCTATCCGGGTCAATCACTGGCGGAAGCCAGAAAATTGGCAGCACAAAGCTTCAATGAATTGCTCCCTATCGCTCTAGATGGTGGCATCCGCCTAATTACCGAAGCGCATTTAGGATCGCTGTTTGAGACACCACAAAGCGCAGTTGAGTTAGCAATGGCGGCGCCGGGCGTAGGGCTGGTGCTTGATTACGCACATTTTATCTGTCAGGGTTATCCCCAAGCAGAGGTTGATCAGTTAGCTGAATACACAGTTCATGTGCATTTGCGGCAAGCCAAAAACGGCATGATGCAGATGCCATTGGGCGACGGCACTATCAACTTCGCGCTGGTTCTGGATCGGTTGCGAGAAGTGAAGTACGACGGCTATTTGTGCGTCGAGTATGTTCATCAGAACTATCTCGGCGCAACCAATGTAGACATCGTTACCGAAACCATCAAAATGCGTGATTTTCTCAAAGAACACAATCTTTGATGTAGCACAGCATGGTGAGAAGGAGGAGCTTACGAAAGGAAATTTGCCGTCATTGTCATCCCCGTCTTCCTACACAAGTTGAGGTGCAGGAGATCATCGTAATACCTTTTTGGTCTAATGAGAAAAGGAGAAATTTCTCATGACGCATCAAGCATCCTTAGTAAAGAGGCTAGTAGCCTTAGTTGTTCTGTTCGCCTTGCTGTTCAGCGTGACCCAATTCTCGCAATCTCTAGCTCAAGGCGAGAGCAAGTTCGGTGAAGAGATGGCTCGCTATGATACGATCCAGAGCGATCCGGGCAACATCGAGACATGGGCGCTGTGGGATAAGGAAGGCTGTGCATGGAAGCAGCTAACCCCCGAAGAAGCCGCTCCCGTTCTAGAAGCCGCTGGACGTCCCACTGATACTTATACTGCGATTTTGCGCAAGGGTCTGGATAACGGCGTCAAGATCGCATGGGGTCCTGAAGATCAGGTATTCGACACCCTGATCGTTGCCAATAAATCATTTGCCGATGCCTCCGCTGAATCGGGCGTCGAAGTAAAACTTTTTGATAATGCTTATCCCTCGACTGAAGCTCCTATCACCGCTGCCGAACAGATGGTGCAATACAAGCCTGATGTGGTGATCTCCATGCTGGTGCTGGCTGATCTACATCCTGCCGTGCTGGAAATCTTCAAGCAGGCGTGCCTACCCGTGATTGGTCACTCTGTACCCCATGAAGGTCAGCCTTTCTTTGGTGGCTCGTTCCTCGGCGCTGGCAAGTTGGCAGCTGAATATCTCGGTAAGGTTGCCACTGATAAAGGCTGGAAACCGGAAACAACCAATATCTTGTTGTGCTCCGACAAATTCCAGAAGATCCCCGGCACTCCTTACGACGGCATCGTTGGCTTCCGTGAAGTGATTGCTGAATCTTTCCCCGGCGTGCCCGAAACCCAGATCGAGGAAATCGACTGCCCAAGCACGGTCGTTGATGACGAAGCTCGTGTAGCGGATTGGTTAACCGCACATCCCTCTGACAACACCATTATCATGTTCGGCCTGAATGACCTGCGCGCGTTGGGCATGTACAACGCCGTCAAGGCAGCAGGTATCGAAGACCGCGTAATCCTAGGCGGCGTTGGTGTCTCTAAGGAAGCGCAAGAGCCTATCTGCAATAACGATCCGCTGTTCCTGATGTCGGTGGACTTTGTACCGCAGTTGTGGGGTCAGTACGGCATTGCGATGGCTGAAGATGTGATCGACGGTATCCCCATTCCGTGGCGTGTGCTGCCCAAAGTGCAAGCTGTCGATGCTAAAAACATCCGCGATATCGGCTTGCCTCTGTGCGCAGATCAGAAGTAATTCGATCCTAACACAAGCACATCGTAGCTTAGTTTGCGCCATCCGAGAAATCCAAAGTCCTTAACTGCTTGGATGGCGCAGACTTGATCAGATAGTAGCTCACCCTAGTTTTCAAAGGACGCATTTATGGCTGGTGGAAACCAGATCAGCGACGGCAAATCTCTTACACAAGCCACCGGACAGACAAATCAACCTTTGAAAAAGGCGCGAAGCAGGTCGATTCTGTCCCGCGACATTGGTCTGCCGATTGCCTTGATCATAATTATGATCATCTTCAGTTTTCTCTCGGAATATTTCCTAACTGTTGAGAACTTCCAAAACGTTGCCCGCGCAGTAGCGATTACTGGTATTGCTGCCGCGGTCTCAACAATTGTTCTCGTTTCCGGCGGCTTTGACTTATCGATCAGCGCCGTGATGGCGATGAGTGGCATGTTCACCGCCGCATTATTGGGGCAGGGTTGGGCACTAGTACCAGCGATAGTGGCGGGATTGCTCTCTGGAGCATTACTGGGAGCGTTGAACGGCGCAGTCGTGGTCTATATCGGCATAAATCCGCTGATCACGACAATAGGAACACAATTCGTAGCGCGTGGTTTGGCGTACGTGCTCGGCGAAGGACGCTCGTTGGTCATCTCTGCGGAAACGGGATTTCGGTTTTTCGGTCAATCCCGATTGCTGGATTTGAGTTTCTCCGTCTATTTGATGGCAGCAACGTTTCTCGTTGTCTGGTTCTACATGACTTATACAAGGTGGGGACGCCACATTTACGCCATTGGTGGTAATGAATCAGCGGCAGAGCGAGCTGGTGTACGAACGAAGCGACTACGATTCGGTATCTATGTCCTCAGCGGAGTTGGCTCTGCTTTTGCTGGCTTGCTCTTAAGTTCGCAGGCGGGTAGTGCATTTCCCTACGCGGCTACAGGCTTTGAATTGACCATCATCAGCGCCGTGATCCTCGGTGGAGCGAGTTTGCAGGGCGGTAGAGGCACAGTGATCGGTACTCTGCTTGGTGTATTCATCCTCGGTTTTCTACGCAATGGTTTGAATCTTATGGGCGCACAGCCCTACATTCAGGATTTCGCCACCGGCATCGCCTTGCTGTTGGCAGTTTCTTATGACGAGTTCCGTCGAGTCAGGAGATCACGTTAATGGCTGGAAAACGCATCCTGACGGCAAAGCAACTGAATAAAAGCTACGGACCTGTAACTGCGCTGCAATCAGTAGATATCGACATTTATGAAGGCGAATTGGTCGCCATCGTGGGTGATAACGGTGCGGGCAAAAGTACACTGATCAAAATCCTCTCCGGCGTTGTGCAGCCAGATTCAGGCACAATCGAGATGGATAACAAACCCGTGTCTATTCGTTCGCCTAAAGAGGCGGCGGAATTAGGCATCGAAACGGTTTATCAAGACTTGGCGCTTGCACCTAATCTCGATGTTGCGGGTAATGTCTACTTGGGACGTGAGCCAATCGTCAAGGGCTTGGGAAGTTTCTTTGGAATCGTTAACCGTCGCAGCATGATCAAGCGTGTCGAAGAGGAGCTGCGGCTACTAGAAGTCAATATCCCTAGTGTTAATGGGCTAGAAGTAGGTTCGATGTCCGGCGGTCAGCGGCAGGCAGTAGCAATCGCCCGCAGCGCTGTGTGGGCATCCAGAATTCTGCTGATGGATGAGCCAACGGCGGCATTAGGTGTGCGCGAGTCTGAAGCCGTGTTGAGATTGGTACAGCGTATTCGTCAGCGCGGCATTTCTGTGGTGATGATCAGCCACATTCTGCCGCACGTCATTCAGTTAGCGGATCGTGTCATTGTGATGCGACAAGGCAGCAAGATCGCGGAACTAACCAGCGAAAACCTGTCGCATGATCGGTTGATTGCGATGATCGTTGGCTACGAAGCTGGCGAGGTTAAGGTAGTAGCTGAATAGCCATTGTAGAGGCGCATGAAGGGAGTCGGCGATGACATCTTCTGAATCCAAAGCAGAAACTGCTTTCCAGAAAAATCGCTTTGAGCAGATCGAAGACGCACTCCGCATTGGTGATGTGCGTGCTGTGCGCCAGTTAGCGATGGCTGTACGCGCTGAATATGTCCCTGTTCATGATGGCTTCCGTGACACTGTTGCGCTAACGCTTGGCTATCTAGCTAAGACATATGGCGCACAGATGGGCGAAAGTGTTGGTCAGACGTGTGTGGAAAAGTTGATGGCTGGCGGCGATCCGCCACAGTATTCGCAGAACAGCCTGAAGGATCGCATGAAATCCATCGCCTTCGGCTGGCATTGGCATGTCACGCGGCTGACAGTGACGGAAGACGATGAAAAAGTGAGCTTCACGCTGCATCCCTGTGGCAGCGGAATGCGGATCATACAGGAGGGCTACTACGAAGCTGGTCCGTTTGGTCCATCGTGGGCAGGTTCCAGCAATGCGCCGCTGACGCGAGCCGAAGTAGGTACGAAATCTAACTTCATGAGCGAAGGGTTCCCGATCTACTGCAATCACTGTGCGGAGATGGGCTACATGGCGCTGCGTAACGGTTCTGCAACGTTCTTAGTGGAAGGGTGGACGCCGCATAGAGCTAAAGGCATCTGCGCACAGCACACCTTTAAGGATATTCAGTTTGTGCCGGAAGAATTCTATCGGCGCGCCGATCTGCCGTTCCCGCAGCAAACCAAGAAACCGACATTGGGAGAACGTCTGTTTACGCCCGATGAACTAATCGAGCTGCAAACGCATCCATTGGATAAGCTGGTAGATCGGGCAGAAGCAAAGGATCATGGGGGCGCAAGTGAGGCGTTAGCGGAGTGTCTCAGCGGCTGGCGAGATGCGATCCACGATGTGTATCGCAATTGGGCTTCGCGGTTATGGTTGGAGGTACAGATCCGCTTGGGTGATGAGGCATTCTCGCAGACAGTCCGCGCCATCAGCCCAGATTTGTTCCGCCATATTCGAGGAGCAAATGCAGCAGAATGGGAGGCATTCTGGTCGATTCATCTACGATTGCGAGAGGTGCGTGAAACCGCCGATGCAATTGAGTTCGTGGTCGATCAGGACTCGATCCTACAGCCCGATGTACTGCCAGAATCGGCGGCATGGTTCGCGCAACGGCTGAATGAGGGTTTAGCAGATCGTGGATGGAGCGAGATCGGTCAGTTTGCTGCCGTCGGACACGACCTAGTACATCGGTTGCCCAAACAATGATCGGAGTCGGCATCGTGGGCGCAGGGCAGATCGTCGAAGCTGCGCATCTGCCAGCTTACAGGCAATTAGGTTTGCCTGTGCTTGCGCTGTTCGACAGCAATGCACAACGCGCAGAACGATTGTGTTCGCTGTGGGCTGTGCAACAGGTATACAGTCTGGAAGAGTTATTCGCTAGTCCAGAAATCAGTATTATGGACATTGCCGTTCCGCCAACAGCTCAAGTAGATATTTGTCGGCAGGCGTTGCAAGCAGGTAAGCATGTGTTAGCGCAGAAGCCGCTTGCGCGTACACTGGAAACGGCGACGATGCTTGTTGAATTGGCGCGAGGGGAGAACCGTTTGCTTGGCGTCAATCAGCAAATGCGTTGGAGTCCGGTCATTCAGACGATCCGTGCCGCCGTGTCAGATGGCAGATTGGGCGCACTACGCTCACTCAACATTGATCTTGATCTCGCGATGCCAGTTGGATTTAGTCCGGCAAATCACTGGCTGGCGGCGGAACCGCGTTTCACGGTGTTGTTCAACACTATACATCTGCTAGATGCGGCACGGTTCCTACTGGGTGAGCCATTGCGTCTATCAGCGACGATTGGAAACTACGATCCGCATTTGCAGGCGATGGGCGAGACTGATGCCAGCGTGGTGCTAACCTATTCTGATGGCGAGACGGTGACTCTCACGGATCGACGGAATGCCTTTGGTGATCACCGCGCAACTTTCAGAGCCACGGGAATTCGCGGTGCCATTCGAGGTCGATTCGGATTGTGGACGAATTATCCAGTAGGCGTTGATGACATACTCGAGTATGCTGCCGTCGGTGGGCAGTGGGAATGTTTATCTGTGCGCGGTCGCTGGATACCAGATGCTTTCACTGGTCCAATAGGGCAGTTAGCTAGTGCTATCGAATCTGGCACGGCTTTGACCGTATCAGGTGAGGATCATCTGCTGACGCTGCGGCTGGTGGAAGCGGTATACGAGTCGGCGGCGGTTGGGCATCCAATAGAGTTATAGAAATAGTGATACGTTCATTGAGTGCTAACGTGCTATGAAGATCGAAAATATTGAAGCATTTCCGCTGCGCTATCCCGAACCGAATGATGCCGGGAATATGCGGACGATTACGGTAGTACGCATAGATACCGACGACGGCGCGGTTGGTTGGGGTGAATGCGTAACGATGTGGGTGGAAGCATCCAAAGCAGTCAAGCTTGTGATCGAGGAGGGGTTAGCGCCGCTACTGATCGGGCAGGATCCTTGCAATGTGGGATCGCTGTGGGCGAAGATGAAAGATCACTGCTGGTGGTACGGTGAAGGCGGGATCGCTTCGTTTGCAATCAGTGCATTGGACATCGCCTTATGGGATTTGCGTGGTAAAGCGCTGGGACAACCGATCTATAAGTTGCTCGGCGGCAAACAGCAAGCGCGTTTGCGTGCTTGTGCCAGCACGCATCCCTCGAAAGCGCAAATCGCTGATCTGGCGCGGGAATTGGGGGATCATGCCGCTAATGGTTATACGGCGGTCAAGGTTGGTTTTGGCAAAAAAGGCGACGCCAATCTAGGCACGAATCCCCGCCGTGACATCGAGTATGCTGCTGCTGTGCGTGAGGCGATTGGTCCAGAAGTCGATTTCATGATCGATCTAGGCAAAAGCAACCGCTACGATGTGGGTACGGTGATTAAACTGGTTCACGCTTTCGAGCAAACGGGGCTGCGCTGGATCGAAGACCCGTTCATCCCCGATGCAACTGAAGATTATCTGCGCTTGAAAGGTGCCATCAGCAGCACTATCGCCACGTGCGAACGAGATTGGACGACGGCTGATTACGCACGCCATATCAACGCGGGAATCGCTGACGTGTTCCTGATGGATGTGGGGCGCGCTGAAGGCATCACTGCGACGTGGAAGGTAATCCAACTACTGGAAGCGGCAGGCAAATACTTTAACGCGCATACGTGGAGCAGTGGCATCAATACGGCGGCATCGATCCACCTCTCTGCTGCCACCAGCAATGTGATTGTACTGGAAGTGAAGCCGATCCCAAACCCGATGCAGCATGAGCTGATCAAAGAGCCGATCACTGTGCAGAACGGTTGGATCGAGATCATTGAGAAGCCGGGATTGGGTGTCGAGATCGATGAAGCAGTCTTGCGTAAGTACACCATAGGTAACTAGGGGCAGTAATTAAGATGCGAGAGATCACTTTTGCACAGGCGTTGAATGAGGGCATCCGCGAGGAAATGCGCCGCGACGCCAATATCGTTGTTCTGGGCGAAGACGTGGGCAAATACGGCGGCGTCTTCGGGGTCACGCGCGGTTTATATGATGAATTCGGAGGCGCGCGAGTGCGTGACTGTCCGCTGAACGAAGCCGCTATCGTTGGATTCGGTGTTGGATTGGCGATTTCAGGCAAGCCAGCGATCACCGAACTGGAATTCATGGACTTCGTGACATTTGCGATGGACCCGATTGTGAATCAGGCGGCGAAACTACGCTTCTTCTGGGGAGGGCAGGTTTCCGTGCCGTTGGTAGTACGGATGCCCATTGCTGCGCAGCTTGGCTTCGGCACGCAACACTCGCAGAGTCTGGAAGCATGGTTCACGCACATCCCCGGACTCAAAGTGGCGATGCCCTCCAACGCTTACGACGCCAAAGGGCTAATCAAGACAGCGATCCGTGAGCCGAATCCGGTAGTATTCATCGAGAATGTGAATCTGTACGCCAGCAAAGCCAACGTGCCAGATGAGGAATACGTCATCGAGTTCGGCAAGGCTGAGATCAAGCGCAAGGGCGATGATGTGACCATCGTGGCGCTTTCGGCAATGGTTCCACAGGCGCTCAAGGCAGCCGAACGGTTAGCCGCCGATGGTATCGAGGCGGAGGTCATCGATCCGCGCACATTAGCACCGCTGGACATTGACACTATCGTGGAATCGGTTAAGAAAACCGGACGGCTGGTGGTGACTCATCTGGCGCACAAGACGGGCGGCGTCGGTGCGGAGATCGCTCAACAGGTGACCGAACGCGCCTTCGACTATCTGGATGGTCCGGTGGTACGTGTCGCAGCGGCTGACGCTCCAATTTCCGCCAGCCGTGTGCTAGAAGATGCGCTGTACCCAACTGCCGAAGGCATCATCCGTGCGTGCAAGTCTTTCAAGTAGATTGTTTTATAGGTAAGTGAACAGATGACGACTCTGACGAACGATCAACAGATTGAATTGCTGCGCCAGATGTGGCGGATTCGCTTCTTCGAGGAGCAGGCAATCCGGCTCTATGGCGAAGGCTACTACAAGGGATCGACTCATCCGTACATCGCGCAGGAAGCGACGGCACTGGGCGTTTGCGCGGCGCTGCGTCCCGGTGATCAGGTGCTGGCGACGTATCGCGGACACGGCGTGGCGATGGCGATGGGCGCTGATCCTAACGAGATGATGGCGGAACTGTTGGGGCGCACCGATGGCTTGTGCAAAGGCAAAGGCGGATCGATGCACCTGAGCCAGCCGAGCACCGGCTTCGTCGGCAGCAATGCGATTGTGTCGGCACAGATTCCCATTGCAGGTGGTGTGGCGCTGGCAAATCAGCTTGATAACAATGGCGTGGTGACGATTTGCTTCTTTGGTGATGGCGCATCGTGCGAGGGCATCTTCTACGAAACGTGCAATATGGCGGCACTATGGAAACTACCGCTAGTGCTAGTGGTCGAGAACAACGAGTTCGCGATTTCGACGCACTACACGGAATCGATCAGTGTGCCGTTCATCGCACAGCGGGCGCAGGCGTTCGGCTTTCCGGGTGTGACCATCGACGGGCGAGACCTATATGCTGTTCATGAGACTGCCCTCGAAGCGATTGATAGAGCGCGGCGGGGTGATGGACCAACATTGATCGAAGCGAAAACGGTACGTTGGACGCGACACAGCGCGGTATCGGCGGGCGGCTACGGCAGTGGCGAGGCGATGGAGAAATGGCGTTTGACTGACCCAATCCCACGTTATTGCGGTGAGCTAATCAGCCGCCGAATCTTGAACGAGGAACAGATTGCGGAGATCGAGAGCGCGGCGCGTGAGCAGATCGAGGCGGCGGTGGAGTTTGCGCTCAACAGCCCAATGCCCACGCCAGAAATGTTATACGAAGACATTTTCGCCTAAGTGAAGCGAGTGGATTGAGACTAAGCAAGATGCTGAAAGAAATTGTCATCCCTGTGCTGGATCAGACGACGGAAGAAGTGACGCTGGTGTCGTGGCTGGTTAGCGAAGGCGAACAGGTGCGGCAGGGGCAGACGATATGTGAGATCGAGACAGATAAGGCAAATGCCGAGATCGAGGCGACAGCAGCGGGAATCCTACGCAAGCAACTGATCGCTGCGGGAACGCCGATCCCGCCATTAACAGTAGTGGCGCTGGTGGGCGGCGCTGATGAACCGATCCCTGAGATTGATCCGTTTTACCGCACGCCACGCGCTGCACCAGTCAGTGTGCCAGCTATGGCAGCATCAGTTGTTGTCGAGCAACCGTCTGCGTCTGAAAACGGCGCGGATCGAGTAGCGATCTCGCCACGCGCGCGACGATTGGCGCAAGAACATAGTATTGATCCGGCAACACTGCGCGGCAGTGGTCCGAATGGGCGGATTATCGAGGAAGATGTCGAAGCAGCGATCCAAGCGCAGAAGCAAGCTGCTCCATCGCCATCGAAGGCCGAGCGAACGGCACAGGCACGCGCAGCGCGGGTAGCCGAGTCGTGGCGAGAAATTCCGCACTTCTACACCAGCATCACTATCGATCTTTCGGGAGTGGATACGCTGCGGCAGCAAGGACAGACATACACTGACTTCTTCGCGGTAGGCATCGCACGGGCGCTACGTGATAATCCGCAGGTGAATGGCATCTGGCAACAGGATGCCGCGCAACTGAGTGAGACGCTAAATCTAGGCATCGTGGTACAGGCTGAGCGCGGACTGGTGATCCCTATACTGCACAAGGTAAACGAGCGCACGTTAGCGGAAATCGCAGTGGAACGGACGCAGTTAGTGGCACAAGCACGCGAGGGCAAACTGGCTGCCGCTGCGCTTAGTGGCGCGACGTTCACGCTCTCGAACATGGGCGCGGGGCATATCGACGGCTTCACGGCGATCATCAGTCCACCACAGTTGGCGATCCTATCGGTGGGCAGCGTAATGACGCGCCCGTTGGTGGTGAAGGGCGAGTTGGTGATCCGCCCGACGGCGATATTTACGCTCGGCGCTGATCATCGGGCGATTGATGGTCGGCAGTCAGCGGCGTTTCTGGAAGCGTTAAAGGTGGCGCTAGAGGAATATCCGGGGCAATGACCAGCGAGAAGCAGATACACGTCTTCGATCTGGAAGCCACAGAATGGACTGCGCACCTGCTGTTCCCGCAAATCCAGATCAAGCTGCTGGAATCGCAGGCGACGCACGCCCATGCCAGCATCATGCTGGTGCAGTTGGCCGTTGGTGGAGTCATCGATCCGCACCAGCACGAGATCGAGACGGAGACGGCGATCCTGCTACGTGGGGAGGCAGAACTGACGGCAGATGGTGAAGCGACAATGCTGACGGCAAGGCAAGGTGTATCGATCCCGCCAAAAGTCGTCCACAGTCTGCGTAATACGGGATCGGAGGCGCTGGAACTGCTGGCGATCCATACCCCTCCGGCACGATAGATCGGGAGATCGACAGAAGGGTATTTTTTGCCATTTTTTTAATGGCGAAAATGGCAAAAAAATGGCAAATGGTAGGCAAAATTTGGAATTGAGTTAGAACTGCACAAACTATGACGTTTAGCCCGTAATAACGGCGCGTAACGAGTGAGGACGATCAAAAAATGCAGCGGATCGGATTCATGATGCACATCCTGCCGGGGACAGAGCAGGAATACGAGCGACGGCATGACGAAATCTGGCAGGAAATGCTCGATCTGATGCGGCAGGCTGGCGTGTGTAATTACAGCATTTTTCGACATGGTACGACGCTGTTCAACTATTTGGAATGTCCCGATTGGGATGAAGCGGTGGCGATCATGGGGGCGACGACTGTGCGGCAACGCTGGGTTGAATACATGAACGATCTGATTGTGCCAGTGGACGATCAGACTGAGACTTCGCCATGGATGCAAGTATTCTTTTTTGATGGGAAATGACGATGACTTTATCAGCACCAATTGTTTGCAATGCTGCTACTGACGGCGCACGCATGACCACTGCTGAACCGTTCGTGCGGAATGTCACGGTTTTGCTGTCGCCCTTTTTGCAGCAGGGGTTAGAAGATTTCGCGGTGGGCTGCACCGAAGTTCCTGCTGGTCAGCAGGGCAGCCGACACAATCATCCCGAAGCAGCGGAGGTGTGGCTGTTCTTTGCGGGCGTGGGCAAGGCGATTGTGGATGACGTGGAGTATGACACAGCGCCGGGAACAGTCGTCTATACGCCTGCCGGAACTTATCACCAATTTATCAATACGGGCAGCGAGACGGTGAAACTGTATTACATGTTCGCACCTTCCGGTCCAGAAAAGACCGTGATCGACGGCTTGTTCAAGTGATCGCACTATCAGGGGAGTAGAGTAGCGATGGGCAATTCGCTTTATGCAGGGGCAGCACGGCGGATCATCAATCCTCCGCTGGGCGTTCAGACCGCAGGGTTTAGTTCGCGCGAGGGCGTGGTACAGACGATTGAGAGCGATCTCTCGGCAACAGCGGTGGTGTTCTCCGATGGCGAGCAGCGGCTGGCGATCATCGCGGTGGATGTTGCGGTGATCCCTCGATCCGCGATGTTGAAGCTGCGGCAGCAAATCGGTGAGATGATCGGCGCTCCCGCTGCTAATGTGATGATCAATATCAGTCATACGCACAGCTCTGCCATGCTGCCGACTTGGTTGCAACCAAGCAATCCTGAACAAGTACGGCTGCAAACGCGCTACGAAAACGATCTGATGCGCTGGATCGTGGAAGCGGCAGGAGAGGCGGCAGAAAAGATTCAACCAGCGCGGATTGCCTCCGGTTGGGGAGAATGCCGGATCAACATCAACCGCCGTGAGATGGCTCCCGACGGTAAAGTGATCCTCGGCGAGAACCCCGATGGTCCTGTTGATCCGTCCGTTGGTGTGATCCGCGTTGATAATCTTGACGGCAATCCAATCGCGGTACTGTTCAGCTACGCCTGCCATACCGTCGTGGTCGGTCCGCGATCACTGGTCGCTTCGCCAGATTTTCCGGGTCCGGCGCGGCAGATCATTGAGGAACAGATGGGCGGCTTGGCATTGTTCCTGCAAGCCTGCGGTGGCGATCTGATGCCTATTGGCGGCATGGGCTACGAAGTTGATTGCAGCGAGAGCAATCATCGCTTGGGGACGATGCTAGGTGCGGAAGTGATCAAGGTAGCGGCGGGACTGCGGACACATGTGCAGCGTGGCGCGCGTACTTCGCTCAGTTCAATTTCGCGGATCACGCTGTGGCCGTGGCAGCCTGTCGAGGGGCATCCGTGTACGGCGCTTGGCGCGGTGGATGGCGATGTGGAACTGCCGCTGATCGAACTGCCATCGCTGGAAGAAGCGGAGAAAATCCGCGACCAATGGGCTAAAACGCTGGCAGATGCCCAAGCGCGATTTGCCCGTGATGCGGAGATCAACATCACCGTGCGCTTCGCAGACTGGGGACAGAAGCTGGTCGAGGCGGTGAAAACAGGGCGGCGATCTCTGATGCTACCAATCCATGCGCTGCGGGTGAATGATGTGGTGATCGCCAGCATAGGCGCGGAAGTCTTTTGCGCGACAGGTATGGCGATCAAGGCACAGTCGCCCTTCGCACATACGCAGGTGCTCGGTTACAGCAATGGCTGCGAGTGCTATCTACCGTTGGCGGAGGATTATCCGGCTGGCGGCTGGAAGGTGCAGGAGCGTTACGGCGTACCGGATATGTTGTTTCAGTCCTATTCACTGCCTGTCGCCATCGATCCGGCATCGGAGCAAATGGCGGTCAAAGGCACGATGGAGTTAATTCAGAAGCTGGTTTGAGCACGAGCCTCACCCCTTGCCCCCTCATCCACCTCGTGGATAGGGGGACTGAAAGGGGTGGTTGAGAATCTATGCACACCAGTAGTCTTCCAAATATGGCTTGAAGTTGGATTAGGTTGAAGGCAAAGCAGAGGTCCTATGATCCCTGAATGGTTGGAGCGTTACGAAGCACAGCGCCCAAAGGGAAAGAAGTTATACGAGCTGGCACGGGCGACGGTAGCGGGTGGTGTGGGTCATGACGTGCGCCACAGCGTACCTTTCCCGCTGTACATCGATCACGCGCTCGGCGCACACAAATGGGATGTTGATGGCAATGAGTTGATCGATTACGGCATGGGCAACGGCGCATTGCTGCTCGGTCATGCGCCAGCAGCGGTGATCGCGGCGATACAGGTTGCTATCGAAAAGGGATTCCATTTCGGCAACGATCACGAAGCGCAGATCGAATGGGCGGCGCAGATTCAGGCGCTGATTCCCTCCGCCGAGCGCGTCCGCTTCGTCAATTCGGGATCGGAAGGCTCGATGCTGGCGGCACGAGTCGCACGCGCCTTCACCAAGAAGTCCAAACTGCTGCGCTTCGAGGGACATTTCAGCGGTTGGAGCGATGCGGTGATCAAGGGCGCGGCGTATCCGTTCCAACAGTCGGCATCGGCGGGTATTCTGCCAGCGGTGCTGGACTCGATTGTAGTAATCCCTGCGGATTTGAATGTGCTTGAGGAGACGCTGCGTAAAGATACAGACATCGCCGCGCTGATGCTAGAACCCTCCGGTGGATCGTGGGGAACGGTGCCGTTGAGTGTGGATTTCAACCGTGAGGTCCGGCGTTTGACCGCGCAGTACGGTGTGCTGCTGATCTACGATGAAGTGATCACAGGCTTTCGCTACAGCTCTGGTGGCTATCAGGTGCTGGCAGGGATCACGCCAGATATGAGCATTTTGGGCAAGATCATTAGCGGTGGGATGCCCGGTGGTGCGCTGGTGGGACGCGCTGACATCATGAAGCTGTTCGATTTCACAGGCGATCCGCAGCGTGATCGATATGAACGAATCCAGCATTATGGCACGTTCAATGCGAATCCACTGTCTACGGTGGCGGGAATGGTGACACTGCGGGAAGCGGCGACGGGACGCCCGCAGGCGCAAGCAGATCAGATCGCCACAAAGCTGCGGGAGGGTATGAATCGCATCCTCGACGCGGAACGGATCGCAGGCTATGCCTACGGCGACTCGTCGGTGTTCCATGTATATCTGGAACGGCATCCGGGTACGGGTGCAGCTACGCGCGAGGAGATCATGACGGGTGATCCGGTCAAGCTGAAGGGCATCCCCGGTAATGTTGTGTCTGGTTTCCAGAAGAATTTGCAGATTCGCGGTGCCGATCTGCTGTCTTACACAGGTGGGGTCACTTCTGCCGCGCACACCGATGAAGATGTGCAGCGCACACTGACGATATTCAACGAGACAATCTGCGTTCTGGCGGAGGCGGGGATCGTCGCGCGGTTGGCGTGATACCCTGAACAATTTTAATGAAGATTCTTGAATGTGAAGCCAAAGCGTTGCTGCGCCAGTATGAACTGCCGATCCCTGCTGGAGAGATCGTTCAGACCGCAGAGGCAGCGCACCAAGCAGCGGATCGCGTTGGTGGCAGCATCGTGCTGAAGATCCAAGTTCCCAGTGGACGACGGATGAAAGCAGGTGGTGTCCTATTCGCTGAAGATGGGAATGCGGCGGAGCAGGCAGCCGCTTTGTTGGGACGGGAGATGCTTGGCTTCACCGTTGAGCATGTGCTGATTGAGCAGAAGTTAAACATCGCGCAGGAGATTTACGTCGCGGTGACTTACGACGCAGTGAGCAGACGCGCCGTGCTCGTAGCCTCCATCGCGGGTGGGATCGAAGTGGAAACATCGGCGGAAAGCAGCATAGTGCGCCGTAGTTTCTCGGTGAGTGCGGAAGTGCCGGAATTTCTGGGGCGCGAGGTGGCAGCGGAACTCGGCTTCACAGGCAAGGCGCTGCTGCAACTGGGACAGATCATCAGCAAGGTAGCAGCGTGTTTTCTGGCGTGGGATGCTTTGCTGCTGGAACTGAATCCTGTGGTGCTGGATAAGCAGGGGCGCTTCTGGATCGCTGATGTGCATCTGGAATTGGATGATGATGCGCTGTACCGACAAAATCATCTGATAAGCGATCTACCATTGAGCGCCGGATACGCGGATCGACGCAGTGAGTTTGAACGCGCTGCGGCTGCTATCGATCACGCTGATCATCGCGGCGTGGCGGGGCGGTTGATCCCATTCCCCGGCACGTTAGGACTGCTGATCGGCGGTGGCGGGGCAAGCCTGACGGCGATGGATGCGGTACTTAACGCGGGACTTGATCCAGCTAATTACTGCGAAATCGGCGGCAACCCGAGTGTGTGGAAGATCAAGGAGCTGACCAAGCTGATCCTGAGCCAAGAACGGGTGAAACAACTTGCGGTGATCATGAATGTGGTCAGCAACACGAGAGTCGATCTGATCGCACGCGGTGTGATCAAGGGAATTCTGGAACTGGGGCGCGATCCAGCGGCGACGATTGCTGCATTCCGTATCCCCGGCTCGTGGGAAGATGAGGGCAGCGCCATCCTCGATTATTATGGCGTGCGGCACTTTGGACGGGAAACCAGCATCGATCAGGTGGTCGATGCCATCAAGAGGGGGAACACGAATGGCGATCTTGGCTGACGCTAACACGCGTATTCTGGTGCAAGGGATCACCGGACGCGAGGCAGCCACCTTCACCTATGAGTCAATGCAGTATGGCGCACGCATCGTCGCTGGTGTAACGCCGGGAAAAGGTGGGCAGTTCATTCACGGTATCCCCGTCTTCGATACGGTGGCGCTGGCGCTGCGTACACACCCGTGCGATGCCACGATCATCTCGGTTCCGGCGCGTTTGGTGCGCGATGCAACCTTTGAGGCGTTGAGCAACGGCTTGAAGCTGATCGTGGTGGTGACGGAGCGAATCCCGCGCCGTGATGTGGTGGCGATGCTGGAACAGGCGGCAAGCGTGGGGGCACGGATCATTGGTCCGAATTCGCTGGGCTTGATCGCTCCGGGAAAGACGCGGTTAGGAATGGGAGGAGGATCGGCGGAAACGGTGCGCCGTGCTTATCGTCCGGGGTCGGTGGGCGTGATCTCGCGCAGCGGCGGGATGATGACCGAAATCTCCAATCTGCTAACACAGTCGGGAATCGGACAGAGTACCTGCATCAGCATCGGCGGCGATCCGATCATTGGATCGACGATGCTCGATTTGCTGCCGCTGTACGAAGCTGATCGGGAGACACAGGCGCTGGTATTGTTCTGCGAACCGGGTGGCACGATGGAGGAACGCCTCGCCGCCCATTTGAAGGCACACGGATCGCGATTGTGGATCATCGCCTTCGTGGCGGGGCGATTCACTGATCGCAATCAGGGTGTGCGCTTCGGTCATGCGGGCGCAATCGTGGAAGGTGGCCGCGGTAGTCCCGCCAGCAAAGCGGAAGCACTTCGTGAAGCGGGAATCCTCGTAGCCGAGAAATTCTCCCAGATCACCGATCTGCTGCGCGAGCACATCGGGAGTATAGTGTAGGAGGCAGCATGGCTACATTTCTAGACATCAGTGTGCAAAGCGAAGCACTCTCGCCCGAACAGCGAGCAAGACTAGTGACAAGCTGCCCGGTGGAGATATTCGCACTTTACGGCGATCAAGTGATTGTGCGTGACGATCAGGTGGACGAATGTACCTTGTGCGAAGTATGCCTGAAGATTGCGCCCGCAAAGGCGATCTTGATCCGTAAGAAGTATAAGGATGATGTGCTCATTTCCGCAGGGGAGAGCTGATCCGCTGATGGATGTAATTCGCTTGCGAACGCCACTGACAGATGCCGATCTGCGCGAACTGAGGATCGGTGAGGAAGTGTTGATCAGCGGCGTGATCTACACAGCACGCGACGCTGCACACGCCAGATTAGCGGTGGCATTGGTGAACGGCGAGGCGCTGCCTGTGCCGCTGGAAGGACAGGTGATTTACTACGTTGGTCCTGCACCAGCGCGTCCGGGCGAGGTCACTGGTCCGGCTGGTCCAACCACCGCCAGCCGCGTGGATTCGTTCACTCCTGCGCTGCTGGCGCATGGACTGAAGGGAATGATCGGTAAGGGCAAACGCAGCGCCGAAGTCAGAGAAGCGATCATGCAGTATGGCGCGATCTACTTTGTGGCGGTTGGTGGTGCGGCGGCGTTGATCGCGGATCGCATCAAGCAAGTGGAAGTGGTCGCTTATCCCGATCTAGGGACGGAAGCGATCCATCGGCTGGAAGTGGAAGATTTTCCTGTCGTCGTTGGCAATGATGTGAAGGGCGGAGATTTATTCGAGGCTGGCAAAGCCAAATATCAAGCAAACAAAGAGTTGTAGTGGAATTGCCTCATGAGAACGATTGATGTAGCGGAAATCACGGCTAGGATCAGTCAAGCGGTGCAGGAACTAAACTTCCATACGCCGCAACCTGTAATGATCCAATTGACGGATATACAGCAGCGCGAACCGTCTGCTGCTGGTCGCAAAGCGATGAACGCCATTGTTGAGAATCGGCAGATCGCGTCGGCACGGCAAGTGCCGATGTGTCAGGATACAGGCATGGCAATTGTAGTGCTGGAGATCGGGCAGGATGTTCATCTGACTGGCGGCGATGTGCGAGAAGCGATCAACGAGGGTGTACGGAAGGGTTATCAAGAAGGCTATCTGCGCAAATCAGTGGTCACTGAACCACTGTTTGATCGGCGCAACACCAAAGACAACACGCCTGCCGTGATCCACTATCAGCTTGTGCCGGGGGAGGCGTTGCGGATGACGGTGGCGTGTAAAGGCTTCGGCGCGGAGAACATGAGCTGGGCGCGGATTCTGACTCCAGCGGAGGGGATCGAAGGGGTAAAGCGCGAGGTGGTGCGCTGTGTGGAAGAAGCAGGACCGAACGCCTGTCCGCCAATTGTGGTTGGTGTAGGATTGGGCGGCACGCTGGAAGTGGCGACGTTTCTGGCGAAGAAGGCGCTGCTACGAGAAGTTGGTATACGCAATTCTGATGCGCGATACGCTGAACTAGAGTTGGAACTGCTGCGACTCGTCAACGAAACGGGAATCGGTCCGCAGGGTTGGGGTGGCGTGAATACCGCGCTAGATGTGCGGATCGAATATTATCCGACGCACATCGCTGCGATCCCGATTGCGATCAATCTGGACTGCCATTTGCAGCGGCACATGGAGATCATTTTCTGATCGAAGGGATAAGACGATTGAGGGAGTAGCAACGCTCTCTCAATCGTCCATTAGTGACGTGCTAGTTCGTGCCACCGATGATCACGTTATCGACTCGGAGTGTGGGCACACCGATAGCACCGAAGAAGGGCAACACTCGCAGATCGTTGCCGACTTGCGTGATGTTGTTAAGCAGATCGTTCAACGTGGTGGCGATGGTCACGCCGCCGACGGGTCCGACGAATTTACCATCCTCGATCCACAGCCCATTCGCACCCATCGAGCAGTCGCCTGTAATCGGGTCGATGCCGCCAGTTTGCATCACGCTGATCACGTACAGTCCCTTCTTGACGCCAGCGATGATCTCTTCGCGCGAGATGTGTCCGGGCTGCATATAGAAGTTACTGGGTCCTAAGGTGGGCAAACTGCGATGCCCATTGCGCTGGGCGTTGCCCGTTGATTTGACGCCATCTCTGCGAGCTGCATAGCTATCGTAAATGAGGTTCTGCAAGACACCCTCATCGATCAGGCGTGTGGCTGAAGTTGGCACACCTTCGCCGTCAAAGGGCGCTGATGCCAGACCGCCTTTGAGTTGACCGTTATCCATCAAGGTAACGATGTCGTTGGCGACGGTCTGCCCCATCTTGCCCATTAGAAAGGATCGCTTGCGCTGCCACGCCTGCGCCGAAAGCGCCGCCGCTAGCGTGGAGAGGATTTGTGCGCCGACAAAGTGATCCAAGACGACGGACGCGGTTTGTGTGGGCACAGGCTGACCGCCAAGGATACTGACGGCTTTCTGCCCTGCTTCGCTCCCGATCTCATCGGCGTTCATGTCGCGGAAAAAGTTGGACGCCCCCATGCCGAAGGCATTGGTCATACCACCATCTTCGCCACGCGCGACGCCCGCTAGATAACTGGCAACGGTAGTTCTGCCGTATTCGCCTGCGAATCCACGCGAATTCGCCAAATAGACGTTACTGATCGAATCTTCGTAAGTACAGAAATCCACCAAGATAACACGCGGATCATAGTTTAAGGCAGCCTGTTCGACGCGCTTGAGAAAATCGATCTTCTCGGTCATGGGAATATCAGCCAACGTGCTATCCCATATATCCAGTTCGGCGTTGTTGATCACAGAGGATGGCTGCGGCAATGCCCGATACTCATCAGCGGTAGCGACTTTTGCCAAATCCAGCGCGGTACGCCACGTCTGTTCGATGCTGGAGTCGGAGAAGTCCGAAGTGTAAGCGTAACCTGTACGCCCACCATCGATCACGCGGACGCCGAGTCCACGCGAACTCGACTGAGAAAGCTGATCCACTTCACCCTTATTGACAGCAATGATGGTAGAAGTGTCGTGGGTGATGATCGCTTCGGCTTCCACGCCGTTTGCTGCTGCCGCCGTCGAAACACGCTGTGCCAGTTCCAGATAATTAACCATGGTTGACTCCTTGATCAGCGTGAAACTGCCACATCAGTACCGCCGACAGTAGCGTTGGGAATGCGGATAGTCGGTTGTCCGACGCTAACGCGGGCAGCTTGTCCTTTGCCGCACATGCCCATACCGGGATCGAGTGCCAGATCGTTGCCGACCATATCGATCTGCATCAGCGTTTGTGGTCCATTGCCCATGACTGTCGCGCCACGCAGCGGCGTGGTTAATTTGCCGTTTTCGATCAGGAATGCTTCAGTAGCACTAAAGACGTAGTCGCCTTTGGCAATGTCCGCCTGACCACCTGCCATGCTCTGAATATAGATCCCCTTCTTCACCGATTCGATGATCTCACGGGGATCGTGAGTCCCTTGATCAATAAAGGTGTTGGTCATGCGTGGCATGGGCATGTGGCGGAAACTCTCGCGCCGCCCGTTGCCGGTGGAAGAAGCTCGTCCGGCACGGCGTGCTTCTACTAAATCCCACATGTACTCTTTGAGAATGCCTTTCTCGATCAGCACGGTGCGCTGCGAGGGCGTGCCATCATCATCGAAGCGGAGGGAGCCACGCCGCCCCTCAATAGTGCCATCGTCGAGCGCGGTGATAATAGGATTGGCAACGCGCTCCCCAATTTTGCCCGTGTAGGCGGAACTACCCTTGTTGATGAAATCCGCTTCCATCTGATGCCCGCAGGCTTCGTGAAAGAGAACACCACCCCAGCCGTTGCACATGACAACAGTCATTTCACCAGCGGGACAAGGTTGTGCGTCGAGCATTTTGACGGCGCGTTCAGCTAGCCCACTCATAGTGGCGATGGCATCATTGCGTTCTAGTAGTTCTAAGCCTACCCGCCCACCAAAGCCATGGAAGACGCGCTGAATTGTCTCATCTTTGCGTGCCACCACGCTGCCCCGCATTTCAGTGAAATAGCGATCATCTTCAACAGCTAGCCCTTCGGAATTATAAATCCAGACGTGACGGCGTAATTCGATATAGCCCGCCATCACTTGCACAATATAAGGGCTAAAAGCGCGGGCACTCTGATCCATGTTGTGCAGTAACGCCGCCTTATCGCTGATGCTCAGGGAATCGAAGGGCTTTTCAATAGGAAAGTGCAGTGGACTCTTACGCTCGGTTAGGTCGATTACCTGTGTAGTGCTTCTACCAGTGCCGGCTGCGGCTGCCGCACGCGCCGCATTAAGCAAGCTCTCCTCATCCAATTGATCTGTGAAAGCATAAGTTACGAGATTGCCGAAGAATACGCGAACGCCAGCGCCACGATCAACACCTCGTTCGGCACGCTCTAACTTGGCATCTTCTAGACCGAGCTGGAGCGAATTAACATCTTCTACATAAACCTCTGCCAGATCAGCGCCAGTGCGCAATGCTTCTTGCAACGCCTTAGCTGCTAATTCTTTGGGGATCATGCTACCTCCGTATTGAAAAGGTTGGGATAAATGCTTTACGTTACGGGGGATGAAGAGTTGCTTTCACACCAGAAGCGTAGGTAGTGAGCCACGCGCTCGATCTGTGAATCCGTGAGTTGTGGATACATAGGTAGACTCAGGATTTGTTGTGCGGCTCGCTCAGTGTGCTGCATACTGACCGCCGTCCTGAGGCGATTTCGATAGGCGGGTTGAAGGTGAATAGGAACGGGATAATGCACCGCAGTTGTGATCGCTTGCTGAGTTAGAAACGCCTGTAGCGGCGCACGATCAGATACGCGCACTACGTACTGATGATAGGTATGGCGGGCATCAGTGAGTTCCGTAGGAGTAGCATAGCAGCTTTGTTCAAGCAGCTTGGTGTAGAGCTGCGCTAATTGATGTCGCTGGAGATTGTCTTGATCGAGATGGCGCAGCTTGACGCGCAGAATCGCGGCTTGAAGTTCATCGAGACGCGAGTTCGCGCCGGGTAAGGTACTGATGCGTGCTGATTGCCAACCATATTGGCGCAAAGCGCGTAGTCGATCCGCAAGCGCCGGATCGTTACAAAGAATCATGCCGCCGTCCCCAATTGCGCCAAGATTTTTGGTGGGATAAAAACTGAATGCCGCCAGATCACCGAAGCTGCCAACTTTACGTCGCTGATATTGCGCGCCGTGCGACTGAGCGCAATCCTCAATCACACGGAGATGATAGCGTTTAGCCATTTCTAAGATGGCATCCATTGCGGCGGGATGACCGTATAGATGCACGGGGATGATCGCTCTGGTGCGAGGCGTCAGCACTTGCTCGATCTGGCTCACGTCTAGCGTATACGTTTGCGGATCTATATCGACCAGCACGGGGATCGCACCTGCTAATTCGATGGCTGCAATGGAAGCGACTGCCGTATGCGAGACAGTGATCACTTCTGCGTCAGCACCAAGATCACAGGCACGCAATGCCAGCATTAGCGCATCCGTACCACTGGCGACACCTATACCATGTGCTGCGCCAATATAGCTAGCGAATTCGCGCTCGAACGCCGAGACTTCCTCGCCTAAGATGTAACTGCCGCGATCTAGTACACGGGCGATAGCTTCATCGATCTCTTGCTTGTGGGCTAGATAACTTGCGCGTGGATCAGACTGCGGGATCGGTTCGAGAGTCATTAAGCAGGTGACTCAATATAACGCTGAATATGCTCACGATAATAGTTCAAAGTCCGTGTTAATCCCTCCCGCAAGTTAGTATGCGGATGCCAACCAGTCGCTTGCTGAAAAGCGCTGAAATCTGCGTAATAGTCGCCAATGTCGATTGCCTTGCGATCTGAGGGGAAAGGGATTTTGTCATAAGTGCCAGCCACGTTGATCTGAATCATTAGTTGGGCAAGTTGCTCCAAACTGATGACCTCTGAGCCGCCCAAGTTAAAGACTTTGCCTTGTGCTTGATCGTGCGTGGCTGCAAGGAGCAGTGCATCAACTACATCATCCACATAGTTGAAATCGCGCAGTTGTGCCCCATCCCCGAAAATCTGGATTGCTTCGCCTTCGAGCAAACGTCTGATCCAGATGCCAAGGAAGGTCTGGCGGGCATCCTTGATGCGCATTCGTGGACCGTAAGTATTGGTTAGTCGGAGTGAGCAAATTCGCATGTTGTAGACGCGACTAAACAAAGTATGATACATCTCGCCAGCTAGCTTATTGATCCCGTTGACATCGACTGGCTCTAGAGGATGCTGCTCGTCTACAGGCAGATAGTGAGGCTTGCCGTACATTTGCCGTGTGCTGGCAAATACAATTCGAATCGCTGGATTGCGACTGCGACATGCTTCCAGTATGGAAAGCTGGCTACGACAGTTGATCTCCAAGTCGGTGAAGGGATCAAGCATTGAGTCCAGATGACTGGTCTGACCCGCCAGATTGAACAGGTAATCTTTACCTTGTATCAGATGATTCATGCCGTAATGATCACGAACATCGGAAATGTTCAAGGCGAGGCGATCTTCGTAGCCTGCGAGATTGAAAGGATTGCCACCGTACTCAGGGATTAAGCTATCCAGTACGGTGACCTTTGCGCCTAAGTTACATAGCCGGATCGCCAATGTAGAGCCAATGAATCCCGCGCCGCCAGTGATCAGCACTTCAGCATCGACAAACGTTGTCTGAATAGAGGATGGCAACGACATGAAGTTGTCTATGCCTGTCTTGAGCTTGCCGGTTCATTAGGCTGATAAGACAGGGACTTATCCGGCGGATGCAGTTCGAGCCACAATCTGAATATGTCTTTGAGCGTACGGGCTAGATGCTTAACGCGGAAAAACTGCGAACGCCCGTAAACACGCGGATGATGTGAAACGCCAACTTCAGCAATACTGAATCCGTGCTGCTGCACTTTTTTGACCAATTCGATGCAGATTACGCCACTGTTGTGCTGCAAATCCACATGATCGAAAATGCGGCGACGCAGCAAGCGAAAATCACAGTCGACGTCCTGCACCTTCAAAGCGAACAGATGCTTGACCATACTGTGATACATCTGACCCAAAAATTGGCGCAGCAGCGAATCATTACGGTTGAGTTTGTATCCTTGCACCATATCTATATTTTCAGTCATCAGTGGGAATAAACGTCGCAGATCGCGAACATCGTATTGGGCATCACCATCGGTGTAGAAGATCAACTCTTTGGTAGCCGCTGCGAAACCGGAGCGCAATGCGCCACCGTAACCTCGATTTTTGGCATGGTGGATTACCTGCACACGGTCATATTCATGCGCAAGCCGGTTCAGAATGTCAGCTGTATAGTCTGAGCTACCGTCATTAATGACAATAATCTCATAATCATCAGTGAGTTCCTCCAATACTAGCATCGCCGAGATGACCATACTGGCTATCGTGCCGCCATCATTGTAGGCAGGGAAGAAGACAGTGATGCTGGGAGTTGATTTGCCGTCCAAAAGTATATTCCTGTTGATCATTTACATCCTGATAGAGCTACCTTAAGACAATAGGGAGTGATTAGTCCTTAACGCAAGCTTAAGAGCGTATATATTTCGTATATTTTTAATTCACTTTTGATCTCTTGTTCGCCATAGCGATTACGGATACCCCAGCAGGAAAGCTGTGCCCACTGCCGATCCATGCAGCCTCTAAGCGCAATAGCCCGTAAAGCAAGTCGTTGAACAAACGAGGTACTGGACGTACGTCGGAATGTGAAGGCGTAACTTCTGAGCTGTACCGTTGAAGCAGACGAATCAGGTAAATTGCGGGTAGTAGCAGGCTGTTGGCATAGGTCACCCGCTGTGGAGACAAACCGACAGTGCGCAGTTGTCTACGTAGTTCAGCGGCAGTATAGCGCCGAACGCCGTGTACCACTTCGTCGTGGCGTCCACGCAAAATATTAAGAGCAGGCAGGCGGATCAGTAGCAGTCCATGCGGACGCAGCACACGGGCTAATTCAGAAAATGCAACGCTATCATTAGCTACATCTCGACTATATAGCACATCGAAAGAAGTGACCAGATCGAAGGTGTGATCAGCGAATGGTAGGTACTCAACACTCGCCTGTGCTAGCGATCCAAACTGGGTCGATTGTGCCTTCAACGCATAATCTAGCGCCAATGCCGAGTAATCTAAGCCATAGACTTTGCCCCACGACTTCAGAAGGCGAAGATTACCACCAACGCCACAGCCCGCGTCCAGAATTCGTAGGTTGGCGCTTGTCGAGAGCAAGCTGGTAAGCATCCTCCGTGTGATTTCGCGCATCCCGCGATACCACCAGTGATCCGGCTCCTGCTCGTACAACTCTGTATAGGCTTCGGTTTCCACTGATTAACCAATCTTAATTGAAAGAATTGTGTCTCCTAATCCTCGTTGGAGATCTTAGTTTCTTCTTCCAGCGGGTCTAACCGCTTGAGCAAGCTCTTGACGTTTCCGAATTCATTCCAGTTTAGCCGGGGAAACAGGCGATCTGCGCGAAGTAGATATAGAACGCAAAAGGCGATAGTGATCAGCGTAATGATGCTGCCTCTCAGGAATGTTTGCGGTAGATATTCAAACTTGATAGCGAAGCGCCGATTTTCTCGTGGCAACAAGACACCGATTTGTCCGCCCACCGATTCCAGATTTGCAGGTTGTCCATCGATAAAAACGTGCCAGCCGGGGTAAGCAACCTCTTGCACCGTAACGACGACATCGGCGTCCGCGCTGCCCTGCACCAACAAGCCAATCCGATCATAGTCACGGGCAAAACTGGTGATCGTGTGCGTTACCTCTTTGGGCAACGTATTGGGATTGTTAATCAAATCCGTAGTGGTTGTCCACCAAGCGTAGCTATAAGCGCCCTCTCGACGATACATACAGGGGCGGTTCTCGGCGTAGGGATTCGCACTTTCCGGCATCGGCACATAGCCGTAGCGCTCCATCCATGCGTCATCATAGTGTGTGATACCAATAGCAAATTCTGGCATCAACTGCACCGGACCGTCACTGACTGGTAGGAGCGAACTGGTGTATAGCGTTGGTGGAATTGGACTAGCATGGTAGAAATCTGAGGCAACCCAACCATGGCGGACTCGATTGCGTAAGTATGTATAAATATTCTTATAGTCTAGCGTCCAGACGGAAAGCTCTTGATCAGGATACTGTTGGCGCAACGCTGTAATACAGTAGTTCTCGAAGTCTTCCTCGTAGCGGACAAAGAAACTGCCCCAACTGACGTGCCACTGTCGATCAACGTCATAAGCTGCGAGCGCTGAAGCAACGACCAAAAGCGTACCAAAAGCAAGACGAAGCCCTATTCGACTGCCAGCACTAGACGCCCATCGGTTGTTGATCCAGACTGGTTTGCGGACAAGATTCTGCCACAGTAGATCGACACTGATCGCGATAATGACAGCAAGCCAAACTGCAGATAACCCTAATACGCGGGCGACGTGCCGGAACTGAGTTGCTAGCGGAATTAAGTCGTAGGACAGTTCAATCAGCGGATTTTGCCCGGCACCCCACAGCGTGCAGAAAACGAAAATCGCCACAGCGCCAATCAAGACTCGCCAGTGAAATGGAGATAACGGCATCTTGCGCTTTAGCCAGACCAACAGTAACAGTAATGCCCCTATCAACAGAACATACCATAAAGGACTGATATAGCTATAGTAACTGTATGCTGTGCCGGGTGGAAACTGTGGAGGATTGTTGAGATCTTTATAGCCACTGAAATACTGCTGCAAGATCACACCAAGATCAATGCGTGCATCAGACAATATAGTCGATGTACCGATGTTGTCGCGTTTTGTCCACAAAGGTAGAAAGGTGATCGCACTCAAGCACAGCGTCAGAATGAGGGCAACGCTAACCGTTAATAATCTAGACAAACGAATGTGCAAGCGCCGCAGTAAAGAGATAGCGGATTGATCGCTGCCAAATTCAACCAGAAAGGGCAGAGTCAGGAACCCGATAGCGATCACGACAGCGGGCGGATACCATGGGATGCCTGTCCAGAAGATCAGGGCAAATGCAACGGCAGTCAAGATCAGGGGCCAGCGCTTAAACCCCCGGAAACTTGCGATAATGCCTGCGAATATCCAAGAGAAGTAAGATTGAGCGACAAACAGTGCGAAGTGTCCCTGTGATATAAAGGAGTGCATGTTGCCGACGCCAATGCATAGTAAGCCGAGCAACACGCGCGCTAGCGTCCCTAAGCCAATTACGCGGCCTAGTGACCAGCCGCCAAGACCCGCCAGCACTGCGGTTAGAATGGTGCTGATCTTAGTGCCGTTGTACGGTCCAAAAGGGATACTGGGCCATGTGAGAAATGGATTAAAGGCAAAGGAAACCGGATTTTCCAGCATCGGATCGCCTGATTCCATGTAGGGCTGCCACAGCGGAATATAGCCTTTTTCAGGCAGCGCGATGGCAAATGAATATGCCGTTCGCGTCAAATACTCCATTTCTGGTCCACCTAGGCGCTTTTGAGGATCAAAGTCTGCGTAGATGGATGTTGCCAGAATACCTACTACAATAATGATCAGGATTTCGATAATTAGCAGCGGTAGAGTAGCATGAGGGAGTTTTTCTCCCTGTTGAGGATGCTGCACGATGAAATCTTTCTACACTTTGTTAAAACGTGTAACCTGCCAGCGCAGAGCATAGATCGAAGCTGTTGACTCAGTCCTTAAGCCTCCTTAAGAAGACCTTAAGGAATTCTTATGGTGGAGGTAGGTGGTATTTGTATATTACGTGGAAATTCGGATCATGAGTAAGTGTATTCTGATCATAGATGATGATACCTTGATGACACGTAGTTTGGCGTTCAGCCTGCAACAAGCAGGATTCACTACACTGACTGCCGCTAGTGCGGAGGATGCGCTGTCTATCTTGAGGATGAAATCCCCTGATGCGATTTTGCTAGACATTGGTCTGCCCGGAATGGACGGCTTGGAAGCATTACGTGTTTTTCGGCAAGAAGCTGCCGTGCCCATCATTTTCGTAACGGCGCGCCGCCGGGAACTCGATGAAATATTAGGTTTAGAGTTAGGTGCTGATGATTACATCACGAAGCCGTTTGATACTGATGTCTTGTTGGCACACCTAAAATCAGTACTGCGACGAGCAAGCGTTAATCACAGCGTCTCACCGATTCGCTATCCGCTGCAAGTGGGCGACTTGCTCATCGATCCCGATGCGCGTTCAGTCAGGATTATAGACAAAGAAATCGAACTGGCACCAAAAGAGTTCGATTTACTGCTTACGCTTGCCCAGAACGCGGGAAATGTGGTCAGCGTTGAACGGCTTTTGCGGCAAATTTGGGGGGCGGACTGGATCGGGGAGAGCCAGACCATTTACGTCCATGTACGCTGGCTGCGCGAGAAAATTGAACAGAATCCCACGCATCCGCGTCGCCTATTGACTGTAAAAGGGGTAGGTTACAAGCTAGTTCCCGTTAGCGACGCAATAAAGTGAGTATGTTTCGTAAACTACGCACCCGTTTGATCCTCAGCCACACTCTACCGCTGCTATTGTTGGCATTGGTGTTAGTACCGATCATTGTTTATTTACTGGACACACGCTACTCGCTAGAAAACTTGTTAGGAGAACTGGATCGCCAGACGGATCTTATTGTGGAGTTTGGCGAAAGCGATCAGTCAATCTGGACTGATCAGGCAAGTGCGCAATCGCTGGTTGATCGCCTTAGTCCACTACTTGATTCACGGGTAATGATCCTCGACAGCAATGGCAAATTACTGTCCTCTAGCCTAGATACTGATGGTCCACGCGTCGGGCAGGTGCTTAACGCAGATGTCATTGAACAGGCACGACGTGGTGAGATGGGTTGGGAAGTCGATTTCAACCCATTCATGCAAAAACGTATCGTCGATATGGCGCGACCGGTCTTTGATAAACAGGGTGAGATCATCGGGATTCTGAGATTTTCTCATGATGTTGCCGAGATTGAACAGCCTATCGTACCCCTGCGGATTGCCGTCTTTGTTGCACTGGCGATCGGCATTGTAACCACGTTGATACTCAGTTTCTTGCTGTCCCGTTCACTGAATTCACCACTTGCCCGCTTGAGTAATGCTGTTACCACTTTAATGCCCGGCGCAGCACAAAATAAAGCGTTGCCAGAAACAGGTCCTGAAGAAGTTCGTACTGTCGCCGTCAGCTACAATCAGTTAGTCCACCGTCTGCGGCAGATTGAACGCGATCGCAATCAACTGTTAGCGAATATCGTTCATGAACTAGGCACTTCTTTAGGCGCAATCAAGTCCGCAACACACGCACTGCAAAATGGTGCGATCTCCGATACACAGCTCGCCCACGAACTGATCGTCGGTATTGCGAGCCAACTAAGCCAGCTCGGGTTGTTGATTGATGATCTGGCGCTGCTAGGCGAAACTGGAATCCGCGAACTGGTCATTCAATGTAAATGGATCGATATCAGCGCACTGATCAGAGCGAAATGTCAGGCATACAAGCATCTAGTTGCTGAGAAACAGATAACCTTGATCTGTCACGTTGCGGACGAGCCAGTTAGTATTTATGCCGATCCGATCCGCGTGGGACAAATCCTCGCCAATCTGCTGCAAAATGCCTATAAGTACATGCGAATCGGAGGGTCAATTGAAGTCTCGCTGGAAACAGAGTTCAGCGGTGAAAAGCAACCTAATATCGTCGTCTATGTTAAGGATACAGGACCGGGAATAGCACCTGACGAACACGAGTCCATTTTTCAACTTCTTTATCGCAGTCCCAGTCAACGGCGGTTACAACAAGGAATGGGTATTGGCTTGGCGCTGGCACGTCGATTGGCAGAAGCACATGGCGGCAAACTTACTGTCTCCAGTGAACTGGGTAAGGGCGCAACATTCAAACTAATGCTGCCGCTAAATGTGAATATTCCTCGAACTGAACTTAATGGCTGAGATCCGCAGATCTTAAGGGTCTGGATCAGTTTTTCTCTCAACCCTACCCACTATTGAGTTATAATATACTTTCGACCAAACTTCCCGACATATCTTTATAGTCGTGCGACGCTCAGTGTAGGTACATCGTGGGTAATGCCAGAACCTTTGACCCTTTGGGTAACGGAAGGAACGCGATGTGAGCAATTCGAGTGGATGGGGCAATACGGTTACCTTTCTATTTACAGACATAGAAGGTAGCACGAGACTGTGGGAACAATTCCCTGATGCCATGAAGTCTGCGCTTGCAGAGCATGATAAGCTTCTGCGAAAGAGCGTAGAAACGCATCATGGTCAAGTGATCAAAATGACTGGCGATGGTTGTCATGCAGTGTTTACATCAGCCTTTGATGGTGTCAGGGCTTCACTATCCGCACAACAAGCAATCACCGCTATCAGACTGCAAATCGCCCCCGCTCCGGACCGTGTTAATCGTGATGGGGTGGCAGCATTAGGATTACTTCACGTGCGTATGGCATTGCATAGTGGAGAGGCTGAAGCACGTAGCGGCGACTATTTTGGTTCTGCTGTAAACCGAGCAGCGCGGTTGATGGCGGTTGGCAGCGGTGGTCAGATTTTACTCTCGGCTGCAACTGCTGAATTGCTACATGACCAGCTTCCAGCGAATGTAAGTTTGTTGGATTTAGGGCAACATCGGCTCAAGGATTTAATTCGACCTGAACACGTTTTTCAACTTGAGCATCCATCGCTGCCGTCGGACTTTCCGCCGCTCAAGTCACTCGATTCCTATCCCAATAACCTTCCAATACAGTTGACTAGCTTCGTGGGGCGAGAACGCGAATTAACCGAGACAAAACACTTACTGGCGAATTGTCGTCTACTCACCCTCACAGGATCGGGTGGCGCCGGTAAGACCCGATTGGCACTGCAGCTTGGTGCAGATGTCCTGCCGTCATTCGAAGATGGCGTGTGGATCGCTGAACTTGCGCCAATTACCGAACCAGAACTTGTACTGCAAGGCGTCGCTGATGCGCTAGAACTTCGCAAAGTGCCTAGCGTTCCACTTATCAACATCATGACTGATTATCTGCGCACCAAGCAACTGCTGCTGATTCTAGATAACTGCGAACATCTAACCGATGCCTGTGCTCGACTTGCAGATCATCTATTACGAACATGCGCTCATTTGAAGATTGTCGCAAGCAGCCGCGAGGCGCTCGGCATCGCAGGGGAAAATCTCTATCGTGTTCCATCACTTTCAACAACCGAATTGCAGGCGCTGCCGTCATCCGATGATCCTGTCAAGATTCTGAGACGCTGCGAGGCTGTCCAATTCTTCATCGAACGCGCAGTTGCGGCGAACTCTCGATTCACCGTGAATGACAAAAATGCCACGAGTGTTGCCCAGATTTGCACTCGACTTGATGGTATTCCGCTAGCACTCGAACTCGCTGCCGCACGAACTAGTGTGTTCGCACCAGATCAGATCGCGGCAAGATTGGATGATCGTTTCCGTCTACTGACGGGCGGAAGCCGAACAGCGCTACCCCGCCAGCAGACCCTACGCGCGATGATCGACTGGAGTTATGACTTACTCTCTGAGCAGGAACGGGAATTATTGAAGCGGTTATCTGTATTTGTTGGCAATTGGACGTTTGAAGCCGCTGAACAGATGAACAGTGATCTCGATGTGCTCAATATATTGCCACAGTTGATAAACAAGTCGCTGGTGATTGTTGAGGAATATGAACACGCAAGTCGATATCGACTGTTGGAAACGATCCGCCAGTATGCTCGCGATAGGTTATTTGAGTCAGGTGAAGTTGAAACAGTGCGAGACCGTCATCTCGACTATTACCTGCGTTTCTCTGAGTTTTTAGCTGCGGGAATGCGCGGACCCAACGCCTTTGAAATATTGAATCTCGCTAACTTTGAACAGGATAATATCCGTACCGCAATAGAATGGGGACTAGAACGCCGCGCCGATGATGTGCTACATCTGCTTGGTAATTTGTTGTTGATATGGAGCTTTGCCATAGATCGACTGGACGCTATCTACTGGATGCGCGCAGCATTGGCGCGCACGGAAGCGCTGCCACCTGCCGAGGGAGAAGCGGTAAGTTATCGCCTCCATGCTAGGTCAAAGGTGCTGATGGCACTCTCGCTACTCTCTTTTGGTCAGGGAGATTATGCTTTTGCCAAGCAGGCGCTTACCGAGATAATCCAGATCCAGCGCAAGCTCGGCGATAAATTCATACTCGCTATGGCATTGGACAATTCGGCAGCACCCATGATTTGTCAGGATATTGACTATATCCGCGCGGCTACGAGCGAGAGTACGGCATTGCGACGTGAAATCGGAGAATCGGGCTGGAGCCTGATGTCCACGTTTACGCGAGTAGCGGCGGAAAAACGCTGGGGTGATTCGACGGAGTGGAATCGCTTTCACGAGCAACTCAAGCCGTTGTTCAAAGACGCTGTGCATCCTGCCTTTATTATTACGTTCTCCTTTATGGGACTTAACTGCCGTGTATTCGGTGAGTATGAGGCTGCGCGCCTCTATCTGCAAGCGGCAATAGACTTGATGAAGCGAACCAATATAAGATATTTCGAGATAGTTGTACAAAGTGAATTAGCGCATACAGATCGGCAAACAGGAAAGATAGATGAAGCAGAAGCAGCCTATCGTCAACTGATCCTCAAGTGGAAGAGGTTTGGTAATCGCGGCGCAATCGCTCATCAGATAGAGTGTCTAGCATTTGTAGCACAAATGCACGGTCAACTTGAACGCGCCGCACAGTTATTCGGATCTGCAGAATCGCTGCGAGAGGAAATCGGTAGTTCAATGTCTCGTGAAGAGCAACTTATCTATGAGCCGCATGTTGCGGCACTGCGCGATGCTATGGACTCCGCTGCCCTCGCAGAGGGTTGGGCTGCGGGTAGAGCAATGTCGATGGATCAGGCGATCACTTTTGCGGTTAAGGGCTAATTCCCACTATGCCCAAAGAGCGCATACTATCGCTGCTGAAAATGCGCCCAGAAGAAGCGCAGATGGCAGGATTAGTCGCGCTGCTCTTTGCCCTGATCGAACTGGGTAGAGGGATTGGTGGCAGCGCTGCGGATGCCCTGTTTTTTACGCGTTTCGGCGTCGACTATCTACCCTACCTGTATATCGTTCTTGGCATCACCACTTTCATTGTCTCTTTGTCTTACGCTGCTTTCTTGGGGAGATTTAACAAGCAACGATTTTTCACTGTGCTGTTGGCAGCGATGGCGCTCGTGCTGCTGCTGGAACGGGCTGCGATTCTGCTAGACATCCGAGCGTTGTACCCGTTGTTGTGGCTAACCGTCAACTTGATCGGTGCGCTGCTAGGTACTGTTGCATGGAACACGGCTGGCGATGTGTGTGATACGCGGCAAGCGAAGCGATTGTTCCCTCTGTTTGTTAGTGCGGGTATCGCGGGTGGATTAGTGGGCAGTTTGTTGATAGGTCCGATGGCAGCTTTCTTGGGCACGGAAAACCTAATCCTCATCGATGCGCTGCTGCTTGCCTGTAGTGTGCTAGTCATTCGCCGGATCGCACAGCGCTATTTTCCAGCCACACAACCGCACGATGGATCGAGTTTTGTTGCTGATATTCGTACCGGATTTGACTATGTGCGTCGTTCACCACTACTAGTGCGTTTGTCCGTCTCCGCGATACTGTTCTCCATCCTATACTTTTCTGTTTCATTTCCTTTTGGTCGCGCGGTCGCTGCATCATTCAGCAGCGAAGCAGAGATCGCAGGTTTTTTGGGTTTGTTCAGTGGTATCACCAGTGCTCTCATGTTCGTAGCGGCACTGCTGATAGCAAACCGCCTGTATGCCCGGATCGGCGTAGTGGCGGCATTGCTGATCCTACCGCTAACGTATTTATTCGGATTTACGCTGTTCGCCGTCAAGTTCTCGCTGGTTAGCGCGATTATCGTGCGGCTGTCGCAACTCGTCGTCTTAAGCGGGATCGGGGATGGCGCTTACAGTACCTTCTTCAACGTTGTTCCGGCAGAGAAAAGGGCACAGGTGCGCGCCTTTGATGCGGGGGTTCCGGCACAGGTCGGCACTATTGCTTCTGGCGTTATGCTGATACTTGGCGAGCGCGCGCTGACGAATGCTCAGATTTTCGGTATGGGGATGGTCGTCGCCCTGCTGTGCGCTTACGTGGTCTGGCAAATGAGGCGAAGTTATGCGGCAGCGCTGATCGCGGCGCTCCGCAGTGGTCGGATCGAAGTATTCACGACAGGAGATCGCATCTTCGCGGGATTCCAGAGCGATCCTAACGCGGTTCGGGTAGTCAGCAGCGCCCTTTACGACGCCAATCCTACCGTTCAACAACTGGCGGCTGAACTTCTAGCGCGGATGAACGCGAAATCGGCTGCCCCTGAACTCATTCGACGGATGAAGGATGTTACGCCGGAAGTTCAGCAGAGTATTATCCAAGTATTGGGAAAACTGGCTACGCCAGAAGCGATACAGCCGCTTATCGCAGCGCTCCGGCACTCCTCCTCATCAGTGCGTATTTCAGCGCTGCAAGTGCTACCACAATTGTATGCCGAGACTACTGGGGATCACGGTCAGCTGAGAATTCAGATGCGACCCTTATTGGCTGATGATCAGTTTGAGGTTCGCATACAAGCCGCGATTGCTTTATCAGAGAGTGGCGCAGTGCCGGAAGCATTGACATTCTTGACGCCGCTGCTAGATGACAATCTTGCTAGTAGACGTTTGGCAGCGGCGCAGGCGCTAGCAACAGTGAACGCGACGAGCGTGGTCAAGCCAACAGCAGCCTTAGAAGGAATTGTTGCAACTACCTGCGGAAAACTTGAGCAGCGGTTGAACGATGAAGCGGCATCGGTACGCGCAGCAGCATGCAAAGCACTTAGTTATCCGCTGTGGTATAAGCCCGACGACTCTATGTTGGCAGCGGTGGCGGATCACCTCAGCGATCTGGACGGGGGTGTGCGCTTGGCAGCGGCGCAGACGCTGCGCTTCGTTGGTAGCAGGGCAGCAAGTTATGTGGTTGCCGGACTGCGTAACCCATCCCCCACTGTCCAGACAGCAGCACTAGAGGCGATCACGTCGAACGATCTATTAATGGCTGATGCGCTTCAGGAATATGCCGAGGCAGAGACTGCTCGACTACGGCACTATCGCGATCTATGTGCCGCAGTTCCTGCTGGTGGTCGGGCTACAAAGGCGTTGACATCAGAATTGAGTCAACGGATACTCCAGACTCAGCAGCGATTGGTGAAGATCATCGGTTTGTTCGGGCATGAGTCGGAAATGGAACTAGTGTCAAGGAGTCTAGCCTCACATGATACCGAGACTCAGGCAGCAGCACTCGAAGCCCTGGATGTGCTGGGCGACAAGCGACTGGTGAAGACGTTGATGCCACTGCTCGAAGCAACAAGTGAGAAAGGTGGCGACTCCGGGCAACCGCGATTGTCGCCGGTAGCCGCGATTGACATACTGCTTTCTGAACACGACTACTGGCTCAACTTGCTAGGCTGCGCTGCCGCCGCCGAACTTAACTTGAGCACGCTGCTACCCAAACTGCGGCATATTCTGAAGGACAATAAACTTGCTACCCGCGAAGCCGCACAACATGCTTTGATCCAACTTGGAGACGAAATGGATACCTTGCCTACGCTCTCGCTGATCGAACGTATCCTGCTGCTGAAGGAAGTCCCCTTGTTCGCGGAACTGCCGCTTGATGATTTAAATCAGGTCGCAACGCGGATGAACGAGAAATGGTTTACTGATCGGACAGTGATCTGCGAAGAAGGTGAACAGGGACACGAATTATTCATCGTGGTTTCGGGCAATGTACGAGTAACCAAGCGAACGGACAATGGTGAAAGACAGTTAGCGATACGTCAAGCAGGAGATTTTATCGGCGAAATGTCCCTCATCGACTCACAGCCGCGTTCGGCATCGGTCAAGGCGATTGGAGATGTTCGCTTATTAGTAATCGACGGCAATACGTTCATCTCGATTCTGCGTGATCGTCCTGACGTGTCGTTAGCAGTAATACGGGGAATTTCTCGCCGTCTACGCGAATTGGGAAACTGATATTAGCTATTGCGGGCAGGGGCAAGTGGAGCAGCAAAATGCGATCCTTCTAAGGCGTAGGCAATGATGCTCTCAAGCGGCTGTGTTTTGCCTTCCATCCACAACGCATTGAATATAGGGGACTCGAATTGGCTTTGCACAACAGCAACGGCGTTTTGATAGCGCACTAGATCGATCTCCAGTGGAGCTACACTGAGTTGTTCTTGTAGACCTACCGCCGCGCCAAATAATCTTGCCGCGCGGTAAAGATCACCTTTTGTCGCTGCAATTTCCGCGAGCTGTTCAAAACAGACTTCCATGCCGCTGCGTATACCCGCATCCCGTCGTAAACTCAAGCTTTCTTGCAAAAAGGTGCGTGCTGTCTCAAAATTGCCCTGATGATTGGCTACAATTCCCAGCGTGTTAAGCGCAAATGCCATGCCACGCTTATCTCCAAACTGGCGAAAGTAAATCAAGCTTTCCTGGCTCAATGCGTGTGCAAGCATCAAATCTCCCTGACGATATGCTACCAGTCCCAAGCAACTCAACGGTCCGCCAATTGCCCAGAAGTCTGACAGCTCTCGCAGTAGCTTGATGCTCTCCTCACATAAGAGTGCTGCCTGTGAAAAGTTGCCAATTGAAAGGGATGAAAAGCCAAGTGTATAGAGGACGATTGCGATTCCCCAGTTATTTCGCACCTCGCGGTATATTTCTAGAGCCTGATTGCAAAGCTCGATTGCCTGATGGTACTGACCGCGTTCAGCCATGACACGCCCTAAAAGATACATTGACCACGCCAAGCTGTCGTTGTCGCCAGCGTTACGCGCGATAACCATACCTTCTCGCTGAAATAATTCGGCGCGGGCGTAATCAGCCTGAGACTCCGCGATATAGCCTAGAATATTAAGCGTATGAACGATGCCCCAACGATCTTTTGCCTCGCGGAACAACGCTAAACTTTCTTCGCCAAGCGTAGATGCTTGTTCGTATTGACCTTGAAAATAAGTGAGCCACGCCAGTGTACTAAGCGGATAGGCAATGCTATGCTTGTTTGCGATCTGTCGCGCGAGCTGCAAACTCTCTTGTGAAAGTACAGCAGCACGAAATAGGTCACGGTTACTCTGTGCCAGCCAACCGGCGGCGAAAAGCGCTTTTGTCCGAATTAAAGATGCTGCATCAGGTGCTGCTGCTAGCAGTTTCTCCAGCCATGCCAAACCTTCACTAGCGTAGTGTCGAATATGCCAGAAAAACCAAAGTGACCCTGCTAGCCGCAGTCCCAGATCCGCCTTGTGGTTTGTTAGTGACCAATCTAGTGCTGATCTTAGATTGTCATTTTCGGCTTCAAGTCGCTCTAGCCACAGAATCTGCTGACCACCTCGAAGGAGTAATTCAGCAGTCTCAACCAGATCTACGAAGTACTGCAAATGCAGGTTGAAGATGCTTTCGGCTTCGCCGGCTTGGTGGAGTTTTTCAAGGGCAAATTGTCTGAGCAACTCATGCACCTCATAGCGTCCCTGCGCATTGCGATGCAGCATGGATTTGTTCGTGAAGGTCAACAGTAACGGCAGCGCAGCACCACAAATTTCTAGCGCCACATCTGCTTGAAAGCCGCCACGAAAGACAGCCAGTGACCGAAAAACATGTTGTTCTTCCGTTGACAGCAAGTTCCAAGACGATTCAAAGACAGCGCGCAAGCTCTGATGACGTTCGGGAAGATCGCGGGTCTTGGCGGTTAAGAAAGTAAGGTTGTTGGCGATGCTATCAGCGATTTCGCCGCAGCTTAACATTTGTACCCACGCCGCAGCCAGTTCGATACCCAGGGGCATTCCATCAACGAGTTGGCAAATGCGAGCGATTGTCGATATTTGAACATCCGAGACTGCAAAGTCCGCTTGCGCCATCTGTGCTCGTTGCACGAAGAGTTGTATTGCGCTTTGGTTCTCTTTATCTACCGACAGCCCCTTCAGGTCGAAAACCCATTCTCCTTGAAGGTTGAGGCGTACCCTCGAAGTAACCAGCAGTTTTACGTCTGGTGCACGCGCTACTATCTGAGACAGCAGCGTAGCTCCCGCAACGATGTTTTCCATGTTGTCTAGAATAAGGAGTAATCTTTTGTCGCTGAGGTAGTTGATTAACTGTGCAGAAAAATCCTCAACATTTACTGTGGAGAAATTGAGCACATCAGCAATGATTACACCAAGCAGTTCGGGAGCATCTACTGAAGTTAATGGCACAAAATGGATGCCTTCAAATAGTCCATTGGATCTGCGTGCGGCTTCTAACGCCAATCGAGTTTTCCCGATCCCACCGGCACCAACCACCGTCAGTAAATGGCATTCGGAATCGGTAATACGCTGAAGGATTTTAGTAAGTTCCGTGTCCCTTCCTATAAATGAGGTAGACGGTAGTGGTAAATTATCTGTCCTCTCTGGTGTCGTCCCTGACTGCTGAATAGGTACTAATCCAGATGCACGGATTTCTTCGTACAGTGCCGTTGTCTCTGCCGCAGGTGAAATTGCTAGTTCTTCCTCCAGCACACGACAGCAGCGTTCATACTGAGCTAGTGCCGCAGTCCGTTGCCCACTTAGCGCTAACGCACGCATCAATTGTCGATATGCACTTTCGTGCCATGGGACAAGCTCAACTTGCCGCCATGCATAGCGCCGCGCGAGATCATAAGAGTGACGTCGCAGGTGAAACTCAGTTACGGCATTGAGGGCGTCTAGCACGCGAGATTGAAAATAGTCTCTTTGAAAGTCTACCCACTCTCTGAACGCATCGCTCTCGTCGATTACAAGGCGCTCAGCAAATGGTCCACGGTAAAATTCAATTGCTTCCTGAAGATGCTGGATGCAGATCGTACAGTTCTCGATTTGTGCATGACTGTGCTTTTCACATTTATCGATTAACTTAATGAAGTCGGTAGTGTCGAGGCTGAAATTACTGTCCGCATTGAACTGTAATGTATCTCGGGCGACTAATAGGAATGGGGGATCTGCATCTGGATCGCCAATCGCTTGACGTAGTGAGTATAAAGCTGCACGCAGGCTATCTCTTCCTGCTTTCTCCGGCTGATCGGGCCACCACATCTCTGCTAGAGTTTCGCGCCGATGTTCACTGGATTGCTCCATGATCAAGTAAACCAATAATGCCCGCATTTTGTCATAGTAAAAGCCGACAGCTGGCTTTCCGTTAAGGGCAATCTGCAAAGTCCCCAGCAGCGAAATTGTCAAATGTTGCATCGTAATATATTATCCGCTCACCCTAGCTTATTTTGTACCAAATAATAAGCAAATTTGCACACATGTATATAGGGCAAATAGCAGCGCATTTTGCGTTGATTTCACGATGCGCTGCTATCGTCAGAGCATTCGGCATATACGTGAATTAAATCAGGGGTATTTATGACTACTTCGAAAACTGCAACTGCTCGTCCGTCAAGCGAGGAGCAACGTTATCACCGTCGCGTCTTTGCATGGGCAATGTATGATTGGGCGGATCATGGGTTTATTACCACCACAATTGTCACCTTCTTTCCACCCTATTTTATTGCCATCGCCGCACCTGCGTTCCTCGCTGCTGGCAAGTCTGCCAATGATGCGGCAGCGATGGGGTTGGCGGCGGATACCGCGTCAAATGTATTTTCGTTAGTGATCGCGCTTGCGCTTTTCATCTCAGCGATCGTATCGCCGATTATCGGTACATATGCTGACCTAACCGGACGTCGGAAACGCATATTGATCGTGGTAACTGCGTTTGGCAGCATTCTGGCATCTATGATGGCAACACTGACCACTGGATTATGGCTACTTGGTCTAGCGTTGTATATAGGAACACAAATCGCCGTCAATATAGCGCTAGGCATGAATAGTAGCTTGTTGGCTCACGTCTCCCGTCCTCATGATATGAACCGGGTCTCCAGTCTGGCATATGCTCTCGGTTATATAGGCGGTGGGTTGCTGCTTGCTGGCAACACCGCCTTGTTTGTTTTCGCCGACAAACTCGGGTTGGACAGTGGCACGGCAGTTCGGATCGCTTTCTTCACGACTGGGGTGTGGTGGTTACTGTTTAGCCTTCCTTTAGCAATTATTGTGCCTGAACCACCCGCAATGCCACTCACTAACATAATATCTGGCAACAGACTGCAAGGTGCGCTCAGTCAACTTAGGCATACACTGAGAGATATCCAACGATATCGCGAATTGTTCAAAATGCTGATCTCGTTCTGGTTATACAGCGAAGGTATTAGTGCGATTATTCTCCTAGCGACTGCTTATGGAGCAACACTTGGGTTAGACAATACTGCGCTGGTCGGGACGATCCTGCTTACACAATTCGTTGGACTACCCTACGTCTTGATTTTTGGGCAAATACCTAATCCCAATAGTAAGTGGCGCAGCGCCTACGTGTCGATGTTGATTTGGACGGCGATCACGTTACCGATCTTGGGCTTCATAGCCAATCAACGCGGCGATATTGATATGATGGGGACATTTGCCCTGCTGTTAGGTAGCCAGTTGCTAGGTGTGTTGTTTTCTGCAACTTTCGGACGGGAATTATTCACCTCCGTCACGCAGCGAATCGATACTAAAGGGGCAGTATTGCTTGGTTTGGCGATCTTCATGATCATTCCAATCTGGGGATTCTTCTTAAAGACCGCAGCGGAATTCTTCATGATCGGGTGGCTTGCAGGAACAGTGCAGGGTGGGGTTCAGGCATTGAGCCGCACTATCTATGCAACCATGTCACCCAAAGCAAAATCAGGTGAGTTCTTCGGTATCTATGGTCTGAGCGAAAAGTTTGCAGGCATCCTAGCACCTTTGCTGTATGGCGTTGTGGGGTTGATCACACATTCACCACAGGCGAGTATTTTCTCAATAGTGATCTTTTTTGCTGTTGGGTTGCTGGCGTTGCGCCGTGTGAATGTACAAGAGGGCAGTCGATTAGCTATGGCAGAAGACGAGGCTCTAGCAACTCTGTCGGCAAGTAGTAATGCTTAACAGGCTACATCAGTAAGGCACCTAGGTTTTATAGCGACCACTAACTCACATTAACGTACTACAACATCATATCGTGGAGTAACGGGCATGACACAAGAATTCGATGTGATTATCGTCGGTGCAGGTCCGGGCGGCAGTGTAGCAGCGACAGTAGCGGCACAGCATGGGCTAAAAACTCTGCTCTTAAATCGGGAAGCAATGCCACGCGATAAAGCTTGTGGTGACGCTGTTCCAGAGCCTGCGTTTTTATTGTTGCGAAAGCTAGGAATGACTAATTCATTTAACGATTATTCCTGCGAGATAGATTTCGTAAAGTTAGTTGGTCCGGGTGGGCAGCAAGTCAAGCTAGAGGTGTTTCCTCAATCCGGCGAGAAAACACGGATCGTGACAAGGCATACTTTCGATAATCTGCTGTGTCAACACGCGATGCAAAGTGGTGCAGAGTTTCGAATTCTGAATGTCACGGATCCGCTACTTGACGGTAACCGTGTGATCGGGATTAGCGGTAAGGAAGGTCAAACGAGAGTCAACTTCTACAGCAAAGTCGTGATCGCTGCAGATGGCGCTACATCAGCGATATCTAGAGGGTTAAACATTGGACGTCGTCCTGATAGGCATGTTTCAATCTCTATGAGGGGATATGTCGAAACTAAGGAAGAACTGGATCCAGTGATCGAGTTGGCATTCCTGCGCAACCTGATCCCCGGCTACGGATGGATATTCCCTGTCAACAAGCATTATGCCAATATTGGCGTTGGCTTAACTCTCGAAGCATACAAAGTGAAACAGTTACCACTAACAAACTATCTGGAAGCGTATCTCAAGACGCCCCACATTCGGAAGACAGTTGGTGAGAATCAAATTGAACGCCTCAAATCGTGGCAACTACCTATATGTACAATGGAGCAAAAACGGGTCTTTAATGGCGCGATCCTGATTGGAGATGCAGGCGGATTCGTCAATCCATTAACTGGCGCTGGCATCTATCCAGCGATGACAACTGGAAGATATGCTGCCGAAGTTGCTGCGAAAGCTATCCAGAAGGGCGATCTTTCGGAAAATGCTCTCAAAGAATTTGAAAGCCTGTGGCGTACAGAGTTGGAACGAGGAATGCGTTACTCGACTTTAGCTCTGCGAACATTGACTCGTTTTCCCTTGTCAGTGGATTTAGCGTTACTACTCGGACGTCTGTTCCCAAGTGTAATGCGAACGCTCTTATCTAAAGTTTAAGACCAGACGCGGTGAGCAGTGAACAACCCAAGCTGCGCTTTGATGAAATTGCGCAGCATTTGTTCGGCGATCAGCTAGTCATCAGGTGGCAATGTGCTCATTGCTTCAGATAAGACTAATTATCGGAATAAAGTCAGCCAGCTACGCTGAAATGGGGTTACCATTCCGTTAGTTTCCATATCTCCGGTCTGAGGCTCCCCGCTTCAATGCCGATCTCGGCAAAAAGAGTAACTGCCTGTTTTAGCTGCACCATTGACTCAATTTCTTTGCCAGCGGCGTGAAACAGATCCGCAAGATTGTTGTGTAGTGCAGCGGCGCGGTGCAAATCTCCCTGCTGTTTGCAAAGGGCAAGGGCTTGTGAGAGCGTTTCAACAGCCGCCGCGCTCTGGTCGTTATCGCGCTGTACTAAGGCAAGATTATTGAGCGCGGCGATGCGTGCGCCCGGGTCATCAAGCTGCTGCGACAACATTAGGCTTTGTTGTAGATAAATGATCGCTTGCCCATAATCCCCACGACTACGCGCCAAAATTCCAAGCATGTTGTATGCCTGTGCAAGCGCATCAATTTGGCTGCCAGCGGCTTCTAATGAACCTAGCGCTAACATTTGTGCTCGATCCGGATCGTTGTTTTGATGTGCGGTCAGGCTCCAATCCGCGAGAATCGCAGCGCGTGGAGAAGCGTCCTGTACTTCGGTAAGGGGTTCCAGCGCCATTTCGTAGTATCTCTCTGCCAGTGACCATTCACCCAGACGATGGAAGACCCGCCCAATGCGATGTTCAAGGTAGGATGACGCGGCAGTAGCGCACGACGACAGCGCCAGTTCATAACTGTGGATCGCGCTACTGTAGTCGCCAGACAAAGTTTGAAGATCGCCAATCGTTTGATGCAACAAACACAGATCAGGGTAGCCAAGCGCTAGGGCTAATTGAAGGTAAGCCAGTGCGTCGTGGTTTGCGTAAAGACGCCGTGCATAGTTGCCAGCAATCCAGTAATAGCCAGCAGCCTCGCGTTCGTAGCCAGCCAATTCATAATGGGAGGCAATTCTACTAGCGTTAGCTCCACTTTCGCCTTCACGCTGCATACGGTTGCCAAGTGATTGCGCGACTCGGCGATGGAGTGATCGACGGCGTGCCAATCCGGTATCCTGATAGACTAGTGTGCGTAGTTTCTCGTGAATGAACGAGTAGTGCGGTATTTGCTGAGTAGTAATTTCGCTCAATAATCCGCGCCGAATCAGTTCCTCTAACGCGTCGATCACTTCATCCTCACTGCGTCCACTTGTCTCGCGCAAAGTCTCGAAATCGAAGGAGTGCTCGATCACCGCTGCCGTGTGCAAGATCTGTTGCCCCGCCTCGCTAACTGCCGCCAATCGGGAGCGCAGTAAATCCTGAATATTCTGAGGCAATTTGTGCAGCTCTTCCGGCGCAGCACCTTCGGTAAGCAGCGCTAGGTATTCAGCAAGGAAGAAGGGTAGACCTTCGGCTTCCTGATAAACTTGCGTAGCTACCTCAGGATCGAGCGTTGGCAACGCTGTTTGCACGATTTGCCTAACCTCAGCGTTCGTTAGGCGCTCCAATGGCAAGATTAGCCCTTTACCAGAACGTATCCGTTCTCCGACCAACAGGCGCAAACGATGTGTCTTCGAAATATCTTCACTGCGCCATGTCACCAGAATAGAAGGCGAGTGCTCATCAAAACGACGCACGAGATAGGTAAGCAGATCACAAGAGGCGGTATCCGCCCAGTGAACGTTGTCGATGAATAATATTCCATGCTTGTTGGGTAGCTGTGCAACGATACTGCGCTGCATGGCAGCGAATAGTCGGCTTTGTGCGCCGGGAGTCTCCACTAATAACGTTTGGTCATCTAGTTCAGACAGTAATTCGCTAAAGGGCGCATAAACGAGGTTGTATTCACCTTCGTAGCATGTAGACATACGGATGCTACATCCTGCTTGTCGTGCTAGTTCCAAATAGGTTTGCGCTAGGCGCGTCTTCCCAACTCCTGCTTCACCTTCAATAACGAGAAATTGTCCTCCAGTGGTGCCAAGTTTTTGCAGCAAAGCTAACTCTGTTTCACGTCCGACAAACGGCAACATTGGTGTGGTAGTTGGAACGACAGCGATCTCGGAACGATCCTTATCTGCTGCGAGTACAAATGGTCCCGAATCTTCCAGGATTGATTGATATAACCGTGATGTTTCTTCCAGCGGTGATACACCCAATTCCTCGTCCAAGATACGCACACACTCACGATACTGCTTCAGCGCGAGGCTCCGCTGCCCCGAAGCTGCATATAAGCGCATGAGTTGGCGGTGTGCGGATTCATGAAGTGAATCGAGTACTAACCATCGTTGAGCGTGACGTATGGCGACTTCAAGATTGCCCGTGTTCATCGCCAGCCGTTCAAGAGCAGAGGAGAGCAAACGTCTGAGCCGTTCCGTTTGTGTGTACTGCCAGTTATCAAAGTCTGCGCTGTCACGCAGCGAAAATCCCTGCAAAAAGTCACCTTTATAGATCTCAGCAGCCGCAGTATCGCGATGTGCCGCGATATGCTGCTCGAAGGTGATTACATCAATGGACAGAACCGGAAATTCCAGTGCCACCGACTCGCGTTCGATTTGCAAGCCAATACCGTTAAGTGCGGCGTTAAGCGAAGAAAGCGTGCGACGCAAGGACCCACGAGCGGTTGCATTGTCACTTTCGGGCCAAAGCAGCGCGGCTAATGTGTCGCGGCTTTGCGCTACACCTGTCAATGCCAGATAAGCTAGCAGCGCATATGCCTTGCGTGTATCGACGTGAACGGTATTACCGTCGCGTTCGATGCGCGGCACACCCAAGAATTGGAGAGCGACAGAAGACATTGATTTACCCAGCAACAATAGAAATTGAGACGCCATTTGTGATTATGTGCACTAGTCTACCGCAAGGGGCTGAAGTGGGAATCTGCCGTAACGATTTCCGGACGATCCTCAACTATGCTACGGGTAGGTTATAGGCATAGACTACGAAACAAAGGGAATTCAAGATGACTAACAATCTAAACACTTGGCATAACGCTCCAGTGCGAGGGTTAGGCGATACAGCAGTGGACGGCTTACTTAGTGGCACCGTCGCTGGATTAGCGATGGCTGCCACGTTAGCGATTGCGGGATTGATAGCAGGCGAATCGCTCACCCTTATTCTCAGCCGCTTCAGCACAAAAAATGCGGAGGTTTCATTGCTTGCCTCTGTGTTAGGGCATCTGGCAGTATCCGCTATTTACGGCACTATCTTTGGCTTGATCTGGCATCAGCTCAGTAAGCACGTCAGCAGACTGGGAACAGTAGTAATTGGCATCGTCTACAGCTTATTATTGTTTGCTGCGGCAACGTTGGTCGTCTTGCCGTCGGTACAATCGCCAATGTTGGACATCCCTGTTCAGTTTGGACTGGCGCACCTAGTTTATGGATTAACGCTTGGCGCTCTATTCGCTAGAAGCCAACGATAATCTGCGATGTGGAAACAGTCTCGGCTCAAAAGGAACGGTTTGTGCTGAGACTGCCACCTCCCAAAGATGACACCTCAGTTCGCATCGTTCAGGGCATGGCGCTGCCAACCATCACGTATGCAGCATTGGAAGACCACAAAACGCTTATACTCGGCATATTGCAATCAATACAGACAACATCTGCTTTTCTATGGATACAAGACTATAAGCAACCGCTACTTTCGCCGTTGCCGTCAAGGGACAATCATGAATAATACTCGGACCAGTGCTGGTACAACACTCTTGTATCGCTTTCTGTTGATTTTAGTGCTGTGCTGCCTGTCCTACGTCGCCGTCGTGATTGCTGATTTGATCCTGCACCCCAACGCTCCCGAAGTATTCTTCAATTCGGTGTTATTTCGGATCACCAGCGGACTGATCATTGCGCCAATCACTATAGGCGTCGGGTTGCTGATCATCCGCCGGACAGATCGAAACGTGGTTGGTCCACTGCTGATTCTGTGGGGAGCAGGCATTGCCACATGGTCGCTGCGCCAAGATATTGATGTAGCGACGTTCGCGGTGCTGAACACCTTGTTTGGTTCGCTTGCCTGGAATAGGATCATGCTGCTCGGCTTGTATTTTCCGACAGGGCGGTTCGTCCCACAACGAGGCAATAACCTAATCGCGCTACTGACATTGCTCAATCTAGTCTGTACAGTGTTGACCATCCCTGCGTCGGAAACGCTGTTGATCAATCGCGTGAACGTTCCTAATCCTGTTTTTATCCCTTTACTGAGCGTACTTGGACCTGTTGTCCAGCTTCTATCTGCCGTCTCTATCTTGCTTCTGCCCGTAATGATCTATTCGCTGTACTGGCGCTTCAAACACGCGCAAGGACGCGAACGCCAACAATTGAAATGGTTGTTCTGGTCATTTGCACTGTTTATCGCCAGTACTCCTATTTCGCTGGCAGTGGCAAACAATGACAATCTGCTTGCGCGAATCGTTAATCTGCTCTTGTTCATCTGGTACTACCTATTTCCAACGTTGGGTATTAGCAACGCGATCCTGCGCTACCGTCTGTATGACATCGACATCATCATTCGGCGCACACTGATTTACTCGATCCTTACGGGTATTCTGGCGCTACTGTTCTTTGGCGGTGTCACTATCGTGCAGCAGTTGTTCCGTGCGGTAACAGGACAAACATCAGATCTAGCGATTGTAATCTCGACGCTGGCAATTGCTGCACTGTTCACGCCGCTGCGTCAACGGCTGCAACATCTGATTGATCGCCGTTTGTACCGCCGCAAATACGATGCTGAGAAAACGTTGGATCAGTTTGGTCAGACACTGCGCGATGAAACTGATCTGAACGTACTCAAGGCATCGATGATCAGTGTGGTGCAAGATACGATGCAACCAACCACCATTGCCCTATGGACTCGTCCTTTTAGGCAAACTCAAACGCAAGATGAATCGAGATAACTATGTTACTGCGTCGAACTACTTACTCATGGTTTTTCGTGTTCATAGCGATCTTTACTGCCGTGCAGTCGATCTATTTTGCGCTGCTGATGTCCGATTTTCTGGCGCATCCTTTCGAGCAGGATTTTCAATTCAATTCGATTTCCTTCCGCATTTTGATTGCACTAGTGATTGTTCCTACGGGGCTGCTCATTGCTGCCTTAGTGATGCGCCGCGCTCCCGGCAATGTGATAGGATTATTCCTGTTCTTGTGGACGGTGAGCGTGATGGATTACACCCGCCGCGCCGAATTCCCCTTACTCAATATTTATAGCAGCACAGGCTGGATGGGCTTGTGGCTTTTACCCCTATATTTTCCGGATGGGCGCGCCTTTCCACGACGTTACGAACGCTGGATTCAAGTTCTCAGTGTTTTTACGATCTTGAGTGTCCAGCTATGGAACTTCGTCCAGCCGACACTGCAAATCTATACTGAGCAGGGGTTAATAACGCCAACCAATCCGCTTTTTATCCCCGCACTGCTGCCATTTCAGCCGTTGGTGAACACCATCGAAACCAGCTCGATTCTGGTCACGATGCTGCTCATCTTGCCCTCTCTTATCCTGCGTTACCGTCGCAGCGAATTTCAGATACGGCAGCAGATCAAATGGATGGTCTGGCTGTTCGCAACTTTGGTCGGATTCGTCTTAGTAATAGCTCCTACAGGATTGCTTCACGGCGATCCTAATCGGTTGGGGACAAGTGGGCTGTCCATTCTTGCAGTGATCCAGATTTACCTTGCTCTGATTCCTTATTTTTCGGTAGGTAATGCGATCCTGCGGCATCGCCTCTACGACATCGACATCATCATCCGTCGCACACTGATTTATTCGATCCTCTCGGCAATCTTGGCGCTCGTATTCTTCGGTAGCGTAACCGTAGCGCAAAGTTTGTTCCGTGCCGCTACTGGACAATCCTCCGATCTGGCAATTGTCGCCTCGACTCTCGCCATCGCCGCATTGTTCACGCCGCTGCGCCGTCGCGTGCAGAGCGTGATTGATCGCCGCTTCTACCGCCGCAAGTACGACGCTGAGAAAACGCTGGCTCGGTTCAGCCAAACGCTGCGCAACGAGACGGATCTAGCAACGTTGCAAGCCACTATGCTCGGTGTGGTGCGAGAGACGATGCAACCAACACATGCCGCCCTATGGATCAATACGAAGGAAGGCAAAGTATGAACACTGCTGTCTCAGCCACATCACCGCGCCGTTCGGTTTTGTTTGCCGTCTATGCTGTCGTAGCTGCCATTGCAGTGACATGGGCTGCGGTAATACTGATTGATTCGCTATTGCACCCAACATCAGTTGATGGAATTATCGGCATGCCGCTGCTGCGCTGGAGTATTCTGCTGGTCGTCTCACCCATACATGTAGTGATCGGTGTGATGGTTCTACGCCGTTCGCCGAGCAACGTGATCGGGTTGTTTTTGCTGATCTATGCGGCAGCATGGGTCGTTAGCGTGGCGCGAGCGGACATCGACTCCACGCTAGCATTAGCACTGAATTGGCATATTGGCGGCGCAATGTGGTACCCGCTGCTAACGCTGCCATTGTTGTTCCCTACTGGTTGGGCGTATCCGCCGCGTCTTGCCCGCTTTGCAGATGTGGCATTGGCAATATTGGCGTTCATCAGCTACACGATTGTTTTCAGCGATTCAACCATTGATGTTATCAACTTGCGAGGGACATCCGATTTCGCAGTTCCCAACCCGCTTTATGTGCCAGCACTTGAGGTCTTATATCCCATCCAACTCAAGATTGGACAAACGTTTATCTCCGCAATCTTCTTCTTGAGTTTGATCTCAATCATTCTGCGTTACCGTGCTAGCGATGCGCGCGGCAGGATGCAAATTCGTTGGTTGGCTCTAGCTTTTACCGTGACGGTTGCCTTCGCGATTTTCGGATTCACCTTCAACTTGTTTCTGGATTTTGCAAAACTCGGAACCGCGTCGCTGCCCCATCTAGTGTTCAACTTCTCTTTCTTTCTATGGATAGGTATGTTCCCGGCAGTGACCCTAGGCAATGCGATGCTGCGCCATCGTCTGTACGACATTGACATCATCATTCGCCGCACACTGATCTACTCGATCCTCCCGGCGACTCTGGCGCTGGTATTCTTCGGCGGTGTGACGGTGCTGCAAGGTTTGCTTCGCGCGGCAACGGGACAATCTTCTGATGTGGCGATTGTGGCTTCGACACTTATTATTGCTGCGTTGTTCACACCGCTGCGTCGCCGCGTGCAGAGCGTGATTGATCGCCGATTCTATCGCCGCAAATATGACGCAGAGAAAACTCTCGCGCAGTTCAGTCAAACGCTGCGTGTCGAAACAGATTTAGCAGCGTTGCAAGTTTCGATTCTCAACGTGGTGCAAGACACCATGCAACCGACGCACGCCGCGCTGTGGACTAAAGCCGAGCACCAATGAGGAACGGTACTGTATGGATCAGTTGCAACCACCCAAACCAACGCTGACATTCCGCTTTTTTCAAGCCTATGCACTGGTAGGCGCGATTCCCTTCATCATCTTTACTGCTGACGCGATCCTACGTCCCGGCTATCCGCATCCCATCGTCAATAGCATAGGGGTGCGCTTGTTTTTGGCAGTTCTAGTTGCGCCGCTCACTGTTGCGGTTGGTGTTTTATGTACGCGCCGCGCACAAGGCAACATCATCGGGTGGCTGCTTATTGCCCTCGGCTACAGCACAGCGACAGACGCCTTGCGGATTGACTTTGGCACTCCTTTGTTCCGCGCAATGGTTGGTGGCTTTAGCATTCTCTATTACTGGATGACCAATCTGCTGATCCCTTGTTACTTCCCCACTGGACGCCTAGTACCGCCTAAGTTTGAGCAGTTAGCCAATCGCCTCATCGCCCTCGTCATGGTCATCGTGCTGCCATTAGGCTATTTATTCGGAGCGCCAATATTCCGTGTGGCGTTGAATAACGATCTAGCAAGGGGCAGTTACGAGGCGGCAAATCCACTGTACATCCCCATCTTCTCAGTGGTGCAATATATCGGCGTACCGCTGATCTTCACACTAGCCTTCTACGGCATCGGCTCGCTATTTTTGCGCTATCGAAGATCGGATTATCGAGGTCGCTTACAATTGCGCTGGCTGCTTGCTAGCTACCTTTTAGCGTTTGGTATGACAGCAGTACCATCGGCATGGGTTGGTCTCGCCAACGTAGTTGCTTTCTCCTTCATTTTCCCGCTGACTATTGGCTACGCGATCTTGCGCCATCGCCTTTATGACATCGATATCATCATCCGCCGCACGCTGATCTATTCGATCCTATCAGCGATCCTCACACTGATTTTCTTCGGCGGCGTAACGCTGGCACAGAGTCTATTCCGTGCCGCGAGTGGTCAATCTTCCGATCTCGCGATTGTCGTCTCGACTCTGGCGATTGCCGCGCTGTTCACACCGTTACGCCGTCGTGTGCAAAACGTAATAGATCGCCGCTTCTTCCGCCGCAAATACGACGCCGAGAAAACACTGGCGCAGTTCAGCCAGACGCTGCGCGAAGAAACTGATTTAGCGTCACTTCAAGCTTCCATGATCGGCGTGGTGCAAGAGACGATGCAGCCAACGCAAATCACCTTGTGGGTCCATACGGAGGCGAAATGACAGGTCAGACACCTCGGCGGACATGGTTTTTCTGGCTCACCGCTGTACTCGCACTATTGATGTCAATCTGGTTGGTATTTCTGATAGGGGATTTCATCACCCATCCCTTTGAACCAGATATCATCTTTAGTTCAGTTGGTTTCAGATTAATCGTCGTTCTTGTGATCGTGCCATTCGCGCTGGCGATTTCGGCACTAGTACTGCGCCATTCGCCTCAGAATGTATGCGGACTATTTCTGCTGATGTGGGCGGTAGTGCTCATGGGCGATACGCTGCGTCCCGGATCGCCACTGCTCCCTTACAACAGCCTCAATATCGGGTGGATTGGGGCTTGGCTATTGGCGCTCTATTTTCCAGATGGTCGTCCTTTTCCGAGACGGTTGCAGGGCATAGTAAACGTCATATCAGCCGCGCTGTTCCTCGGTACTATATTTAGTGCGGCTCTTTCGCCCACCTTGATGCCGATGGACTATCAATCTACCGATGTCAGCCTCGCCGTTCCAAATCCGCTGTATGTGCCGTCGCTGATTCCCCTCCGAACATGGCTAGGTCTGATCAATGGCATCATCTTTTTAATGGTTGTCGTCCTTGTTGTGCCTGCTGTGGTGGGCAGATTCCTATCTAGTGACAGGCGCACTCGCCAACAGATGAAGTGGCTGACGTGGACGTTCTTGCTCATCGTCTGCATCAGTGTGCCAGTATCCCTATCTGGTGTGACGATGCGAGAGTTCAAGAACCTGAATGAGGCGGAACGTCTACTACGCTTCGGCTTTAGTATGCTTATCTCGCTCATACCCTACATAGCGGTTGGCAACGCGATCCTGCGGCATCGGCTTTATGACATCGACATCATTATCCGTCGCACACTGATCTACTCGATCCTCTCAGCAATATTGGCGTTGGTGTTTTTCGGCGGTGTGACGCTGGCTCAGCAGTTATTCCGCGTGGCAACTGGACAAGACTCTGATCTTGCGATTGTGATCTCTACGCTGGCAATTGCCGCGCTATTCACACCAGTGCGACGTCGCGTGCAGAACCTGATTGATCGTCGTTTCTATCGACGCAAATACGACGCCGAGAAAACGCTGGGGCGATTTAGCCAGACGTTGCGTGAGGAAACTAATTTGACTGCACTGCAAGAATCGATGATTAGTGTAGTGCAAGACACCATGCAACCAACACATGTAGCATTGTGGATCAGGTCAACTACAAAACCCATCAACTAAGATTGTGCCGTAACGATCTTCGGACGGCGTTACCATATCCTACAGGCGCATCTAGAAGCTAATAACTAAAGGAGTTACAGATGCGTAATCTCAAACGAATTGTTCTCAGCATTGTAGTCATCGTTATGTTATTTGGCGTTTGGGCAACACAGTACCGCCTACATGCCGCCAGTACCTATTCAGTAACGGTCGGGATGAGCACACCTTATGGAATCGAAGTTCTGGCTTACGGTCCGCAGACGTTGAAAATACATCGCGGAGACACGGTGCAATGGCAGTTCGCTGGACCACATAACGTCCGCTTCGATGAAAAGCCCGCCACATTAATCATCTCAACTGAGATTGATGGCAAGAAGGTGATGGAACTCAATCCAGTAGCATTGTTCCCGAATGGCAAAGACGGTGAAGCTCACCATCATGGGGCGGGATCAGGAATACCAATGGGTCCGGGCGAAGCTGGTGGACCGCCTACTTGGTCAGTAGTAATGGATGTTGAGCCGGGCAATTACACATATGTATGCGATCTGCATCCGGGCATGATTGGCTTCATCACCGTTGTGGCGGATAGCGAGATGATCGCAACTCCAGAAGAAGTGATACAGACGGGCGCAAAAGAACTTCAAGATGCCCTTGCTGCAGCTGACGCAAAGTACGTCGAATTGCTCAAGCAGCCACCAACGATGCCTGTCGATGGGATAACGGAAGTGACCATCAATCCTAGCGTCGGTCCTGCTTTAATCTTTGGCTTCTTCCCGCAAGCAGTCAATATTCAAGCGGGTCAAAGCGTGACATGGAAGGTACCCGGTGGTATAGCATTTCCGGTAACGGTCAACTTTCCCATTGAGAGTGAAATCGAACCGTTGGTGCCAGTGATGGATGCTAACGGTACACCTCATTTCCTCGTCAGCGGCATCGAAGCGACGATTCAATCGGGATCGGAACTTCCAGCAGATGGCAAAGTTGTGAGCGGGCTACTCAATCCGGGGGATAGCTTTACACTCAAGTTCACCAAGCCCGGACGTTACGGATATTACAACGGTTTTGGCAGCGGCTTTGGCGTCGTGGTCGTCCAACCTGCGCCACCCCCGCCGTCGAACTAAACGGCAATTCGTTTGGCAATGGAGGAGAGAATTTTCTCCTCTCCATTGCCGTAACGATTTCAGGACGATCGCCTACTAGACTGTGGCTAGATTGGAGGAACGATGACCGCTGTACTACGCAATACTCTACGAGGCTTGACGCGCCGCCGCGAAAATGACGCACAAGCACAAGTTACCTCAACCCCGAAAACTGAGGTCGGTTCAGCGGTTGCGCCCGCAATAGAGATCACCCCAGATGATCCTCTATACATCTATTGCCTGAATTCTGCGGGTGTTGTCGATGTTGAATCGCTGCGCTTCGCCTCTCCTGCACTGACACGAATGCGCGAGGCAGGCGTGCGACTACTGATTCCGCTGGTCAATCAGGGTGAACTTGTCGGCTTGATGCAGCTTGGATCACGGTTGAGCGACCAAGAATACTCCTCTGACGATTTTCGGCTGCTTAACGCCTTCGCACCACAGGCAGCCGCTGCCCTGCGAGTCGCACAACTTGCCTACCAGCAGCAGATCGAAGCGCGACGCCGTGAGCGGATTGAACAGGAATTGCGCGTAGCAGGCATTATTCAACAAACACTTTTGCCTAAAGAAATTCCGGAACTGACTGGTTGGCACATGGATACACACTGGCAGCCAGCCCGCAGTGTTGGTGGTGATTTCTACGATTTCATCATGCTGCCGGATGGACGATTGATGATGACCATTGGGGATGTCACTGATAAAGGTGTTCCGGCGGCTTTGGTGATGGCATCCACGCGCAGCATCATTCGTGCGGCGGCGGAACGGCTGATCTCACCCGGAGAGGTGTTGCGACGTGCTAACGAAGTGCTATGCCCCGATATGCCATCCAAGATGTTTGCCACATGCCTGTGTGCTGTACTCGATCCACAGACAGGACGATTTCAGTACGCCAACGCGGGGCACAATCCGCCACAACAGCGCACCAAAGACGGTGTAATTGATTTGCGGGCGCGCGGGATGCCGTTGGGTTTAATGCCCGGTATGAGCTATGAGGAAAAGGAAACTTACCTCGCCCCCGGTGATACGGTGCTGCTTTACAGTGATGGTTATGTTGAGGCGCACAATCCTGAGCGTGAGATGCTAGGCATGAAACGTCTGCAAGCGCTGCTAATTGAATACAAGGGTAGCGATAACCTAATTAGCTATCTGCGGGATGCATTATTCAACTTTACCGGACCCAACTGGGAACAGGAAGATGATGTGACCTTTGTGACTGTCGGACGAGAAATTCAGGCATCGACTGATACTCACAGCGACAATGATCCTCAGTTACTTGTGTTGGATGATTTTGAAGCCGCTAGTGAGCCGGGTGGTGAGCGCGCAGTTATGGAACGGGTGGCAGACGCGGTAAAAGCGACGAAACTATCGTCTACCCGCATTGAGCGCCTGAAGACGGCAGTTGCCGAGGCAACAATGAACGCTATGGAGCACGGTAACCACTTTCATACTGATATTCCAGTGAAAGTCAAAGTACTGGCGAATGCGGAAACAATCAAAGTCCTAATCACAGATCGAGATCAGGGTGGAGGTGGTTCGGACGTGGTTGCGCCAATGCCCGATTTGGAAGCGAAATTGGCGGGCACACAGTCGCCGCGAGGTTGGGGCTTATTCCTAATCAAAGCAATGGTAGACGAAATGCGCATCCACACGGAAAACAATGAACACACCATTGAACTCATGCTGAAGTTGGAGGGTTAAGCAGTCATGCCCAGCAAGCCTTTTGACGCCACCTTACGGTTGCCAACGATGAACTTGAAAGATGCAGTGATCATTGATTTGCACGGAGAGATCAATGGTGTGGTTGAGTCGGCGCTCAACGCCGCTTACGAACAGGCGGAACAGAGAAATCCGAGCACGATCATCCTCAATTTTACTGACGTAGACTACATGAATAGTACTGGTATCGCGCTGATCGTGGGGCTGTTGGCAAAAGCTCGCAAAGCACACTGCACGCTGACAGTCTACGGTCTGAGCGAACACTACCTTGAGTTGTTTAACATCACACGCCTAGTCGATTTCATGAATGTGGTCAAAGACGAGCAAAGCGCTGTGTCGAGCATTCTCACACCGAAAGGGAACTAACCAGCATGTCGAAAGTCACTATGGCCGTGCGCCACATTTCCACTGGCGTCAGTGTTATCGATATTCGTGGAGAAGTGACAGTAGCCGCGGAAAATGCTCTCACCGATGCCTTTACGCAAGCAAGCGCCAATTCTCGCGCGGTAATCCTGAATTTCGAAGCGTTAGAGTATATGAACAGTTCTGGTATCGGCTTGATAGTCACACTATTAATCCGCGCCCAACGCAATGGGATCAAACTGTTTGCTGTTGGACTGAGCGAACACTATCAGGAGATTTTTGAACTGACCCGCCTCAATGAAGCCATTACTTTATTCCCGACAGAGTCGGATGCGTTAGCAACCTTGAATCCTAATTCTGCCCGTGCGTAGTGACCTAAGCGCAAGCAATCTTATCTGAATAAACTTTCAGCGCCAAACGGGGAGTACAACCATGACTAAGGAAACTAATGGTAAGGAACCATTGCCACGCGATGCTGCAAATTGGGCGAAGCCGGTAGACATGCTTAATATCACTGAAAAGCAAGCTGGAACGGCACCCATTAATGTGGCGGGGCGGCAGCCCGTTGGCGTGGTACAGGGCTTCGGGCAAATGTGGCAGAAAACCTATCGTATTCGGCTTAGCGGCGTAACGGCACAACCTGCGGAAGTGATCGCTGTTTGGAAGCAGCACTTTCCTGAATTTTGGCCCAAAGGCAATCGCTTTTTCGGTCCGATCACTGGAATCGCACCGGGTGAGATTGGTGTAATCAATGTATCAATGGGTGGCATGAAGCTCTCCACAGGCGTGCGCGTAATCTATGCTGATGATGAATCATTCACCTTCATGACACCACAAGGGCACATGTTCGCAGGTTGGATCACGTTCAGCGCTTTCGCAGAGGATGGCGCAACCGCGGTACAAGTACAGGCGCTCATTCGAGCGAATGATCCGATTTACGAGATGGGTTTTCGAATGGGATTTGGACATCGTGCCGAGGACGAATTCTGGCACAATACCTTAAAGGCGCTAGCTCGTCACTTTGGCGTAGTAAATGGCATGGTGGCACAGCAGGTAGAATGTCTTGACCCGCGCGTGCAGTGGTCGCGCATCACGAATATCCGGTATAACGCGGCGATCCATACCATGATCTATCAGATCACTGCTCCCGCGCGCTGGGTACTTAACCTAGGCAAACGTGCGTCTAGAGAAACTAAGGGATAAGGCAAATTATGGCGGTCTATGACGCCGTGATTGTTGGATCGGGACCGAATGGCTTGGCAGCGGCGATTGTACTGGCACAAGCTGGTCAGAGGGTGCTGCTGCTAGAAGCTAAAGACAGCATTGGCGGAGGCATGAGAACGCTTGAACTCACGCTTCCAGGGTTTCAGCATGATGTGTGCTCATCTGTGCATCCGCTCGGCGTAGCATCACCATTTTTCCGTACACTCCCGCTCGATAAATATGGCTTGGAATGGGTATTTCCCGAAGTCGAGGCGGCACATCCGATTGATAACTATCCCGCCATATTGATCCAGCGCTCTGTTGCCGCCACTGCTGAACAATTCGGACGAGATAGCGCTGCTTATCGCCGCTTGATGACGCCGTTGGTGACTAATTATCAGAAGATCCTAGATCAGTTTTTAGGACCGCTCAAACTGCCCTATCATCCACTGATCATGGCGTTTTTTGGAGCGCAAGCGCTGCTGCCAGCGCGTTTGCTTGCCGAGCTAGCATTCCATCAACCAACATCACGAGCAGCGTTCGCTGGCATGGCTGCACATTCTATTCAACCACTGGAAAACCTGATCACTGCTTCGTTCGGATTGATGTTAATGATGCTAGCCCACGCTGTTGGCTGGCCCCTCGCTCGTGGCGGATCACAGCAATTGGCGAATGCATTAGCAGCACACTTGCGTTCACTAGGCGGTGAGATTTCCACGGGGTTAGAAGTCAAGTCGATGCGCGATCTGCCTTCTGCTCACGCTTATCTATTTGACCTAACGCCACGCCAATTATTACAAATCGCGGATGATCGCTTCACTTCTGGATATCGTCGGCAATTGGAACAGTATCGCTACGGTCCCGGCGTTTTCAAGGTTGATTACGCATTATCTAGATCGATTCCATGGCGCGACCCGTCAATCGCGCGCGCAGGTACTGTACATTTAGGTGGCACGCTTGAGGAAATCAGCTTAAGTGAACGCGAGATGTGGCAAGGACGCCACTCTGAGCGCCCCTATGTCTTGTTAGTACAACCTACCGCCGTTGATCCATCGCGCGCACCCGCTGGTCAACATATTGCATGGGCTTATTGTCATGTACCGAATGGCTCAACGTGTGACATGACTGTACAAATTGAGAGACAGATCGAACGTTTTGCTCCCGGTTTCCGAGATGTGGTATTGGCACGCAGCACTCGCCACGCAGAGGAAATGAACAGCTATAATGCCAACTACATAGGTGGTGACATCAATGGGGGCGTACAGAATTTGCGCCAATTGTTCACACGTCCGGTGGTTCGTATCAATCCGTACACCACATCCGCACGAGATATTTTTATCTGCTCGTCCTCGACACCCCCGGGTGGCGGGGTACACGGTATGTGTGGATATTTTGCTGCGAACTCCGCACTCAAATATCTGGGCGCGGCAAAGAGAAGCTTTATAGTGCGCTAGCTAACAATCGCACAGTTGCACTATGAATCAAAAGAACCGCGTACTGCGGTTCTTTTGATTCAATTTTGGACGCAGGGGGATTCGAACCCCCGACCTCTACAGTGCGATTGTAGCGCTCTCCCAGCTGAGCTATGCGCCCTTGAAGGCAATGCAACGTAGTCTAGCAGATGCAATTTACAGCGTCAAGGCAAATCTTCTCGTAATGGCAAGCACTCATCACTCTAAAGGATGTAAAGATTTGCTAGGGAATTGAGTGTATTCCGCATCATGTATCAGCAATGGCCGTATACTGCACTTAAGAGTAGAGGAGATTGCACCATGTTGAGACGATTGGCAAAGTGCCCATCGTGTCGGCACAATGGGGAGTTTGAGTATACAGGAGCACAGCACTGGCCTCCGGAAATGGCTCGGAAGCTTAAGCTGCCAGATACCACCTATCTGTGGACTTGCTCAGATTGCGGCACAACTCTTAGCGATCAGGAATTGCTACCCTATCAGGATGAGCGTAGAATGGAAGCTGCCATTGAGATTACTGTACAAAGCTGATGCCATTCAAATACTATTGTCGGACGCTTGGTCCCGTTAGCACGAATTGCTATATCCTCGGCGATGAAAATACCGGGGATGCAGTCATTATTGATCCCGCAAGCGATGCTTCCGTCATATTAGATATTGTCCGATACGAAAAGTGGACGGTGCGCCAGATTCTGCTGACCCACGCACATTTCGATCACGTATTGGCGTTGCGAGAAGTAAAATCCGCCACTGGTGCACCGATCCTGATGCACGCCGCAGATGTACCACTGTTACAGACGCTGCCAATTCAAATGCAAATGTTTTTCGGAACGGAAGTGCCTCCGGCTCCGGCACCTGATCAAGTAGTCAATGATGGAGATGTGATTGAGGTTGGCAGCATTCGTTTACAGGTACGTTTTACGCCCGGGCATAGCTTAGGTCATGTAGTATATCTTTCACACGAACGAAATATCTGCTTCTGTGGCGATTGTATCTTTGAAGGCTCTATCGGGCGTACTGATCTACCGGGTGGCGACTACTCTACGCTTATGCACTCGATATTCGACAAAATCCTCACACTGCCTGATGATTGTGTGCTCGCGCCGGGTCACAACGCACTAACGACCGTTGGCGCGGAACGAGCGAGTAACCCTTTTGTCCTAGATTGGGCAGTACAACGAAGATAGAACGCCAATCCGAACGTCTACGCAGTTTGCTGAGGCAGTGTGGAGAGCCACGTCGAATTCTGGACGCTGGTTGCGGCGACTGCGCCGATTCTGAGATATTGTGCGCCTGTTTTCCAAATTCAGCGATCGTCGGCGTGGATTTCGATGCTGCAGCACTACAACTCGCTCGAATGCACATACCTAGCCTGTTGCTGATGCAGGCGGATCTCAATCGCTTACCATTGAATAGTACATTTGATCTTATCCTCATTCGCCATCCTGATGTTTATCGTCGTGCAGATGAATGGAGAAGAACGCTTGCCAACCTCGGCAATTTCATTGCTCCGACCGGCATGTTATTAGTTACCACTTATAACAGCAATGAAATGATGCTGGTAGAGACGATGATCACTCACTTGCAAGTGGTCCCACTGGATATTGACGAGCTTGAGCCTGTGAATTTGCACGGACGTGATAAGGTGGCAAGTTTATTTTGCCTCCCCGTCGACTCAGCAGTGCGGTAAACTTCAGTACTTGCGGGATCATAGGAGTCGCCATGTTTTTGCGTCGAACGGGTTGTATTGCGCTAGCTGCAATTGCCATCGTTTTAGCGTCCGCTTGCCTGATCAGCGCCTTAGTATTTACTGGCATTATGAATGAACGGCGCGCTGTCGCTCAAGAAGCGTTATCGCCACGCATCGTTTATGGGTTGACGTTTATGCCGAGCGGGTTTGATCCGCATATCAACCAGAATTCCGAGCTGGGGATCGTTTTTCGTTCGGTCTATGACACATTGCTATACCGCGATCCGAACACCAAACAGCTTATACCGGGTTTGGCAGAGCATGTTGACATCTCAGCCGATGGCTTGACGTATACTTTCAAGTTGAAATCTGGCGTCAAATTTCACGATGGTGAACCATTCGATGCAAATGCAGTCGCTGTGACTCTAGACCGTATTGTTAATCCAGACACTGCCTCACAAAAGTCATTAGCGCTGCTAGGTTCATATTCGCGCTATGAAATCGTGGACGCACTGACCATTAAGGTGATACTGAATTCACCCTATTCACCTCTATTGGATGGGTTCTCTCAGGTGTATCTGGGCATTGCTAGCCCGAAAGCGCTGAATGAATACGACAACGCCACCTATCAGTTTCATCAGGTGGGAACAGGTCCATTCATGCTGGTTGATTATGTCCCCGGTGAACGCATCATCCTGCGGCGAAATCCTGATTATGCGTGGGGACCGAGCTTCTATGAGGCTCCTACAGCCGACTCAGTAAAGGAGATCGAATTTCGCTTTTTTCAAGACCCCGCAACCCGTGCACCTGCTTTAGAAACAGGCGAAGCTCAGGTGATGGGGGAGCTGGCACCTGCTGATGCTTTGCTATTCTCGCGTGGTACGGACGTTCAAGTGCTGCCACAACCGATTCCCGGTCAGCCGTTACAGTTCTTCATTAACACATCGGCTGCACCAACTAGCGATCTGGCAGTACGTCGGGCTTTAATCTTCGCTACGGATCGAGCTGCCATCGTGGATTCGATTTTTCAACAGTTTTCGCCTATTGCTAACGGTCCACTTTCAGCGACGACGGTATTTTATGACACGGGATTGAACAATCTGTATCGCTACGATCAAGCGAGCGCACGCGAGCTATTAGCACAAGCAGGATACAGCGACTCCGATGGTGATGGAATCCTCGATAAACCAGATGCTACCGGCATCAAACCGCTGCGATTAGTGGTTATTACGCCTCCATTCGGATTAGTACCTCAAGTTGTACAGAAATTGCAGAGCCAATGGCGTGGAGTTGGTATTGATGTAGAGATACGGCAGGTGCCCAATCTTGCTGCGATCATGGAACAGGTGGACAGTGGCGATTACCATCTTGTTGCTTTCAGTGACTACGGTGTAGATGCGTCCATCCTCAATCGCTACTATCGCTCTGATGGAATTATGAACCTGAGTAAGTGGAAGAACACGGAAATGGATGCTTGGTTGGATCGTGCAACCGCAACTGTAGACGAGACTGAGCGCAGCAATCTCTATATCCAAATTCAGCGACACATTATGGAGAACGCGCTGATTTTGCCAATCCGCGACTACGTCAACTTGAATGCCGCCAGCGCCAATATTCAGGATTTGAAGTTTGACGCCTATGGTTGGTTTCCAATTTTAGCTAACGTGAAAGTAGTAAACGCTAACTCATGATCGGGTTCCTCTTGCGCCGCGCGGAGATCATGCTGGCAGCGCTGCTGATCGCATATACGCTAGCGTTTTTCACGCTGCGCCTCCTGCCCGGCGATGCAGTGAGTGATACATTGCGGCGAAGCGGAGTCAGTGCCAGTGTGATTGCAGAACGCCGCGCGGCGTTAGGATTAGATGAACCAATACTGTCGCAATATCTGCAGTCGCTAGGCGGTGTTTTGCGAGGTGATCTGGGTAAATCGTTAGTATCTGGAAGGGCTGTAAGCGAAGTTATCGGGGAGCAGTTTCCATCTACTTTGATCCTTGCTGCCGGGGCGCTATTGGTGGCAATAGGTTTGGGCTTGTTATTGGGGATGATCATCGCGCTAAATCCCACTGCTTTGCTGCGTACTACCGCGCGAACCCTCACTGCGTTATCTATGGCTTCACCTGTATACTGGACTGGCACGTTGGCAATCTACATTTTTAGTGTTCAACTGCGCTGGGTTCCTTCAACTGGAAGCGACAACGATCTACGTCATTTGTTATTGCCGTGGTTGGTGTTGGGCTTTGGCTTGTCAGGTGCGATTGCTCAAGTAGTTGCCTCCAATGTCAGCTATAGCAAACGTGCCGAACACGTACGCTTTGCGCAAGCAAAAGGACTGCGAGATCGGCTAATCGCGTTGCACCACATCTTGCGCCCCTCGCTGCCTCCAATCATTGCAGTAGTCGCGTTGCAGACTGGCTTTCTCCTCGGCGGTACGGCATTAACTGAAATGTTATTTGTGCGACGCGGTATTGGTCAAGTGATGATTCAGGCAGTGAACGAACGTGATTTCACGGTAGTGCAAGGGGCAGTTATCATTAGCGCTTTGATCTATAGTGTTATTACCGCACTTGCAGATTTGCTCACTGCCATTGTTGATCCGAGAGTGAGGGACACTCTCCTGCCCAATGCATCATGACCGAGATCGGCGAAGAAAATGCGCCGCTTAGCTGTTTTGCTCCTCTTCGCTATTTGCGTCATCAGTCTCGCCGCGCCCGTGATTGCCCCATATGATCCGTTAGCAGCGCCTGATGGCGACGAGTTGAAACCGCCCTCTGCCGCCCATCCGTGGGGTACCGACGTAATAGGACGAGATGTTTTTAGCCGTACTATTTATGGAGGTAGACAAACCCTAATCGTCGCTTTAGCCGGACTGTTGATAGCTGTAATTCCCGGCGCAGGGTTGGGCGTGTTAGCAGCAGTTGTTCCCAACTGGGTAGACCGCGGGATTGGAGCAGTACTAGATGCACTGTTATCAATACCCAGTTTGTTAATTGCGTTTACTATCCTCACCATGCTAGGACGAGGATCGATGCAAATCGCGCTGGCTTGTGGCATTGCCGTGCTACCTGCCTATGCACGAATAACACGAGCAGCGGCGCTGCAACTACGTTCACAAGCGTTTGTGGAAGCCGCATATGCAATTGGTGCAACGCGTTCGCATGTGCTACGGCGCACACTACTGCCGAATCTGCTCGAACAATTGATCAGCGCGGCAATCGTCATGCTGGCGTGGATAATACTGAATGCCTCGTCGTTGCACTTTCTCGGACTCGGTGGCGATCCGGGGATTCCTGAATGGGGCGCAATGTTAGCGGAGGCGCGCCAGACCTTCCGACTCGCGCCGTGGGCAGCGTTAGCGCCGGGTCTTGCGATCACAGTCACCCTGTTTCTGGTAAACATTATGGCTGAAAAGACCAGCACTACTGCCGTCTACTGAATAACCTCGATCTTGCGCTGAATCGGGGCGACTAGTACTTTATCGACGCGATGCCCATCCATATCCATCACCTCGAAGCGGAAGTTTTCCAACTCAAAGTGATCGGCAGATACCGGAATTCGTCCTAGTTGCGTCATCACAAAGCCCCCTAACGTCTGATAGTCACCTGTTTCTTCGCCGGGAAGCTGTCTTAGCGCCAATACTTCTTTGAGATAGTCTACAGTCAACATACCATCGAGCAGCAATGATCCATCATCGCGGCGGATGACCTGCGGTTCAGCACTACCGTCATTGGGAAGTAAGGCATCGCCCACCAATTCACCCAACAAATCATTGAGCGTCACCAAACCTTGCAAGCCACCATACTCATCGATTACCAATGCCGTGTGACTAGCCGCTTTACGCAATTCATCTAATATCTTGAATGCTGACATCGTTTCCGGAATGTAGAGAGGTGTTTCCAATTCCGCGCGTAGATCAAGAGGCTGACCCGATAGGGCGCGGTTTAGCAAATCTTTCGCTCGAACAAGCCCGAGTACGTTGTCCAAACTGTCCTGTGCGACGGGATAACGCGCAAACCCATGTTTGACTACAATAGATCGCGTTGTTTCCTGATCATCATCAACATTTAGCCAGACAATTTCCGTACGCGGCGTCATCAGGGCTGCTACATGCAAATCGCCCAAGCGGAAGACTCGCTCGACCATATGCTGCTCAATTTTCTGAAATTCGCCTGTTTGCGTACCAAGTGCAATCATTCCTTTGACCTCGGCTTCAGTAACAGTAGCATCCGAGGTTTCCTTGATCCCCAGCAGGCGCATGACGATTTTGCTTGAAAAATCCAGCAGCACTACTACTGGATAAGCGATTCTAGAGAGTACACGCATCGGACGGGCAGTAAGCACGGCGACATTTTCAGGGGCGCTCAAGGCAATCGCTTTGGGTACTAACTCACCGATGATCAGGGTAACATAAGTGACCAACAGTACGACAACAGCGAGACTAATGCTTTCGCTGTAAGGGCTTAGAACAGGGATTGTATTCAGTAATTCGGCAAGAGGTTTAGCCAGCGTAGTGCCACTGAATGCGCCGAGAAAGGTACCCAACAGGGTGATAAAGATTTGTACGGTTGCTAGGAAGGCGTTCGGGTTACTGGCAAGTTCGAGCGCGACTCTTGCACCCTCATCACCGCTATCGGCACGCTGTTGGAGACGAATTTTGCGCGCAGCGATCAAGGCGGCTTCACTCATGGCAAAGACACCATTCGCAATCGTGAGGACGAGCGCGATTACGATCTCTATTCCGATGTTAGTAGACAAGCTAGACCTATACTCAATGGACGTTGCTAACGATTATACAGGAGGAAAGCAAAAAGACTGCTCAATGAATGTTGGTTTCTAATGCTGGTTTGTTTCCGCCCGGCTTCAGTTTTGCTTCACTCAACCCTTGTTCGCCGGGGAACATTTTGGTCAAGAGATGTGGTGCATACTTTTCTACAATTTCCGCTGACAAGCCGTTGGCACGACATATTTCACGATATAAATCGGCACTCTGGCGCGGAGTACGTTCTTGAGTCTGGAAATCGACTTTATATAAACCGAAGTTGAAGCGTGGATCATAACCTTCGGACCATTCAAAGTTATCGATCAGTGTCCAATGGAAAAAGCCTTTAACAGGATAATTGAAGTTAGCAGCTTTCCACACGCTGCGGACGGTCTCGATTAAGTAGCCGCGCCGGATGGTGTCCGTTGGATCCGGGACGCCACTCTCGGTGACGTAAATCGGCAGTTTCATCAATTTGTAGACTTTTTCGATCTGCCGGAACATTGCCGACGGATTTAGGCCTCCCCAGTTAGGAGGCGTCACGACGCCAGACGCCACCGCTTCCGCTGGCTTTTGTTGATGAATGAATAGAGACGTTGGATGTCGCAGATCAAATCCGACCTCATACTCTTGATAGTACTGAATGCCGATCCAATCTAGTGTACCTTTTGCCTGTGGAATACTAACGCTGCGCGCACCCGGTACACGCAGTACACCATCACGCAATGCCAACATGAACGCGGTATTCAAGAAGCTATCAACCGCCTTAACTGCTATCTGGTTAAAGGGCAAACCGCCTGTGGGCTTTAGATTAACGTTGTGATTAGCGAAGCCGACGTGCGCGTGCGGTTGCAATTCTTTGATAGCGTGATAGGCGATGGCATGCGCACGCACCATATTGGCGAGGACGCGGTTAGCGGCACTGCGATTCTTCACGCCGGGCGGACGAGTTCCGAAAATGTAGTGCAGCGTGGCATAGACCAGAGGTTCATTGATGGTACACCAAAATGAACACTGATCTCCCATTACTTCAACGACTTTGCGTACAAAACGTCCGAATTGTTCAGGGACGCGATCATCCAGCCAACCGTCATCGTTGCCCAGCCAAAGTGGATTAGTGAAATGGTGCAGAGTCACCATTGGTTCCATACCGCGATCTCGGAGCGCCTTGAGCATTGCCTTGTAGCGTGCCAGAGAATAAACGTCCCAACGACCCGGCTCTGGCTCGATGCGGCTCCATTCTACGGAGATACGCTGTGCATTATTGTGCATGTCCGCAGCGCGATCAAAATCCTCAATATAACGCCCTCTCCACCATTCGCAAGCATCACCAGATTGCTGGTTCTGGAAAACGTGACCGATTGTCTTTTCCCAGCGCCACCAATCGTTAGCATTGCCGCCTTCAACTTGATGTGCGGCAGTAGCACAACCCCATAAGAATCCGCGAGGTAGTTGGTGGATTGCAGTTACGGTCATCAGTTTCGCGCTCCCTTGTTAGGATGCCCTAAATACACGGTATCAGCGAAAACCTGACGTGCGCCAGTATCTACGAAGCCCAAGCCTTTCGCCAAGCGCACAGACGCTTCATTACTCGGTTCTACCAGATACAGAGGGACGCGCCCACTGGCGAGTACACGATCACAGATCGAGGCGACTACTGCCGCGCCCCAGCCACGCTGCCGCACTTCGGGATCGGCGTGAACATAAATTTCGGCAAAACCTGGAGATTGCCAGTTCAAACCCGCCATTGCCGTTAAGCCGTTTGAATTGATCTCCACACGCGGGAGTCCATTCTCACTGACTTTATGCACTACCAAGACATTCATGACGGATTTGAAGCGGCTGGAGTCGAGCGCGAAGATTTGCAGGATGCGTTCATTGCTCACCTGCATACTGCCGCCGACCATCGGCAGTTGATTCACATTACTGAAAAGGAGATAGGGACGCCCGGGTACGAGTGCCTCCGATAGAAGATCAGCAGCAAGGTCGGGCTGCCAGCAGCGCATACAGACAAGTGGACGAAAGAGATCAATACCAGTTTGGAAACGCCCGACGAAGCCGACGGCATGACCTTGTGCATCGGTGCGTACATGCAGCACAGAACGCTTGCTATCGTGATATAAAGCGTAATATGCCGTCGGCGCTTCTGTCGGGTTAGTCACATCTATGGATTTATGGAGCGCGTCGCGGGCTTCGGACAGAGTCAGCACAGGATTACACTCTACGCCCTCTGATTGCACCGACAATGAGCAAGACAAGAACTGCACCAATGAAAGCTGAAATGATGTCAAGGAAAGTGACTGATATTGGCTCCGTTAGGACGGTGGGCCAAATGGAACGATCAACCAAACTGAAAATGAAACCACCAATAATCGCCCCAAGTAAGCCCACGATGATGGAAGTCAAAGTGCCCATGCCACGCCCACGGACAACAGCACTAGCCAGTGACCCTGCCACCAGACCGATGAATATCCAGACAATCAACTGAATGATGTTAAACGTCAGTGTTACTGTCATTGTTTGCCACTCCCAATTCGTTACAACTCATGGATATAAACGCTTCAACATACGTGCGTAGGGGATGGTTTCGCGGATGTGCTGTAAACCGCATATCCACGCCACCGTCCGTTCTACTCCAAGCCCGAAACCCGCGTGTGGTACCGCGCCAAATCGCCGCAACGATAAGTACCATTCATAATTCTCGCGACTGATACCAATCTTTGCCACCCGGTCTTCCATTAACTGGCTGTCCCAAATGCGCTCACTACCACCTGTTATCTCGCCATAGCCTTCAGGCGCAAGCAAATCGACACTGCGGCAAACTTCGGGACGACCTTCGACAGGTTGCATGTAGAATGCTTTCACCGCCGTAGGGTAGTTATAGACGAACACAGGTTTCTCAAACTGCTGTGTTAATGCAGTCTCATGCGGAGAGCCGAAATCATTACCCCATTCGATATCCAGCAACGCCTTCTTTTCGGGATCAACTTCCTCATCGCGCAGTTTGTGCAGACGCTCAACCGCTTCGTCGTAACTGATACGCGGGAAGGCAGGGATCACTCGTTCCAAATGGCTGGTGTCACGTTCTAGTATTTCCAGTTCTACTTTATGCTTTTCCAATACGCGTTGAACGATTGCACTGACGAACTGCTCTTCCATATCCATCAAATCTTCGAGCGAGTAGAACGCCATTTCCGGCTCAACCATCCAGAACTCCGTCAGATGGCGCCGCGTCTTCGATTTTTCGGATCGGAAGGTCGGACCAAAGCAGTAAACCTTACCGAACGCTGCCATATTCGCTTCGTTATAGAGTTGACCCGTTTGCGCTAGATACGCGACATCATCGAAATAGGTGATCTGGAACAGTTCCGTAGTAGATTCGCCTGCCGCTGGCGTAATGATTGGCGTATCGACTAACAAATATCCGTGATCATCTAGCCAATTACGGATAGTGTTAATCACGGTTGAGCGAATACGCAGAATCGCCCATTGACGCTTTGAGCGCACCCACAGATGACGATGATCCATGAGGAACTCAACACCGTGATCTTTGGGCGTGATCGGGTATTCATCTGCGATTTGCAGGATTTGGGCTTCTTTAATACCAACCTCAAAACCACCGGGTACACCGGGAGCGCGTTTATCGGCTCTCACCGGACCGCTGATTATTAATGAGGATTCCTGTGTTAATCCGCGAATTTGGGCAAACACGTCTTCAGGCAGATCGTTCTGAAAAGCCACTGCCTGACAGATGCCAGAGCCATCCCGCACCTGCAGAAATTGTAATTTACCTTTGTCTGTGCGGTCATACAGCCAACCGCGCACCGTCACATCCTGCCCTTCGTACTTATGCAGGTCTGCAATCGCTACAACTTCAGCCACTTTGAACTGTCCTTTAACGTAAGAGAAAAGTGAAAGAACGAAAGATTAGGCTAATTATAGCGATGATCATCAGGGCGAGGCAGGTTCTCGCCGCTAGTAACGTTATTTCGACGTTAGACATGGCGAATTCCTTCTGAAGTACAATAGGCGATGATGATGTGCTGCATAAAATAGAGTCAATTGCTGAAACAACTCATTTTCTTGTCGTGCTGCAGCAACGCAACAATGGCGGAGAACACGGATGAATTCACAGGAAGATCCTCTGCGTAAAGCAATGCGGAACAGTAAGCAGGGATTTACTCATCAACAGTCAGAGAGCGATCACAATCACGGCGATGTTTTCCAAATGCTGTGGGACTGTCGCTTCTGTGGCACCAAGAAACTACTTGGGCTGGATCACCGTCATTGCCCTAATTGCGGTGCGCCACAAAATCCTGAATGGCGTTACTTCCCCTCTGAAGCTGACATCAAGTTCGTCACAGACAAGGATTACACATATTCGGGTGCAGATGTCATTTGTCCATTTTGTCAGCAACCCAACAGTAAAGCCGCCAAATTTTGCGTCTCGTGCGGCGGCGATCTGGTCAATGCAAAGGATGCAGCGATCAAGGGGCGAATCGACTCCAAAGACGCCAAAAGCCAAGTCGACGATGTAGTGAAAGAGAAATTCGAGCGCGATCTGGGCATTCAGGCTAAACCGCAGAAACTACTTGGTGGCATTAATCCTGCTATCCCGATCATTTTGATCGTGGGCTTGATAATCGCCTGCATTGCTGGATTTATCTATCTGAACGGCAGCACCTATGAAAGCCGCTTGTCTGTCACCAGCGTAAACTGGGAGACCGGTGTTACCATGCAGCAGTTGGTAGCACAATCAGGCAGAGATTGGCGCGATAGCGTCCCCGGCGGCGCGTATAATGTCTCCTGTCAACCCCAACAGCGTGCCTATCAGGAGTCGGTTCAAGTACAATGCGGTTACGATTTTGTTGATCAGGGTGATGGCACAGGCAAGCGTGTTCCCAAGTACTGTACCGAAACACAAACACGCTACGAAACCGATCAGATGTGTAGCTACACCGTCGATGTGTGGGTGACACTGAGAGACATCACCGCCAGCGGCGGCTTGAACGAACCGATTGCAACACCAGTATTCTCAGCGCCAGTTGGTACGGGGCGTATCCGTCGTACTGGAGATTACCTGATATTACGCGTTAACTTCCGCGATACACAGGGCGGACAAGCCTACGAATACAATCCACAAACCGAATCAGAATGGCGCAGTTTTCGCGAAAACCAGCGTTTTTCCGTTCAAATCAATCGGCTTGGGATTGTGCAGTGGGAGACGCTTAAGGAAGTACGTGAATAGGCTATGCTGGTGAGTAACAACGATCAACCGAACGGTGAACGTAGGTCAGCAGGTTGTTGCGCATAGCCAAAGTCTCGTAAGATATTGCTACGTGACGTTAGCTGATGGGGATGGCAACAATGTCTCGTTTGCGTTCAATTTTGATTGTAGTTTTGCTGGTTATGCCGTTCATGCAGCAGTTGAGTCCAGTTAGAGCCGCCGATTGTACGTTGGCTGGCACTCCCGGATGCATGCACGGCTTGCCAACTTTTCAATACGAGATGCTGCTAACGGAGATGCTGGCACATCCGACGCCCGATGTACGCAGCTTGCCAGTCGATCAGGATGAAATCAAGAAGTTCTCTCTGTACAAAGTAGCAAAGGAAAACATCACCTTTTACGATGCCCCTAACGGCAATCCGATTGGGACGTTGGATGCTGGCTTTAACTACCTTGATGTGCGTAGCCAACAAGGGGATTGGTACGAGATTCGTGCTGGACAGTGGGTTCCGGCTTCAGTACTAACCCGCACCCGCGCCTCGACCTTCTCCGGAGTACTGATTGATCAACCGTTGACGCATACAATGGCATGGATTCTGAAACCTGTTAAACCCAGCAGTATTCCCGGTCAAGATGCTGATGAGTCCATGCAACCACTTACGCGCTATACACGGGTCAACATTTACGCCACCGTGAAGCTCGGGAACTGGGAGTGGTACCTCGTCGGTCCGGGACAATGGGTAGAACAACGAAATCTTGCCCGCGTGCTACCTATTGACAAACCAGTCGAGGTAAAAGGGCGCTGGGTCTCTGTCGATCTCTTTGAGCAGGTTGTTGTCGCCTACGACGGAGATCGCATGGTGTTCGCCACCCTGATCGCTTCAGGATTACCCAAATGGCCAACGAATGAAGGCTTGTTCCGCATTTGGGCACGACTGCGAACCGATGCCATGTCGGGTGCAATGGGACAGCCAGATTTCTATTATCTGCAATCCGTACCTTATGTGATGTACTTCGATGGCGCAATAAGCTTGCACGGTGCCTACTGGCATGACGGTTTTGGCTACCGTCACAGTCATGGCTGCGTCAATATGTCAGTCAGCGATTCACGCTGGCTTTACGATTGGACGGGTAATTTCTACGCCGATACGTGGGTGCGCGTGTGGAGCAGTGGGACGTATCAGGATTAGAGTTACTGCTTAGTGCACCTTCAACCAAGCGTAAATATCGTCCATCACGCGAACCTGCTCTGGCTCGTTTAAGATTTCGTGGTAGAGACCATCATAGATTTTGATGGTCTTATCTTTGCTGCTGACGCCGTCATAAATGATCTGCGCGCACTGTGGTTTGACCAGTCGATCCGCAGCGCCATGTAGGATCAGCGCAGGGCGATCAATCTTGCTGAGGTTATGTTTGGCATAGTCCACAGCAGCAGCGAGTTCCACGCCAACCCGAGCACTGATCTTGCCGCGAAAGACGAAAGGATCACCGTCGTAAGCCGCCACTACTTTAGGATCGCGGGAGATGGTTGTGGAATCCAGCTTCAATAAGCCTAATTTCGGCGCAATATTTCCTACCTGTTTGAGAACACCTGTCACCAATGGGTTGAGTCCTTCGCCTACATCAAGCAGAGCTGCGGAAGTGATCAAGCCACTGATTCTCGGCGTATAGCGGATCACATAGTGCAGTGAGACTAAGCCTCCCATGCTGTGACCTAGTACATACAAAGGTAGTCCACGCAGGGTTGAGGGCAAACTTTTCACCAATTCATGTACGTCATCAACAATAGTACTGAAACGCTCAAAGTAACCAAACGCCTTACCTTGGCTGCGTCCGTGACCTCGATGATCAGGAGCAACAACGATATAACCACGATCCGTGAAGTAACGTGCAACATGTCCATATCTTCCGCTGTGTTCGCCCAAGCCATGAATCAGGACAACGACTCCTTTGGCGGCGACACCGCTATCAGGACTCCACATCTGCGAGAACAACGAAAAACCATCTGGCATCGTTAGTGGATTTGTTTGATGTTGCATGAGACACTACTTATTTTCGGTAACGCTGCTAGAATTGCAGCAAGGCGATCAAGCAATCTTGATCGAACGAAAGACTATTCTAGGATTGTAACCGATAAGAGCATTATGTCGATTCCTGTACAATTGCACTATACGGAACAGGGCAGCGGGACACCATTAATCCTGCTGCATGGCTTTCCACTAAGCAGCATAATCTGGCGCGAGCAGGTGAATCGTCTGAGCGATCAAGCTCGCGTGATCACTCCCGATCTACGGGGGCACGGGCGCAGCCCCAGCAGCGATGACATCTATGAGATGGAACTGCTGGCGCGCGATGTGGTAGAACTAATGGATACGCTGGAGATCCCTCAAGCTGTCGTTATGGGTCACAGCATGGGCGGTTACGTGGCGTTAGCATTAGCTCGCATTGCGCGTAATCGTTTGAAAGCACTCGGTTTGATCGCATCGCAGTCCGCGGCTGACAGCGAAGAGGCTCGACAAAATCGCTACAAGTTAGCAGAACGTGTAGTCAATGAAGGCAGTATCGCCGTCGCAGAATCCATGCTGCCGCGTTTATTTGCACCGGGCGAACATGAAGATGACACGATGGTGGAAACCGTAAACACGGTTATGCTCAATACTCGTCCCCAGACGTTGATCAACTCACTGAAGGGAATGGCAGTACGCACCGACTCGACGCCGCTGCTCGGCACTTTCGATTTCCCAGTGTTGATAGTGACAGGTGATCAAGATGCCATCATTCCACTACAAAAAGCGGAACAAATGGCTGCGGCGTTGAAGAATGGCACTTTAGTAACTATCGAGAATGCGGGACACATGACAATGATGGAACAGCCACAAGCAACATCATTGGCGATCCGCAACTTTATAACCGAACTTAGCGGCTAACACAGGCTTACTCCAGTAGAGGTAGCCAGAAGTGGAAGGTAGACCCTTTGCCTTCCACACTGCTGAACCAGATTTGCCCACCGTGCCGTTCGATCACTTCCTTAACCAAACTCAATCCAACGCCCGTTCCCTCAATATGCTCGGTTGCCGATTGAACGGCGCGAAAATACGCCTGAAAGATTTTATTCTGTTCAGATTTGGGGATTCCAAACCCGTTATCTGCCACTGAGAAGTAGAACCGTTCATCCTCAGTACGTACATTCAGAGTAATGGTCCCGCCGTCAGGTGTGTACTTGATGGCGTTGCTGAAGAGATTATTCATGGCTTCGCGTAGCTGCCCAAAATCACCACGTAAGGGACGCAAATTCGGCTGAATCTCACGAATAAGGTTATGGTGATGCAAGCGCACACCATCCTCGTTATCTTCTAGTACTGCCAACACCAATTCGTTGGGATCGATGGGAACGCGCTTCATCGCCCCTTCGCGCTCAGATCGTTGCGAATCGAGCAGGGTGGCGATCAATGTCTCCATACGGGTGATGACCCGATGCATATTCTCGATATAGGTAGGATCTGGCACGGTATTCTGGCTGATGTCATAGCCTAGCAAGTCCAGATAGCCAACCAGTACACCCAGCGGATTCTTCAGATCGTGCGACGCCATCTGGATCATGTGCGTTTTCAGGCGTGTGAGATCCTTCAAGGTGGTGATATCATGCAAGACCACTACATAACCACCTACTTGCTGTTCCTGCTGGTTGAGCTGCTGCACCGTTACAGTAAAATCCTTGAACAAAGCAGCAGATCGTAAATCAAAACTGACCACACCACCTTTGTAGCGTGAGCTTTGTAATTCATCCTTGGCTTGCTCGATCAGTGCTTTGAACATCTGCTCTGGTGGTACTTGATGCAGCGGCTTACCCACAAAGTCATCTGTGTTCTCGCCGATCAATGCGCGTGCGGCGGGATTCATCAGCTTTATCCGCCATTCATGATCTACTACAAGCAAAACATCCGAAATGCTGTTCAGCACTCCTTCGAGCTGGCGCTGTTGTGCCTGCACACGATTAAATAATTCGGCGTTACTGAGCGACGCACCCGCCTGGTTTGTCGCTGCCTCGACAATACGCAAGGAGCTGAGATCGAATTGGTTTGGTGCTGGATGTTCCAGCGTCATAACGCCACGCAATGCGCCTTCGATGAAAACGGGAACACAGATTGCAGAGCGGACGCGCAGCTTGTCATCCAAAACCAACCAGCGCGGGTCGATTGCAGTATCGTCGATTAACGCCGATTCCTGATTAGCGATTACCCAGCCAGCCACACCTTTTTGCAACACACTCATAGACACACGTGAGCGTGCTTCCGACGAAAGCTCCCGCGCAGAAATGAATTGTTGAAGCTCCTGTCCACTTTCATCAAACAGGAAGAAACTTCCATTCGTCGCACCAACTGCATCTGCCGTCAGCCGAACGATGCCGCGAAGCACCTCTTCAACATCTAAGGAGTTAAGCAGTTGTGCGATTTGGATAAGTGAGTCGAGTTGACGGATTTGTGGAGCATCCGTCATAGCGTAGTATTCCTTAGGATGTAGATGTTCAACAGCCATATAATGCAGTGTTTGATTATGTCACAAAGTAGCACTATCGAGTAGTGTATGCCATTAAGCATCAGATTGACCTACCTATTTTGGGGCTGTACTTATCGTTCAGTCGGCATAAACGCACAAAAGGGGCGGTAGAGAGATAAGTTTGCGATCAGAGAAACCCTTATTTTGAACTCACGTCTGCTGTGCCGCTGACCGATGCTGCTTCACGTAACGCGATGCCGCCGATCTGTGATGCGAGTGTTGTTTCCTTTTCTCCTTCGATCACGACAGCAACAACGGCAGCACTACCATCTGACAATTCGATGAAGCCAATAAACCAAGAGTTAGCATTGACGCCTGTATAGGCGAAGCTGGCATGTCCATAAATCGTTAACGAGTCTTGTTGCGCTGCCTTAGCTGCCCCATCGATTACCGAACGTCGCATCGCCTCGCGAATTTGTGCAGCCACGTCAGTCGAGATCACGGCGTGTTGCTCCGTTACCGTATTGATCGGCTGCCAATCCGTTGCTCCATGAATGCGAATCCCATCAACTAGATAGGGGGTCACTGTATTGCCTTGATTGGCAATAGTAACTGCAACCAACGCCATTTGCAGTGGTGTTACCGTCAAATCGCCTTGCCCACTAATCTGCGCTCGCAGGCGCGCGGGATCGCGAAAATTGGTTAGCGGAGTGGGACTGCGACCTGTTACTGTACCAAATTTAACCAACGTTGGTGCTTGCAGTAAGCCGAAGGTGTCGAACATCTCTTGAACTTCACCGGGAGCACTCATCGCCGCATCTACAAATGGGGGTGGGCAGGCTTGTGCGTAGGCTTCGATCAAGGTGGAAGGATTGACACTGCCAGCACAGCCGAGCGTGAGTCCGTTGAATTCAAGCGGTTGATCAGCGTCAATCACCGTTTGATCTATTGGTGTCTGCGCGGTGAGCATAGATGCCAGAATAATGGTTTGTAACGCGCCGCCTGGTTGATAAATTCCCTGAGTTACGCGGTTAAGCAATGGTGCAAACGGATTCAGGCGTAAGTTGTCGTATGTAGCATCTAGTTGATTTGGATCGTAACCGGGCAGACTCACCAGTGCGCGCACCGCACCGCTTGGAGCATCAAGTACAACTACAGCACCGGGCTTCCTGCCCAGCGCGGCGGTGATCGCTTGCTGAAGTGGCAGGTCGATGGTCAGCCTTACATCGCTGCCAATTTGCTGCTCGTGGAGCCAATCCTGTACAAAGCTCAAATTTCCGCGCAGTTCGTCATCGAAGGCGGCTTCGACGCCACCTACGCCATAACGCAAGCTGTAATAGCCAACCACGCTAGCGGCTTCTGGATATGGGTAATCACGTCCCATAATCGGCTTACCAGAAACTGATTTGCCTATTTCTATTGACTCAGCAAGTATGGTTCCGTGCCGATCTACGATTAGACCACGTTGAATAGCGCGTTCCGCCTCTATAAGGCGGGGGTTATCGGCACGGGCAAGAAGTGAGCTGTATTCTAGCCCACTCCACTGGGCGAGGCTGATGATTACAATTGCAAAACAGAGTAATAATCCCATCGTGAAACGCCGCATACTCTGTCCCAAATTCATGGTCGCGCATCCTCGCTTAAAACTAGCAGTAAACCCACCGCGACGAAACTCATCAACAATGAGCTACCGCCGTAACTGAGCAGTGGCAACGTGACACCAGTCAGCGGAATCAGTTTGAGTGTTCCACCAATGATCATCAAACTCTGAATACCGAGTAGGGCACTCAAGCCAGCCGCTAACAGCGCACGGAACGGGCGATCTTGCAGCCGAAGTGCAAGCCGCAAACCGCGAATCACCAGCACAACGATGCAGGCGACCACGATCAGCGCACCTAACAAACCCCACTCTTCTGCTAGAGCTGCAAACACAAAATCGGAATGTACGACAGGGATATAAGAAGGCGATCCTTGCCCTGCGCCCTGTCCGAGTATCCCTCCCGCGGCAAAGGCAAATAAGCTTTGCACAATTTGATACGCACGATCGCTTGCTTCGGGCCAAGGATTCAGCCAGATGTCGATACGTAAGCGCACCACCGGAAAGCGCCAGTATGCGAACAATCCTGCCAGCGCCAACATAGCAAAGCTGCCAACCACATAGATAAGATTGCCACTTGCGATGTAGAGTATGGTCACGAAAAGGAGGAAAAACAGGGTGGCTGTGCCTAAATCTTGCTGCCATAGTAGAATGACGATGCAAAAGCCCCACATGAACAGCAGTGGCAATAAAAAACTGAGTGAAGAATGTGGCATTCCCTGCTTTTCAGCAATGTAGCTTGCTAGAAACACCACTAAGATAATCTTTAGCGATTCCGAAGGTTGGAAGTAAACATCAGCGATGCCAAGCCATAGGCGCGGACCTGCCCCGGAAGGGTTGCTGCCGAGCACGATAGTTAGTGCCAGCAGCAGCAAGCCACCGAACAGCCATAGATAACGGTAATGACTCAACCAGCGTAAATTGCGCGGCGCGTAAGCTAGAGCGCAGAGTACTGCTGCTGATACAACTAGCCAACCGATCTGGCGCATCGCGAAAAACGGTTCGAGTCTAGCAATCATTTCCAATCCCCAGCCACTTAACAGCATGGTGATGGGAAATAAGAAGGGATCGCGGTTAGGTAAGCGCCACGATAGAACAACATGACCAACACTTGCACAGATCACCCAAATGCCAGCGCCAATCAGCAGCGGCAGTCTTTCTGGTCTGGCACCAAGTAGAACCAAATGCGCGGTTAAGACGAACAAACCGGCAACGCTCAGTAGCAGCCGTTCTCGCACCGCGCTGGACGCCAGTATTGACTCGTCAGCGATGGGTAACTGCGTTGAGGTAGCCGGTTCCGCCCGCATCAGTGATTACGTACCATAATACTTGCCAACGATTGGGCGCAGCTTTTGTGATGTAGCCGCAGGAATGCGATCCTTGGCTGTAGTCAATGCCATTGCCAGAGCCGAATCACAAGAGCAGGTGAAACTTGCGGCAGCAATCTTCTCTACTGCCTTGATCACCGATTGCTGTGCCAATGTGATGTTCGCCGCAAACTGATTCATCACCATTTCGCTGCTAACCGGCTCGTCGTGCCAAACGTCATAATCGGTGACGTGTGCCATCACCGCGTAATGCATCTCAGCTTCACGTGCTAGATAGGCTTCCGGTGAAGTGGTCATACCAATAATGGAAAAGCCCAACTGTCGCCAGACTCTACTTTCACCGCGTGTACTAAACCGTGGTCCTTCGATGGTAATTGATGTGCCACCACGATGTACTGTTGCACCTGCTTCTTCACTTGCGCTAGCTAAAACTTCACTCAGCGATGGGCAAAATGGTTCCGCTACACCCACGTGCGCCACTAAACCATCTCCAAAAAAGGTGCGTCCCCGCTCATCTTTGGTGAAATCGAACAATTGATCGGGAACAACAATATGACCCGGCGCTAGTTTTTCATCAAGAGAACCGCAGGCGCTAACGGCAATTACATGCTCAACGCCAAGTGTTTTGAGCGCAAAAATATTGGCGCGATAAGGAACTTCCGAAGGGGTATGAATATGTCCGCGTCCATGACGAGGCAGAAATGCCACCCGATTTCCGCGCAAATTTCCCACGATAATCTTGTCGCTGGGTGCGCCGAATGGAGTATCAATGGCGAGTTCGCTGACCTCCGTAACTTCAGGCATCGCGTATAGACCCGATCCTCCGATCACCCCGATGCGTACTGGCTCCATGCGAAATAGTGCTCCTATTCCAATTCTAGTCGAAGTTCGATTTTGCCGATGCCGATGGTGTCACCTGTCGTTACCACCACAGGTTGATCAATGCGCTGTCCATTCAATTGTGTACCGTTACTGCTACCTTGATCTTCCAGCCACCACTGTCCACCGCGCAGCGTGATCAGTGCATGAACATTACTGATAAAAGCGTCATCGCAGGGAACGGTGTTATTAGATGCACGTCCAAGACTAGTTAGCGGAAGCAACGGAAATACAGTACCCGGTGTCAAACCATCTACGTTTCCGCGCATCACAACTAAGCGTCCCCGTTTGAGTGTCCGGGCATCAACTTCTTTGCTGACTATACGAAAATCCCGCCAGAGCAACCAGAGCATCGTGAGCAGAAACAAGACCAGCAATATACTAGCGCTGATTCGCAGCAGAGGAAGCAGTATCTCCACGTTAAGTTTCCTGTGCGTCGTCGCTAATATTAGCGCCTAGATCCATTGGCTGGGTGTCGTTGATAGTGCCGCTTTTGGGTCGATTGTGTGCAATTGCTGGCTCATCATCCACGTATAGCATCATTACGCCGGCTAAGGAAATCACATCACCAGAGTTGAGAATACACTCCGTGATTCGATGCTCATTAACAAATGTGCCACCACTGCTGCCCAAGTCATAAATTACATAACGCCCAAAGCGCAGCCGAATCTGAGCATGAACACGCGATACTTTTGGCTCATCGATGACGATTTGATTATCGCGACGGCGACCAATATTGATTACAGGTAATCTCAGTGGAATGTAGTTGCTACCACGTATGATCAGTTGCGGATTACGCACTTGCGGAAAAGCAGACTGATCCTCGTTCTCAAGCGGAACAAAAAGCTTGGTGGAATGGCGTGGCGTGTCAACATAGCCAGCAGAGATAGTGAAGGTGCGCGGAATTAGTGCCGTATCAATGCGTATCTGCACCGTCGGAATGCCACTTAACTGGCAATCCGCCTGCACTACCGCTTTCGTAATTGCTGTTGTCAACCAGCCTTTCAGATCAGAGGTGACGTGGCTCAACGCTTGAAAATCTTCAGCATGTAGGCTGATCACATATTCATTGGGAGCGAACAAGCCACTATCTTCGACGCGGATACCATCTTCCATTGCGCGTGCCAGACGTGCTGCTAATTCGTCTAAGCGCAGACGGCGAGAAAATAACCGCGCAAGGTTATCTTCCAGCAGATGTTCTAGTAATGCCTCTAGTTGGGCAAATTTCACTTGCTTCATGACGCCGCATTATAGCCTTGCGCACTTACGATACCCGCACCACTTCTCTCCGTAATCTTAACGCAATCCGTTCGTCTATGGTTGATCCTTTCTTCGCGGTTTCTTATAATTCATGGCATTCTCTCCATAAGTTACGAGATTCTACTCTGCATCTACCACGTTCGGTTTGGAGCTTTCTGCCAGACTACAACGATTTTGCAGAATCAACATTGAAAAGTAGAACCAACTCATGAATTTCACAGTCGATCTTTCGAGCAAAGTAGCGCTTGTTACGGGCGCTGGTGATGATCTTGGGAAAGCAACCGCACTGGCGCTAGCAAAATCTGGCGCTACCGTGTGCGTCAACGACATCAATCCAGACCGTGCCGATGAAGTGGCGCAGTTAATTATTGGCGCGGGTGGTCAGGCTATGGCATGGTCGGCGGATGTCTCAAACAAATTTCAAGTATCCGCCATGATCGAGAATATGCGGGATAGATTCACTCATCTCCACATTTTAGTTAATGCGGCAGGAGTCCAACGGGGTGAAACGTTCATCAAGCTCGATGAGTATGACTGGCGACGAACGCTAGAGATCAACTTGACGGGTACTTTTTTCTGTACCCAGCTTTGTGGACGGGTGATGGCAGATGAGGGTGGCGGCGTAATCGTTAACCTTGCCAGCGTTTATGGACACCCACTACCACTTGAAAATAATGCAGCTTACGTTGCCAGTAAAGCGGGGATCGTCGGCTTTACACGTGAAGTGGCACGAGAAATGGCTGGTTATAACGTCCGCATCAATGCCCTGTGTCCGGGTGATATTCAGATTCCTAATTTGCCGCCGATTACGCCGACAAATCCACAAAAGCGCGTGGGAACTCCAGAAGAAGTTGCCAATGTTGTGCTGTTTCTATGTTCTGATGCTGCGTCGTTTATCACCGGACAGGCAATCAACATCGATGGCGGCTTGGCTATGGTGTAGCGAAATATAACGGCATTGTCAGTGCTTAGTTCGGGTTCGGCAGTTCAACGATAAAGGAAGAACCTTTGCCGATCTCGCTCTCAACGAAGATGCTGCCCTCATGAGCCTCGACAGCCAAGCGACAAAACAGCAACCCTAGTCCATATCCTGCACGAGCTTCGTGAGCGCGATAGAGCCGGACTGCCGAATCCTTCTCGAATAAGCCGGGAATAATTTCAGGAGGGATGCCGGGTCCCTCATCTTTAACAGTGATTCGAATAGTATTGGGCACAGCGCCTGCTGTCACACTTAGAGTAATCTGCGATCCTGCAGGCGAGAATTTCAGCGCATTGACCAGCAAATTGAGAACAACACGCCAGATCAAGATCGGATCGACCTCAACGACTGTATTTGCATCTTTCTGCAAGATGTACTGCAACTGCACTTCACGATCCAGTGTTAGCGGGCGGAAGCGCTTAAGTAACGAGTCTAGCAATTGCCCAAGGTCAGCAGCCACACGACGAACATTGATCGTCCTGTTTTCGATAGTTAAAACATCCAGTGAGTCACGAATCATGGATTCCAGCAAGCTACCCGAATCGTAGGCATCATATACTGCCTGTACTGCTTCAGGTGATCCCGGCGGCACTTGATTATAGAAGGTCAATGCCGAATTAATCATCATGATGGCATTGCCCATGTCGTGTACCAGCATCTTGAACAAATCGCTTTGCATAGTGAAGCGATCTTTAAGGTAAATTTCCTGTCGGATCGCTTTCAGTCGAAGTGATCGTTCGATCCGCAACAGCAGGTCAGCGGGTGCAAATGGGCGCGAGATCACTTCATCGGCTGTGAAAGCCGATTTCAGGGCAGAAAGATCATTTCCTTGTTCTGCAGTCAGCAGTAAGCTCATGCTGTAGCCAATATGATTGTTGTTGCGCAGCGTAGAAATCGGGCGACTGATGCGGCGATGAGCCTTGGCGTCAAGCAACAACAAATCAGGACTACTGCTTTCTACAGCGTCCAGTACTTGAGATGGCTTGATCAGGTCATAGGTCAGCGTTGGATCGCTATCCAACAAATTGCCGATAGCCGCAGCGCCATCGAATTCACCTATGATAATACGAGGCATACCCGAGATTCTTTCTGATCTTACTCTATATGAATCATAACTATTCTGAGGATATGAGCAAGAACCAGTGATTCAGCCACAGTATACCGCTAAGTTTATGCCGTCATAATGGCTTTTGCGCCACATTGATCCTTTTGACACAATCGACTGAATGTGATAAATTATACGAAGTCACATAGGGAAAACTTGGCAATTTATCGAGTCTACAGGGTATTCTGCTACTTTCTGCTGTTAATTTCCCACAGCCAATTACAAAATGACAGCTTGGCATAGCAGTGTTAGAATGTCTGGCACACACAAGCAGATCAAAGATAGAACTTAGGTATAGGGGACAAAGCGGCGTTTTCGCGCCGATTGGAGGATAAATGGCAACCACGACTGCCGCAAACACACCACCTAAAGCCACCGCCAGAACGGCAGCCGCCGATGCATCAGCAGCCACACCAGAGGTACAAGTTAAAGGCGTTACGCGCCGTGAGTTTCTGTACTACATCTGGGGAGCAAGTATAGCGCTGCTGCTAGCCGAAACGGGTGGAGCGATCATTTGGTATGCGCTGCCACGCTTCCGTGAAGGCGAGTTCGGTGGTGTATTTACCGTTGGCGCGGATACGCTGCCACCTGCGGGTTCTCCGCCAGTATTGAACCCTGTTGGTAAGTACTGGCTTTCCAATACAGATAAAGGGGTACTCGCGCTAAGCGCCGTATGTACTCATCTGGGATGCCTCTTCAAATGGGTAGATGTCAATGGTCGTTTTGAATGCCCCTGTCACGGTTCTAAGTTTCAGGCGAATGGGACTTACATTGAGGGTCCTGCACCACGCAACTTGGATCGCTTTGAACTGACCGTAGTGGCAGGCGCGACGAGCACGGTATCCGATGCAGCAGGCGATCCGGTGCCCGCAGATGGGGCGACATCAATCCTGATCAACACTGGTAAGAAAATCAAGGGCGCTACGCACGCCTAACCTAGATAAGACAAACAAAAAAGCGCTGATTGCCCGAGCAGGTCAGCGCTTAAAGTCTTTGTAGCGCTCATTATTTTGAAGATCGTTCGTTTCGGTTGGGGAGCTTGCTATGTCGGTATTACCGTTTCCCAGCTTCCTTGATGACATCAAGGAAAAGGGATTTCGTAAAGCCGTATTTGAAGTAGTCGATAATACGGTAGAGCGAATCACCACAGGTTTGAACATTCAGGACATCCGTGAAGCGCTACGCGGCGACCCGCCATCGCGTCGTCCGAATCCGCGCCTAACGCCTCACGCCGATGGGTTCTGGATGCACATGCGTCCCAGTTATTTCCATCAAGCGGTGACGGGGATTTACCCGACCTTCCGGTTGGGCTTCCTGTCCACCTTTATGTTTGTGGTAGAGATCATCACTGGCTTGTTCCTGATGATTTTCTATACGCCCTCACCTGAAGCCGCCTACGCCAACATGATCAACATCATGAACAACGTCCCGCTGGGGCAGTTCATGCGTGACATCCATCGTTTGGGTGCTGAAGGCATGGTCTTGTTCGTGGCACTGCATACCATACGTACGTTTGCGACTGGCTCCTATAAGAAGCCACGTCAATTCACGTGGTTTAGCGGTATGCTGCTGCTGCTGTTCACTCTGTTCCTCAGCTTTTCCGGCTACCTGTTGCCATGGGACCAATTGGCGTTCTGGGCGGTGACGATTGGTACGTCGATGGCTGAAGCCGCGCCGCCTGAGATCGTGGGTACGAACGTCAACCTGATCTTACGCGGTGCACCAGATATCGGCGCTGGTGGGTTGCTGCGCTTCTACCTACTGCATGTATTTCTGATGCCGTTGCTAACTGCTGTGTTCTTGGGCGTCCACTACTATAAGGTGGTGCTGCATGGACACTCACTGCCGCCACGTCAGGAAGAAATCGGCGTTGACACTGCCAAGCGCGTTCCGATGGATCGCCGCGTCTACTTCACACCCGATGTGTTGACCACTGAACTACTGTGGATTGGTGCCGTCAGTTTTATCATGGTGGTGATGTGTATCTGGTTCTTCCACGCGCCGCTTGAAAGCCATGCCAACCCACAAGTGACGCCTCTGCATACGACAGCCCCATGGTACTTCCTGTGGCTGCAAGGTATGTTGAAGCTAGGCGATAAGATCCTGTTCGGTCTGGTGATTCCTACCGGATTGCTAATCGCTTTCATTGTCTATCCTTACATCGATGTGGCACCAAGCCGTCGTTATGCACACCGTCGGCTTGTGCTTAGTATGATGTTGACGTTCTGCTTCGTTATGTTCTTGCTCACATACATGGGTACTGGTAAGTGGGGTGTTGTCACCTCTGCCGACCAAGAAATTGGGCAAGAACTCGCGCCGATGGAAGGTGTTGGTCCAGCGCGTGCCCTGCCCTACGATGAATACGCGCTAGGCACATTCTGCACCGACAACCTCGATCAGGATCATCAGCTTCCGCTGGTGCAGTGGGATGCAGTACGTGCTTCTACGGATACGCTGCTGCCAGATACTACCAAGCCAGTGATGTGCCAAGCAGTGCCTGAAGGTGGCATTCGCGAACTGATGGAAGACTATCAACACATGGTTGAGAAATGGGCTGGCGGTAAGCTCATCAACACAGTGGGTGTACTCACCGTACAGCAGGTGCAGCCTGACCTTAAGCGTGTTGATATTAAGGTAATCTGGAACACACCAGAAGTGGACGCTGCCAAGAACCCCATCCGCAATGATGACGGTACACTAAAGATGGTGATGGTCGATTCTTCATTCGACGATCAAGGCAACAAACTGGATACGCCGCGCCAAGTCGGTCAAATCCAAGCGTCGGGTAAGACTATCTTCATCAGCCGCCTGTCTGAATATCAGGGTGGCGGACACTAATAATCAGGAACGACTATGAATATTCAGAACAAAGTTCTGCTGGGTATTGGTTCCTTCGTCGGCATCATGCTGCTGGTCGGCTGGGTGGCGATCAACGAGCCTGCCCGTATGGAAGTATTCACCGAGCAGTGGCATGGACGTTCAGTGGAGCGCGGCGCAGCGTTGTTTCTAAGTAGTTGCGCTACCTGTCACAATGCTGATGGTAAGGGGCAGGAAGGACGCGCACCTGCCCTGCAAAACCCCATGTTGTTCTTGACTGAGAATCCAGCGAAAGTGGCGAAGGCTAAGGTCGCTGATCTGCAAACGCAGCTCAAGACTCTGACTGATTCGCAGACGGCTTACGATGATGCGGTTAAGAATTTGCCTGATCTCGAAGCCAAGCGTGATCAGTTGGCTTCTAACCCTGACTCTCAGGAATATAAGGACGCGGTATCGGCTGTGGAAACTGCACAAGCAGCCGTACGTAACTACGATCCCAACACACCGCAGAAGGTTACCGACATGAATACCCAGATCACGACGGCGCAAAGCGATCTCGACGCGCTAGTCGCTCAGGGTTGGGAACCTGACCGGGATGTACGCTTGGTAGAAATGGGTTGGGGAGGGACGCTCGCCGACTACATTGAAGGTACTTTGATCTCCGGTCGTCCGGCATCGAAGTTTTACTGGCCTCAAGCGATGCCCAACTGGGCGCAGTCAACTGGTGGTCCACTGCGTCCTGATGAAATTCAGAATCTGGTTGATTTCATCCTGAATTGGCAGGCAGATGCCGTCAAGCTAACGCCCAACGATCTGAATCAGCAGTTCAAACTGCCAGTATCGGGTCCGCCAAAGCAAACTATCGCTCAAGAGTTTGGTGCAAATCCTGACGTTACCACACTCGATCTTAGCGGTGGCGATGCGGCAAATGGTCAGTCACTGTATGCCAGCAACGCATGCCAAGCTTGCCACGCTGTTGAGGGTGGTGCAGCCTATCCATTTGCGCCTACGCCAGGAACGTGGACTCGCGTGATCGATGTGCGCCTGAAAGACCCCGCCAATGCAGGGTTGACGCCAGAGCAGTACCTTGCCCACAGCATTCTTGATCCTAATGCCTACATCGTTCCGGGGGCGTCGGCTGGTCTGATGCCACAAACATTCGCCAGTTCCCTGTCGATCCAAGAACTGCGTGACATCATTGCTTACCTTGCCACACAGCAGTAAGCTCCCTAACTTCAGATAATCTAGTAAAAACGCCGGAGTAGTGATATTCCGGCGTTTTCATTTGTCCAGATTAAGTCCTCACCCCACCATCTTCGTATGCAGTCGGTCTAGCGTCGGTTGCACTTTGGATAACTTGGGCTAGAATAGCGCGGCGCAAAGATAAAAATCTTGTAAATGCGTTTGCGCCAAAACATTATCACGAAACTGATGATGGAAAGCACAGTATGACTTCAACAACCATGAAAATCGCCGTCCCTAGACATCGCCAGCGGGTGCGTTACTTTGCCATGATGTGGGCAGGGATCACACTTCTGTTCGGTGCGGGGACGTTTATTTCGGTGTATGCGGCAACTGGAATCGCAGCAAATAAGCAAAATGCTGCCTTGAAGAATGCACCGCCAGCGCAAGTTGACCAGTTTGCCGCTGCTCAAATCACAGCTACGCCTTTCCCAACGTTCCCACCAGAGAATACGAGTCCCACGGAACCGCCAATAGTAGCTACCGATGCGCCCGTTGCACCCGCCGTTACAGGACCAACCGCCACGATTCCTCCAATCAAAGACACCGCATTTGATCTTGGTATTGCGGTACAGAAGAATGTTGATCCCAGCGTATATCAGATTTGGGTGAATGAGGTTGCTGATAATCTCAAATTGAATTGGGTGAAATCACAGGTGGTTTGGCGCGATACTGAGAAGGTTAAAGGTCAGATTGATTTCGCAGAACTAGATGTCTCCATGGGTCAGCTTAGTGCTGCCAACGTCAAAGTAATGTTGAGCATCACTAAAGCACCAGACTGGGCACGTGATTCTGGTGCGCGAATCGCAGCAGGCACGCACGACGGTCCTCCCGCAAACCCGCAAGATCTGGTCGATTTTATTACTGCTGTCCTCAATCGCTATCCGGGCAAAATCCACGCGATTGAAGTCTGGAATGAGATCAACCTTGACCGTGAATGGTCAACCGGTCCGCAGCGTCTTGATCCGCGCCGATACGTCGATCTGTTACAGGCAGCTTACAACGCGATCAAAGCAATCGATCCCAATATCGTGGTGATCACAGCAGCACTCGCCCCGACCGGAGGCACTACCGCCAACGAGGCGCAGGATGACTTCTCCTACATGGACCAACTGATTGCTGCTGGTATGCTGCAATACGCGGACTGTGTTGGCGCACATCACAACGGATTGAATGTGCCGCCGGATGCCGCCGATTGGCGCAATATTCCCGAACGCAACCCTCGTGCGCGCTATCGAGGTCCTTGGTCAAATCCGCATCATAGCTGGTCGTTCCGCGCGACTCTGCAAGGCTATGCGGATCGCATCCAGCGGGCAAACAGTGCCCTGAAACTGTGCGTCACCGAGTTTGGTTGGCCCAGCATGGAAGACCTCAGCGGAACACCACGTCAAGGATTCGAGTTTGCTTTCGATAATACGCTGGAGGATCAAGCCAACTTTACCGACAGCGCTATTACTTGGATGCAGCAATCCGGGTTGGTGCGCTTGGCTTTTCTATGGAATTTGAATTATGGCGCACAAGCAGGGTGGAAAGTTGCGCCGGACGATCCGGTCAGCGATAACGTACTCTGGTCGATCATCGGTCCGAACTGGGCAAAGCGACCAGTAGCACAGCGTATTGCAGATCGCAACTTCAGAGGTCAAGCGCGCCTCGCGCAATGATCCAGTAGTTTGATCAGTATCTTCTCGTGGGGACAGCGTAGTTCCTGTCCCCGCATGCAGCTTCTATACTCTCATTCATGACCTCAACCTTTTTCCGTGTCCAGAGATTGGCATTTGGCACCCTAATTGTTCTGTGTACCGCGTTTGTTTTCCTCGTCTGGAATGCCACACGACCAGCGGAAACTTTACCCACCCTAGAGCAGCTTCCTACTCCACGCCCCGATGATTTAGCGGCTGACAAAATAACACTGCACGCCTATCCATCGCTCAGTTACGGGATACAGGCATTTTTGTGGTGGGATGGCAGCGTGCGCGGTGGCGATCTGGAATATCTGCGGTTGATGCGCTTCGCTTACGTCAAGCAGATTTTTGGCTGGAAAGATATCCAACCTATCTCTGCTGATCAATTCGATTGGTCAATTGCCGATGGGGTGATGGCGGAAGCGGAATATCGCGGCGTCAAAATGATCGCTCGATTGAGTTTGCCGCCGGATTGGGCACTCCGCACGCCGACATCAGCAGATGAACCACCATTTGATGCTGATGCGTTTGGACATTTCTGTGGTGCATTGGCAGCGCGATACAAAGGGCGCATTAGCGGCTATCAGGTGTGGAACGAGCCAAACCTCGCCCGCGAATGGCATGACAATCCTCCAAACGCGACGGCGTACGTGCGCTTGCTCTCGGCATGCAACAATGCGATCAAAGCTGCCGATCCTGCGGGTATTGTGATCTCGGCAGGTCTTGCACCAACAGGCACTGGACTACCGTTGGCGATCCCGGACGAGGATTATTTGTGGCAACTCTATGCAGCGGGCATGGCAGGTTACTATGATGTGCTTGGTGTACATGCGCCGGGTTATAAATCGCCGCCAGAAACGTCGCCCGATGATCCTGGGTTAAATGGCAGTCGCTGGCAAGCTTTTCGCCATGTTGAAGATATACGCGCGATCATGGTGGCGAATGGCGAAGCTCACAAACAGATCGCCATCCTCGAACTCGGCTGGACTACGGACTCACGCGAGACGATCACTGATGCAAAAGGGGAGCAAGTCGTCAATCCCTATCGCTGGCACGCCGTTACTGAAGCCGAACAGGCAAAGTATTTAGTCGATGCTTACGCTTATGCCGGACAGCATTGGCGTCCGTGGGTAGGCTTGATTATCACCATCTACATCGGGGATCGCAGTTGGACGCCTGATAAAGAGGAATACTGGTGGTCGATCATCGAGCCGAACTATTATCCACGCGTGAAACAGGCACTGATCGACCTCGCCAATATGGCACGTTACATCAATGATACCGAATATGAGCCACCACAAGATCCCGCAGCACAGTGGTATCAGCCGCTGCCGCCACGTCAATAGATCATTGCAGAGACATTAAGGCATCAACCGTTGCACTGACTATCTGCGTTGTCGCTTTATCATACGTGATCTCTGCTGTGCCATCACCTGCCTGTGCTCCGTAATCTCCAAACTCAGCATGATTTGCACCCTCAAGAGCTACATACACAGCAGTTGAGGGCGCAAACTGCTTGGTCTGTTCAATTTTAGCAGGAGTGGCTAATCCGTCTTTTGTCCCGGAGATCGAGGTTACCTGTACATCATTTCTACCCGCCAAGCTAAAGCTAGCATCGCAGTAAGCAGCGTAAAAGATCAGTACTTGTACTTTGGACGAGTTGGCAACATAGTTACATGCCATAGCCCCACCGAGAGAATGTCCGCCAATCGCCCATTCGCTGATCTCAGGGTGCTTGGCTATCACATCATCCGCCCGATTCGCCCCAAAAAAAGCCAGATTCAGAGGCATTTTTACGATGAAAACGGCATAACCTTGTTCAGCAATCATGTGCATTTTCTTGGCATAAGCTTCCGGTGAAACCAAAGCACCAGGATAGAAGATGAAACCTGCTTTCACACTACCTTGAGGCATAAAGGCGATTTGATCTTGTGTATCGGTAACGTTCACGTCATCAGTGCTTTGCAGCGCTGCTATTGCGGTATTGTCTGCCGGATAGGGGCGCAACCACAAAATAATCAGTGTAGTGGCAACGGTTAAGGCGATTAGAAGGACGATACCAAAGCCGCGTAGAAGTTGTTTGTTCATGCTGCCTGATGCTTTCTGTGAGAGTACGGTGTAAAGCCAGCAGAATTTAGAGGAAATGATCGCATCTTGCCAAACGAAAAGAGGACAGACCTTTTTAGTCCTGTCCTCTCCTGTCTTGCGTTGATCCGACGGCGTTTAACTATTGCCGCGTGGCAAGTTACTCAGAGAACCGGATGTGATGCTGACATTGGGTAGATAGACCCAACCGATCAAACCGTTGTAGTCAATCTTAACCCAAGCGCGGTTTGTGCTCAGACCGATTACTACAAATGATGTTCCCTTGTCGAGCACTGCAATACGCTTGGCGTTGCGCGTACTTGGACCGTCTCTCACAGCGATGTTCGTGCGCGCCAAACCTGTCACCTGAGTTGTCGTCGCGCCGCCTGTAGTCGGGACTTCGATAGTTTCCTTAGTGATGGGGATAGCATCCGTGTTAGTGCCATAAACGTACATTACGCTACGAGCGATCCAACCACGTCCACCGCCGGGAAGTTCGACCAAGAACCACGTCTGGAAGCCGTAGTTACCGTTTTTACCTACGACCACAAACTGCTGATCCTTGTATGCTTCGCCAATTTGCGCGAAGTTCGTACCGGGACCACTGCGGACATTTGCCTTTGCTACGATGATAACGCCCTTGCTAACACCGGAAGGAACGGTCGAGCCTGTTCCGCCGCCGGAAACTGGCGTGCCAAACGGTGTAGCCGTCGGCTGGGTCACCTGATTAATCGGACCACCCTGACCAGTGACCGGGATGATCTCGAACAGCATGCCGGCATTGCCCGTTGCATCGAAGTAATCAATCACCAATTGGTGCGGTCCAGGACCAATGAACATATCTAGGGTGTATAGATTGAAAGTGTTCGTCTCGAACATCTTGTCCAGATAGACTGTGCCATCTATGGCTACTTTCACACCATCATCCGCACCCGCCCGCAGGCGGAAAGTTCCTGCTGTCGTTACATTGATGTTAGAGTAGAAGCGAGCGCTAAAGTTATCGGCGGGAATACCACCAATCGGCGATCCAGTTGCCCAGTTGAAATTAAGGGCAGGATATACTTGGTACACTTTAGGTGCGCCACTGAAACTGCGGTTATCCCAGAAATAGCCTTCCCACGACAGCGAGATAGGCGTCTGCGCTTTCGCTACCTGCGCCGCTGGCACCCCTAATAGTGTCAACGTTAGTGCTCCAACTAAGAGCATTAGCAGGATTGATGTCCTATGTAGTTTGTGTGAATGCATCAGGCTTACCTCGTTGATGCGAAGTTACCAGTCGAGTTATCAGATTGAATGATAACGACGCCGCCAAACCTACGCAACTGTGGACGTAATGGCGAAGGCGAAGCGTTGGCAAAAATTTAGGGCAGTTTTAGATGCTCCAACTCGAAGTACTGCGTTCCGTCCACGGGCAGCGGCTGTAAATCGCCATACCAATAGACCTTTACGCCAACGACATAGTCACCGACGGGAAGAGTCGCGGGCAACCTCAAGTTATGACTATCAAAGTAGATTTCACCCGGCTGCCATGTAGTGGTTAACGCGTGACCATTCAGTGGTGCTGCATCATTCTGTGCGACAACGGTATTGGTTGAGTCGAGTAAAAATACAGAAACGCTGTAATCAAAAAATGGTTTGTTCAACACCTGCCATAACAGATCGATTCTGAGCGATTTATCCTGAATCACTGTTTTGCCCTGCACCAATGCCATTACATCGCTGAAGTGTGCTAGCGGCACGGTATCAGCATCAATGAGATCGTAGCGATAGACGAAAATCTCCTCATTGCGATGCAATTCACGTTGAATCGCGGTGCGCTGATAGCCATGCGTTGTCAGAAATTCCAATAGTCCATCGCGTCCGTCGCCCCAAGTTGCCACCCAGATCGTCGGCTTACTTTCGAGGTATCTCAACAACTGCGCGAACAACTGCTCACCGTATTTCTCGCGCCATTCCGGCATTGAGATCAACGGCAAGGTAACCGGGTCTACGCCAAGATCGCGCCCGATGTGATAACGCAGCGCAAAGTCACCAGTCCACACATTCATCAACACAGGCTCATCGTCGCTACGATACTGAACAATATCTTGCGCTACTTCTCGCCAAGGTGGTTTGAGCAAGTAGGCATCTACTGTAAGCAAGCTCATGATCACAAATGCAGCCAATGCGAATCGCTGCGCTGTACGATCTAAATTGCTAATGCCGTGCCCGATCAGGATGGCAATTGCTGGTGTAACGATCAAAAAGTTGCGAGTTGTCAGGATTGGAAACCGAATGTTGATCACCACGATAGCAATGATTGGCAACACCAGCCATAAGGCGAGATAAACAATCGGACGAAGGGGGCGCAGTGAATAGCGTGCTTTACCGTGGTGGTAGGCAATGTAGATAAAGCCAAGTAGGAGCAGACCTCCTGTTAAGCCCCATTGGTAGCCGATCAAATCGCCGCGCACCAGTGCAAACGTCTCTGGCGTATTCGGTAGTGTTGATTGATAGATAATTGGACGTTGATAGCGCACCAGACTTTGTCCGACAAATACGTATGCCCACGGTAACCACGCAACGCCAATCAAGACGAGCCGCAGCATGATACCCGCCAAACGTGACAGTGGACGAGCAAAGATGAGCGCATGGAGCGCCTGTACGATCAGCACAAACACGCCGAGATAGTGCGTATACATCAATGCCACCGATGCCAGCAACCAAGCTACTCCATTGCGTCTGGTAGGATTCTTGAGGTAGCGCAAGTAAAACAAAGTCGAAGCGATTACAAACATCGACATTAAGGCATAGTGACGGGCGTCTTGCGCCAACATCACATCGTTATCGGTGAGTGCCAAAACCAATGCCGCCAGTGATCCCACACGTGCGCCGAACAGATCTGCTGCCAATCGGAAAATCAGCGCGACTCCGATCAGCGAGGCAAATGCTGACGGTAATCTAACCGCAAACTCGGAGTTTCCAGTAATCTCCACCCAGTAGTGCAGCAGCAGAAAATACAGCGGCGGATGTTGGTCGTTCGCCATATTGATCACAATATCAGCGGGCGACTGTCCTTTAATGAGCAGCATCGTCCAGCCTTCATCCTCCCAGAAACTTTCCTTCTGGAGGTTGTAGACGCGGATCAGCATCGCAAAGAGCAGAATCACTACAATAGCGATGAGCGTGGCGCGGGCGATTGATCTGGTGGCGGAAGCTGCCATTGACTGACCTATAGACGATCTGTATAATACGACGCTGCCGGGTAAATCCCGGCTATTTTACCGTACCCATCAGCCAATTTTCCCCGCTGTTACGCCTACGGAACGACTCTTTCAGTCCTCCTTCTAGGATTGTGGCTGCGGTGAAGGGAAAGCGAAGATTGGAGCAATCGCAATATGTATGCAATCGTGCGTGCTAAGGGTCGCCAATATAAGGTTGAACCCGGCAAAGTAATCACCACCGATAAGTTCGACAGCGCCGCTGGCGATCAGATCGAACTTCCCGAAGTCCTCCTCATTGTTGCCGACGATGGCAGCGCACAGGTTGGACAGCCAACCGTTAAGGGCGCAATCGTTCGGGCTACGGTTGTTGAGACCTTCCGCGATAAGAAAGTTCTCGTTTTCAAGTACAAATCCAAGCTGGGCTTCCGCCGTAATCGCGGTCATCGTCAGACGTACACCCGGCTCATGATCGACAGTATCACCCTGTAAGCTGACCGGGGAAAAAGAATAAAGTTGTAGTTCAAGTCAAGAGAGGATCAAGCTCATGGCTCATAAAAAAGGTGGCGGTTCCAGCCGCAATGGTCGTGAAAGTAACTCACAGCGTCTTGGCATCAAGCGGTTTGGCGGTGAATTAGTAATCCCCGGCAATATCATTGTGCGCCAACATGGTAACAAGTTCTACCCCGGACCCGGCACAGATCAGGGCAAGGACTATACCATCTTCGCTGTGGTCGAAGGACACGTTACCTTTGAATGGGCGCGCGGCGGCAAAAAAGTCGTCAGTGTGCGTCCTGCAGAAGAAACTGCCGCTGTCGAAGCCTAATTCGCAATATCGAACTACCAGGCTGTGTGATGTAAGATCAGACAAACTGGTAACTTCTAATACATTATCACCAAGTCGCAACGCCAACCCGCTGCCCATGCGGATCCGTTGCGCGTATTAATGAGGATAACATGCGCGAGAATATTCATCCCAAGTGGTTTCCTGATGCAAAGGTGACCTGTCAATGCGGCAATACGTGGACGGTTGGCTCAACCAAGCCTACCCTTACCGTAGATGTCTGCTCCAACTGCCATCCATTCTATACTGGTGAGCAGCGTATTGTGGACACCGAAGGTCAGGTTGACCGCTTCATGAAGCGCCTCGAAGCACGCGATCGCAGTGTGCCGGAAACGGTAACGTCGAGCGGTCCAGCTAATTTCCCACTAACCGAACTCGGTCTTGGTCGCCAATATATGGAATTGCTGTCTAGCAATGGTGTCACCACTGCGCAGGACTTCATCAGCAAGCTCCAAGAAGGTGGTGACGAGGCGATCCTAGAGATTCGTGGCGTCGGGCGCAAGGTGCTGACGGACATCAAGAAGAAGCTGCGTCAGCGCGGTTTCGAACTGCCCACAATGCAGACTGCCGAGTAACGGCGACAACGTTCAACAATCGTAAATTGAACGAAATCGAGAGGGAGCCTGCGCTCCCTCTTGTGTTTCATAGAGTATTTTCTTCCGCCTGCATAAACTTCCTGATGTTTTTACTAGGGATGGCGAAGAAAACTGCTAACGCGACGATCACCAATATTCCTAAAATAGCGTTGAGATAACCTATGATCATCGCCCCAACATATAGCAGTGGACCATCCATGTATTGTCTGCTGATCGCCTTAGCCAGTTCGATATCGGTCTGCTTACTAAACAGCCGATTATTCGACGCTGCATAACGCCACAACAAATTAAAGAATACTGCTATCAGCATTCCCCACAGTGCATACACAATTACTGCAATGTTCGCTTGTCCGTCCTGCAAGTATTCAGCTACGATTTTGGTCGGAAACGGCACAACCGTAATCCCCAAGAGAAGTAAGCCATTAAGCAGCATCAAATTGTTGTCCACGCGCCGAATCGCCGTAAATAAGCGGTGATGGTTGATCCACATCACAAGGATCGTCAGGAAGCTGGCTAGAAAGGCAAAGTAAGTGGACCACTGCTTAAGCAATTCAGCGACAAGACCATTTTGATCGGCAGCTTCGCGCAGGGGCACTTTCAAATCAAGTACCAGCAGCGTGATGGCGATAGCGATTACACCATCGCTGAACGCTTCCAAGCGTCCAGTTTCCTTCTCCTCCATAGTCTCTGTGGGCGAGATTGTGGTCGTCATCTCCGCATTTCCTTTTACCTAAATAAATCCGATTCGCAGGTTGTTTTAGCCTACTCCCTATGGCACAATTGCGCCGCCATTCTTTAGGCTAGGTTCGGCATACGTTTACATAGAAGGCATCCATATGAAGCATCATCGGGGGCGGATCGAGATAATTTGCGGGAGCATGTTTAGCGGCAAGACAGAAGAATTGATTCGCCGTGTACGACGTGCCCAGATCGCGCAGCAAAAGGTTCAGGTATTCAAACCCGCTATCGACAATCGATATCACGTAGAACGTGTTACTTCTCACAATGGGCAAGATTTCGATGCACGCCCGTGTAAATCCAGCGAGGAAATTGCGCGCTGTCTTGAATCCGATACTACGGTCGTTGCAATCGATGAAGTGCAGTTCTTCGATTCTGGTGTCATTGAAATTACAGAGAAACTGGCAGCAAAGGGAATTCGAGTGATCTGTGCGGGACTTGATCTCGATTTTCGGGGTGAACCATTTGGTCCAATGCCACAATTGATGGCTCGCGCCGAAGAAGTGAGTAAACTGCATGCAATATGCGTCGTTTGCGGCGAGGATGCCTGTCGTACACAGAGGTTGGTCGATGGTAAACCTGCCCGTTTCGACGATCCAGTAATTATGGTTGGTGCGGCAGAATCTTACGAAGCCCGTTGTCGTGAACATCACGTTCTGTTGCGCGACTAGTGTTGGTAGAACAATGCTGCACTGCTATGATTCGTGAGCTACAAATCTTCGAGAGAATTAGGGCATTCTAAATCCCAGTATGACTACTGCCTACGTTACTGATACGCGCTATGCCGAACACAACCTGCCCGGACATGCCGAATACGCAGGCAGGCTGCTGGCGATCCATGAACTACTCGACCAACGCGGCGTCTCTGAGCGCATGGTGCGACTGAAGCCGGAATCAGTCAGCGACCAGCAAATCTTGACGGTGCATACTGATGAATATCTGGAATTACTGCATTGGTCGGAAACGCAGAAAGGTCTGATGCTCGGTCAGGACACCTACGTGCTGCCAGTCTCGCTTGAGATCGCACGACTCTCGGCAGGGGCGGCAGTTCGTGCTGTTGATGCGTTGATGTTAGCAGAGGCGGATAACGCGCTTGCAGTATCGCGCCCGCCCGGTCATCACGCAGTATCTGATACTGGGATGGGCTTCTGTCTGCTAGCTAATGTGTCTCTAGCAGCAATGCACGCACGCGATAAATACAACCTTCAGCGCATCATGATCATGGATATTGATGTGCATCACGGTAATGGTACGCAAGACATTTTTTACGAAGATCCCGGTGTCCTGTTCATCTCCACACACCAACACCCCTGGTATCCCTTTACCGGTATAGCCTCACAAATCGGACGCGGTGATGGGCAAGGTTACAACATTAACATTCCACTTCCAGCAGGCGTTGGCGACTTGGCTTATCGAAGAGTCTATCAAGAGGTGATCTGGCAAGCGGCGAGACGTTATCGTCCTGAGTTGATCCTTGTATCGGCTGGCTTCGACGCTCATTGGGCTGATCCGCTTAGTCAGATGGGGCTAACGCTTGGTGGTTACGATTACATAGTCCACGAATTGCTCAAAATGGCTGCAGAGTTATGTAAGGGGCGTATCGCATTCGTGCTTGAAGGGGGCTACAACTTGACCTCGTTAAGTCACGGCGTACTCAATGTGGCACACGCCCTACTCGGCGACGATGAACTAAGCGATCCGCTGGGCGCGACAACTAGAAAAGAGCCAAACATAGACGATCTGCTGCGTCATATTAAGCAACTACACACATTGGCGTAGCTATACCGTCATAGTGCCACGCAATTGCATCACAAAGTTATCCTTGATGTTGCATAAAATAACCTGTCGTTGCATAATGCAGGGCAAGCGGGGCGTACACATGGGCGTTGGCATTGGCTATGGCGACAACGACGCTGCGGGCGTATTTGGACGATGTACAAGCGATGCTTGGGCAGCAGGCTCTCGAGGAAGTGATCGGGCACTGCCGCCATATTCTCCAACATTTCCCTAAGAATCTTGAGACTTATCGTCTGCTTGGGCAGGCGCTATCGGAAAAGCGGCGCTTCCAAGAAGCCATGGATGTGTTTCAGCGCGTCCTTGCCGCTGTTCCTAACGATTTCGCTGCCCATGTGGGCATGAGTGAATGCTGGGAACAGCAAAATAACTTCGGTAATGCTGTCTGGCACATGGAACGTGCCTTTGAGCAAGACCCCAACAATCATGCGCTCCAAGAGGAACTGAAGCGGTTATACGAGCGCAATCGCCAGACACCGCCTGCTAGAATGCAGCTTTCACGCGTAGCCTTAGCGCGTGTATACTTCAACGGCAAACTGTATGAGCAAGCGATCAGCGAGCTGCAAGCTGCGCTTCCACAACATCCGGGGCGTCTTGATCTACAGGTGCTCTATGCCGATGCTTTGTGGCAAGCAGAACACATCGCCGAATCTACCGAAGCAGCGCTGTTGGTTTTGGAATCCCTGCCAGATTCGCGGGATGCTAATCGCATCATGGCAGCGTTATGGTTGCGCGCCAACCGTCCCTCCGATGCCAAGCCTTATTTCCTCAAGGTTGAACAACTTGATCCTTTCCTCGCCTGGACGCTGGTCAACCCCGATGGCAAGGAAGTACCTAAAGATGCCTTCAAACTGCCGCGACTACAATGGGATGTTCGCGCTGCGGCAGCATTAGCATCCAATACGCCAGAATGGATGGCGACTATTGGCGATGCCTTCGATAACCCGGAAACGGTAGACCTCACTATGCAGGATCGGCGCAAGGTGTGGATGGACGACTTCGCACCTTCTAGTTCGCCGCAACCAACTCAACGTACTGGCGGATTACTGGATAAATACCAACCTGCGTTTGGTGCACCTGCCGCAGCGCCAAGTACCACCGACGATGATGTGCCAAGTTGGTTCAAGGAATTTGAGGTTGATTCGCAAAAAGTTTCCAGCAGCGGGGCGATCCCGATATGGACTCAGGAAGATAACAGCTTTAGCGCACCGGAATTCACCTTGCCGCCAAGCAGACCCGATCTCCCTGCTGCGCCAACAAGTCCTGAACCAAACATAAACGATCCGCTTGACGGCGATTGGCTATTCGAAGGCACAGATTTCGCCGCCGCAATGCCAGTTGAAGAAACACCAGTCTCAGACACGTCACCTGAAATCTCAGCGTCTGTTGCGGACGCGCTGGAGTGGTTGCAAACAGGCGGATTGACACCACCAGAGGGTATGCACACAGAACCTAATAGCGATCAGACGCAAGAGCCGATTGCCGAGTCAAGTGATCCGCAAAATGCGGTTCTAGCCAGTGCGCCGATTGAACTCGATTGGTTACTTGCTGATGATGACGCTGGTGTAGTTGAGAACGCAGCTACGACTGTGGACGCAACTCCATCTCATGGCGACGAACCTATGAACGCTATGGATGCACTGGAATGGCTGCAAACTAACGCATCCTCGCCAGAGATGAATAGCAATGATGGAATCGACGCGATCATTGCCGCAGGTAGTAGCGCTGAGATTTCGGTCCCGCCCGCGCACTCCTCCGACATTACCGATGTGTCCGATGCATTAGCTTGGCTGCAGACTGGCTCGTTTTCCGCTGATCAACTAAATACGGAAGCGCCAGCTCCTGGTAACGACCTAATTGAATCGCAGCAACTGGATGCTGAAGAAGATTTGTTATCAGCCGAGTCTCCCAATCTCGACTGGTTGCTTCAGGATGACGGTGGCGTCAATACAACTGAAACCGCATTCGAACCTGTACTCGGAACTTCCGACGCCGACGATAGTTCAATGCCATCTTGGATGATGCGCGCCGGAACAGGTGAGTTAGCGGCAAATGAGCAAGAACAAACAACGATCGATAGTGAAACATCATCTAATCGTCCGAAAACTGGACAGTTGGATTGGCTAGAGAGTATAGATGCTACGACCATCTCTAACCCTGAGTTGCATCTACCTGCTGAAACTAGCACCGATGTTACGGATTCCTCAACTTCGGGCGTGACTTCCCTGCTGAAGCGATTGACTTCAACGTCAGGAGCTATGGCAGTACCGCCAGCGTCGGAAGTGCAGGAGCAGGAAGCATCTGCCGAACCTGATAATTCTCTGGCTCCTAATATGCCCGTTGATCTGGCGGGAGATACGCCCGCCGAGGAGTTCATGGCATGGCTAAACGCTAATCCTGAACCCACCGAAAATGCAGTACAACCGGCAGTACAAGAAGAAGATTGGCTCTCATCGCTCCAAATCACTGACTCGGTAGTACTCACTCCGCCCGCACAGACTGAAGGGACAGGGAGTGAAGTTCAGTCGCAAGCCTCAGATGAAGCTGCACCGACTGATCCGGAATCTCGCGAATGGCTAATCTCATCCGCACTCACCGAAGGCGATGAGTTCGCGCTGTTGTTCGATCAACCTACTAGCAGTCCGGGTACAGCAGTACCAAGCGATTTGGCTGCTCCTGCCCAATTCGATGCCATGCTGGTGGACGATGTTGTGCCTGAAATTGAAGCTTCCGACCCTCTAGCGTGGGCTAAAGATTTGGGCATTAATATCGCTGATCAATCTGCTGTAGAAACAGACGTAGATGCCGCGTTTGATGGCTTAGATATACCGTTGGCGCAGCAAACGGAAGACCCCCTTGCTTGGATGAAACAAGCAGGTTTGGGAATGCCAGAAGATCAGGCGGCTACCGAAAGCAGTGACGATCCGCTGGCATGGATGACCCAATCTGGGATCGCGGATAGTGGAGAGCACCAACCTGAGATCGGTTTGGATATGCTTCTCAACGATTCGTCGAACGTAGCTTCAATTTCAGACATTGCTGCACCAATAATTGAAGATGTCAGTTCCGAAGAGGATGTATCCACTGTACCGTCATTGGCTGACACGGCGGAACCCGACTGGTTGTTGGAAATGGCTCCGATTCCGGAGCCAGACGAAGGATTGACGTCACAGACGGTAGTAGTGCCGCCACCGGTTAGCAATGACATGCCGCTGATGGCGTTGCCAACTACTGATGATCTGGACTGGTTAGCTGCAATTGGCACGCCAAGCGATGCCGTCAACGATCCGGCAAGCGGTTTAGACGCTGCTGAAGCACCGTCGAGTTTAAACTGGTTGGAAGAGTCCGCTGTTGAGCGGTTGACTGAGCAAGGTTCAGGAGCATTCAAGCTACCTGAGGATAGTCAGGTCAGTGATGTGCCAGACAGCGACAATGCACTTGCTGCCCTTGTACTACCAGAATTATCGCTAGATGATCTCGGGCTGGGATTCACTGATACGCCTGATCTAAGCGTCGCGCCTACAGCACCTAACTTACCAGAGACTCTTGCCGCGGGGAGTCAACTGGATAAATTTGATGTTGAATTGGGATTGGATGCGACCGAACTACCCGATTGGATGTCTACGCTTGCGCCAGCAAATGTAGGTAAAGCTCCACTGCCATTAGATGCACTGGACTTCGGCTCGATTCCGCCGGCTGCACCAGAGCCACCCTCTCCTGATCTGACAGGGTTGCTCAGCGATCTTGGTATCGAGAATGAACCCTCAATACAGTCAGAAGCTAGCATCACGTCTATTTCACACTCAGGCGATGAACTCAACTTAGACATTGATCTCGATGCTATTCTTGCTAGTGTCGGGGATGTTCCCGGAGTTCTCGGCGTCCCAGCCATCCCATCGATACCTACAACACCAACGACAGCCGAACCAAACTTCGACGAATTATTCGGGGGCACAACAGCATCGACTTGGGATCAGGAAGTTTCCGCCACAGCGGCAGAAACAGATTCACCTGCATGGTTAACCGACTTCGCGGCGGAGAATACAGCATCAACGCCAAGCGCAGACATTCCAAATGATCAAGTTCCCGGCAAACGAGCTACCGCGCCATTAGAAGCACTTGATTTTGCTGGGTTACCCACTGCACAGCCGGATAGTCTGATGTTGAATCTGGCGGATCTTTTTGATGCGGACGTTGCCGATCTTAGGAATAGCCCCCCGACTTCGCCTGCATCAACGCCTGATATTCCTCCAGTGGAACCGATTGTGGATTCGCTTGACAATCCCGCTGACTGGTTATCATCCTTCATGGGTGACACTCCGGAAATGATTGCCGAGCCGGACACGTTGGAAAGCGATGCCGTAGGTGATGGCGATGCCGCACTAATGGACTTGGATGATGGTACACCATTGCAAGGCATTATTCCTGACTGGATGGCGGCGTTTTCTTCATCAACGGATGTGTTAGGTGAAGCAAGTACGGTCAAACCAGAAGCTGCCGATAGCTTGGAATCCGGCACGCGCACTCTAGACGCTGCTGAAATCGATAATGCGATAGCAGCAAGTGATCTTAACTCAACGTTAGATGTTGACGATTTCACCGCGTTTCTAACCAGTTCAAGCAGTACTATCGATACCACATCTGCCGATTGGTTAAGCCAAGCGGAATCGACTGGTCTTGAGACCGATTCGACTGCGCCAGATGATATCGACTCCGCGATTACGGGCTTGGATGTAGATGTTGATGCGATGTTAGCTTCAATTGGAGAAGTTGCGCCTACAGCTAACGAGGAGCAATTTCCCGCAGCGTCAAGTGCTGAGGGATTTGGGGAACAGCTTGATGTAGCATCTTCAGATCTATCCTCACCTGTGCCCGCACCTACTGAGCCGCCAGCATCAGGTCCGAAACGGCAATCTCAGGAGAACCCTGCATGGCTCGATGACATGATCGCAGGTTTGGGGATTGGTGAATCGGCGGGACAATCACCGAATTCAGAAGTTGAGTCGAAATCCGAACAGCTTTCAGATGCCTCTACGGTTGCGACTTCCGACGATTCGGTTGATACTAGCGAAGAGAAGAAGCCCGCAACAGGATCGTTCGGCTTTGTGAAGCCTCCTGCATGGACACGGACAGGCAAGACGGATGCTTTGCCTGCTAGTTCCGCGCAGCCGTCACCTTCAGAAGCAGAGGAGCAGACGACTGAAGAGTCTAAAAATGAGACCAAGTCGGATGTGCTGGATGATGATTTCTCCAATATGCTAAAGGGGCTTCTCGGAGATAACGACACTGATTTACCAGATTGGCTGCGTCAATAGTGAGCAGCGTGAATTCATGACGGCAACTATCTTAATTATCCTACCGACACCGACACGATATGAACGCGGCTTACGCTGCCGAAGGAGGACAGGCAATGGCTTTGCCACCTAATCCGGGCGATGCCAAAACAACTCCAGACGATGATCCTCTGGGGGGCATGGACCCGATGGCATGGCTGGAAAGTCTGGCGAAACGTCAGGGGGCGAACGTTGAAGAATTAACTACCTCCGCTGACATTGATGTGCCGACTCCTCCCGCCGATTCTGTAATTGACGAACCGGGGTATACACCCGGTTATGAGTCTGCATCCACGCCAGCAAAAGCAAAACCTGTTGCCTCCGTGCCAGACGAGATTGCAGCTACCCAGCAAATTGTCGCGCAAGCCAGTTCTGAACCTGCTGCAACCACGGGTGACGATCCGCTAGGGGGCATGGACCCAATGGCATGGCTAGAAAGTCTTGCTAAGCGTCAAGGTGCTAATTCCGAAGAATTGACAACGACTGCCGACCTTGATGTACCTTTGCCAGCAACCGATGCAGTGATCGATGAACCAGGATATACACCCGGCTACGAATCCTTTGAATCGCCCAAAGCCAAGGCGGTCAAAGCAGAGAAGTCTCAATCTGAGCCTGAACCTGAACTGCCTGTGATTGCGGAAATTCCTACACCTGTTGCCTCTGCTGAGTTGGAATACGTCGCAGATCCAGATTTGGAGGCAGTAGCTGCACAGACCGACGATCCATTAGGTGGTATGGATCCGATGGCATGGTTGGAAAGCCTTGCCAAGCGTCAGGGTGCGAATTCAGAAGAATTAATGACTACTGCCGATATTGACGTACCTCTACCGCCAGCTGACGCAGTGATCGATGAGCCGGGCTACACCCCGGGTTACGAATCAGCCAAACCTGAACCCGTAAAGGCAAAGGTCTCAGAACCGGAACCAGAACCGGAAGAGCCAGTGATCGCTGAGGTGTCCAGTACCATTGAAAGTGTAGAATCGGAACCAGCAGCTACTATTTCTACGCCTGTTGCTGAAATAGCGACAGGCGATGATCCGTTAGCTGGTATGGATCCGATGGCATGGTTGGAAAGCCTTGCTAAGCGTCAGGGTGCGAACGTAGAGGAATTGACCACCTCCGCTGATCTCGATGTTCCCATGCCACCCGCTGACGCAGTAATTGATGAACCGGGTTACGTTGATTATGATCCATTTAGTGCGGGCACGAAGCCTCGCGTGGACAGCCTTCCGTCAGAACCTGCTGTTGCCTCCATCAAGGAATCTACCGAATCCGAACCATTGCAGTTCGAAGACTCACGTCAGTGGTTGGATACATTGGCAGAGATCGAGGCGGCACGCAACGAAGAAGCCCTAGTTGAAGCCGAACCTGAAGTAGAAATAGCATCCAGTGCTTCCATAGCTGATATCCCTGATCCTGACCTTTCCGAAGCCGAAGCAGCAGAAATCCTCGGCATTGCTGAACCAGTAAAGGCGACAGTTGGTGATCCGCTCGGTGGTATGGATCCATTTGAATGGCTGGAGAATCTAGCTAAGGAGACAGGTGTCGAAGCACCTGATCTAATCTCCGCGCCCTCCACTGAGGCACAAATGCGAGCCTCGCTTGATTTGACTGCTTTGGATGCGCCAACCCAACCCGAAGCGTTGATTACTACGCCCGAAGCTACCCTGTCTTGGCTGGAGGGATTATCGGATACTGATACACCAACGGACGACAGCCTCGAAATCGCCGCTCAAGCTGGACTTCCAGATTGGCTGACAGAGCCAGCCGATGAGCCAACCGCTTCTAAACCTGCCTTATCTGTCGATATTCAAGTCCCAGACTTACCTGCCGATGTGCCTACATGGCTGCTTGAGAAACCCGAGGCTGAGATCGGCTCCGATTTCGTAGAGTTTACTTCCCCCGTCGCGCAGAACATGCCTCCCACAGCGGAGATAGAGTTGACGGCGGAGGAAATCAATGCTTTGACAATGCCTACCTCCGAAGCCGATATCGACTCGTGGGCAGAAGCACTGGATGAGGAGTATGAGCGTCGCCAGGCTGGTGACGAGTCAATTCCCGACTGGTATACCGAAGCGATGGAACGGGCAGAAGAAGCTACCGGACCAATGGCAGCTATCCAACTGCCTGCTCCGGCTGCCGATTCGATGCTAGAGCTAGAAGATGATGAACCGCTACTGCCCGCTGAACTTCCAGATTGGTTGCGTACAGAAGAGCCAGCAGCAGATGTTCGCGCTTCTGCCACAGTGCCGGATTGGTTGCACCAAGTTGATAATGACGCAGCCGCACCAGTAGGCGAAGCTGATCTTGATTGGATCAAGGATGTCGATGCGGTAGAGGTTCCAGATTGGTTAAAGGAAGCTGCGCCTGCTTCGACAATATCTGAGCCGGTCGCAGCCGTCCCGCCAGCGCCGAAACCTGCGCCACAACCTGTACCAACCTCCGTACCCCCTGCCGCTTCAAAGACAGGGCGCATAAGACAGGCACGCGAACACGCCACTGCTGAACGTCTAAATGATGCTATGAAGGTTTATCAGCAGTTGATCGATGACTCAGAAGACTTGGAAGACGTGCGCGCTGATCTCCGCACGATGGCGGAAGCCAAGCCGAAAGAGCCGCGTATCCGCAGACTACTGGGTGATACGCATATGCGGCTTAACGATTTACAAGCAGCCTTGGATGCTTACCGGAGCGCGTTGGATCAGCTGTAACTCTCCGTTATAATGGTCAATGTCAAACTCTAGTAGAGTAAGGCGGGTTGGATAACTTACAGTTATCCAGCCCGTTTTGTGTGTCATTTGCAGGAGGAATCGAACTTGGAACGTACTCTCATCATCATTAAGCCCGATGGCGTCCAACGTGGACTAGTCGGGGAAATACTGACCCGCTTTGAGCGCAAAGGATTCCGCATTGCGGGTATGAAGTTTATGCAACCTAGCCGTGAACTGGCGGAAAAGCACTATGCTGTCCATCAGGGCAAGCCTTTTTATGAGGGCTTAGTCAGTTATATCATCTCATCACCTGTAGTAGTGCTGGTTTTGGAAGGCACGAACGCAATCGTCGCTGCGCGTGGAACGGTTGGTGCAACCCGCCCGCATGAAGCAGCCCCCGGCAGTATTCGTGGCGATTTTGGCTTGGAAGTTGGGCGTAACCTTGTTCACGCTTCGGATAGCGTGGAGAACGGTCTAGCTGAGATTGCGCTGTGGTTCAAGCCGGAAGAATTGGTGAACTGGACCCGCAATAATGAGCCGTGGATCTTCGAAAAACCCTAATTCGACGTTATCCAAACTCAATTGAAGATAGTAGCTCACAATGGGCAGATGAAGTTCATCTGCCCATTGTGATGATATATCCACCAAGATTACTAAAATTGGGATCTTGCATCATGTTCCGAATCGCAGCCGCCGTCAACATATACGATAGAATCGACAGCACAATCCCCGTCAAGATTACCATTGCGCAGCCGCGAAAGAATCCAAAATTATGAGCGCGCGCAGAGAAATAGACCCATGCAATCAGACCACCAATGCCAAGCGCTGCATATAGGCCAGCGATAGCTTGTGTTGTGCTACTCGGTGTCGTAAAGGCGCTGATTGGCGTGATTAAAAAGACAACGCCGCTCAAGACCGCGATGATCGCCTGTACGCGCATCGATGTCCGCAGAAAATTTAGCAGCCCGCCTGATCCACCGATGAAGATACCTACCACATAAAGGAGGAACGAGAAGATCAGATTGGAAACTGTGAGCGTAATCGACTGCACTACCGTACCTACGACTAACTGCTCACGTCCGATGTTGTAGAAACTATCCAACAAAGGCAGAATGCTTGCAGTGTAATCCGCAGGTGCAACTGTCAGGAGCTGAGTGAGTAACTCACTTGATTTGCGATAAGTGATCGCAGAGACTAAAACATAGCCGACAACAATCACCGCCATTTCCAGCAAAAACATGCCGATAGTAACTGTCCCTGTGACTGCTAGGTTTTCGTCTTTGACCTCAGTATGACCGAGCACAGTTTGCACAGGATCAGAACTGCCGCCGACGAGTGCGGCTGCCAACCCGATCACAAATGGCTGCGTTCCCAATTCGGGATCAGCTTGCACGGCTTTCCGCAGTTCGAGGATCGCTTTGTCAATTTTGCCGTTAAAGCGATGCTGTGTAGCAGCATCTAGATGACCTTTAGCAATCTTCTTTTTTTGTTCGCTAACTGGTGCTGGTTTGCCCATTCCTAGAAAGTTAGGGTTTAGCGGTAAAGCTGGAGCTGGCTTGCCAGCATTTACATTACGCTGCTTTCCGGTTTCGAACGGCGAGACCGATCCATAACCAGTTTGATTATTTTCCAATGGTTTAACTGTACCGATGCTTTGAGTATCGGGCGTGGGGTGCATCGTCCTGAGGTATTGCAGCGCCTTCTGGATAAGCGCCTTGACTTCCACATTGGTTTCACTGTGCAGCAAGCGTTCTAGTGCCATCTGCGCATCAGGATGACCGGAGTTCGTGATTTTTACGATTGCTTGTCGTCGCTGCAAAACATCGCCGCTGCTTAATTGTCGCTGATATTGCTCGAACATGCCTTACATCCTTTATCCCTAGCAATGATCGTAACCTAGGGGTAGAGATGCTTGTGTTTCAAGTTCGTGACAATCGTGTGCTTATTATAGAAGCGAGATAAACCAAGATTATCACCACTAATTGCGGCAGCATGCCCTGCAATGTTGGAAATATTGCCGTCAATTCCGCCAATGGCAATGGCAAATTCAGTCCATAGACAGGTGTGATTGGCAAAGTACCTGCAATTTGCATATCCCGTACTAACACCCCGACTCCAATCACACCTACAATCGCGATCAGAACAGCACGCAATATCGAAAGAGGACCGCTGCGCCGCCACAGTTTCGGAATAGCAGTAACTATCGCTGCGATCAGGGCAACAAGAGCAACAATCAAGGCTTTGTGTCCTGTGGGATTAACTTCCAGCATTAGCTCGATCTTCGACAGCATGCCATGAATTTGTTGTACCTTCGCTGAGATTGTAGAAGCATCAACTCGAGATGCAAGCTGCGCTGCTAATCCGGGATCAGAGCTTTGCTCGCCTTGCCAAAACAGCAATTCAACTTGTCGCGCTAGATCTGGCAAATAGCCGCGAATACCCTGCAATAACCGTGCATCAGTCAACTGATATGCCTGCGCCCTCGCCGACTCCGCAGCTACGTATTCCCCCGCTTCAACAGCAAGTTGCATCTGACTTAGAAAGGTGTTGATTACATCGAGGTTTGAGGTGCTGTTTAACCGTTGAATAAACTCGGCAGGTAGTAGAATCGCCAAAGCATCCTTGATTTGTGCGGCTGTGGCAGATACCGTTGATGGCTCATCCACGTTGCGTATCTGCGTATCCATTTGTCGGAGTAATTTCTCGATCTGTTCGGTTAAATCCGCACCGCGTGCATACAGAATATTTTCGATGTCAGTGAAGGCAGTAGTCGCCGCCAAGAGAGATGCTCGCGCTTCCTGTACTTCAAAGTCGAGCACAATCTTGCCATCGCGCACGCCTAGTCCGTATTCAATTGCAGCCAAGCCAATGAAATGGTCGATTTGCTGGGCGCGTACTGCCTGTTCCGGTCCAGGGAGCGGCGCTGCGCGAAAGGTGCGCATTGCTGTTCTGATGTTTGTGAGCGATTGCTCTAGCGCTGCTCTGTTGTTGTTCACGGCAGCAGTCAACAAGTCGTTATATAGCGCACCCATTGAAGCGAAAGCATCAACGCCATTCTGCTCTTCATAAGCGGGAGCAAGGATTTCAAAATAACCTGCAACTAATCCCGCCTGCTCGGCTAACTTGGTTGGAAAATTGTTCTGCGCGGCGACATCAGTATCCGCCATTGCCTTGGATAACTGCGCTTGATAAGTATCGAGTAGATCAGCTTTAATGACACCAATCGTCTCCAGTGGCGAACTGTTGCCTTCACTAAAAGTCTTTAGTTCCATCGTGGCGTCCGCATCAGGGCGCAGGAAACGCGTGGTGGTTCGGTACTCCCGAAGCAGTAACCACATTCGCGCCGTCTCAACATCACTGCGTTCCACAGCTTTGATCACGACCCAGTATGCACCGTTTAGGATACGAGTATGGGTTTGGTTACGCAGCGAGGCAAACAGTGATACATTTCCGACGTTGGTCGCCGCCACCATACCGTCCAGCCCTTGCGCGATTAGTGCATCGATTTGTGGCGACACCGCTACAATAGATGCTTGCAAATTTGACTGATAAGTTTGCCGTGCCGATTCAATAGCGCTTAGAGCGGTAGTCGGGGCGTTGGTGATAAGTGCCTTTTGTGCCGCAAAGAGGGTATCGTGTACGGACTGTGCCGCCGCCCATGGGCTTTGCTTCTGCTCTTGTGCGCCAACTGGATAGCAAACGGCAACTATCAGCGACAACAAAAAACCCCCCGCCCAAAACAGGCGAAGGGGGATTACTGATCTTTTCACTTTCGCAACCATCATCGAATTCCTTGCGTGACTGCCTCATTTTTGCTGCGCGCTTCCTCACGCCTATTAGCGCTCAGATGCTCCGCTAGTATATAACTACCGATTACAAAAACGGTTGCCGCGAATTGCGCGATTATGCCTTGCCATGTCGCGAAGAAACCGAACCATCTACCCATCCAGTAAGGTAAATATACACCATATATCGGTGTAATCGGCACCCAACCGACAGCTTGTAACACATGAACGGTATTACCTACCATTGTTAGTAGAACTACACCGATCAGCACACCAGTCACAATCATCATTTTCTTATAGGGTAGCCGCATCTGCAAGTTAAAGACCATCACACCAACGATGGCAACACCAACCAAACCTAGCGCCACCCCTTCGATGACTACGCGTAGTCCAGCGTCCAAGACTAACGATTGCAGGAACAGCACCGTCTCAAATCCTTCACGGTAGATACTGGTGAAACCCAGAATGACTAAGCCCAGTGAAGGTCCAATCACAAATGTCCCACCCATGAACTGCGCCTTGCGGGTATGCAATTCTGCCATCCAGCCTGTCCAATAGGTTTTGTGGAAAAACCAGTTGGTGATCAGCAGTAGTACGCCGATAGCAACGAGCGATAAAACCGCTTCTAATCGCTCGCCATATTTCGCTAGAACATTGATGATGCTATTGGCGATTACCCACGTGATCGCGGTAGCGATTAAGGATAATCCAGCGCCAAGCATCACGCTACGACGCAACCGCAGCGCTGCAGCGCCACGCAAACTGGCAACCAGCGATGCCAAGATCACTACTGCCTCAAGTCCCTCTCGAAACACGATGATTGCCGCATTTCCGACCACAGCTTCGGGGGCACTCTTACTATTCTCCAACAAAGTTTGCGCTTCATCTAATGCGTTACGCAGCGCTACTAAACCTTGCTTCACCTCATTGATCGGTGCGCGCGTTGCCAACAGCACTGCCAAACCCGGTTGCTCAGCATCGCCTTGCCAGAATAGGTTCTCCACCTTAGCTGCTAGATCAGGAGCGAAACCACGCAGTTTTTGTTCGATGCCTGTATCTAGCACTGCATAAGCCTCAATGCGAGCGGATTCAGCTAACGCATACTCGCCCTGCTTTGCCGCTGCCTCGATCTGGTCGATGACTGAGCCGATAACGTCGAAATCGGCACCGCTATTCAGCGCTGTCCATTCCGCTGGGAATAGTGGCGTTAACGTTGCGCTGACCTCATTCGCCGTCGTTTCCACCGTGGAAGGTTCAGCAACGGACTTAATTTGCGCCTCGAGTGCACTCAACAGATCCGCAGCTTTCTGCGTTGCCGCGCTGTCGCGCTCATTTAGAGAGAGCTGCAAATCCGTAAACGCTGTTTGTGCGCCTTCAAGAAAGGTGATGGCTTCCTGAATTTCAATATCGTTGGCAATCTTGCCATCCCGAATGCCGCGTCCATATTCAATCGGCACTAGCGAAAGGTAGCGCAATAATTGACCAGCACGACGTGCTTGCTCGGCTTCGGAGAGCGGCGCGGCGCGGAAATGCTTCAGCGACTCGTTGACAGTCGTCATTGATACCTGAAATGCCGAACTATCTCCCGTCACCGTTGCCTTCATCAGCGCATCGAAATCAGAGTGAATTTGCACTGTCGCCTGTTCGCCGCGCTGCTGAGTGTAAGCATCCGAGAGGATATCGAAATAGCCCGCTGCCAAACCCGTCTCTTCGGCTAATTTGACGCCAAACTGTTTTTTCTGAGCTTCACTCGCATCGAGTAACGCTTCATTCAACCGTGCCTGATAAGTGTCCAGCAAGTCTACACGTACAGCGGTAAGGGCATCGTTGGCACTACGCTTACCCTGCAAGAAAGCATTGACAGCTAATGTAGCGTCGGCTCCGGGACGAGCAAAGCGCGTCGGCTTGCGATATTCTCGGAGCATTAACCATGCCTTTGCCGTTTCACCATCCCCACGCTCTAAGGCATGGTAAACCACGTATGCACTGCCGCTCAATAACACTGCCCACAAATTTCCACGTCCGTTGGCAAATGCCAGCGAATCTCTTGCCTCCGCGGCTCTCTTTAATTGCGCAAAGCAAGCATCCAATACGTCAGCAGTACTGGAGGCAGCATCTGCGATCTTAGGGCGTAGTACATCGCGGTAGATTTGTTCCGCTTTGGAAACTTGATCCAGAGTATCTTCAGCACCCGTAAGCAATCCACGTTGTGCAGCAAAAAGTGTGCTGCGCAATTCGTCGGCAGCACCCCAAGGATCAATTGACCCGGCGTGAACCACCAACGCCGGGCTGACAGCAAGCATACAGATGAACACTAACAGAGTACAGTTACGACCTACTCTCGTCATTTCCATTCAACCCATTACAGAGAACGAGGATAATTATTGTGCAATTGGGACATTCAGCAAGGCGGCAACCTGTGCTACTTGTCCAGCAATCGCTTCTGCTTTATCTTGCGCCTCGCTGCCGAAAAGATCAGCTTCCTCAGCCGTGAAACGTTTGCCATCTTGTTCTTGCTGATATAGATCGAGCACATATTCCTTGAGCGAGGTCAACCCGCTGTTAATCTGCTCATCACGCGCGCTATCTACACTAGCGACTAGCGGACTAATACCAGTATAGATTACTTCAAGGCTGCCGATAATGTCCTTAATGTCAGAAAGACGGGAAATTACCGAAAATTCGCCTTGCTCAGATTCATTTCCTGCCACAAATCGCGATAACTTCCACGACTCGAAATATTCACTCATCGTCGGGATCATCACGACTAAGGCAGTGAAGGCATCAGAAGTTGTCGGTTCCCACGCAGTGGCATCCGTTTGCAATCCGTTGGCGTAGAAATCTAGACTATCGGCAAAGCCCTTCGCCGCATTTGCATCAGGCAGTTCTTCACCAAATTCCTGCGCACCATCACCATCGAGATCAACGGACTTGGCAACGTACTTCTTGTCAACATCGCCACCCCATAAAGTCAGTTCTAGTAACCCGAACAAATTAGGTGGATTCTGGAGTACTGTGCCATCGGGCAGCGTAATCGCATAATTCGTTTCACCCTGACCACCTGCATCCATGATCACATCATAATTGGCTAATGACGGCACACCAGCGACAATGCCTTCCATCTGTTCATACAAGGGGCTGGCATTCATCCAATCCGACTTGGATTTCTCCACTAACGCGACCACATCTTCCTTATGTTGGCTCCACAGAGCGTCATAATCAAAGTTGACGCTTTTAGCCAGCTCATAATAACTATCCAGATCAGCCTTGAGGATGGCTGAACCTTCGACTAACGCTGCTGCTTTTTCTAACAAATAGGTCTTGATCGCGCCAAGCTCCGCTTCTGCCTGAGCTTTGACTGGTACTGCAAGTGCTACTACACCCAATAGTACAATAACTGCCAGTACGCCTCGCAAAAACTGCATTCTTCACTTACTCCTGCTAAATTGTCTATTGATCATGATTAGCACAACTGTAGAGTATGAAGGCACCGTCGTTCAACAAGGAAGGTTTAAGTGCGATTTTTCACACATAAGACGGAAGTTTAACGGATGTGAAACTTTACGCTTGTAGGCACCCCTCTAGTTTTGCCAGTACGATGCTATTTGAGCTAGAAAATATTGGAACTTCCTGCCTACAACGGTTGGCGATTCGACCAATCTAGCTGACGGCTGGTGGAGATACAGGCGGCACTATTCGCCTCGCCTTTAACTGTCTATTTCTGCCCTTCGCTGACGGATCTCCTAGCTGAGTAACCCCGTCGTCTATGTCGCACAAAAGTTCGCATTTACTCTGCCTTTGTGTTAAACTTATCAGTCCACAACTGAACAGAGGGAGCAGACTCGATGCCACGCTTAGAGGTTGTCTCGCCATACGAACCTACTGGAGATCAGCCGCAAGCTATCAGTGGATTGGTAGAAGGACTCAACAGGGGACTCAAGCATCAGGTATTACTCGGCGCTACGGGCACAGGAAAGACCCACGCCGTCGCCCGCGTAATCGAACAAACTCAACGCCCTACACTTGTCATCGCCCACAATAAGACACTCGCGGCACAGCTCTACGCCGAATTCAAAGAATTCTTCCCGCGCAATGCCGTGGAATATTTCGTTAGTTACTACGATTACTACCAGCCAGAGGCATATGTTCCCCGCCTCGATCTCTACATCGAGAAGGAATCAGACATCAATGAGGAGATCGAACGGCTTCGTCTAGCCGCCGCCGCCGCGCTAATGACTCGGCGCGATGTAGTGATTGTTGCTTCGGTATCATGTATCTACGGTTTGGTGAGTCCGCAGACATGGGAAAAAGCGATCTTGCGCCTCAAGGTTGGGCAAACGATCCGGCGCGATGCCGTCTTGCGTCATCTGGTTACCATACTGTATGACCGCAACGATCTAGACCTCAAGCGGGGTACTTTTCGTGTGCGCGGCGATACACTGGAACTGATCCCCGGATATGCCGAGTATGGACATCGGTTGTACCTCTTTGGCGACGAGATCGAGCGCATTGTCACTTTTGATCCGACCACAGGCGAGATTCTAGAAGAACCGCAAGAATTGGTGATCATGCCAGCTAAGCAGTATGTAGCGGAGAGCGATGTTCTACCTCTTGCTATCCGCGACATCGAAGCTGAGCTAGAAGATCAGTTAGCTTTGTTCCGGCGCGAAGGTAAGCTGCTGGAAGCACAGCGGCTTGAGCAGCGCGCACGATACGACATCGAAATGCTGCGCGAAGTTGGGCACTGTTCCGGCATCGAGAACTACTCGCGGCATATGGATCGGCGTGCGCCGGGTACGCCACCATACACCCTGCTGGACTACTTCCCCAAAGACTTCCTGCTGGTTATTGATGAAAGCCACATGTCTATTCCCCAGATTCGCGGCATGTACAACGGCGATCAGCGGCGAAAACAAGTCTTGGTGGAATATGGCTTCCGCCTTCCTTGTGCGCTGGACAATCGTCCACTGAACTTTGAGGAGTTCAAATCGCGGACGAACCAGATCATTTACACCAGCGCGACCCCCGGTCCATATGAGTACGAAGTCAAAGAAAACGTCGTACAACAAGTCATCCGTCCTACTGGTATCGTCGATCCTGAGATTAGCCTGCGCCCGGTTATGGGACAGGTAGACGACCTGCTTAAAGAGATCAATGTGCGAATTAAGCGTGGCGAACGGGCGCTGGTTACCACACTAACGAAGCGGATGGCTGAAGATTTGTCCACTTACCTGACCGAAGTTGGCATCCGCGTCCACTATCTACACTCAGAGATCGACACACTACAACGTGTCGAAATCCTGCGCGATCTGCGGCTTGGTGTTTATGATGTTGTAGTCGGAATCAACCTGCTACGCGAAGGGCTTGACCTGCCAGAAGTATCACTCGTCGCTATTCTTGACGCAGACAAAGAGGGTTTCTTGCGCTCTGAGCAAGCGCTTATCCAGACTATCGGACGTGCCGCCCGTCATCTCAATGGTCAGGTGATCATGTACGCGGATAAGATCACTGATTCGATGAGACGCGCTATCGACGAAACAACTCGTCGTCGCGCTATTCAGGTGGAGTACAATGAGAAACACAATATAAAACCAGCTTCAATTGTCAAGCAGATCCGCGATCTGACAGATCGGGTGAAAGCTCAAGTCGCCGAAGAGAAGCATGAACACCATGAGGTTGCGCCAGAAGAACTATCGGTTGCCGAACTGAATCAGATGGTGCGCGAGATCGAGAAAAGCATGAAGGCGGCCGCTAAGAACCTCGAATTCGAAAAAGCAGCAGCGTTGCGTGATCAGATCGTGGAATTACGTAAAATCATGGTTTTGAAGGAGGAGGCAGTGAAAATTGGTGGCACTAAAAATGGAGCGCCTCTACTCGATGAATTGGAACAAGAAGAGATCGGATAACAAGTCTGGATGAGCACGCCGCTACTACGCCCACAGTCTGCACCATTGCGCTTTATTGCTGCGCGGTTGCAGCTTTCTGACCTGACTCAGGTGGTGCGTCAACCGGGAGTGGGTGAAGCATTGCGCGTCACTATCCAGTATCATGATGGTCGCCATCCTAACCAAGTGGCGACCATCACTAAATCACAGACCGGTAAGGTGAAGTTGAATGTATCCTACCGGCGTGCCAACGATACTTCGCTGGTATGGAATTACGATATAGAATTGGCGCGTTATCAGACAATTGGAGCAGCATTGCGGCGGCTCAACTTTGATAAACTCGATGATTCACCGGATGTCCCATGGTATGGGGCTGATCTATGGTTAGTTGAGCGTGCAGCAGGATCATTTCATCATGATGTAATCATCGCCGCAGAAATAAGTACTGGTAATCATCGAGAAGTGACAGCGCTAATCAGAGAAGGTCTGAAGGAAGCAGTTCGCGCGATCAACCCTTAGTGGTGTTTGGAGGTAGAGTGGCGAACCGACAGGCGTACTATATTTCAGTCCGCGTGACTGGAGAGGCTATCACCGTACGCGAACAACTCAACCGTGCTGCCAACGTTCCGACAACCCAAGTCGATTACACCCCACCTCTGACGGAACAAACGATCCCCGTAACTATCTACTGGAACAGCAAGGATATAGACACCGTTCATCGGGAGCGTGTAAATCAAGCTGTGATCGAGTACTGTGCTCATCTGTATAATGAACGAGATTACGAAGGACCAATCAACTGCTGCCTATGACACATGATAATAAGGTTGAAACTGAAGTCAAAATTTACGTTGAGACACTTCGGATTACTGAACAGCGCTTAATCCTAGCTGGTGCTGCACTCACAGCTCCTCGCGTTTATGAACGCAATATCCGCTACGACGACTCGATCAATTCACTGACCTCTGCGGCGCGAGTCTTGCGTTTGCGGCAAGATACTCGTACTCGTCTCACTCTAAAAGAACCTGCTACTAGTACAGAAAACAACATTCTGTCGCGTCCGGAACTCGAAGTCGAGGTGAGCGATTTTGATACCATGCACACCATTTTGGAGCATCTTGGCTTTCACGAGGCATGGATCTACGAGAAGCATCGTACAACCTATGTATTGAACGATTGTGAGATCGTGTTGGACGAGATGCCCTATGGAAAATTCGTAGAAATTGAAGGCGACCCCAAGAAGATCGAGGCGTTAGTGGAACTACTCGGTCTGAGCGATTCGCCGCGCATCCTTGCTAGCTACAGCGCGATCTTTTTCCAGCTCAAGCAAATACTCAAGCTGACCATCCGCGATCTGACCTTCGAGAACTTTCGGAGTATTGTTGTACCGCCTGAACTGATCACTAATATCAAGTGAATGGCTTCCACATTTGTTGACGAAGTGCGGGTAATATAGAGAGTACGATTGACTATTTGTCCGAACCCGAAGGGTAACCACACTAATGCCACGAAAGATTACCTTTTCCATCGTTCAAGGCGATGTCATCACCTTTTCAGCTGATCTTTTGGCACTCAAATATGCAAGAAGTTGGCATGGCGCAGACCAGGCAGTAGCAGTTGAACTGGCTAAGAACGGTTTACTTTCTCTTACTGAATATAAACTGGATGTGGGCGAACATAAGATTATCAATGCTCGCAGCAGTATCGTCGCCTCAGAAAAGATACTATTTGTCGGTGTGCCCATCCTTCATCAATTTCGCTATGACGAGATCAATCTGTTTGCCGCTGATGTGTTGAGAATCGCGGCTGAAGATGCGCCAGAAACTAGCCACCTTGCTATGACTCTTCATGGCGTTGGTTATGGACTCGATGAGAACGCCTCCGCCATCTCACAACTCAGTGGTCTCCTCAAAGGACTTGCTGCGGGCGCGTATCCCCCTAACCTGCAAAAGATTACACTGGTTGAGCGCAATGAGGGACGTGTAACCCGACTAAGGGCAGCGCTCGATGCAGAGTTGAAGGCACGGCGCATACCAGCCATAAAGGGCGATGAGTGGGCTTACTTGCTGCCTGCCGCTGATCCAATCAGTGTAAGTAAGTTCGCTGAGCCAACCCCATCAGCAACAGTCTCTGCTTCTACAGAAACCCCGGTTACTGAATCAACTAGTGCCCCCACGGCAAAGAAGCATCATGCGTTTATTGCGATGCCTTTCCGTGCCGAGATGGACGACATCTTCTTTTACGGTATTCAGCAGCCCGTTCACCGACTCGGATTACTTTGCGAACGCGCCGATTTTGACAACTTCACCGGTGACGTGATGAACTACGTGCGCGAACGTATCGAGACTGCTTCAGTCGTCATCGCCGATCTGACGGGTGCAAATGCCAATGTCTATCTGGAAGTTGGCTATTCGTGGGGCAAAGATCGACCCACGATCTTAATTGTGAGCAATGAGAAGGAACTTAAGTTCGATGTTCAGGGGCAGCGCTGCCTGGTCTATCCCAGTATTCGTAAGTTGGAAGAAATGCTAGAAAAAGAACTAAGTGGCTTGATCGCTAAAGGCGTTGTTAAGGTATAGAGGTCAACTGTGAAAGAATTCTCGTCCAATTCAATCAGTGATGCCAAACGCCAGTGGCAAGATACTACTCTCGCGAACACGCTGAAAAAAGTCCCCGAACGCCGAAATCACTTTGAGTCTTCTTCCAACATTGTTCTGGAACGCCTGTACAGTCCTGACAACATTTCAGATGACAATTATCTGGAAAACGTCGGCTTTCCCGGCGAGTTCCCCTATACACGCGGCATTCAACCGACCATGTATCGCAGTCGTCTATGGACGATGCGGCAGTACGCAGGATACGCCAGCGCCGAAGAATCGAATGCACGTTATCGCTTTCTGCTCGGTCAAGGGCAGATGGGACTCTCCGTCGCTTTCGACCTGCCCACGCAGATCGGCTACGACGCGGATGATCCAATGGCGCTTGGTGAGGTCGGGAAAGTGGGTGTCAGCATTTGCAGCATCCATGATATGGCGCGGCTGTTCGATCAGATACCGCTGGATAAAGTTTCCACCTCAATGACCATCAATGCACCTGCAGCTATTCTGTTGGCACTATATATTGCGGTTGGCAAGCGTCAAGGCGTTGAACCAAATAAACTGCGCGGTACAGTCCAAAACGACATCCTCAAAGAGTACATCGCACGAGGCACGTACATCTTTCCGCCGGAATCTAGTCTTCGGTTGATCACGGACATTTTTCGCTACTGCAAGTTAGAAGTGCCGGGATGGAACACCATTAGTATCAGTGGCTATCACATCCGCGAGGCGGGCAGTACGGCGGTGCAAGAAGTCGCCTTCACGCTGGCAAATGGGATCGCTTACGTACAAGCAGCAATTGATGCAGGTTTGAACGTGGATGACTTTGCGCCGCAGCTTTCCTTCTTTTTCAATGCGCACAACCAGTTCTTCGAAGAGATCGCCAAGTTCCGCGCGGCACGACGTATTTGGGCGCACATCATGCGGGATCGCTTCCGCGCCAAAAATCCTGAGGCGTGGAAGTTGCGTTTCCATACCCAGACTGGAGGCAGCACCCTCACCGCTCAACAGCCTATGAATAATATCGTCCGCGTGACTGTCCAAGCTCTGGCAGCGATTCTCGGCGGCACGCAGAGTCTGCACACTAACAGCATGGACGAAGCACTGGCGCTGCCCACAGAATCGGCTGTGCAAGTAGCGCTACGAACACAGCAAATCCTGGCACATGAAAGTGGAGTTGCCGATGTCGTTGATCCTATGGGTGGCAACTATCTGGTAGAGAAACTGACCAACGAGATCGAAACCCTTGCTAACGAGTACATTGCCAAGATCGATGCGATGGGCGGGGCGTTGCAGGCAATCGAGTTGGGCTATGTACAGCGTGAAATTCAAGACTCAGCCTATGCCTATCAACAAGCAATCGAACGCGAAAAACAGATCATCGTCGGCGTCAACAAATTCACAACTGAGGAAGAACAACCGATTGATCTGCTGCGCGTCGATCCTGAGATCGAGCGTCGCCAAGTACAACAGTTGAAGGATCTGCGCGAGAAGCGAGACAACAGCAAGGTCAGCGAATTGCTTACGCGCATTGAAACAGCGGCGCGAAGCAGCGATTCGTTGATGCCCTTGTTCGTTACCGCGGTGGAGAACGAAGTTACATTGGGCGAAATTTGCCGAACTCTACGCGTTGTATTCGGTGAATATCGCCCCGATGCCCGCATTTAACGTCATTGAATTCTCCTTCACTGGCAACGACTGCCCAATTAGCGGGTTATAATTCTCGGCGCTTACTTTGCTTTATCAACGCAAATACTGTCATAACTTCTTAGGAACACCACTGATGGCGACGATGGATCAACTCAATCATAAGGACAAAACCGCAAAACTGCTGGATATGCGGGAATTGAGCTTGCAAGGTGGCGGCGCTGATCGCGTCGAACGTCAGCATAAAGGCGGCAAACTAACTGCCCGCGAGCGCATCGAACTATTGCTCGATCCGGGCAGCTTCCGTGAAGTCGATGCCTTCGTCACACAGCGTGCCCGTGATTTCGGCATGGATAAGCCGGAGAATCAATTTTTGGGCGACAGCGTTGTCACCGGGTGGGGCACGATTGATGGTCGCCTCATTTTTGTCTACTCGCAGGATTTCACGGTGATGGGCGGATCGCTGTCCGAGGTTCATGCCGAGAAAATCTGCAAGATCATGGATATGGCGATGAAATCCGGTGCGCCGATTATTGGCTTGAACGACAGCGGTGGCGCGCGTATTCAAGAGGGCGTGGTCAGCTTAGGTGGCTATGCCGACATTTTCCTGCGAAACACACTCGCCAGTGGCGTGATCCCCCAAATAAGCGTGATCATGGGTCCGTGCGCAGGTGGCGCAGTATATAGCCCTGCGCTTACCGATTTCATCTTCATGGTCAAGAACACTTCTTATATGTTTGTCACCGGACCAGATGTGGTCAAATCGGTGACGCATGAGGAAGTTTCGTTCGAGGAACTTGGAGGCGCATCCGTTCACAGTACCACTAGCGGCGTTTGCCATATCGCAGCCGAGAATGAAGCCGACTGCTTGTACTTGATCCGTGAGATGCTTGGTTTTATGCCGCAAAACAATATGGAAGATACGCCTTACGTCCCCACCAAGGATGACAAGCTGCGCACTGAACGCGCTCTCGACAGCATCATTCCGGACAATCCCAACAAGCCTTATGACATCAAGGAAGTGATCAAGCTGATCGTGGATGATGGGCGCTTCTTCGAGATTCACGAGCATTATGCCACTAATATTGTGGTTGGCTTTGCGCGTTTAGGCGGTTACAGCATTGGTATCGTAGCTAATCAACCAGCCGTGCTGGCGGGTGTGCTGGATATCGAAGCCAGTGAGAAAGCCGCTCGCTTCATCCGCTTCTGCGACTGCTTCAATATTCCCATTGTTACCTTCGAGGATGTGCCCGGTTTCATGCCCGGAACCAAGCAAGAACACGCAGGCATCATCCGATCCGGAGCGAAACTGCTGTACGCCTACTGCGAAGCTACTGTACCTAAACTCACTGTGATCACGCGCAAGGCTTACGGCGGCGCTTATGACGTGATGAGCAGTAAGCACATTCGCGGGGATTTCAACGTGGCATGGCCCACTGCCGAGATCGCTGTGATGGGACCCGATGGCGCGGTCAATATCATCTTCCGTCGTGAATTGGCGGAGGCTGAGGATCCGGTGGCGAAGAAGGCGGAATTGGTGCAGATGTACCGCGAAAAGTTCGCTAATCCCTATGTGGCAGCATCGCGCGGTTACGTGGACGACGTGATCATGCCATCAGAAACGCGCCCGCGTCTGATCAATGCGCTGGAAATGCTGCGCAACAAGCGCGATAGCAATCCGCCCAAAAAGCACGGCAACATTCCGCTATAAGGAAATAGCTGTCGAGGGTGAATAGTTAGAATCAGTTGCCTAAAATTCGCAGGGGATACAGGGCGGTTACAGGCAGTTGGTTAGAGGAAATTCGCGTAATATTGGGAAATGGTTAGCGGAAAAACGAGCATGGTTAAGCAAGTATCTCGTACTATCAACAAAATTCTGATCGCCAATCGCGGTGAGATCGCCGTGCGCATCATCCGCGCGTGCCGTGAATTAGGCGTGCGCAGCGTTGCCGTCTACAGTGATGCAGACCGTGCTGCGCTGCACGTTCGCTACGCTGATGAGGCATATCACATTGGACCGCCGTCTCCGCGTGAAAGCTATCTAGTTATTGACAAGATCATCGCTGCAGCCAAGAAATCGGGCGCGGATGCAGTTCATCCCGGTTATGGTTTCTTATCTGAGCGTGAGGCATTCGCACAGGCTTGTGCTGACGCCGATCTAGTCTTCATTGGACCGACGCCAGAAGCCATCAGCACGATGGGCGACAAGCAAATGGCACGCGAAACGGTGCGTAAAGCTGGTGTCCCCGTAATTCCCGGCACAGAACCCGGTCTACGCGATGATGAGATCGTGAATGCTGCCGACACGATTATCGGTTATCCGCTAATGGTGAAAGCAGCAGCGGGTGGCGGTGGCAAGGGAATGCGTGTCGTGCGTGAGCCGTCGGAGCTTAGATCTGCTTTAGCTGCTGCCCATCGTGAAGCGGAAAACGCGTTCGGTGATGGCACGGTCTATCTGGAAAAGCTGCTGGAAGGTGCACGTCACATCGAATTCCAGATTCTGGCGGATATGTTCGGTAACACCATCTACCTCGGTGAGCGCGAATGCAGCATTCAACGGCGGCATCAGAAATTGGTGGAAGAAGCGCCGAGTCCGTATCTAGATGACGAGTTGCGCCGTGAAATGGGCGCGATGGCGGTTCGTGCTGCTCAATCAGTCAACTATGTCAACGCAGGAACGATTGAATGCCTCGTTGATAAGAACCACGATTACTACTTCTTGGAGATGAACACGCGCATACAGGTGGAACATCCTGTTACCGAATTGATCACGGGCGTCGATCTTGTAAAAGAACAAATTCGTATTGCGCGTGGTCGTAAGCTCGGCATCACGCAGGATGAAGTGAACATCAATGGTCACGCCATCGAATGTCGCATCAATGCCGAAGACCCTTATAACAACTTCCTGCCTTCAACAGGTACGGTATCGCTGCATCTGGCGCCCACCGGTCCCGGTGTGCGGCTAGATAGTGGCATCTACGCCGGCTACGAAGTGACGCCGTATTACGACTCGATGCTCGCCAAGTTGGTTGTGTGGGGATCAGATCGCGCTACTGCGATCCGCCGCCTCAGCCGTGCACTAGAGGAGTATCGAATTATGGGGTTGAAGACGAATCTGCCGTTCCATATGAAGCTAGTGGATAGCCATCACTTCATTTCCGGCAAGTTCGACACTGGTTTCGTGGAGCAGTATTTCAAGCCGGAGATCGATGAATCGCGCTTGAATCCTGAAGCCGCGGCAATCGTTGCCACTTTGATCGCGCACCACGATCAGCAGCAGGCATCGCAGATCATTTCGGCAAATCAACGTGATACGTCCAACTGGAAATGGGTTGGTCGCTACGAACGCATCCACCGCTAATCTGCGCTAAGCCCGCTTCGGCGGGCTTTTTATTGCCACACTTTCCCCGTCGGATACTCATGATCAACGATGCTATCAGCCTTCATTTGGATACTGTAACCGGGCATCTGTGGCGGCATATAGTGTCCGTTATGGATCACCACCGGATCGAGAAAATGCTCGTGCAGGTGATCTACGTACTCAATCACGCGATCTTGAGTCGAGCCGCTGATGGCGATGTAGTCGAAGATCTGCAAGTGCTGAACATATTCGCAAAGTCCTACACCACCTGCGTGTGGACACACTGGAACGCCGAACTTTGCCGCCATCAGGTAGACAGCGATAATTTCATTTACACCACCTAATCGGCAGCTATCGATCTGGCAGAAGTGAATCGCCTCTGCCTGCATTAACTGCTTGAAGATCACGCGATTGTGGCAATGCTCTCCTGTAGCTACTTTGATCGGCGCAACTGCGCGGGCAATCGTTGCATGACCGAGGATGTCATCGGGGCTAGTTGGTTCCTCGATCCACCATGGGTTGAAAGGAGCTAGATGTTTCATGTGGTCGATTGCTGTGCCGACATCCCAATATTGGTTGGCATCGACCATCAGAAACCTATCCTCGCCAATCTCCTCTCGAATGATCCGACAGCGGCGTACATCATCCTCTATGCTGCGACCCACTTTGATCTTGAAATGCGACCAACCTTCTGCGAGCGCCTCCCGACACAAGCTACGAATCTGATCATCAGTATAGCCGAGCCAACCTGTTGAAGTTGTATACGCCGGATATCCTGTATCGCACATTTCGGTTTCCCGCTGGGCTTTGGTTGCAGCCTGTTTACGCAGCAGATCGAGCGCCTCGTCAGGAGTCAGCGCGTCAGTGATGTAGCGGAAGTCAATGCAACGGACCAATTCTTCCGGCGTCAAATCGGCGAGGAGCTTCCACAAAGGCTTAGCTTCGACTTTTGCCCATAAGTCCCATACCGCGTTGACGAGCGCTGCTGTTGCTAGATGAATTACCCCTTTCTCCGGGCCTACCCAACGCAACTGCGAATCGCCCGTCAGCATATGCCAGAACGCGCCCATATTTTCGGTCAGCGATTCCAGCGTCTTGCCACGCAGCAAGTAGGACAGCGATTGAATCGCCGCTACACACAGCTCGTTGCCACGTCCAATTGTAAAGGTGAGACCATGTCCTTCCAAGCCAGCAGGATGGTCCGTCTTCAAAATTACATATGCAGCCGAATAATCGGGATCAACATTCATTGCGTCCGAGCCGTGCAACCCACGCGAAGTCGGAAAACGAATGTCGTGTGTGACAATGTCTATGATGTGTGTGACCATGCTCGTTCGGCTTAAATCCTCTTAACCTTTGACTGCGCCCACCAATAAACCCTTAGCGATATACCGTTCCAATAAGATAGCCATGACGATAAGTGGACCGACCATCAACATGACTAACACAGACATATTCCACCACTGAGGTCCACGTACACCGTTTTGCGCGGAAACAAGAATGGGCATCGTTTGCGTCGCTGCGCCAGTCAGAAATAGCGCCATTACGTACTCATTCCAGCAAAAGACTAGCACTATCAGGAATGTCGCGATCAACCCCGGTACGGTCAGAGGCAGTATGATGCGCCAAATTACCTGATAACGTGAAGCGCCATCAATGAAGGCGCTCTCCTCCAGTTCAAATGGAATACTTTGAAAGTAATCGCGCATAAACCAAACTACAATCGGTAGGTTGGCAGCACAATATGAAATGATTAGGGCAAATGGAGTGTCTAATAAGCCAAGCTGCTGATACAAAATGTAGATGGGAATAATCACCGTTATTGGCGGCAGCATACGCTGTGAAATCAACCAGAAGGCAATGTCGCTGTTCCCCAAAGCTCCCTGAAATCTTCGTGCCAGCCCTTGCGCCAAAAGGAAAAAGACTGCTATACCGGTGATCACCCCAAGTTGCCACTGCACTCCAGCAACTACAATGAATACACTTAGAATGACGCAGCCGATAAATGTCGCTATCAGTCCAATTTTGGGTCGATACTCGAAGCGTGTTAAGGCGTAGGCAGCCGCACTACCGAATATGAGCGCCAGCAAGGCACTATTAATGCCTACTGAGATCGTACTCAGGTAAGGGCGCATCACGAAGTCTGATCCGTTTTCGACAAGCATTTCTTTCCAAGCATGCAATGACGGCTGAAAGTCGACGAAAGGGATGTATTTAGGTCCAGAGGCAACGTCGATTGGCAGCTTGAACGCGGTAATCACTAGCCAATATAGTGGAAACAGAACCACAAATGACCAGAGACCTAGCAAAATGTAGGATGTAATTAGCCAGAATGGAGAGAGTTGAAAAGGATTAGGTGTGCGAAACAAGCGACGCATCATAATTTCTCGACAATCTGTTGACGTACTACATTAACGAATAAGACGGCGACAAACGTCACCAAAATGAGCAGCAAGTAGCTGATAGCTGCAGAACCGCCAAGATTAGGAGAGCGCCATTCGATATAGGCATGAAGGGTTAATGTCTCGGTAGCAGTCCCCGGTCCACCTCCGGTGAGAATACGTGGTATGTCGATAATCTTGAATGCTTCAATCAGGCGAATCAAGATGAGAGTTAGACTGACCGGGGCAATTTGTGGTAAGACAATGTAACGAAATATTTGAAGGCGATTTGCTCCATCGACCAACGCTGCTTCTAGTTGATCGCGGGAAGTCCCCTCGAGTGCAGCGAGTAAGATGATGAACATGAATGGGGTCCACTGCCAGATGTCACCAATCATCACGGCAGTGCGAGCACCTGCGGCAGTCTCAACAAAGGAAAAGTTCTTTAGACCGATACTAGACCAAAAGGGGGCAAAAGGACCAACATGCGTATCAGTGAGCATCCGAAATAGGAAGGCAATACCAACAGGTGTAATCATCATCGGCAGTAGAAAGGCAATCCGGAAAAATCGCTTGCCACGTAATTCCTGTACGAGCAAGAGCGCTAAGCCAAGCCCAATGCTGTACTGAAAAAATACCCCCGCAAACACAAAGATCAGCGTGACAACTACAGTTCCGGGTAATCCCTCGCCACTCAAAGTGCTAAGGACAATCCAAAGTAAGCCTAAAGCAGCGCAAATGGTCAATACACGTGTGGTCAACGACCACAGCGATAGTTGCCTCTTACGCACTCCACTGTACAGCCAATAGAGGAATAGGGCGCTGCAGGCGAGAAATAGCAGCCAACCTAACGGCGATAATTCACCAAGTTTGCCAATAAAATGCCGCTGCTGACTGCCAAACAGGAGCTTGGTGTAATTGGCGAAGCCCAAAAAGGCTAAATCAATGCCGCCTCTGACGAAGGTAACACGAGTAAAAGATAGAAACAGCGAAACGATCAGTGGAAAAATGGAGAGAAACAAAACGATAAGGATTGCGGGCAACAGCAGAATGAGCCTGACCGAAGAATCAGGTGTGGAATCAGCAGCTTGTTTGATACTAGCCGTCTTTGCAGAAATTCTCGCTGTTTCACTCACCTGCTGCGACGTAGACTGATTCATGTTTTTAGATGTTCTCTTAACCCTATAATCGATCTATTGAGCCTAATTTTGTCTTCAGCTAGCAGTGAACATTCTAGCTGTGCAATCCACTAAGAAGTATTCCATAAGACAAGCAAACTTGCTTGCCTTATGGAAAGACGCTTATCGGAAAATGGTGCTATTTAGTGCTGATGCCAAGTGAGGCTAGGTATGCCTGCTGCTGCGCATCGCGCCCGACTTCGCTGCTGATCTCATTCCACTGATTGAAGATTTCCTGTGCGGCTTCTTCAGCGGTAAATTCACCAGCAAGATACTGACTAACTACGGTGTCTAGGGTGACTTGTAGATAGCGATTCGTCGAGGGAATACTCAGATCCAGAACCATATTGGGGCTGCTCAGACTGCCCTCAATAGCGCCAAGATAGTTCTTGGCAGCAGTTTCGCTAAAACCAGCTTGAACCCAAGGATCGGTGCTACTAAACTGGGACAACCGATACGGGTTGTAGCCACTTTTGCCAATCGTCACGTCTACGTTCGATTGGGCAGGTTGATTGAGGTAAGAGAAGAAGGCATAGGCTGCATCTTTGACCTTTTGATCTGCTGCTGCACTTACCGCGCCACCCCAACCTCCAAAGGCAGCGAATGGTGCGTAATTAACACCATCAATCGCATATGGGCAGGTAGTCGAATCGCACGGCACCAATTCTCCCGTTGACCGATCCAACACCTCTTTCGCGCCGGGAATAACCACTGTGCCAACCAAATCCTGTACTTTTGATCGTTCAGGATCGATTGATAGAGAGCCAATATCCCCCCAGTCCATCGTTAGGGCGCAGCGACCCGTAAGGAACAGATCGCGGGTGCTATTCAAATCCAAGGTCAGTTCATCGGCTGGTCCGTACTTTGATGTTTCTTTGAACAGTTCTAGTGCCTTGATGAATGCCGGATTGGGTCCAAACAGCGGATCGAAGGTTTCTGTGTTGAAGAAAATGCCCTGTCCTGTTCCTTGCGACTGAAGCCGTCCACTGGCAAAGTCAACAATCCACCAAAAACTTTGTCCCTGACGAACTTTCGGGATGCAAGAACCGTAATCTGCCTCACTATCACCGTTCAGGTCTTGTCCGTTGAACTTGGCAGCCGCTTCCAAATATTCTTCCCAAGTATGAGGTGGTTGCAGACCTGCCTTTTCAAATACGTCTGTACGGTAATAGACCATGTGGAAGTCACCGTCCAGAGGAACCACGTAGATGTTGCCTGCGTAGGTGGCGATATAATTACGGAAAAACGGAGCAATGTCGTCCCAAGCAATATCTTTGTCGTTTGCCACATAGCTGCTCAGGTTTTCAAGGATGCCAGCGTTTACGTAGTCGGCATTCCACTGTGGAGACATGACAAATGCATCGTAGCTATTAGTTCCAGTTGACTGATCGGTCAGGATGCTATTGTAGAGTTCAGCGAACGGTACGGTGGTAACTTCGATATTGGCTCCAGTCAACGCTTCAAAATCAGGACCACGGCGCAGCAAGGGTTCGGTCACTTGCGGACCCGTAAAGCTTAAAACATTCACGGTTAAGCCTTCGAACTGCTTACCCTGCGCATTGGTTTTGCCTGCCATGCCAAAGCCAAGCAAGACGGCGAGTACCAACGCGAAGATCACTCTCATTTTCTTCATGATAGTTTGCCTCAATTTAAGTTGAAAAGTAGTTCCACTTATTGACTTGCTCTGGTACAAAGACTGTTGCTGTGTACCTAGATTCGCCGGGGTATCCGAATCAGGTTTCACCTCCTTATCGACACTCGTCTAGATAGTGTCAAAAAAGTGGCGCAATGTCAAGCATTTGGTATACCAAACTTCGTATACGGAATTTGGCAGTGCTTACGATTTGGCGTTCACCTGACGATTTCTCACTAAACGTGCATCAATGCTACGATCAGACCCAACCTATCAGGAGATTGAGCTACTGTGAAAGTGAAATGGCGTATCCCGTTTGCATTCTTGCTGCTAACCAGTGTTGTATTCTTGTTTACACTACAGTCACTGCCTCAAGTCATGCCCGTGCACGCACAAATCAGCACCGCCGCGTCTACGTTCGGACCGATCATTGTTGATCAAACTGCCCAACCAACTACAGGTGCCACGCCGACGATTGCTCCCACCGTTCAGGCAACACTCACCCTTGCTGCTACTCCAACTGTGGTTACCAGCACAGAACCCACAATCCCTCCTTTGCCTACATTGCGAAGTGATCAGATGGGTATCCAGATGTACGCCAACATCGAGATCGATCGTTGGTGGGGTCTGGTGGATCGTGCCCAGTTTATGGGTTTCAAGTGGATCAAATTCCAGGTGTCATGGAAAGAAATCGAGGCTGAAGGCAAGGGTATCTACACTAATCAGATCAACGTCTTGCGAGAGCACTTGATTTATGCGGGACGCCGCGGTTTCAAGATGATGATCAGCGTTGTTAATGCGCCGGATTGGGCACGACCAGCAGAAGCGCGCGGGCAACTGGACGGACCTCCCGCCAATCCACAAGATTACGCCGATTTCGTCGCTGCACTGCTGGATCAGTGGGGCACAGACTATATCAGTGCTATTGAGATCTGGAATGAACCTAATCTAGCACGCGAGTGGACTGGTGCGCCGATGAATGCGCAAACTTATCGTCGCTACTTCGACGTAGCTTATAACGCAATCCGCGCCCGTTCACCGAACATCTGGGTGATCACTGCGGGACTCGCTCCCACTGGCGACACGGCGGGATCGGTTGAAGATAGGCGCTATTTGCGCGATCTCTACGCCACCGGGCTGCCGCTGAATGATCCTGCCTTTGCCATTGGCGTCCATCCTTATGGTTGGGCAAATGCACCGGATGCCCGCTGCTGTGCGTCACAATCACAGGGATGGGATGATCAACCGTACTTTTTCTTCCTCGATACTATTCTCGCCTACCGCGAGATCATGCTGGCGAATAACCACGCTAATGGCAAGTTGATGGCAACGGAGTTCGGCTGGTCAAGTTTCGATGGTCTGCATTTCCAAAGTCATATTGATGGTCCACCTGCCATGGCGCCTAACGATCCTAATCTCGCGTGGATGAACCGAATCACACAAGATCAGCAGGCAGAGTACATCATCCGCGCCTTTGAGCTAGCGCAAACAGGTGACATTGCTGCGTACATGGGGGTAATGGTGCTGTGGAATATGAACTTCTCGTCGCTGCCTGAATTTGTCAAAGCCGATCAACCGAGCCGCCCAGAGTCGGGCTTCTCTGTGCTAGATTCAGATTGGAACACACGCCCAATCTATTTATGGTTGCAAGCCGCGCCAAAGCAGTAACGTCAGGCAGGGAAGTGCTAGTAGTAGTGCGGAGCAGAATTGATAGCGCATTGGAATATTGGTACTTCCCCGCCTCGATCTCCGGCATCTTTGGGCTAATCATTTGATGAAAGTTTGTACTTGGTTCACGACAATCTGAGAGTAAGCCGATTGCAAAGTTAAAAATCGGTTACAATTGTGCAGGTGGAAGTTTTCGTATTCGTTTAGGAGGTTCTGCCCATGCGACGAGTTCTGTTGGCTCTCCTACTTGTCTGCATCCTCGTCGTGCCAGTGTTAACGGCGCAGGCGCAAGGAGATAGCCCCAGTCAGGTCGTCACGTATGTCGTCCAACCGGGCGATAACCTGTTCCGTATTTCGCTGCGTTTTCAGGTTCCTGTTGCGACGATCCAGCAGTATAACAATATTGCCAATCCTAATCTCATTTTTGTTGGACAAGTTTTACGCATCCCAACTAGTGGTGTAGGTCCCGCTGTACCGACTCCAACGACCGCCCCTAATCAGCCTACACCTACGCCTCCACCTGCAGGTGGTACTACCTATACGGTGCAACCGGGCGACAACCTGAGTCGCATTGCTGCCCGATTTGGCGTCACGGTACAAGCTATTGTGCAGTTAAACGGCATCGCTAACCCCAACCTTATTTATGTAGGGCAGGTATTGAAGATTCCGGGTGGTGGCACTGGTCCAGTACCGACTCCGAACCCCGGCAACCCCGGTCCGGTACCCACAGGATTCTCGCTTGGTGGTCAGATTCAAGACTTGAATAGTAATACACAGCAGGTCTTGAAAGTCTCCAAGATGACGTGGGTGAAGCGACAGGTAAGTTCCGGTGATGGCAATGGCGTGGCACTAATCCAACAGGCAAAGGGTGCGGGCTTCAAGATTCTGTTGTCAGTCATTGGCGATAAGAACCGCGTGCTTGATGGCAACTACCAGAATGAATACGCCAACTACGTTGGTAGCCTAGCGAAGGCTGGCGCGGATGCCATTGAAGTATGGAACGAGATGAACATTGACCGCGAATGGCCCACCGGACAGATCAACCCGGCGAGCTATGTCACGCTGCTGAGTAAAGCCCATGCGGCAATTAAGGCTGCTAATGCCAGCACGCTGGTAATTACGGGTGCACCTGCGCCGACCGGTGCGGAAGGTGCGTTCGGTCTCGCCAAAGTGTGGAACGATGATCGTTACTACGCAGGTATGGCGGCGGCAGGTGCCGCACGCTTCGCAGACTGCATCGGTGTTCACTACAATGAAGGCATTGTTAGCCCGAGCCAAACTGCGGGAGATCCGCGCGGTAACTATCCTACGCGCTATTTCACCACGATGTTGAATCGTGCGCTGGCATCGTTCCCCGGCAAGACGGCTTGCTTCACCGAACTAGGCTTCCTGTCGCCACAGGGCTACGGTCCGCTGCCATCTGGTTTCGAATGGGCAGTCAATACCACCGCCGCGCAGCAGGCGCAGTGGCTGGGTGAGGCTGTAGTGCGTTCGCGTCAATCAGGTCGCGTGACGTTGTTGATCGTCTTCAACATCGACTTCACTACCTATGGCGCTGATCCGCAGGCTGGTTTTGCTATCATTCGTCCGGGTAATGTCTGCATCGCGTGCTCTGCATTGGCAGCGGCAATGCCTTAACCCGAACTAGCTAGCCTTTAGCGTTAGTAACCGAACGCCAGCGAAGCTCAATTCTCCGCTGGCGTTCGTGATTCTTATTTCCAGCAACATTGGCATGTCCACGCTATAATCGCGCGATCATCACCCGCGCCTCATCACTACGGGTCAAATAGTTATGCAAGAAACGTTATCTGTGCGCGAGAATGGGTTTATTTCCACATTGCGGGGTTTACGCAGTTTAGCGATTCCGCTGCTCTCCATCTTCACTGCCATCTTGATCGGTTCAATCCTGATTCTGCTGGTGGGACTAGACCCCATTCGTGCATTCACCGGACTATTACAGGGTTCACTGGGCAGTGATGCTGCACTAACACGCACGCTAGTGAAGGCGACCCCGCTGCTACTTTCTGGTCTTGCCGTAGCATTCGCATTTAAAGGCGGATTGTTCAATATCGGCGCACAGGGTCAACTTGTGATTGGTTCAGTTGCCGCAGCGTGGGTAGGGTTTAGTCTGCCATCAATACCAGCACCAATTCACATCTTGCTCTGTTTATTGGCAGGAGTTGCAGGTGGTGCGCTCTGGGGCAGTATTCCCGGTATTTTGAAGGCGCGTTCGGGCGCACATGAAGTGATCTCGACCATCATGCTCAACTACATCGCCAGCAACTTCGTAGAATGGTTGGTCTCGCCTGCTAGCCCGACCAATCCGCCGGGTCCGTTAGCGCTGTGCAAGACTGTTGGTTCATGTGCCGAGGCAAAGACAGCCAATATTCTGGAAAGCGCCAGATTACCCGTTTTGTATCAGCCGGGTGGTACAGCACCAGATACTCTGCATATCGGCATATTCATTGCTCTCGGTGCTGCTATTCTGGTCTATTTGGTGCTCTATCGCACGACGTTCGGTTTCGAGCTGCGAATGGTTGGCTTGAATCCGACGGCTGCAAAGTATTCTGGTATCAAAGTCGGGCGGATGACCATTTTGACAATGATGATCTCTGGTGGACTAGCTGGTTTAGCAGGCGCCATTCAATCGACGGGTGTTTTCTATAATTTCCAAACAAACCAAAGTTTGGCACTCGGTTTCGATAGCATTGCTGTGGCGCTGCTAGCTGCCAGCAACCCTATCGGCGTGATCCCGTCGTCACTGCTGTTCGGTGCGTTAGATGCTGGCAGCACACAAATGCAATTCCTCTCTCGTGTACCTACCGAGATTATTCAGGTGATCTCCGCGTTGATCCTGATGTTTGTGGCTGCTGAACAAATCATCCGCCGTATTTACCGCATTCGCAGCGCATCCGAAGGCGACAAAGTGGCGCTGAGTACCGGATGGGGGCATCGCTAAATCATGGACTTAGGTCAATTCCTCAACGTGGCAGTCATCATCTCGGTCTTTAATGCCACTATCCGAAGCGCCGTGCCGATTATTTTAGGTTCACTTAGTGGCATCGTAAGTGAACGATCAGGTGTAGTCAACATCGCCATTGAAGGTATGATCCTTGCTGGCGCTTATGTGGCATTTCTGCTCAATGTACTGATTAGCCAATCCGGCACCCCTGAATGGTTGCAGGCACAGCCCCTACGGCTAGGGATAAGCATCAGCGGCGCGATGGTGGCTGGAGCAGCGTTAGCAATGCTCCACGCCACGTTGGCGATTCGCTACAAGGTCGATCAGATCATTAGTGGGACGGTGATCAACATCTTCTCCGCTGGACTAACCTCCTACCTCTATCTCGGTGGTCAAAATACTCTTGGTTCGCTACCACTGATCCCGAATCCATTTCCTGAAGATCAAGGGATTCTCTATGTTATCGGTGAGATTCTGTTCGATAAGAATCTGCTCACCTATGTGGCGTTTGCGCTAGTGCTCGCAATCGGGTTCGCCTTATTTCGCACTACATGGGGGCTGCGCACACGAGCTATCGGTGAGAATCCTCGTGCGGCAGATACACTCGGGGTCAATGTCCACCGCTTACAATACACTAACCTAGCGATTAGCGGCGTACTGGCGGGATTAGCAGGCGCAGTGCTGGTGCAAGGAGTCTCGTTTGAGCGAGGCATGAGCAGTGGTCGTGGCTTCATCGCCCTAGCAGTCATGATCTTTGGGATGTGGCGACCTTCCCGTGCCATGCTGGGTGCGCTGTTATTCGGTTTTGCCTCCGCCTTGCAAAGCCAACTGCAATTCATGCAGATCAGTATCCCTCATAAATTTGTGGCAATGCTGCCCTATGTTCTCACATTGATTGTGCTGGCGGGCTTTGTAGGCAGGGCACGACCACCCGCACACGTCGGACAGGCTTACGAGGTGGAATAAGCATGACCAATAGAAATCTTGATGGGCGCGATGTAGTCTTGGACGTGCAGGGAGTAACCAAGCGCTTCCCCGGCATTATTGCCAACGACAATGTAAATCTACAATTACGGCGTGGCGAAATTCTGGCGCTGCTGGGTGAGAATGGCGCTGGTAAATCCACATTAATGAATATCATTTATGGCTTGTATCACCCCGATGAAGGCTCGATCAAACTGCGCGGTAAATCTGTGCATTTCGAGAGTCCGCGCGAAGCGATTCGTAGCGGCATCGGTATGGTACATCAACACTTCCAGTTGATCCCCGTTATGACGGTAGCCGAAAACGTCTTGATCGGTGAAGAGTCATCCGTAAAAGACAAAGATGGCAGAACGCGTGCTACTACACAGCCAGAGGAAACCCGCGCCGCTGGAACAGTTAGGTTGATCTGGGGCATATTGTGGCGCGCGTTCGTTCCAGTCGTGGCGATCGTCATCGGCGCACTGGTAGGCTACGTGCTGCAATTGGCATTTTTCACGCTGGCGACCTATTTCGTACAAGGCTCGGAATTTCAAGGATCCGCCTTTCAACGTCTTGGTATTTTAAGTAAGGCAGAACGTGTCTTCGGATTCTGGTACCAGAGCGCACCTGCCGCTGCGACAATTCTGCTGTGGTTACCCGCGGTCATCGGCTGTCTGGTTGCTGCCTTCGCATTGGTACTAATGTATCGTGGTGCGCGTTCGACGTGGCGAGGACGCAGCCGAGTTGCACCTAAAACTGCCCGCGTGGATCTACTAGTTGATTCCCTGATCGATTTATTTGTGACCGTAACCCAAGTGCAGGATCAGAAGCGTGCAGCAGATCAAGTACATGATATCTCTCGTCAGTTTAACCTAGAAGTTGATCCTGATGCCTACATCGAAAAACTACCAGTCGGTATCCAGCAGCGCGTGGAGATCGTCAAGGCACTGTATCGTAAAGCAGACATCTTAATCCTTGATGAACCAACTGCGGTGCTAACGCCACAAGAATCGCGTGAACTGTTCAAAATCATGAAGCAGCTCGCCTCGCAAGGCGTATCTATTATCTTTATCACGCATAAGTTGAAGGAAGTGCTTGAGGTTGCAGATCGGATCATCGTGATGCGCGCTGGCAAAGTTGCTGGTGTGGCTGATCCGCAAAACTCTACCGATGCATCGTTGGCGGCAATGATGGTCGGGCGCGAAGTGATGCTGCGCGTTGATAAGGCGGTAGCAGAACCGGGCGCTCCTGTGCTGGTCGTTGAAGGAGTATCGGCGCGAGATGAGCGAGGAGCGGTTGCTGTCAATGGCGTCAGTTTTGAGGTCTGCGTGGGCGAAATCCTCGGCATTGCTGGTGTTCAGGGTAACGGGCAAACGGAATTAGTGGAAGTGTTGACCGGACTGCGCGAACCGATAGGTGGTACGATGCAAATCAATGGGCATCTGATCCACAGCGGCGATCCCCGCGCAGTCACCACTGCGAGTACAGGACACGTACCTGAAGATCGGCATCGCTACGGGATGGTCATGCCATTCCCGGTGTCTGACAATCTGGTGCTCAATCAGTATTACGAGCAACCGTTTGCGACTTACCCATCATGGCGGCAGCTACCAATTGCCACAGTATTGTACTTAACGGTATTCGCCGTCATCGCTCTGATCGCAGCGGCGGTGTGGACGTCAGTGCTGTGGCCTGCACTGCAATCCGGACTAAATCTAGCAGAACTAAACCCGCGTCGTGAAACTGGTCCGTTTATCTTTGCATTGCTGCTGACGGTAGGCTACGCAACGCTAGTATTCTTCGTTGGTAATGCACTCACAGCATTGATGCTTAGTCGAATCGGACGCCTAATAATCAAACCCAACAGCGTGAGTGATAACGGCTTGATCCGCGACGAAGAAGAGATCCGGGAGAACGCTATTCAACTGGTAGAAGAATTCGACATCCGCACTCCCGGAATCGAGGTGAAAGGTGGCAATCTCAGCGGTGGCAACCAACAGAAGATGGTAGTAGCACGTGAATTCAGTCGTCAACCACGACTGCTAATCGCGTCGCAGCCCACGCGGGGTATTGACGTCGGTTCCATCGAGTTTATCCATAAGCGGATTGTTCAACTGCGCGATGAAGGTGCAGCGGTGTTACTCGTCTCGGCAGAACTTGATGAGATCGTGGCGCTCTCCGATCGCATTGCAGTGATGTATAAAGGGGAGATCATCGCTGTGCTACCTGCCGAGCAAGCAACGCGCGAACAACTTGGTCTGTTGATGGCAGGAGTGAAACCAGAAGTCGCTAGCAGCAATGTGTTCACCGAAGAAGTGTGATCTGAATCAAAGCATTTGATGTTACTCGTTCTGCTTGTGATGTTGTGATCATATGCGCTCTAGTTAAGCATCTATTGCGTTAATGAGTGCTAGCCAACATGCATATTGCCATAGCGCACCAAGAGTTCAGGAAGTTCACTAATGCGAGTGTCTTCGCCCAATATTACACGACTGATCTCCGCAGGTAAAAGCGATGTATCTAGGCTTTCGTAGGCGAAGATGCGCACTGGTGTGCCGAAATCCAGTTCCCGCAGGAACACTTGCAGGGGTGCTCCGCCAAACGCCTTAATTCCGATGATGTCGGAGCGGGGATACAACTGGAATCGTTCCAAAATGAAGTCCCATGCTTCGCGCCCCACCAGTGCCACACCTTTTTCGGAAACGAACAGTCCGGGGATTATCGCTTGCGTGTTGGGACTTAAAAGCGAAATCCCATAACGCAGCACCAATGGACCGCTAAGGCGCGGAGCGTAACTGGTGAACGCCACATTTGTCGTACCGATCAACAGGGTGCTGCCTTCGGGCAGATCGTAGACCGCTCCGTTGACCGTTTCGTGAACAAATTCGGGATCGGGTATTTTGGACATGAGCATTAGTTATAATGCGGATTCTTCCACAACGGCAACCGCAGCGATTTGATTAACTAAAAGTTTCCAATACATTAAGCTGAAAATTCAGGTAATACCTCGTGCGCAAGCAGGTCGATAATATCGTCACGACTCTGCCCCTGAATCTCGACCATGAATTGATCGACTCCCAATTCTACAAATGCACGAATTTGCGAAATTACGCTAGCAACGTCCCCGCATATTGCGTTGTTGTGCGTCCAGCGACCATTGCTAAGTGCTGCCGCTTCCTGCTCGGTGCTGGCAACTGCGATCCTGCCAAACCATGATTTACGAATACTATTGAAATCGCGCCCAACCGTCTGGCAGTGTTGGCGCAGCACATTCAAACGCTCTGTATACCGATGAATGGGCGCATCGGGTAGATTCCAACCATCGGCAAAACGCGCAGCTAACATCATCGTCCGTTCGCCACCGCCACCTACAATCAGCGATGGTATGGGGTCTGGTTTGGGTTCGCAGTATGCATCGACGATGTGATAGTGCTTTCCATGATAAGTAACCTTGCCCGCCGTTTTCCACATCCTCAACATAATTTCGATGGTATCTTCCAGTTGATCAATGCGCACCCCTGCTGATGGATAGGGATAACCATAAGCGAGGTATTCATCTTCTTTCCAGCCCGCCCCAATACCCATGACGAAGCGCCCATTAGATAAATCCTGCAAGGTCGCCGCCATCTTCGCCAGCAGCGCTGGATTGCGATAGCTCTGACCTAGTACCATCGGTCCGATCATGTATTCAGGGAAATGGGAGGCGAGATACGCCATCACCGTCCACGCCTCAAACGTTGGATTATCGCCCCAGAAAAAGTGATCGGTCATCCAGATGCTGGTGAAATGCGGTTGAAGTTTTGGCAGCAGAATATCAAGGTCAGAGACGAAGCTGGAGGGATGACGTCCTTTTTCAGGTCCGGGATATAGCGCAACGCCAAATTCTATGGGCATAGATGGCATCCTTTTCCTAAGTTGCCAGGAAGAAGCACGGATTGATTGTGGCAGATCGCCAGTGATTGGGCTAGTTTTCGGAGGAGTGATCGAAATAAGTAGGGAGTGGGTTCACCCCACTCCCCTGACCTAGTGATCTAGTAGTTATTGCACTTGGACATCGTACTCGTAGACGTAGTTACCTGCTGAGTAGATATCGATACCGTCATAGAGGTCTTGTCTCAGCACCATTGTGGCAGTGAGTTTGACCGTGCCCGGTTGCCAATTCGATAGCAGCACGAAGTTATTCACACACACTAGTCCATTACCTTCACCTTTAGGCTGCGTCTGCGTCACCAACGATCTATCGATCTGCGTGTCATTGACGTAGAACTGCACTTCCAAGTTCTTGAGATTATCGTTCAAGAGTTGGGCATCGTTGGTACACCAAGGCAGATTCCAAACGTACGTATCACCGCTACTCACTTGTCCTGCTCGACGTTGCGTATTCGGGGCGAGCGAGTTATTAAACGGTGAAGTCAGTATGGAATCAAGCGGTTGGTAGCGCGAGAGATCAACCGCACTGCCTTTGCTCACTTGCACATTTGACGTCGGTACAACAGATCCACTTGATTGTGTTGGTCGTGGCTGTTCAACTGCGCCATAGACGATGCTCAGTTCATAATTACCCGCCGAGTTACCCTGTGCCTGCTGGCTTCGTGTAGCCGCAACCGTATAGTAACCTGTCTGCGGGAAACGTAGATTGATCAGCGCCGCGTTCAAATCTCCGCCGCTATCATCGTCATAGGCGAGGATATTGTTGTTCGCGTCGATCACAACAAGGAAAGGATCGAGATCCCCGGACAAACGATTCATCTTGATCGACACTGTTTCGCCCGCCTGCACATCAAAATCCCAAAATTCGATGTAGGTCGAATCATCGATAGTGCTTTCGACGGTATCCTGCCCGGAACTACTCGGTGGTGGGGTACGCGCTGGACTCGACCCCGCACTAACACCTCCGGTGCCTGATCCGTACATACGCTGCACGCCTTCGATGTCGTCTTCAGCAGGTTTGAGGTTGTAGGGACTATAGGTGGGGTACATCAGAGCGTTGGCATCATTACTGTGCAGCAAACCCAAAATGTGCCCGAATTCATGCGTCGCCACTGCCAGCAGTGAAATGTCATCGTAGTTACGTGGCTCTCGCAGCACCCAGTTCTCGGCTTCATCAAATTGCACTTGACCAGCACAAGGACTAGACGGCGGGCAGGCTTGACCAAGGACATTGGACGAACCATCGATCTGCCCGAATTCGATCACGATGTCGGCATTATCGGTTTGAACTTCGGCAAATTTCAATGGTGATACTGCTGCCCATGCTGCCCACGCCTCAGCAACAACTTGCTCTGTCTCCTCATAAGAGAAGCCCGGAACAGCATTATAAAGGCGATAGGTCAGCGAAGTTTTATCCCATGGACGGGAGAGTTGATAAGCTAGCGCATCCTGCTCGCCTTCAAAATAGATCGCGCCGTTGATCAGTTCCCTGATCACCATCAAGGAATACTGCCCATCCGTCTTGTTCTTATCTTCGACGGAGATGCGATAGATACCGTCGGCGCTCAAAACAATGCCGCTGAGACGAGCATCTCGTTTGCCACCGCCGTTGTCATCTTCACCAATCAGTTGTCCTTGGGGGTTATATAAGCGTAGGTAAGGATCAATATTTCCCCCATTCGCGTTCAACTCAATCGTCAGTTTGTCACCCACCTTGCCTTCGATGGTGTAAACGGCAGTACTCGAACTAGCCGTAAACTGACCGCTAACAGGCTGCCCGAATTGGATCGGTTGTTCCTGTCCCTGTGCGCGGGCATAGATTGCCGGAATCAGGAAGACGGCAATCCAGAATCCTGCCCAGATCAAAAGTGCACCAATTACTGTGCGTCGTGATTGCATTTTGCCCCTCAATCGAAAAGGTAGTACTAACTAAAGCTCGCGCCGCCACCGGAGTCTTTATCATTGCCAGTGCGTCCGATATTACGATCCTGATCCGCGCTGCGACGGAATCCCCGCCCACTACCACTACCACTGGAACTCGAATCAGAATCGGAACTACCGAAAGGATTACTGGATCTACCAGAGGAACGCCGATCTCCAAATAAGCCACCCAAGCCACCTAAGCCGCCAGTTGGTCGTGACGAGTTGCCGCCGATTCCACCGGATAATCCACCACCCAAAAAGGTACGCAGCAAACCGCTTAGTAAGCCGCCGCCACCAAGCAAAACCAAAACTACTGCGCCGCAGCAAAGTAATGCTAAGACACCAAAACCGGGCAATTCGAGTGTTCCCGAAGTGCCATCACCGCCCGTCGGGACTCCCGGAATAACGCCGCCTGACCCGCTGCCGTTGTCGCCGCTACCAGTATCGCCGCCGCCAACAGTGCTTCCGTCGCCCGCCGCACCCACGCCTTCGCCATATGGGATTTGCACCGAGAATGACTGTCCCGCAGGGATAGCACTGCGCGTTGTCAGGATTAACTCACTGCCATTAGCGCTGACATCAACATCAGCGATATTCGAACGAATCAAGCTTGTATCAGGCTGTTCTCCGGAGGGGAAAATAATACGCCCGGTACTACTGAGTACACTGAAATCATGTTCACCGGGTACGATACGCCAATCCACCATGCCATCGGTAGGGCTTTGCGCGACATAAGTAATTTGAACAGTGAATTGTCCATCTGCTTGCTGTGGTTGCGGCAGCACATAATTCAAGGTAATTCTGCCGCCACTGTTACTTACCGAGTATGTTCCGGGCTGTTCAGAGTTATTTTCTTGCAAAGCTTGTGGTGTGGAAGAACCACTGCTAACTACACGCACACCTTGAATATCAACGTCAGCCGTCCATATACGAGCGCCGCGACGAATTGTGCCGCTTAAGATATGGATCGATTGAGTCTCTACGATGTTGAATACATTATTTGGTTGTACGGTGATCTGTGCATCCCAACGACGCCATTCCAGATCGATGCTTTGTGCACGAACATTCAATGGCAATGTCAACAGCATCAACAAGAGTGTGACCAATGTTGAAGCCAGTAATCTGGATTTCGATTTATTCATGATCTAATGCCTTTCGATGGAAGTAAGGCAGCAAAAACATAGAGCCAGTTTAGGTTGTGCCCTTTAGGAAGCAGTCTAAGCTGCGATGGAGTGCTAATCATGGGCATAATGCATATACCATGATAGGAAAGGTGGAGGATTTTGGTATAGGAGAACTGATGATCATAGATGCACATTGTAGGTTTCCGATGAAACGGGTGAAGACCGCAGCCAATATAGTCGAGCAGTCTTCACCCGCTGATCACCATTAGCGTAACCGCTTTCTCAGTCAAGCAGGTTGCGATAATCTGCTGGCAAATATGGCGCAAGTAGATCGGTGAATAGAGGGTACATCCCCAAATCACCTCCGCCTAGTTCGGCAATATCAGCACTTCGGATCACGCCCCAATCCTTGAGACATACACCCATTCGGATTGTGACGCCGTCGCTGCGTGGTATCTCGATACGCACCCGATCAATGCAGGCAGTGTCTGGTGCTGTGACTGCGTTTCCAACATTCAAGGCAGTCATTGCTGTCTCAAACTCGGCGCTGCCGGGGAAGATCTGTGCTTTACGCTCAAACTGATTGGTCTGTGCATTGAGAACATCAATGTACACTGCCGAGGCTAACCCAAGCTGCGCCGTTTCATAGGGATTGACTGCCCGCCCGACAGCCGAAGGATCGAAGGTGGGCGTCGGCGTCCCGCCGGGAAAGATTGGCGTCAAGGTCAGGAATGCAGAGGGAATGGTTGGAAATGCTGTTGGAGGCGGAGTCGGAGGTGGTACCCGTCCACCAGCCAAGAACACCAAAAATGTAACGCAACTACATAAGAAGCACATTGCCAGCAGAAACCCTGCCGCCAAAATTACACCAACACTGACCCCTAAACGATCTCCCAATGCCTGCAACGGATTACGCGATAGGCTAGACGGCAGCGGTTGCTGCTGGTATGACTGTTGGTAGCCCTGCTGCTGTTGCGGCTGCTGGTAAGGAGGATAGGGCGTTTGTTGTGGTGGTTGGTTGGGATCGTACTGGTTCACGGGATGCGCCTCCTGTGTACGTTACTTGAATATAGCGCCTTTCCTACGTTTACTCAATCAGCACTCGCTATCACTCTGATGCGACGGTAAGATTCTCCCAAATTCCGGGAGGACTCGGGGCTAGGTACGCTTAATGCAAACGAATCTTGGTTGTATCCGCATGGTAGCACGCAGCTTGCTGGTAATCGCCGCAGCGCTACTTATTTTCTTTCTAGGTAGGTCGGCGGTTGAAGGCATCCGTGCTTTACGCGAACGTGATGCAGTCCGGCAGGCACAAATTGAACAGGCGACTACTTACCCTGATGTTGCCACGCAAATCGCGTTGGTGAACGCTACGGAGTTGAGTAATAGTGCCGCAACTTCGGAACCGACGACTGTTTCGACTGATGTGCTAGCGACGCCAGAAGCGACAGCAGAATCTACGCCTGACGAAATACCAAGTTCAGCGCCGTCAATAACAGCAGAAGCGGTGACAGCAACCAGTATGTCGCTAGTTGTCGAAACCGCGACTAGTACCGAACTGCCAGCTACTGAGACTGCCACGACTACGGCATCCTTTACAGATGTTCCTACGGAAGCGCCAACCGATACCGCTACAGTTACAGTTACAGTTACAGCCAGTGCAACACTGACGTTCACCGCTACCTACACAACAACATTGACTGAGACGGCGACGAATACAGCGACAAGCACAGCGACGGTTTTGCGCGCACTGCCAACGAATACGCGGCGTCCAGCACTGGCTACCAACACACCACGCACCGACGCAACCGCAGTCGCCGTTGCAGCGACGGATGCGCCTACGCTTGAGCCACCGACAACTGTTGCGCCAACGGTTGTTCCACCGACAGCTACCTCGACGGCACTGCCGCCAACGGCAACGCCAGTGCCGCCATCCGCAACCGTCACGCTAACGCAGGTTCCCACGCTTGCCCCGACATTGGAGCCGACAGTAGAGCTGATCGCTGCCGCGCCGACATTAGCGGCGACTAGTACACTACCCCGTGTTCTCGGACGTGATACCTGCGTAGAAGGCGATAAGTTGGCGAAACAACCTACCGCCGTACCGCCACCAGCGCCGCGTATGCGCTCCGGCGACAACGACATCATGAACATCCTGCTGTTGGGGACTGACCAAGATGTAGCGCCAGATGATCCAAGTTTCCGCACTGACGTACTGATGATCGTCTCGATCAACCGCACTACCAATACCGTCGCCATGTTGAGCATCCCGCGCGATCTCTATGTCTGTATTCCTGCTTTGGGCATGAATCGGATCAATGTTGCTTACGAATGGGGTGAAGCGGTGGGTTGGGATCCCGGAGGTGGTTTTGGATTGTTGCAGGAAACGATCCTTTATAACTTGGGCATCCCCGTACATTACTACGCACGTGTCAGCCTGACTGGATTCAAGCAGATCGTTGATTCGGTGAATGGGGTGAACATTGCCGTTGACTGCCCGATCATCGACAGTCTGCGCTGGCTTGGTAATTATGATGCCGAGAACAACCCAATCTATGAACCGTTCTCACTGCAGCCCGGCTACTATCATATGGATGGCTCCTTTGCATTATGGTATGCACGCGAACGTAAGAGTTCGCGTGCTACGGACTTTGATCGTAATCGCCGCCAGCAGCAAGTTTTGCGGGCTATCTGGCGTGCTGCCCGCGATCAAGGCTTGATCCAAAAAGCGCCGGAGTTGTGGAATCAACTCACTGGCATTGTTGCCACAAATCTCACGCTGCTGGACGCGGTTGGATTAGCACCGCTAGCACTGAATCTAAATCCGGGGCAGGTAACCACTTATGTTATGTATAAAGGTTACCAACTTGAGCATTTCAAAACTCCACAAGGCGAAGACGTTCAAGTGCCGATACCAGAACCCTTTTTCCAAACAATCACCAACTTCTATACACCACCATCAGCAAACCGTTTGGGCGTAGAAAGTCTGAAAATCGAGGTATACGACGGCAGTGAACACGACGATTGGGATAAGTTAGCAACTGATGTGATTGGTTGGGTGGGTATACCAGCGACAGCAATGGGCAAAACTGACCCGGCGCCACGTACCATGGTTTATGATTACACTGGTGGTGGGGATCAAGCCATCATCTCGCTGCTGAAGAAGTCCTACAATTTGAAAGCCGATCAAGTCATTGATCAGCCCGATCCGAATCGCACAGTAGATTACAAAATCGTTGTCGGTGCTGATTTCAATGCCTGCACCGCACCGGGATACGGATACTGAGAGAAAGGTGAGTGATGAACACAATAGCGGTCAAAGTTAAATGTATTCATCAATCGCGCTAACTATCATGGTAACCAGCGGTGGCTAGAACGAATCCCATAGCTCAACGCGAGCTTAATCGGCTGCGTCAGGATCGTGGTAAGCGAAGGCTGCCTACTTTGTTAGGTTTTACTGCTCTTGGGCTGGTGATCGTCTATTTCTATTCCATGCTCCGCGATCCTGAGTCGTCGGTACGTAGTCTGGCAATTTATGCAGTTTGGATAGTCAACGCCGTGGTCGCGATTCGCTGCATCGTGGCTGGAGTGAATGTTACCGCACGCGAGTTCAGTGCCGGGACATGGGATTCACTAGTTCTTACAGGAGTAGGGGCTCGGCGGATCTTTTTCGGGTATTGGCGTGCGTCTCTGAAAGTAAGTGCGCCGTGGATGTTCGCACTCGGTGTCCTGCGGTTAGCGATGCTGCCAATAGCGATGATAGGCATCGTCAATTTGTTCGCGGTAGATATGGTTTACCTGTATGGCGCACCATCTCCGTACAACCCAACTCCGTTTCCTCCCGATATGATTTTCTTTGACTTTCTAGGAAACTACGCACTGCTTGCCGTATTCTCAGCGGTAGCCTTAACCATGTTGGAAGTACTGACCTGCACCGCGCTCGGTATTGCAGCGGCAGCACTGCTGCGCTCCAGCACCCTTTCAATCTTGCTGGCAACAGCAATCCGTTTGATTCCTGTGTTCGGCGGTGGAGTCATTGCGTGGCTGGATGGAACTGTTGATTTTCGCAGTCCCTTTGCACTATTTCGTCACCCCGCTACCGCTATCGCTGATCTGGGTACGGCACCGATATCACGCCTCGTCGCGCCTTACATGACATGGTCGCTGTATTCACATGCTGATGCTGCCAGCACGCTATCGATTGTTTATATCCTGATCGTCATCCTGCTGCTCTGTAGTGCTTTGAGCGCCTATGCCACAATCTACTACAATGGCGCGCAACCTTCACCTCACCAAATGATTCATGGATTTAGGAAGCGTCTAGATCTAGGGCAACTATGAAGTTACGTACGCCCAAACTCTTTCGCTAACTGGTCTCCGCTGATATGAATCATCGTGGGGCGTCCATGCGGACAAGTACGGGGAAACTCGCAGCGTTCTAATTGACGGATCAAGCCTTGCATCTCATCATAACTGAGTACCTGACCCGCTTTCACCGCCGCTGCTTTGCATACACGTAGCAATAAACGCGCTTCCAGCGTAGAAGCACCCGGTTCGTCGCCAAGTTCCAAGTCTCCGAGGATTGTCTGCATCGCTGCTTCAGGCGATTGCCGCGCTAATATTGCGGGAACAGCACGCACGCGGAACAGGGTGCTGCCAAATGATTCCAGATCAAAGCCAAACTGTGCTAACGTGGGCATATGTTCTTCGATCAGCCGTGCCGCCTCGCTGGTTACTTCTACAGTGGTGGAGTCGAGCATGTGCTGCGCCACTGGCTGTTGGGTAGCAGCTTCGCGCATGAACTGTTCGTACAAGATGCGTTCATGGGCTGCATGCTGATCTACCAGATAGAGACCTGCGGGACCTTCCGCGACGATGTACATAGCCGCTATCTGACCGATCACGCGCAGTGGCGGCAGTGTCCGTGGGCGAATTTCTGGTTCCGTAGGCATTGAAATCGGGGCGGAAGGCGCACGCATTCGATCCGCGTTGTGCTCAATTTGTTGGGCGTAGCGACCACTATCGTAGACCGCTAACTCTAAATCCAGTTGAGCATTCGATACTGGGGCGGTAGAAGCAATTGGCATTATCGGGCGCGGTGATTCCCATGTTAGTGGATCAACTCGTCCAGTTTGCACCGGATCGTTGATCGTGGGCGGTTGAATCGTTGGTATCTGTGCCTGTGCGATCACCGCACGACGAACAGCACGTTGAACCGCTGCAAACACCGCATCCGCCGAACGGAAGCGTACTTCGGCTTTGGTTGGATGCACATTGACATCGACATCTTCGGGATTCATGTCGATCAACAGCACCGCAACCGGATAGCGATCCGTCGGCATCAGGGTATGGTAGGCTTGGCTGACCGCGTAACTCAGCCCGTTATCCTGAATATGACGCCCATTAACGAACAAAATGATATGACTGCGGGTATTGCGATTCAGCACTGGCAAACTGGTGTAACCATACACGCGAATCGGCGGCAGATCGGGACGCTGTGGATCAAGCGGGGTGACCTCGATCATGTCGCGCATGGTCTCGATTCCGAGCGATTCCACCAGCACATCAGCTAGATCGCCATTGCCGCTGGTATTGAAAGTCAACCGTCCATCCTGTAATAAACTGAACCGCACATTGGGATATGCCATCGCATAACGGGTAACAACAGTATCTATATGGCGGCGTTCCGTCGTCTCTGCCTTCATGAATTTGAGGCGCGCCGGCGTGTTGAAGAATAAATTCTCGACAGTGATTGTGGTGCCGACAGGTGTACCAGCCTGCCGCCGTTCCGCTAATCTGCCGCCTTCAATGCGTAGATGGGTGCCAGCCGTCTCATCCGCAATGCGGGTAAGCAGTGTCACTTGCGCTACTGAGGCGACGCTTGCCAACGCTTCGCCGCGAAAGCCCAACGTTTGAATATGATCTAGATCATCGATCTGCTGTAACTTACTGGTAGCGTGACGGGCAAATGCCAGTTCCGCCTCCGAGGCGGGGATGCCGCTGCCATCATCCGTAATGCGGATTAAGCGCCTGCCGCCCATATCCGCTTCAATGCGGATAGATCTAGCGCCCGCGTCCAACGCATTTTCCAGGAGTTCCTTGACCACCGAAGCAGGTCTCTCTACGACTTCTCCAGCCGCAATCTGTGCCGCGACTACTTCGGAGAGAATTTTTATTGGCATCTGTTAGCCCAACCCATCAACCAGTACATCAGTTCTACGATTATACCGTGTTTTACCCTTGACCTCTGGACATTAACCCAGATATGGATACGATCATCTGGAGAATTTGGCTGCTCGTAGGGTATTGCCGTGACTGCAATTCATCGTACTCACATCGGCTTATTGGTACTACTTTTGTTAGCGGTGCTACCAATGCCTCAAACACAGCTAAAAGCACAGGCAAGCACACCTTATCCGATGCTCGTTGGCGCAGGCGATATCGCTCGATGCGACAGTGATGGTGACGAACAGACCGCCGCCCTGGTAGAGACACTACTCAAGTACACCGAAGTTACGGTGTTCACACTTGGCGATAACGTCTATAACGATGGCACTGCGGCGGAGTTCGAGGAGTGCTACGCACCATCGTGGGGACGCTTCAAGACGCGCACCAGACCTGTACCCGGCAATCATGACTACAATACACCCGATGGCACTGCCTATTACGCGTTCTTTGGCGCAGCCGCTGGTAATCCAAAAGCGGGTTATTACAGCTACGATCTAGGGACATGGCATATTGTCGTACTGAATAGCAACATCAGTTTTGGAACAGGATCGATGCAGCGAGACTGGCTGAGTAAGGATCTGAAAGCAAGCCGCGCGCTATGCACCATAGCAATGTGGCATCATCCTCGCTTCAGTTCGGGCACACATGGTAACGATGATCGATTTGTTGATCTATGGGAACTGCTATACCAGTTCAAAGTAGATGTGATTCTGAATGGTCATGACCACACCTACGAGCGATTCGCCCCACAGACACCGGATGGGCAACTTGATCCGATACGTGGGATTCGTGAGTTTGTGGTGGGTACTGGCGGAGCGCCGTTATATGCCTTTGAAGTGATCCGCGAGCATAGTGAAATCCGCCGCAATGATATGTGGGGAGTGCTACAACTGATACTGAAACCAGAGTCATATGAATGGTCGTTTTTGTCTGTATCTGCGACTATGCCAGTTGACACTGGCGAGTCTCGATGTGTGAAATGATGGAAATTGTGTTTTTATGCGCCGTTTGATCGTTATCGTTGTGATTCTCGTCTTTGCTACTGGCGCTGTACTGCTGTTGCGGCAGCAGGAAGGGGCGAATCCGACTGCTCCTAACATCCGTACTAGCATTATTGATCGCGGCACGCTGACCCTCAGTATCAACGCGAATGGCACCATCGCGCCGCAGAAGCAAGTGCGTCTTAGTTTCAGCGCTCCCGGTATTGTTAGCGAGATTAGCGTACAAGAAGGTCAGCAAGTACAAGCAGGGGATGTCTTGGCAAAGCAGAACAGCACTGCACAGCAACTCTCAGTTGAGCAGGCTAAGGCAAATCTCAATGTTGCCGAACTGAGTCTGAAACGGCTGACCGCCCCTCTTGATCCGCGCGATCTAGAAGTAGCCGAGGCGCAAGTTAAAGCAGCGGAAGGCGCTTATAACGCACTGTTCTCAGCGATCAGCCCCAGCACGATTCGCGCCGCAGAAGCACAATACAATCAGGCTGTGACCGCATATCAAGGAGCGATCCAGCATCGCAAAGATGTCGGTGGGCAATATCCTACGGACTCGATTCCCTATCAGATCGCGTTAGCTCAGGAAGGGCAAGCCTCTTTCAGTGCCGAGATCGCCCGACTGCAAGTACAACTGCTTAGACGTGGTCCTGATGCACGAGCCGTTGCTGCTGCAAAGGCACAAATCGAGGCAGCAAATGCGCGTGTGGAACAACTGAAGGCTGGACCGACGCAAGCGCAAATTGATCAGGCACAGATCGCCATTGATCAAGCCCAAAACGCCGTTACTCAAGCCCAAGATTCACTCACCTCTACAATTTTGACTGCGCCATTCGACGGAATCGTCAGTTTAATTGCTATACGCGAAGGGACGCTGAGCAGTAATACCCCTGCCATTACTTTGATCGACACTGCTGCCTTTCACGTCGATGTGCAAGTTGATGAGATCGATATCGGTCAGTTGCGTGAGGCGTTACCCGTTACCCTTACGCTCGATGCCTTACCTGATGCAATGTTAATTGGATCTGTAGCACACATCGCTCTAGTGGCTAACCAAACCGGAACTGTGACCACCTACGATGTTCGCATTACTCTTGACCCCACCATAGCAGCCATTAAAGTTGGTATGACTGCCAATGCGAATATCATCGTGCGAGAATTGACCGAGGTAGTACGTGTACCCAATATCTTCGTGCGCCTAGATCGGCGCTTGAATCAAGCCTTTGTCAATCTGGTCGCGGCAAATGGAACATTGGTGGAAACGCCGATAACACTGGGATTGCGGACTGAAGAATACAGTGAGGTAATCAGCGGACTGCAAGAAGGTGATGTAATTGGAATTGATCTAAATGCTGGTGGATTCTCTTTGTTCGGTAGTTGAGATTGATACTGATGTATAAACGACTTCGCAATTTGTTCTACCTCGGATTTCTGTCCATCCTAATCGCTGCCTTGGCACGTGTATATTTACTAACTGAGCGCACGACTACCGATAGTACGGTGCAGGAAAGTGCAGCAGTAGATCGCGGAGACATCATCCTGACCGTCAGCGCCACTGGGTCTGTCCAGGCGGCGAAGGAGACACCTCTGGTATTTCTCTCCACTAGCATAGTGCGTTCGGTCAGCGTAGAAGTCGGCCAGCGCGTATTGAAGGGGCAAACACTGGCAGCACTAGATACACAAGCGGCAGAAAATGCGTTGACGAACGCTCAGTTGGCGCTCGATTTACAGAAAGTGGCGTACAACGCCATAGTCGCACCAGCCCGCGATGTCGATATTGCGGCAGCACAAGCAGCGGTGGCTGCTGCCCAGGCGCAACTTAACGCCGCAAATATCAGTGTTGATCCATTACAGCTTCAGATCGCTAATTTGCAAATAGAATTAGCGAAGAACGCGCTATGGCAGCGGCAACTTTCCCGTGATAGCGCGGTCTCTGCGGCTAACCAGCCACCGCCCGACTTCCTCGCACAGCTATATGCTGCTATCTGGCAATTGCCCCCCGAAACACGCGATCAGGTTTTGGCGCTGCTCGCTTCTATCTCGCTGGGGATGTCTGCGAACAGTTTCGGTCCGTCAGTTAATGACGCAGAATCATCAGTGAAAACAGCTGAAAACGGGGTTACCGTAGCTGAAGCTCAAGCGGCGGCTACGGCTTCGCAAGGTGGTAATCCGGCAAGTGTAGCATCGGCGCAGCTTGCGGTAGCCAGTGCTCAGGCAACACTCGACAAACTAATTACCGGGGCAACGCCGGAACAATTGGCGTTAGCGCAGGCGCAATTGGAAGCAGCGCAGGCAGCTATTAATCTGGCGCGATATAACGTCGAACGCGGGACACTGCTGGCACCCTTCGATGGTATTGTGGCGCAGATAAATCTAGCCGTGAATGAGCCTGTGCCATTGAATCAGCCTGCGATTGTGCTAATCGATGACAGCAGCTTCTTCGTTGATGTACCTGTGGATGAAGCTGATATTGCAAGAGTGCACGAAGGACAGATCGTCTCACTGGCACTCGATTCGCTCCCCGGTGAGTTAATTACAGGTAAGGTTCAACGGGTTGCGAGTACTGCCGTAGATCTTGGAAGTGTAGTTTCCTACCTAGTACGGGTGCAGATCGACGGCGGGCTGGGTTTGCTGCGTTCCGGTATGACGACTACCGCCACGATCACTGTCAGTGAGTTACACAACGTGGTGCGGGTGCGCAATCGCTTTGTGCGCTTGGATCGGCGAACAGGCAAAGCAACGGTCACGGTTCAGCGTCCGGATGGTAAAACCGAGGAAATTGAGGTGAAACTTGGGTTGCGGAATGAGACTTACAGCGAAGTGATCAGCGGGTTAGCGGAAGGTGATGTCGTGGTTGTGTTACCGCGCACTAACGGCTTGTTCTAGGGATCAATGGAATGGGGCGCCTAATTTCCACCATATTTTAAATGGCGAAAATGGGCGGCTAATGGGTTGTGGTAGGTGAGTTTTGGAAAATGGTTGGCAACTGACAAACGACCATGTTTAGGCGACAATGACTACCTTTATCGACTATCGACTGTGAGTTCGACCATCGACCACACTGAGCTATAATAAGCGCCATGACCACCACACCCACCGAGATTACAACATCATCTGATTCAGAAGCTGAATCGCTAACTGAAACGACGGTTTCTGCCGACACTGCGGCGGTTTTAGCTGCACCGCCGATGCCCCGTGCCTTGATCCGACGTCGGATCAAGGCAGATCAGAACGGCGTCCTGATCGCGGCTACGCTGATGGCGTTACTTGGTTGGGGAGCGTTGTATGTACTAATCATGAGTGTGCCGCCGCTGGCACTCTATCGCTGGTTGTTTTTCATCCTGCTGTATCTGGCAGTAACTGGCACAGTTCTGCCCTTCATCTGGTATCTTAACAACCGATTCAGCGGGGCGCGCCCGGTGATGGGCGGGACGATTCTGCGCGAAGGGATGTGGTGCGGTTTGGTGGCAATCACCGTCGCATGGTTGCAGATGATCAGGGCAGCGAATGGTGCTCTAGCGTTTTTCCTCGCGCTTAGTTTCTTGGTCATCGAGATTTTCTTGCGGGTGCGTGAAACCCGATCATGACCGAGCAGTATTCTGACTCCATCCGCGCTAATCTCAGACTACTACCAAGCATAGATCGGTTGCTCAATGAGGCGAATGCAGCCGATTTGGTGGCACACTACGGTCGAGAACCCGTTCGTGATGCGCTACGAATCGTGCTGGATGCTGCTCGCGAGTGGATCCGGCAAGGAGGCCAGCCGCCAAACTCCAATGAATTTTTTCAGACGGCGTTGGAAGTACTAAACAGGCAGTTCGCGCCAACATTTCGCCCAGTCATCAATGCGACAGGAGTGATCCTGCATCCGCAATTAGGACGTGCGCCGCTATCAGATGCCGCACAGGAAGCGATCTTAGCAGTAGCAAGCGGCTACAGCACATTAGACTACCGACTTGACGCTGGCAAACGTGGTAATCGTGAGACACATGTTGAGGAGCTGATTAAATCGCTTACAGGTGCTGAAGCAGCGCTAGTGGTCAACACGAATGCCGCTGCCGTGATGCTAACACTCGTAGCGTTAGCACAAGAACGCGAAACGATCCTCTCTCGCGGTCAGTTGGGGGAAAGCGATGGCGGTTTCCGTGTGCCAGAGATCGTCAGCCGCAGCGGAGCGAAACTAGTGGAAGTGGGCACCACCAACTGCACTACCATTACAGATTACGTCGAAGCGATCACACCTCAGACCGCTTTATTGATGCGGGTACAAGCTGCAGCTTTCAAGCAAATCGGTTTCACCGAGCAGCCCCCGCTCAAAGAATTGGTGTCGCTAGCGCGCGAACACAACATCCTCGTCCTCGACGATCTTGGCAGTGGTACGCTGCTTGATACTGCGCGTTATGGGTTAAAGCATGAACCTACAGTGCAAGAGTCTATTGAGGCTGGCGTCGATGTTGTGACGTTCAGCGGCGACAAATTACTCGGCGGTCCACAGTCGGGAGTAATCGCGGGTAAGAAGGCATTGATCGACAAACTGAAACAACATATGCTGACGAGAGCTATGAGAATCGACAAATTGCGTCTCGCTGCCTTGATCGCTACGCTGAATCATTATCGGTTGGGCAACGTTGAAACGCAGATTCCGGTCTGGCGCATGATCTCGATGCCTGCTGAACAAATTCGTCAACGCGCAGAATCCTGGGCTGCCGAAGTAGGCGGTGATGTGATTGCCAGCGATTCCGTAATTGGTGGCAGCAGTTTACCAGATGAAGTTTTGCCAACGTTCGCATTGGCATTGACCGTCTCTGATCCGACTGATGTAGCTGCCCGTCTGCGTAAGCAGTCACAACTTCAGCCCGTTATCACACGCATCAACGGCGGGCGCGTGTTACTTGATCCTCGAACGGTACTACTTGGGCAAGATGCTGAACTTCTGCGCACACTGCGGTTAGTACTCGGATTATCCGTGCTATAATTTGCCGCTGGCTCTGGTTAAATCGGGTAAACAGTATGCTCCAAGTAGGCGATCAGTTCGATCACTTTCAAATTCGCGCCCATGTCGTCCAAAGCGGTACTGCAGATATTTACGCAGCTACTGATTTGCTTAGTGGACGCGAGGTCGCTGTCAAAATCCCACATCGCGATCTACTTAGCGATCCTACACAAGCTGAACGCTTCCGTCGTGAACTGGAAGTCGTTCGGGTGCTCAATCACCCTGCTGTTCAAAAAGGGTTAGAGTCCGGGGTTTTCGACAAAATCCCCTATTTGATCACCGAATGGGTGGATGGTCGCTTAATGCGTGATGTGGTGGCTGAAGAAGCACCAATGCCAATTCCTAAAGCTCTTGAATTGATCCGCAAGATTGCCGATGGTGTGGTTTATTGCCACGAAAATGGTGTGATTCACCGCGACTTGAAACCAGAGAACATTCTGATCACTACTGAGGGACAGCCCGTAATCATGGATTTCGGTTTAGTGCTGACCAAAGATGCGCGGCGCGTCACCTATGCCAACGTATCGGGGACTTCAGGCACACCCGATTACATGTCACCCGAACGATTCGAAGGACAGCGCGGCGACAAGCGTACTGATATCTATGCACTGGGCGTGATGCTGTACGAATTGATCGCGGGGCGGACACCCTATTACGGCGACAACACGATGATTGTGATCTCACAGCATCAGAAAGCACCAATCCCGCGACTAGATCAAGAAGTTCGCGGAGCTTCACCGCAACTTGCCGCTGTAGTCACCCGTGCACTGCAAAAGAACCCTGATGATCGTTATCCAGACGTAAACTCGTTCCTAAGTGCGCTGGATAATCTTGAACAGGTCGATGTAACGCTGTTGGACAAGAACGCGCCTGCCTCTAGCACTGGCTTACCTGATTTCCTCAAAACACAGCAAGGCAAGATCGCAATCATCGTCGGACTGCTGGTTGTGGCAGCGTTGATCGTTGCTGTAGTGGCAAGTCAGGTGCGCTGAAAACTTAAATTTAGGAAAAATACTTAAGGGGATCAAATGTCTACAACGCCGCTGACAAAAGAGGATGTTCGAATTCGCGTCGAGGCGGAAGGCGTCAAGTTCATCGACTTACAGTTCACTGATGTCGTTGGCGTGGTCAAAAATGTGACTATCCCTGTGCAGAAACTCGCTGAAGCACTGGACAACGGCATCTGGTTCGACGGATCGTCCATTGAAGGCTTTGCCCGCGTCGCTGAGAGCGACATGTACCTTGTCCCTGACCCGGCAACCTATGCGATTTTGCCGTGGCTGCCGGGAAATGAGACTACCGCACGTTTAATCTGCAACGTGTTTATGCCCAACGGTCAACCATTTGCTGGTGATCCACGTGCGGTACTTCAGCGGATTGTGGATGAAGCGGAAAAGATGGGTTTGCTCGTCAATATTGGTCCTGAACTAGAATTTTTCCTGTTCCGGCAAAGCAGCGATGGCTCGATCTTGCCACTACGTCCACACGACCAGGCAAGCTACTTCGATGTGCCTAATGACGACGTTGCCCACTTCTGGCGGCAAGTCGTTTCCACACTCTCTGCGTTTGGCATTACTGTTGAGGCGATGCATCATGAAGTGGCGGTTGGACAGCATGAGATCGATTTCCGCTATTCCGATGCCGTGCGAACTGCCGACAACGCCGTGACATTTCGTATCGCCGTTAAAGCTGTCGCCCAGCGTAGTGGTTATTACGCCAGCTTCATGCCTAAACCGATCCGCACGGTGAGTGGCAGTGGGATGCACGTACATCAAAGTTTGATGTATAAGGCAACCAGCACCAACGCTTTTGCCGATCCGGGTGATTCGCATGGCTTATCCAAGACCGCTAAGCACTTCATCGCCGGACAATTGGCGCACGCAAAGGGTTTATGTGCGATAGTCGCACCGTTGATCAATTCGTACAAGCGGTTGGTGCCCGGTTATGAAGCGCCTGTATTCATTAGTTGGGGTCGGATCAATCGTTCGGCGCTGATCCGCGTACCGCGTGCCCACGATCCCAACGAAACACGGATCGAACTGCGCTGCCCTGATCCTGCTTGTAACCCGTATCTAGCGTTTGCCGCTATGTTAGCAGCCGGACTCGATGGCATTCGTCGTGAACTGCCGATCCCCGATGCTACCGATGAGAATCTATATTTGCGCCGCGCCCAGGACGAGCGCCGCTTAGAGCATCTGCCTACTTCGTTGAGCGAAGCTGTAGATGAATTCGAGAAGGATCTAGTGATCCGCGAGGCGTTGGGTGCACACATTGCCGAACGTTTCATCCATGCTAAACGGTTGGAATGGGATGATTATCGGCAGGAAGTGACTGATTGGGAATTGAAGAAATATTTATCGGTGCATTGATACCGAAACATCTAATATTCCAATCAGTTAGATCATCTCTACAGCGATTTTCTGTTTCTCCAACAGCTTACGGGCGACATCGGCAATGATGATGCGGTAGACAGGGCGATATTTGCGGAGGATCGCAGGCGAGTGATGACTAGCAGGCCACGATTCAGCAGCGCGAGTACGTCCAAAGAGTCGTACCGCCCTGACGTCGAAGCGATCCGCAAAAGGCGATCCAGCCTGAATCATCTGTTGAAAGACCGCCCAGTGGGCAAGCATTTGCGCTGCGTCTCCCGTCGTTACCTTGGAAGACTCGACGTAGGCATCCAGAAGTTTGCGCGGATCGCCTTTGGCAGCTAGATAAGGGCGCAGATGCAACCGCACGATGTTGCCCTGCGGATGCACACTTTCTAGAATCGACTGTCCCGCCTCCGGACGGGTGATTTCTACTTCACGCTCCAGCCATTCACGTTCTGCTTTCAGCGCCTTAACCGGACGACCTGCACCGAAAACGGCGTGATGGAGCAGACGATAGACATCCATGATCTCGATCTCAGGATAACGGGCTGCGTGAACCTGGATCAGCGTAGCGACGGCAGATGAAGGATCAACAGAATCGGTCATTGGTTCACTCGCTATCATCATCGAAAAGGCTGTCCACGAATTTATCAGGATCGAACAGGATGAGGTCGAGCATACCTTCGCCCAAGCCGATGTAGTGGATCGGCAATCCCAGTTCTTGTTGAATGGCGAATAACATCCCGCCTTTGGCAGTGCTATCCAGCTTGGTGACGATCACACCGGTAAGTTGTACCGCCTCGCTGAAACCCTGTGCCTGCACCAATGCGTTTTGCCCCGTTGTACCGTCAAGGACAATCAGAACTTCGTGTGGTGCATCAGGAATCTGCTTGCTGACAACACTCTTGATCTTGCGAAGTTCATCCATCAAGTTGACCTTGTTTTGCAAACGCCCCGCCGTATCCACAATCAGTAGTTCTGCACCACGTGCTTGCGCTGCCGTGACCGAATCGTAGACAACTGCCGCTGGATCGCTACCGGGTTGACTGGCAACCACAGGAACATCTACTCGCTTACCCCATTGTTGTAACTGTTCAATGGCGGCAGCGCGGAAGGTATCTCCAGCGGCGATCAGGACTTTACGTCCGTTGTTCTTGAAGCGATTTGCCAATTTGGCAATGGTGGTGGTTTTACCCGATCCGTTGACGCCGACGATCAAGATGATGGACAGTTGGCGACCGCTAACATTCAATGGCGTGGGCGGTTTGAGTAGATTGCGTAGCTCCTCCCGCAGAGCTTTTTGCAATTGATCAGGGCGGGTAATGCCGTCGCGGCGGTAGCGATCCCGCAGTCGCTTAAGTAAGAGTTCGGTGGTCTTCATGCCCACATCTGCTTGTACCAGCAGTGTTTCCAACTCATCCCACGTATCTTCCGTGACGGTGGAGCTACCTAACGCCTGCGCGATTCTGCCGAAGAATCCGCCGCGCGTTTTACTCATCCCTCTACGAAACAAATCCATAGCTAGTGCTTACCTTTACTGTACAAAGTCCACGTGCAATTGTAGCATCAGTGCTGCTTCTGAGTCGCGCGGTAGCTAGATAAGCGATCTCGCACCGCTGTCGTGCTCAGGCAAGCGATTAAACTGAGCGTGACCAACATCATCACTGCAAAAAGGGCAATACTAATTAGGAAAAACAGCACCATGATCGCTGAAAATAACAGACTGAAGCCCGGATTGCGCAAGATCATGACGAGTGCGTTACGAACCCCATCGCGCAGTGAGGGCTGATCCATTTCTTCAAGCAGAGGCCACAGATAAAACTGGACGCACGCCCACAGTAAAAGTGCGATCAGCCAGAATATGCGTAACGCCACTATCAAGACACCTGCTCGATCAAGGAAATAGGCAAAATTGACCGCCAACACAGCAAAAAAGACAACATCAACTAGTCCAACTAGCAGCGCATGCCGCCAATATTTCCTAACGCCCGCCCAAAACTCATCAACATGTGCGGCAGGGCTGGTTTGCGCTTGATAACTCAAATAGGAAAGTCCCGCGAACGCCAGCGGCAATGTGATCAACGGGATCGAGATGAGTACGGCGAACAGATTGGCGATGACGTACACCCAACCATGATGTTCGAACTGCATAATCCCGCGCCACAAGACGCGGAGGACATCTTTCAACATGAGCCTTCTTTACAATACACTGTAAGGCAAGCTATTCAGCCTTTCAGCCGTCAGACTGCCGAGCAAACCAGAAACTTTTTTGCCATCAATACTGCGTCCTGTGATCACTTCGTCGAGCGTCAGCCAGCGCGTGTCATCGTCGGTATTGAGCGGAAAATGAATGTTGGTTAGATGGTAGAAGCTGTGATCGTACTGGGTGATCAGTTGCAGTGTTGCCGAGACACGCCGCTGCGATTCGTGTTCAAAGATCGGTGTGATAGTAAGGTCTTTGCCCAATTCCAGATGTTCCAGATTAAGTTCCTCGCACAATTCACGAATCAGCGCGGCGTAGTTGTCCGCGTCGAAAGCCTCACATTTGCCCCCAATAGGCTGAAATTGTTCCGCTTTGTGATCATACTGCAACAGATAGACGTCCTGATCGGTTGTGCGCCTTTTGATTACTGCCAGTACTCCCGAGATAGTGCGCAGCGGGGTAGGATCAGCAACGTGATTCAGGCGATAGGTTTCCAGCAAGTTGACTAAGCGTGCGCCTAATCCTCCCGCCGCGCTGCTTGCAGTACCCTGCCACGCTGGCGTTAAGGACTGCCCTGATCGCTGGGTGTCTTGCAGCAGAGCGATCAGGCTGCGCAGCAAGTAATACCCCATTGGTGAGGATGTTTCCTCACCTGTATCATTGAGTGCACCAAGTAGCGTGAGCAGGTCATGGATTGCGTGTTGATACTCAGCGCTACTGCTGACACTTGAATTGGGTTTCAAATCGTCCAACCACTCCTCCACTCCATCGGGACGTGGGATCATTTGTAGGCTGTGGAGCAGGGAGTCGTACTTTCTCATACTGATTCCGATCATGTTGAACCGATCCAGATGAATCCTACATGAGGCTTGCCTCCGATGCTACGGCGAATTATGTTAGAGTTGACACTTAAGAAATTGATGTCGGCTGCTGAATGAGGTGAATTTCCGCATGAAAAAACTATTGCTATTCGTTCTGTCTCTTACTTTGCAGATAGCTAGTTTCCCCTTAGCATATGTACAAGCGCAAACCAGTATTGTGCTGACACCATGTAAGCTAGAAATCGGCTTGAGCGATCCTAAAACAGAAATCGACGCGCAGTGCGGTGTGCTGCCTGTGCCTGAAAATCGCAGCGATCCTAACAGCCGCATGATCGATATTCACTTCACGGTGCTACCCGCGCAAAATCAGCAGAGCAAGCAGGAGCCGATCTTCCATTTCGAGGGCGGTCCCGGAGGCTCGGCAATTAGCAATTTCACCGTGTGGTATACCTCGTACCGCCCGCTAATGCCTGATCACGACATAGTGCTGATTGATCAGCGCGGTACTGGTATTTCCTCGTCGATTCAATGTACGGAGATTACTGATAAGGCACTGGATGATCTCAAGCAAGCGAGCACCTCCGCAGAAGATACCGATTTGCTGGTAGAACGGATGCAAGCCTGCCTGACGCGCCTTTCCAAGACAACCGATCCTGCCAACTACAACAGCGTGACGATGGCGGATGACACCGACGCCGTGCGCGCTGCACTAGGTTACGACAAGATCAATCTGTTCGGCAATTCCTACGGTACGTGGCTGGCGCAGTTCTACATCGGACGTCATGGCGATCACGTGAATGCTGCGGTGTTGGATAGTGTGGGCGGTCCGTGGAACTTTTACTTGCTGGACGCAACCCATAACATCGAAGCATCGCTGAAACGTGTTTTTGAGTTATGTGCAGAGGATACGCAGTGCAATGCGCTTTACCCCGATCTGGCGGGCAAATTCGAGCAAGCATTAAGCCTACTGGAAGAGAAATCTGTATCGACAGTTGGCAGTGGATTGACCGGATTGGCGATCCCTGTCGTGATGACGCGCGATAGATTACTCAATGCCTTCGCCCAACTGCTGTATCAATCAGCATATATTGGCTCACTACCGCAGGCGATCACGCAGGCTGCCGCTGGCAGCTACACACTGCCAGCAAGTATTTTGGTCGGAGCAGCAGAGCAAGCGGGCGATATCTCCGAAGGGTTGTATTACAGCGTTCATTGTGCGGAGAGTTTGCCGCTTTACAGCGAGGATGTGTTAGGACGCTATTCTACTGATCAATACTACGGCTTGGATGTGATCGGTGCAGAGCAGCTAAAGCGCATCTGCGCAGTATGGCGTGGCGGTGAATTGAGCGAGGCGGAACTTGCCCCCGTTCATTCTGGCATTCCTGTGTTGATCCTTTCCGGTGCATTTGATCCGATCACACCGGTTAGTTTTGGCGAGGAGACAAAATCGCGCTTCTCCAACAGCACCTTAGCCGTATTCCCGTATCAAGCACATGGCTTGATGCCCTCCAGCAAATGTGCACAGAATATCATCCGTGCTTTCTATGCCACACCAACAGCAACACTAGACACAAGCTGTGTGGCAGACGATCTCGAGCCTGTGTTCACAGGTACGGTTAAGCTGACGATGAAACCGTTTAGGGATGCGGCTTCACCTGTGCAGTTGATGCTGCCTGAGGGCTGGCTGCTACAAACGGACAAGATTACAGATCAGATGGCGTTTTTCGAGAGTCCGGACGGTTTGCAGCTACTCGGCGCTGGCATTTACAGAGCTAAAACCGCCGCTGAGGCACGCCAAATGGCGGAGCAAGCGATCGCACAGGCTTATGGCGCTGTCGATACGCAGGCGACGATCAGTTTGATGGGCAGTTTGATCGTGCAGCAAGGCTTGGATGACTCTCGGCATGTTTATACTGCGATCCTAACCATTGTGGGCTTTGGCAACGAATATCGCGTGCTGTGGTATGCCGGAACAAACAATCTGTTCGCTTCCTCTGCCGAGGCAGTTGTGCCGATTTTGCTGTCTATTGCGGTCAATAGATAGTCGGTTCGGGTTATCTGCGGCGTTCCTCGCGCTGCTGAGCACGGACCCCGAGCAGCCAAGCGATCCCGCCAATTAACATGATGCTGCCGCAGATCGTTGCGCAAGCAAGTGGCAGCAATAGCGACGGTGAACTGAAGTCAACAGATGGTACTGGCGGCACAAATAATCTCGTGCCTTCGGGCTGTGGGATCGGTGTTGCCAGCCAGCCATCTGCATCAGTGACAAAGTACCAAACGATGCCATTGGCACGTGTACCATCGCTACGCAGCGCTGTTACTTGCCAGTTTGTTTCTCCAGCCACCGGAGTTAATTTGAACTCAGTTTGCGCCGTAGTTACCACTAATGTCTTGTTGATTCGCAGTTCGTAACTCTCGGCACAAGTGGCTTGCCAGTGCAACGTTAGCTCGGCAGGCAACACCACCGCGTGATCGACGGGCATCGGTGCAAAGGGAGTACCGAGCAAACAGTCCGTCTGGGCGCTACCCACTTGAGTTAGCAGCATTGAAAACAGCAACAATACCCCGACAATCGACAGCGTCCGCATAGCGATTATGTATTATTTGAGTGGCAGCGGATCAGTAGACTCTACAAGCTGGATACCCGCTTGCTGCCATTCATGGATACGCTTCTCGGTACTGTCCTCAAAGCCGGAAATTGAAGACGAAGCGTCGTTAATAAAGCGAATCTTGCGGATCATTTGCTCGTTGTGGAAGTGACGCAGCACGGAATTCATTGTCTCAAGCACACAGTGACTGCGTGCCTGCCCCGCGATGTAGACCAGATCGAACGAGCGCACTAAATCAAGCGCCTTCTGATTTAAGCCACCATCAGGGTGCGCTGGAAATTTGACCTCTGGCTCCAAAACTGAATAAAACTCCGTTTGCGCAATTGTCCCTTTGACAATGTATGTCGGCTGCGCCATTCGTGCTCCGCTGTGGTACATGATCGCTTCTGAGAGTGCAGGGACGAGTGCCTGCCCCGTTGTGCCCTGCAAACAGTGGTAGGGCCAGATCATCAACTGCTTTTTGCTGCCGCGTTCAAGCTGTTCCACGTAGTAAACCGACCAATCCGGTTCGGTGACGGGTAACCACCTGCCGCGATGCACATCTTCCGCAGTGATGACTGTGTAAGGTTGCGGATGCTCACCATCTTTATTTTTCCACCAGCCGGGGAAGAATATCTGATAAGGGGTATGAGTATCCAATGAAGCGACGACTTGAGTTACGTGATGGACATTGCGATAAAGCCATTCAACTGTGCGACGTGTATCTTCAAGTGCATTAGGCACAGTCAGTCTGCCGATTGGTGGCGGAAAACAAAAATCGATCTGCACATCCACCAGCCATAACAAGATGTGCACGGTATCAGCACTAGCGGGCGTTCTGAACTCACTTACGCCAGCATTATACGCACGCTGAAAATCTGGCTCGTACAGTTTCGAGACATCTTCTGGACTATAGTACGCAGGCAGCATTCTGATTCCTTCTCTACCAATACATGCTCGAATTAGATGGGCGCTGATGAATAATATGATGCGGCGAGGACGCGGTATTGCTTTGATTTGCTTCGGCGTCAGCTCGAGGCTAACGCCCGTAGATTGTACCCCTGATACTGGCAAGTCTGATATGATCTTCACCCTAACTTGAATCCTCATGAGGTCGTATGCGCGCTGAAATTATTTCAATCGGTGAAGAGCTTCTTTCCGGTGACTCCGAAATTGTAGATACCAATTCCATTCACATCACCAAGCTATTGCACGCTATCGGCGTTCGTGTGCTCTACAAAACAACTGTAGGTGATAACGAAGAGCGCATTGTCGAGGTGATCTTGAACGCACTCAGCCGCGCCGATGTGATCATCACTACGGGCGGCTTAGGTCCTACTGTCGATGATATGACGCGGCAGGGTGTGGCGGCAGCAGTCGGGCGTCCGCTTGAACTGCGCGACGATCTGCTGCAAGAAGTGGCAGAGAAATTCGCCAAATTCGGCACTCGCATGAGTGAGAACAACAAGATTCAGGCGATGATCCCCGCTGATGGTAAGCCGATCCATAACCCAGTGGGAACTGCCCCCGGATTCATCGTTGAGTACGCCGGACGGGCGATCTTCAGTGTGCCCGGTGTGCCCCGCGAAATGCGCTACCTGATGGAACATACAGTAATCCCATTCTTGAAAGAGAAGATCGGAGAGCAAGGGATCATCAAGACACGCGTACTTCGTACTGCTGGCATCGGCGAGAGTATGCTGGACGAGCATGTGGGTGAATTTGAAAAGCTGACCAATCCGACAGTCGGGTTAGCGGCGCATACGGGGCAGGTAGATATTCGCATTTACGCCAGAGCCGCTACTGAGGCAGAGGCAGATGCCTTGATCGCTGATGTAGAGGAGAAAATTCGGGCGCGCGTAGGCAGCTATATCTTCGGTACGGATAAAGACCCGATGGACGCCGCCTTCGCACAGGCACTGCGCGAGTCGGGTGTCAAAGCGGTGATCGCGGAAACAGGAACTGCTGGCTTGCTGCGATCACAGATCGAGCCATACCTCAACGGTGAACCGCTGCTGCAAGTCGTACCTGAATCAGATATTGAACTTCTCAAAGCACAAAATAGCAATCCCGATTACCGAGAAGTGGCACTAGGCGTAGCTAAAACGCTGTGGGAACAGAACAAGCCAAACATTGTGATTACTGTGCTTTCGGATACGGCAGGATCAGCAATTGCCATCACCAACGGCTCGGAAACCCGCAGTCGTGTATATGCTTTTGGTGGCGCGGATATGTCTAGCGGATCGAGTGCGGTAGGCTTACCTGCTGAATGGACGACCCGTTGGGGAATGTCCATGGCGTGGTGGCTGCTCAAAAACATAAAAGCGGACGGCAAATCCTGAGTGTGAAAGTATTCAGCGAACTCGTGCAAGCCGCCTGCGAACGCAATCAATCGTCGTTGGCGGTTGGGATCGTTCCGCGCGTAGATCAACTGCCTGCATTGATCCAGCGCTATGACGATCCATTTTTGCCGCTGGGGCGCACGATCATCGATGCTACGAGTGATCTTGCCGCCGCGTATGTATTTCATCTTGGTGCATATCTGGCGACAGGCGCTGCAGGCGCGATCGCGCTTGAACGCACCATAGCCTATGCACCGAAAGATGCGGTTAAGATCATTCATGCTCCCTTTGTCAGTGCCGATTACGTACGTGCCGTGTACGAAGATGCTTTTGGTGCTGATGCCGTGACGCTGGCGACTCATGAGCGAGATAGTGTCGCTGCATATGTGCGCAATCCACTGCACGGGGTGTTTATTGCGGATCAAAGCGAGAGGGAACTAGAACAGCTTACCGTTGAATTTCCTGGTCAAGTCGGCGGTTATCGATCTATTGGCGTAGGTCATAATCTGCTGCAATTACGAAATGCGGATTCTCTAGTATTGCAGTGGTTTTGGGGCGATAGACTTTATACTTCCGGGGGTGAGGATTTTGCGAAAGTGTTGCGGATAACCGCCACACAGTTAAGGACAAAACAGCGTGACCTTGATGGCTAGTTTGCTACGTGTCGGAGCAGTCCAATTTGGTCGATTCGAGCAAAAGGGGTTGCCGGGTGAATTCTTACCCTTATCGCTGCGTCTAGATTTGATCCCATCCTATCCGGCACTGCTGACGGCGCTGGCAAAAGCGATCACACCCACCACTCAGATCGACGGCGTGACGCATTTGTTGGCGATGCCGTCGGTAATCTCGCTGGGAACGCTGATCAGTGTGTTTGGCGGGATTCCATTGGTTTATCCGCTGCATGGCGAGATCGCGGGCGCTTATGATTTTAATGTGCCGACCGTACTTTTGACTGATGTGCTGAGTGATGGAGTTGCGGAACTCGCACTACTGCGGCAGGCAAAGCGTGAGGGACTGGATGTTCATGCAGTGATCTCCGTGTTTGACTTCGGACGTCAGATTGAGGGATTGAACATCGAACGTCGGTGTTGGCAGACGATCAGCCAATTGTTGGATGAAAGTCAGCGGTCGGGAAAATTGAACGTTACGATGCGGACGACAGTGCAACGGTGGTTAGGATAACACCTTTCGCTTCGTGTCATGTCGTTGGATTGTCACGATAACTTTATGTTCGTTGATTTGCGTTGCATAAAGTATTCCCTACAGTGATAATTACATAAATTCTCCGCTGAGGGGGTTCATAGGGGATGAGCGACAACGCCTCACAAGAGATACTCGATGCCCGCGCCGTCCTCGATTCGCTGGGTCAGGGGGTGCTGCTGTTCGATACTGATAGCAGGCTGATCTATTACAATCACGCCGCGCAGCATATTCTTGGCGCAAATCTGGTGGTGATGCGTGCGATGGGCTGGTCTGCCTGCGCGAATCTTTTCGATGCTAGGCGCGGTGATGGTCCAAGTGTCAATGAATTGCGCTTGCAGGCATTCCAGCAAGCCGAACCGGTACGTTTCCACGCCATTCTCAGCGGCGCACATATTTCCTGCTGGGTGACGGCAGTCTACGGAACCTTTGGACAAGTGTATACAATGGTCACGCTGGAACGCCCCGATTGGACGGCGTTCAGCGAGTTAATGTCCGCATTCCGCCGCGAATCTAGTGAAGCGATCAGCAGCGCACAGGGACATGCTGACTTGATGCTGAAAATCCTCAGCAGTGGCGCTCAGAGCATGGACGCCGAACATCTCGCTGCCCGTGCATCCGGTTTCGCTGAAATGGTGGCGACTCATCTGCACCGTTTGGAGCAATTCACACGCGCACTGTATCGCCTTGAAGTAATCCGCACGGATCAACTACCAGCGCAAATTAACTCAAATCGTCAACGAGTGGTACTGGATGAGTTCATCGAAGATTACCTCGAAGAACTAAGCGATCAGGGCACGTTGTCCGATCCGCAATACGGCGATTTTCGGGCACGCATCCAACGGGAGATTCCACGCAATTTGAACGTGCTTGTGTCGCTTTCACATATGAAAGCAATCCTTACTGATCTGCTGCGTAACGCCCTGATGTATAGTCCGCCTGAAACATCGATCATAGTGCGTGCCTCGCGTCAAGTTGACGGTAAATCGGTGCAACTGGACATTGTGGACAAAGGATATGGTATCCGTGCCAAAGAAGCAGAAAAGGTATTCGCGCCGTTTCAACGAGCACGGCAGCCGCAGGTACTGGCAGAGTTTGGCTACGGCATTAGTTTGCATTTAGTGAAGGCAGAGATCGAAGCAATGGGCGGACGGATCTGGTACACCAGCGAGGAGAAAAAGGGCGCAACTTTCAGCCTGAAGTTGCCCTCATAAAAACGAATTCCCGGAGCATTAACTCCGGGATTTTTGTCATCTATTCGCTCACGGTCCGACGACCATCCGCCGCATCAGCGAAGGATCATCCAGCGCGCGACCAGCGCCCGCTGCCGTGCAAACAATCGGATCATCGGCTCGGAAGGCGGGGACGCCTGTCTGTTGGCGGATATACTCGTCAATTCCACGCAACAATGCGCCGCCGCCAGTGATCGTAATACCACGATCAATGATGTCAGATGCCAATTCCGGTGGTGTTTTCTCTAGCACAGATTTGGCTACACCCGCGATAGCACTCAACGGATCAGCGATTGCCTCTACCACTTCACTGGTGCTGATGGTGATGGTGCGTGGCAAGCCACCGACCTGATCGCGTCCTTGCACTTCCATCGTCAGATCTTCAGGTAAATTGGTCGCCGCGCCGATCTGGATCTTGATCGATTCAGCCGTTGGCTGACCAATCACGAGACTGTATTTGCGGCGGATGTAATTTATGATCGCTTCATCTAGGCGCATTCCACCAACGCGCACACTGCTCGCTACTACGATACCATTCATCGCCAGTACGGCAGCTTCACTAGTCCCACCGCCAACGTTGAGCACCATGTTTCCGGCTGGTGTCTTGACGGGTAAGCCTGCGCCAATCGCCGCCGCCAGCGGTTCATGGATCAAGATGGCTTCGCGCGCTCCTGCTTGTATAGCGGCTTCATGAACAGCGCGACGCTCTACACTGGTAACACCGTAAGGAACACTGATCATCACCGTCGGACCGCCAAACAGCCTCATTCTTCCGCCAATCTTCTGGAAGAAGTGGCGCAGCATGGCTTCAGTAACTTCGTAGTCCGCGATTACGCCGTCGCGGAGGGGACGCACCACTTCGATATGCTCTGGGTGGCGACCTAACATGTCGCGCGCTTCCTGTCCGATGGCAACTATACGCTCATCTTCAACGGTCAGGGCGACCATAGAGGGTTCTTGCAACAGGATTTGACCATTACTGTAAATGATGACGTTGATCGTGCCTAGATCGACGCCCAGTTTGCGATTGAAAAGACCCATATTGCCTCGCTTATTACTTCATAAACATACCGCAAACGAGGCGTCCTTCCAAGCAGAGGGAGGTCAGACGTTGTCCCATAGGTTGTTTATGGTCGCAACCTATGGGACGATGAAGAGGTTAGTTTAGTTATAGATGTAGAAGTTGAACTGGATGCTTGAACCGGAATACCCCGTGACTTGAATCACACCGATCTTGCCACTGGTGGTACGCACGCCGATGATCACGCCCGGTGCTGGTGGTCCACCGATAGAACTGGTGCCATTTGCTACCGATCCCATGATGCTTGCCAGTTGATCGTAGTGAACAGACGTGAACGGTATCTGCAATTGAATCAGTGCCGAACCCGGTGAAGGATCCAGCGATGCACCGCTGAAGGTCACATCCGCGCCACCGCCGTCGAAGTCTACGTTCTGACCCGGGGGCAAGGTAGAGCTAGATTGCTGCATATACGGGCGATCAATGCGGTAGGAAACCGTTGGTTGATTATTGGTCTCGCCTGCAATGCCTTCATTAACTTGCTGGTTGAGATCGAGCACAACAGAGATGGTTTCTACACCAGTACCCGCCAGCGTTGCCGTGAGATTGACGACGGTTTGCTGACCAGCCGCCAGCCCCGGCACGACTGCTGCTGTGTAAACCTCACCCGGTTTGAACGAAGTCGCCACGGCAAATTCAGGAGCCGCCACGCTACCCTGATTCATGATCGTCACTGCCAGAGTGAACGGCACATTGGGTTGCGGTACAGGCGGATTGAAAGTTGCGCTGACAAACACAATGTCTGCTGTCGGCTCACCCGTCGGTGGAACTGTCGCCGTCGGACCTGATGGCGTGGGCGGTACGGCGATGATTGGTACGGTACTGCGATCGCCACTGATAGTCACAAACTGTGCCAGAATCCACGCCTGTCCACCCTCAAAGGGGATCAGCAACCATGAGAAATCGGGCAGCGCACCGATCACGCGCACGACATCACCGCGTTTCAACTTGCCAACGATGTTGTAGTTCATGCCGGGTCCACTGCGAACGTTTAAGGTTGTCCCCGTGACCGTCGCATAGACACCATCTAGGGTGGCAGTAGCGGTAGGCGTGTTGGTAGCGGTATTCGTCACTGTTGGTGTTGGTGTGACGTTTTCCGGTAGCAACCGCTCCTCGCCGTTGTAGCGCGCTACGATGCTCGGCGTACCATCTTCGGAAGTAACGATCACGTTGGCGTTGAGGTTCAACAAGCCGCCACCAAGGGATGGATCAAAGGTTCCTTGTAATGAATCGACGGCAGTGAAGCGAAGAAGTTGGGCAATACCTGCCTCTGGATCAGTGGAACCAACCCGCTGGAAGGCTATGCACAACGCAACCGCAGCGTCATAGGCGGCGGCGCTCAAGCCCCATGGCTCGACATCATTGAAGGTCAATTTGTACTCGTCGGTGAAGTCGATACTATCCTGCCGAATCGAGCCGTACGTCCAATTGGTGACGCTGTATAAGCCATCGCGCTCGGTTTCTGGCAGTGTTTCAACCCACGTCGGATCATCTAGAGCATCTGTGACAAAGGTACCAGTGAAGCCAGCAGCATGAAGGGCAGGCAGCAGTGCTGTCACTTGCCCCGGCAAGCCGAAAGCGGCGATCACATTGGAGTTACCCTCTACCAGCGATTTAGCCACGTCTTCCATTGGAGTGTCGCCCGTCTGAATCAGGGTAGAGGCGTCGATGCCACGCTCGGTAAGTGCCACACGCAATGCACTGACTTTGCCACTGTAATCTTCCGATCCTTGAAAGATCAGGATCGTTTGCTGTTGGAGATCGTTGACCAGCACGTCTGCTAAGGCATTCATCATCACATCATCGGTAGCACGTGTGCGGAACAGCGTTCCCCCGGTTTTGACGTCAACATCGGTCGCACCGATAAAGACCGGAACCTCGGCTGCTGCCAGCAAATCGTTACCTGCTTTTGCCAGTGAGTCTTCATTCGGACCAAAGATGGCAACTGCCCCCGACTCCTTAAGTCCTGCAATTGCAAGAGTTAATTCATCTAGAGTAGCGGCAGGACGCGCTAATACCTGAATGGTGTAGCCTGTGCCACCAATGTTAAAAAGTCCTCGAGCGTTCAACCGCTGCGCGGCAATCTGAATACCACGAGCCGTCGGACTATCTTCCACGCCGATGACACCGATAATCAGTGGCGTACCTTCAGCCTGCCTTGCTTGTACGGGGAAAGATGCGCCTGCTGTGATCAGCAGCGCAGAAACAATTAGCAAACACAAACTTATTCGGAATGCTTTCATGCAGCCCACCTCCTGCCAAGTAGAAGTAAAACCAGTCACGTTACAGGCTTAACCGAACGAAAAACCTGAAAGTGACGTTAAGATCATCCTTCATCGTCTGCGGACGCAGATGCCAACGCTAGATTCTTGTCCATTGCGTCAACAATTCGCTCGACTGCTGGAAGGTCTTCCGCTACTTCCGCTAACCTCGCGATGATCTTGTCCATATCTTCGTAATAAGTACGCCAAAAGCCCAATTCTTCTATCTCTGCTACTTTAGTCACCAGATGCAGCCCAGCGGTAAACTGCTTTGAGTATGGATCGGTGGTATCAAGGAAGTATTGGACGGCATTGATTAATGCTGGCGGGTATAACCGATAAAGCGCCTCTGCTACCATTTCAATATTGTCACGATCATGCTCGATCACTTTTTCAGCGTGAAAGATCACCCGATCATAATCTTCCATTGAGCCACAAGTGCCGAGTGCGAGGACGATGTAAGCAGAACTGCGCCATACGCTGGCAGGGTCTTCCGCTGTGCGGCGCATGTTATCCAACGAGGTTTGATCAGCGGCAATTGCTACTTGACGATTTGCCACCAGCCAGCGAATTAGAATGCGCACATTTTTTTGCACGTTGGGATCAGGATCGTTTAGGAATGCCGCAGACCAGCGCATATACTGCGTGGCGTGTACGTCATCGATCTGATCAAACGGCAGCAAAGTGGCACTCAGCGTGTTGTTGACGCTCAGGAAGAGATTCATCTCCGCTGGAGATTTAGGGTAGCTAGCACGCTCCAACAATACGATAGCGAGCTGTCGCTCGGACAGTGTTTTAAAGGAAATTTCATCATGCATCGCACGATCTAGCGCAATTGCCAGCGTGTGCGCACTTACGCCGACGATCTCGGCGCGCGCTAATTTGGTGAGAATGAGGTTGATACTTGAGGTCACAGCCATGATTATCGTTGGTGCCAATTATGAACACAGCGCGGGTAGGCTTGCCGCGCTGTGCTGTTACGAAAAGTTGATGAAAAGCAGTCGCTAAGCTCGCGATGTGACTAGCTGGTACGCATTGGTCCTGTCTGCCCAAAGGCATCAGAAACCGCAGGTCCGCCCGCTTTCTTCTGCCAACCGGAGATTTCCACGCTCATGCGCTCGAAGAAGCTATTGGTCGGCAGTGCACCTGACCCATACGCCATATCGATGATGCGCGCCTGTACGATCAGTGTTTGCGTTTCTAGCAGCGCGATTCCACCCGGCGTAGCAAGAACAGCTTCGCCCTTGGTTGCTAATTCAGCTTTGAGTGCCGCATCGTTAAAGGCGTGTTCGCTCATAAACACCTTCGTCACGGTACGGATGTCGTTTTTGTCAAAGACCCAAACTTCGATTGCCGTGACCTTCTTGGGATCACCAACGCCGATAGTCTTGGAGATGCCGCCACCCGTCTCGCCCAAGAACTCACCGGACGGCAGTTCGATGCTGAAAGAGTCATCGTAGAGATCGTCACCCATCACGTAGGTAGACATGAACTTGCTGACGGGTGTGCCACGATCCGCTACTGCCGCTGGAGGAGGCGTCGTAGGTAGTTCAGTTTTAGCTTTCTCGATAGCGGCTTTTTGAGCGTCACGGCGTTCCTTATCCTTACCCTCGATCACGGTAGATCGTTCTTTCGATCTGGGCGCGAAGATCAAGCTGAAGGGGATAATGGTATTGATGACGACGGGTAAGCCGACCAGTAAAGCTAATCCGATCACACACAAGATCGGCGTGAAATTGCTGTTAAAAAGGGTTGGAGTAATCTTTTCAATCTCGCGCGGATTATTGGCAATCAGTCCGCTGGTGACTAAATCACCCAAGGCTTGCAGTTTTGGCTGTAAGTTGGGATCGGTTTCAGTCTCCAACATATGATTAAGAACATCGACGCTGTTGCCGATGTAGCTCATCTGGTTGGCGGCGTTTTGGGCATCCTGAGAAGCAGCGTACTGCCACGCAACGCCCTTAATTACTTCTTCTTTCCATGAATCGCCAAGATGAACCCACTCTGCCGAAGTATTCACCATTGGGGAGATCAGGTACGCCCAGATGAATCCCAAGATCAGACCAAGCACCATCGTGCCTACAGGCAGTAAGCGTTTATGCACGCCCTGACTGATGAGCATAGGGATGGTCTGCGGCGAGAATAGGCTTCTAATCGATTCCCAAGTAGACCGGGTAGACATAGTGTCAGTGCTTGCCTTTCTTCCTGGGGGCGGGGTCATCACCACATTACGCGACCCGATGCCACGATTGTAGTCGATCTTTTGTGCGTTCAGCAAACGGAACTATAGTGATGGAGGAGGGAACTACTTGCGCGTCCTTATACCCCCGCCGCCACTATACCCATTTTTAGGTTTTGTGCAAGTTAATCCTGATGATATTCATTACAGAGCCATATCAGAGTCTGGCTTATCGCTCGCTCGATCAGACGCGGGTATCATTGCGTTTCTTCAAGACATCGACTACCGCTTTGACGTCACCAGCCTGCTTACGATCTACTACTAATACAGCGTCATCGGTGACGATGATCACCAAATCTTTGACGCCCACAGTTGCCACCAGTTTATCGCTCAAGATTAAGCTATCTCTGGTATTGAGCAAGATGTGTTCATCGGGTTGCGCACTGCGAATCGCATTACCGTCGTTGTTCTTGGTTAATACTTCATACAGGGTTGACCACGTCCCAACATCACTCCAACCGATGCTGACCGGGATCACCGCCACTTTGCCGTCTTTAGCAGCAGGTTCCATGATCTGCTTGTCGATTGGTCCCTTGTCAATTTTCGACCATTCACTATCAACCGTTTCAGGATGTGCGACGATGCTGCTCAGAAGCGCATGGACACTCGGTTGATAGTGAGTAAACGCTTCGACGCCGTACTTTGCCTGCAAAATGAACATGCCAGCGTTCCAGCTGTAATGTCCGGTTTGTAGGAAAGTTTGGGCTGTAGCGGCATCAGGCTTCTCAGTAAATTGCACAGCCTTGTGAACTGTCAGCGTCGGACCGCATGATCCGAGTACATCGCCGCGCTCGATATAGCCGAAGGCTGAGGATGGTTCTGTGGGATTGATGCCGAGCGTGATGATATAGCCCTGTTGTGCATAATCTCCAGCGCAAGACAAGGACTCCAGAAACTCGGCCTCCAGCGGGATATGGTGATCGGCGGATAGAATAGCGATCACTGCTTGAGGGTCACGCTGTGCGATGTGGTAAATGCCCCAGCCAGCGGCAGGACCGCTATCGCGCCCATAGGGTTCCAGCAGAAAGTTTTCAGCGGGCACGGCGGGAGTACTGTCACGCAAGTCTGCCGCCATAGATCGCCCTGTGACGACATAAATGCGCTCCGGCGGGATCAGATCGTTTAGACGTTCAACGGTGATCTGGAAGAGAGTACGTTCCTCTGTCAAAGCAAGCGATTGTTTAGGCTTTTTGCCTCTACTAAGGGGCCACAGGCGAGTACCACCACCGCCTGCCATGATTAACGCATACAAATTACTCATCAGTTGAAACCTCGATCTCGATGTCGATTCAATGACCTTTGCTAATTAATGTACTTAGGAAATCAGCACATATTGCTGAATTCCAGTTTCCTGCACCACACCCCTGATTGTCAGAATAGAAAGGGTGGCGGAGACCTTTGCCATTGGCATGTCAACGGCAATCGCTATTTCATCAATGTGCAGACTTTCCGCGCCAGCGAGTGCAGCAACAATCTTGCCCTCTTCCGGTGTTTCAGTCGCCGGCATTTGCGGCACCAAACTCCTGCGTATCATGCTTGATCCATCGGCACTGGATCGTCGCTGCGTCAGCCCTGATTGGAGACTGGTTGCTGTTGGCGGACGCAGTTCATCGACAATATCATCTGCCGATAGAGTGACTTTGGCTCCAGCTTGTATCAACAGATTGGTGCCAACACTCATAGCTGAAACTGCATTACCGGGCACGGCGAACACATCGCGCCCCTGTTCCAATGCATGATCAGCAGTAATTAATGCTCCACTGCGTTCCCCTGCTTCGACGACCAGTACCCCCGCGCTCAAGCCGCTGATGATCCGATTGCGCGGATGATAGTGAGTACGATCTGCCCCGACGCCTAATGGGAATTCGGTGACTACTGCGCCTTCCTGCGCAATTGCTTGGGCTAGTTTGCGTGTTTCTTTGGTGGGAATCTGATCCAAACCGCAGGGTAGTACACATATGCAGCGTCCGCCTTGATTTAACACAGTCTGGAGGGCGACCACATCTACACCTCTAGCAACGCCGCTGATGATTACTACCTTGCGAGCCACCAATTCTCGCACAATGTTTTGCGTCATCTGTTTACCATAGCTGGTTGCGCGGCGCGTTCCTACCACCGCCAGTATAAGGGCATCATCATCTGGCAGTTCGCCACGAACGTATAACAATGGCGGCGGATCGGGTATTTGACGCAACGCTACCGGATAGCCAGCATCAGCAAGGGTGATCACGGTGACATTAGCGATGGCGAGGCGACTCAACTCTACATCAAGATCGGTGCTGCTGCGGGTCGTTAATAAGCTCTGAATAGTACGTTGATCAAGGATCTGCGCTGCCCGCAATGCGGCGTCCGAAGCTTTCCATGCCGCTTCGATGGAGCCGAAGTGATCAATCAGCGCGCGCAGCCTGACGGGACCAATGCCTTTGGTGCGATTGAATCCGACCCAGTATCGTAGATCCGAAGTCACCGTCGCTCCGCTGGCGCAGGAAGTAGGAAAATAACGCTCACAGCATAGCAGTCTCGCCATTTAGCTGTCAAGCGACGGTCAATTTGCTGTTTGTAACACAATTATCTGCTTGCCCAGACGAACGAGAAGATGTTGCTGATGGGACTGAGCAAGATGTCGCTATCGCCACCATCTCGTGCTACTACAACGCGCCAGTTGATCGTGTGCGCTGTGCCATCGGCTGGCTGTAACTCGGCAGGCAACCGCAGCGTTGGTTCTTTGACGCGCATTTGTAATGTGCTTGCGGTTGACATATCCGTCCACTCGACTAAGTAGTACTCGTCGGCATTCAGCACACCCGTTGGCATCCACATCAACTGTGCTGATCCATTAACAGTTTTGTTCAGAGCCGGGGAGAGCAGCAGTGGTACAGCATAACCGGGGGTGGGCGTCGCCGTCTCGCTGCCGGTCAGCGTGGGTGTGATCGTCGGCGTAGGAGTCGGACCGGGAACGAAAAGTGTCTGCCCGATTACGATGGTCGGACGGCAGCCCGGTACGGCAGCCGTAAAGTCACAGGTACCGCAATTCAGTTGTCCATATGGCTCATTTAGCTGACAGAGCCTCTGCAAAGTGATGCCATATTGCAAGCGGATGCCAGTAACGTCATCTCCATCTTTAACGATGTATGTTGCAGTAGCGACCGGACCAACAGCTTCAAGAAATGGACGCTGGGATGCTTGCGTTTGCTCGTATCCTTGGGGCGTTGGCGTTGGCGTTTTTTGCGGTATGCAAATAGTCTGCCCCACACTGATCGTGTTATCGACGAGACCATTCAAAGTCTTAACGTCATTCAATACACCCAAATCGCCGTAACCAGCGCGGTAGATCAAGTCCGTGAGCGTCTCACCTTCTTTGACCACGTAGCACTTCGGACCAAGTGTAGGCGTTGGCGTGATCACAACAGCCACAGCCGTAGGAATTGGTGGTGGCGTTACGGTGATCAACGACCGAAGTTCTGGCGCAGGCGTTGGACTGAATAGTGATGTCGGGGATGGGGACGGTGTAGACGCCGCAGTTTCGGTCACGCTCGGTATCGGCGTTGGACCTGTGGGCGCTGGTAGTTGACATGCGCTAAGGAACAAGCTGACGAACACCATCAGCAGGATCACATTACTGCGTTGAAACTTCATTCTTTATCGACCTCGCCATGTGAAGGTGCGCGTCTCCGTAGTAAACGCTGTGGGTACGGGCGTTTGCGTAGTTCCAACGCTGGCTATCGCCACGCGCCACTGGTACTCGTGCACCGTCCCATCCTGCGGCTGCCATTCTGTCGGCAGTTGGAAAGATAATTCGCGCGTCGTGGCGTAAAAGGTTGCCCCTGTTGTTTTATCCGTAACGATGACCATATACGTCTCGGCGTTTTGCAGTGTCCCCGTCGATAGCCAGCGCAACGTCGGTACATCGAATGTCTCAAACAACATTCGATTATCTGGTGACAAGCTGATCGGCGCGTTGAAGGTGGCAGTTGGCGTTGGCACCGCCGTCTCACTACCCGTCAGTGTCGGAGGAACTGTTGGTGGTGGCGGTGGCGCTGGCACGCGAATTCGCTGATTTTCATATAACAACACTGTGCAGTTAGGTCCGCCAGCAGGAGAACTGAAATCGCATTGCTCAAAGCGGATTTCAGGGTTCAAATCCTGCAAGATTTTCATGGTGATATTCAGATCAAAAACAATGCTTAATGCCGTCTCACCCGATTTCACGGTGTACCACTGGACGCCCGGTGGCAGCGTAGGTTCAACATTAGAGCCACCCTCGCTCGCTACTGTCGTTTGTGAAAGCGAATCGCTTGGAGTTGTGTCACTGCCCATTGGTGTGGGCCATGGGATTTCCAGCGTTTGCCCGATCTGCAACTGATTGGCGCTGGTCATGTTGTTCAACCGTAAAATGGCGTCAACCACTGCCAAATCTTTATGTCCGCACCGCGCCGCCATACCGTAGACCGTATCCCCTTGCTGTGCGGTCTGCATACATGGTCCCTGCGTGGGTGTCAGCGTAGCAGTTGGTGGTGCGGGGGTGACTGTTGGCAAGCTGATCGTGGGGATGATCATTACTTTGGTGTTGGTGGGCAGTGGGGCAAGTGGCGGCAGAGGAGTAGCTGTTGTCACCTGGTTCGATCCCGATTGAAGTGCAACAGTTGTTGGTTCAGGTGGCGTGATGCTGCTCAATCCACCACTTTGTACGAATAAGAACGCGCCGAGTGCGACAAAAGCGATTACTACCAACGCCACGATCAGCACAAGCTGAGTAGCGTTAACTGGAAGTAAGCCTTCGTAGAGATCTGCTTCACCCTGCTCCCATCGAGTGGGAGCTGGTCCTTCGATTTGAATCGGACGCATTGCACCGGTGCTGCCCGGTGGACGCAGTGGCTGCGTCGATTCAACCATGTATTCAGGCGCACCAGTCAGCAGCGCACCGCACTGCGAACAGCGGGTCGCTTCGATGTGGTGGCGCGTACCGCAGATAGGGCACTCTTGCGCAGGGCTTTTGGCTCGAAACAATGACAATATCCACCGACAACTTACATTAACCGGAGCGCATTATACCAGACTCAAGCGGGGCTTCCACTGACGAGGGTTAAGCGACGGTTAGACGGTGGCGAGGTAAAAGGCGAAGCGATTAGGCGATTAGCGATAGCGGGCGGCACGTACTTCCATCGCTTCTACGATGGGTAACTTAGCAGGAACATGGACGGAGCCAATTCTAGCCGATCCATCGGGTTCACGGCGGTGAAAATCGCTGCCAACTGTCATTAGGAGATCGTGATGACGAGCTATCGATTGCAGTTCTGTGATCACTGTAGACGAATGATCGTAGTAGAACACCTCGACGCCATCGAGACCCAGCGGAATCAATGACTCGATTATCGCACGATAATCCTCGTAATGACCAGGATGCGCCAGTACTGCCACACCGCCTGCTGCGTGAATCATCTGAATTGCCTCACTGGGTGTAAGGCGAGAGTGAGGCACATATGCCGCGCCATCATCACCGATATAGCGATTGAAGGCGTCCTGAATCGAGTTAACATGTCCTGCCTCGACCATCGCGCGCGCGATGTGTGGACGCCCTACCGAGCCATCACCAGCCAATTCCAGCACGCGCTCAACTGAAATGGGACGATTGATCGCCGCGAGTTTTGCAGCGATCTGCTGTACCCGCTCAATACGCGCGTTCTGAAGTTGGCGCAGCTTGTCCAATAATGGGACATATGTTGTATCGACCAGATAGCCAAGCACATGCCGATCAGCAGCGTCATCCTCGCTACTAAGTTCGACACCGGCCAAAACACGCAAAGACGTGTTAGCGGCAGCCAATTGCGCAGGAGCAATGCCGTCCACATTATCGTGATCCGTGAGCGCAATCACGTCCATTTGGTGTTTAATAGCTAAGCCTACTACCTCTGGTGGCGAATAGACACCATCCGAGGCAGTGCTATGCATATGCAGATCGATACGCATATATTGCGAGTTAATGTGTCTCGTTATTCTGAGGCGACGATACGCGGTTCAACGATCAGACGTAAGGCTGTACGTTCCTGATCCTCGATGATGACCTCAGTAAAATAAGGTATACAAATAACTTCAATACCATCATCGGCAAGATATGTTCGCGCTATAGCAGCGGCTTTAATGGCTTGATTGACCGCTCCCGCGCCAATCGCCTGTACTTCCGCTCGCTTATGTTCGCGGACCACGCCTGCAATTGCCCCTGCAACTGCCGTCGAGCGCGATTTAGCGGATACCTTGATGACATCCATTGCTCGTTTTCCTTCTACGTTGGTTGCGGCTCTGGTGCGAGTGTACATGATGCCTTCCCATTTCAATGATGGACGCGAATAAAGAAGGGTAAGCGCATTTTATAGTTCAAGCTCGGCATCTGACATTGTAACGGCATCTCGCGTATACGCAAGTACACATAGACAAGTAGTACCAAACTTTAGCGCCTAAGTAAGGAGTGTATTCAATACGATCTAAATAAAGCCTGTCAATTACAACCGTTTTCAAACTTTGGTCGCTGTGGTAAGCTTTTTGCACAAATGACGCCTTGTTAAGTAAAACAAACTATCTATTGCTAGCTGTGATCGTTTCGCGGACAGAAGAAAGAGCCTGAAAAGGAAATCATAGTGAATACTGAAGAATTTGTCCGTCGTCGTCCTGTATATCTGCTGCTAGACAGTTCCTCCTCAATGTTCGGCGCGCCAATCCAGGCTGTACAGCAGGGCGTCCACATGATCCACAACGAACTGATGAATAATCCGCATGCCATTGAGACGGTATATCTCAGCGTTATTACCTTCGCTTCGGCAGCGCAGCAGATCGTTCAATTGGCATCGGTGGAGGAGTTCAAACCGCCGACGTTGAAGGCAGAAGGCAACACGGCGCTTGGTGCTGCGTTGACTCTGCTAGATCAAGCAATTGATCGGGAGTTGCAGGCAAATACGGAAGGACGCAAAGGGGATTACCGCCCACTGGTCTTCTTACTCACCGATGGAGCGCCGACGGACTCGTGGAAAGAGCCAGCCGCCAAGATCAAATCTCGCGAGGGCTTGAAGTTAGGGGCACTCGTTGCCATCGGCTGTGGTCCTAACGTTAATGTGAACACCTTGAAAGAGCTAACAAACGATGTCATTCGCATGACCGATACCAGTCCCGATGCGCTACATCAGTTTTTCAAGTGGGTTTCCGCCAGCATCCAAAAGACCAGCCAGAAGATGGGCAACAAGCCGGAAGATAACAATTTGGATGCGATGCCTCTGCCGCCGGTTATGAAGTGGGATAAGAATGAGTCGGGAACATAGCATGGCACGACGGTATGACACAGCAAATTCTCTATTACATCCAGCCTATTCGATTGGAGATGCTCACGAAGGGTCTTACTTCGCGAGCATGGAAAGCTGTGTCAGCGCATTTTGAATATCTATCGCATTTGCGGGAGCAAGGCATCCTCATTTTGGCGGGACGAACTATGAACACGGCTCTCTCATACAGTGGGATTGCAGTCTTCATTGAGAGTCTGAGGAACATAACCGCCAGAGCGTACAAAATAACCCGGCGGTCTCCGAAAATGTGATACGGGTACATCTTTCCCGTATCGCGTGGCGCTGACCGCCGAAAACAACGTAAAGTAACAGTTTCTACGAAGAAGCAGTCCTGAAGCACCAAACTCAAGTTTCAAGGTTCGTCACCTTCAACCGAGCATGAATATACTTGCGCTTGTCGATTCTTCTGGTTGGCCCACACCGCTGGATCCAGATATGGTCACGGCGATGCTGGAGTCCAGATTGCCACCAACATTTCCACAAGGAATCGAATCGCGAGTTCTGACGGATCGCTGGTACGAAACGCTGCCGCGTGCCGAAACCGTACTTTTTTTGTTTCTGACGCGCCCACTCACAGATGGTTGGCAGGATGTAGTCAAAGCGTGGCTAGGACCAACACACCGTTTGTACTTGATGCATACTGATGCCGCCGACGGACGCGATCTACGCCTATTGGCACAGCTCACTGAACCACAGCCTGTACCCCGTGCACCCTATCGTATCGTGCAGCTCAACGCAACAGGCTTAGATCGGGCGGCGGAATGGGCGGGCGGCGTCTTGCGCAAATTGGACATCGAAGTGGAACCGGAACCACCACCGGTTAAGATCACCCCGACGCGATGGCGCAACTTACCCTCAAACCGTAATGATGCCTTTGCCTATCCCGATCAACTGACATCAGCGATTGCGGGTGCAGGTGGCTACGCTCTGACGGCTGCCAGCATCAGGGGCAAATCTCACGCTCATGCTGGTACTTTTCGTGATGACGCCACTGCCGTAACTGCTACCCAGTATTGGAATATTATGGCAGTTGGCGATGGTGCGGGCACTGCTCCATTAGCGCGCGTTGGATCAAACTTAGCAGTTAATGGCGCAATCACGGCAATGCGTGCCGCTATGCCAGCGCTACCCTCTGCCGAAGATGTGGGCAAAGCGATTCATGCGGGCTTGCGCGGCGCATACGACGCCATCCGCACGTTTGCCAAAGATCGCAGCATCGATATGAATAATCTACATACCACCCTGCAACTGCTGATCCAGTGGCCCCAGAATCGTGGTTGCATTCTTGGGTTGGCGCATGTCGGCGATGGCATCATTGCGGCTGAAACGACAGATCGCAAATATTACCTGCTAACTGAACCAGATACCGATCCCGAAGATAGTGGACGCACTCTATTCCTTACCAGTGGATCGCTGCGTCGTTGGATGGAGGAGCGCACTCATGTCTACCAGTTTGACGAACCACTAGACATCGTGGCACTGATGACTGATGGCATTTCCAGCGATCTAGAACCATATGACGACCTGCTACACAATAATTTGTTCGAAGCGCTGCGCCAGCGCGTATTGTGCTATCCGCTAAAGCAGCGCGAACAGGCACTGCTCGCCTTCATTAGTTACGAGCGACGTGGTTCCTTCGATGATCGTACGTTGGCAGTCTTGGCGCGGGAGTAAGCAGTAACTATGCAAGTCACGCTGCAAGACGGTACGACGGAGCACTATGAAGATTCGCCGTTTGCCTCTGGCGCTCAAGGCGACCTGTTCTTGTCAAAGGACAAGCAGTCAGTGATCAAGCTGTACTATCCCAATGCGGATCGCAAGGTGGAAGAACAGCGCACCACGGTGCTGCGTAAAATCATCAACGAATTCAACGTCACCAGAGATAATCCTGCCGCCAAAGATTTGTTTGCATGGCCCAATGCCATCACTCTCCGACCTCGGTTGGGCGTGCGCATGACCAACGTAAATGCCCGTGTCAAACATGAACCCTTAGATTGGTGGATGCTGCCCCGCGCGTTCAAGCGGTTATCGCCAGAAGTACGTGGCAACTGGTTAGATCGTACTCGCGTCGCCAGTAATATGGCACGTATTGCGTGGATGCTGCATGGTTCCGGGTTATGTCACTCCGATTTTTCCGGTGCCAACTTCCTCGCCAATATTCATCGCCAGCACGTGGTACTGATCGACTTGGACAGTCTCGTCGTGCCGGGTGTGCTGCCACCGGAAATCTTAGGCACGGGCGATTACATGGCACCCGAAATCGTGATCGCACACAGGCGTAACGATGGCACAGCACGTCCATCGATTTACACTGATTTGCACTCCCTCGCGGTACTGATCTATCAATTGCTGCTGATGCGACATCCCCTGAAGGGGCGCAAGATCAATTCCGACGACGCTGAACAGGACGATCTCTTATCGCTTGGTGAGAAGGCTTTATACGTCGAAGACCCCGACGATCACTCTAATCGTCCTGAAAATGACTTCAATGGAGCGTGGTTGTTAGGCGAAGAAGTGGAAAGTCTGATGCGTCGCGCGTTTACGAACGGTCTCCGTTCTCCGCAGTCACGTCCGGTAGCAGCCGAGTGGGGTGACGCTTTACTTCGTATGTCCGATCAGATCATTCCTTGTTCCAACGAAAATTGTCCGGGCAAGGCATTTGTTTTGCTTCGAGATCGCCCGGCGGTCTGTCCGTGGTGCGGGACGAAAGTGCCACGCCCAACGCGAGTTCCTGTGTTGAGGCTGTATTATGGAGTCGGGCAAGCAGGTCACTATCAGCAAGATAAGGGACGCATCGTCGGCTGGCAAGCGCGTACATTGCACCGTTGGCATACGCAGACAGGTATTTCCGAGCGCTCTGCGACAAAATCGGAAGATCGTGCACCTGTGGCTGAAATACAATACAAACAAGGGCAGTGGGTATTAGTCAACAATGCCATCAATGAATTGAGAATCGCTGCCAACGGCACAGTCAGCAAGGTAGCACTGGGTGACCTCGCGCCGCTGGAACACGGACAGCAATTATTGTTAGGCTCGGCGGGATCGGCACGAATGGCACTGGTAACGATGCAGGATTTATAGTGGCAGTGAATGGGAGCGATGGGGTGTGGCAGCAGAAGTGCGGGTGGCTACAACTGCTGAGTTGCAGGAAGCGCTGACGGGGGCGGCTGATGTTATTGAGCTATCCCCCGGCGAATATCAAGGTGCGTTTGTCATTCGCCGTCCCATCACCATCCGTGGCGACAATCGGCGTACTGTGCTGTGGCGCAAATCTGCTCCCGTCGTTTATGTCCGTTCGGCAGGCGTGGTGCTGGATGCATTACTCATCGAGCGAACCATCAGCGCGGGACCTGCTATTGTCCACGATCCGAATTGCATTCCCACTGGAAAGGAATCAATGGAACTTTCGGGCGATACACTGATTAGTTTGGGTGAACTGGCACCAGGGCAAACCCTGACTCTGCCGCTAGAAATCGAAACCAGCAGCACGGCAGAAATTTCGGTGGTCGGGTTGTACGGCGCACAGATTACACCTTCGCGTCTGGAAGGCGCAGGCAGTCATGCAGTCACATTGACGCTGGATGGCAAGTCCGTGTTGAAGGGTGAGGCACTGCTCGGTGAGATCGCGTTAAAGGAAGCACGTGGCACTCGATTGCTGTGGCTTTCCGGAATAGTCATGGATGCCTCACTGCCAGAACGCGACTATGTACTGGTAACCAAGAAAACAAGGTTGTATCCCTCTGCCAATGGTATTGTGATTGACGGGAATTTGATCGCTGCACTAGAAGGGAACAGTCCTTCAGGTAAGTTCGCACTTATTCAACGCGATGGTAGCGGCAATTTGTATCTCTACGCTCCCAGTACATCAGCCGTCCCTGTGCTGCTGAATGGTTCCCGTGTGACACGTGGGACTCGTGTTTTGCTGCGTGAAGTCGATGCGCTGACAGTCAGCAAAACGGCATTTGCCCTTGCCCCTGCTGAGCCGCTGCCGTTTAGCATCACACCAGCTAATATCAGCTTTCCGACCTTCGGGGAGCAGTTCCCCGATCCCACTACGGTGACGCTTAAACTCGGGCGCGCTAGTTGGGTTGGCAGTCTGATCGCCACTGTACCATGGCTGACAGTGACGCCAACGGGAACGCTACGCCTCGCAGGTTCCAGATCGCATGAATGGCAGGTGGCGTTGACTGCAGACGCGTTGACTCTGCCCAACGGCGTTTATGATGGTAGTCTGCTACTCAACGGCAGCGAACAGACCTTAAGTTTGGACGTGCATCTGGAAATCAAACGCCCGGAGGTTGCCCTCTCGCTCCCCGAGGTAGATGCAGGCGGTGTAGAAAGCGGCTGGAGCGATTCACACGACATTGAGTTCCAGATCGCCAATTTCGGGCGCGGAGCGTGGAAAGGGACAGTACGCTCAACAGTTGATTGGTTAGAAGTGCTAACCGAAATGCCTGTTACTGGTGAGTCGTGGTCCGCGACTCCGATTCAACTGCGCGTAAGTGCGCCCCAAGACAAAAAGTTGAAACTCGGCAAATTAAGCGTCAACAATGCTTTGATCGTCCGGCAAGAGGACAAAACCGAGCAGCCGATTCCAGTGACGCTGGAATTATTGCCACCGCAAGGGCATTTAGTGCTGCCCTCTGCATCGCTACGCTTCGACAACGTGGAACGCGGCGATCCAAACATGCCAGAACAAAGCCTGACAATTCGTAACGATGGCGGCGCTGTACTCTCAGCGACTGTAGAGGTTGATGCAGGGTGGGTTAGCGTAGAGCCATCGGAGTTCACCTTACCTCCCGGCGACTCTCTAGAGTTGATGGTGGAGATGGTCAATATCCCGGATGATCAGCCACTGAACACCCCGATTCTGATTGATGAATTGCGCTTCAGTACAGGCGAATCGCTGGATGTCGAGATGGTAATGGTAGAACTGCCACCCTACGTGGTGACGCTGCCACTGAACTTTCCACCAATGGTAGTGGGTGATACATCGCCAGATGGCACGTTGGTTATCCAGAATCTTGGTCCGGCGTTGTGGCGCGGCAGAGTGACTAGCAATGTATCATGGCTCACCGTACCGGATCGTGACCTAGCTTGCGAACCAAATGATCGCATTGAAGTCCATGTTGGCTTGAGTCCGGCGGTTGGCGATATGTTGCCAATCGGTTCCAATCGGATCGAAAAGGCGTTATCAGTCTCTGGTGCGCGCAGCGATGTGTTCGTCACCGTGCAAGTCGATCTTCGTGAGATGGTCGCAGAAGTAGTGCTGGAAACGCAGACGCTGAACTTCGGTCAGGTGAACGGCGGCAGTGGCGAAGCGCTGCCCTCGGAATTGGTGCGCTTGCTTAACCCGGGCTTGTTGACATGGCGTGGAAAGATCGAATTGACGGTGCCATGGCTGGCGTTGGAAGCGGATGCACGCAGTCTTGAGATCGAAATCCCTAAAATGAGTGTGGCGGAGTTTCGGGTATCGCTGAATGAAGCGGGACGGCAGTTACCGCCGGGAATCATATCTGATGACGAAGCCATTGTGGTCGCTGGGGGCGACGGCAAATCGAGGCAGCGTTTAACGGTGCGGGTGCTGATGCTGGTGACAGAATGGGGTCCTGTCCTAGAAGTGAAACCTGCTCGAATCTCACTGACGGGTGATTCACCCCAAACACTGACCATTCGCAATCTAGGAAAACGCAACTGGCCCTTACAAGTAAGCGCCGCCCCGTGGCTGCAAGCCACGCCCGCCGAAGTGACAATTTCACCTGAGAAAGAAACCAGTATCGAGATAAAACGACGTGCTGAAATGCCCTTAGGCGGGAAACTTGATGATCCGCGCGCACTAGTGATCATTGGACAGGGGCGAGAAGTGGAGGTGCGAGTCAGTGGCTAACATTCAAACCGGACCCCTAGATCGGGTTCGGATCAATGTATTCCTGTTATTGGACACCTCAGCTTCAATGACGGGTGCACCGCTGGAAGCGTTGAAACAAGGGGTCTCGTTGGTGTACACCACTTTTGCCTCACGCAGTACGCACTCTGTGTCTATCGCCGCGATTAGTTACGATAGCGACGCGACCTTACTGCTACCACTACGAGATGTTAGCCAAACCTTCAATCTGCCCGAACTCGATCCCGGCGGTACATCGTCGTTAGGCAAAGCACTTCGATTGACGGAACAGCAGATCCATAAATCAGCTCGCACCCTTATTTACGTATTCACTGATGGTGAAGAATCTGCCGATGACTGGAATGTGCCGCTGAAATCGCTCAAACCTCATATTCAGAATATTTACGCGGTACTTTGTGGCATCACGCCACAGCATAATCATCCTTGCGATTATGCCGACGACATTTTCCTGATGCGTGAACTCACCCCCGATACCATATTCAGTACGTTCCGCACGCTCACTTGAAACGTCCGTTTTGAATTCTTCGTAAAGTGGAAGTCGATAAACTTATGACCAGCACTACTAGCGTGAAGCCGCAAAAAGTGGGCATCCTTCATCCCGGTGAGATGGGACTTTCAATTGCGGCTTCAGCCCAAAATATTGGTCACGCTATCTATTGGGTGTCCGCGGGACGAAGCCAACAAACGGAACAACGCGCCGCACGGATCGGCTTGATCGATGCGGGATCGCTGGAGACATTATGCCAGACCTGTACTGCGATCTTCTGTGTCTGTCCACCAGATGCCGCCGAGGAGGTCGCTAGTAGGGTGCTGGATCAGGGTTTTACAGGGCTGTACGTCGATATGAATGCGATCTCGCCGCAGCGTGCGACACGGATCGGAGAGATAATGGCGGCATATGGCGCACACTTCGTTGATGGCGGGATCATCGGCGGACCCGCGTGGAAGCCGAATAGCACATGGCTTTATCTTTCCGGAACACAGGCACAATCTGCCGCTGATTATTTCGCCGCCGGACCATTAGAAACTGTGGTAATTGGGGATGAGATCGGCAAGGCATCTGCGCTTAAGATGTGTTTTTCCGCCTACTCTAAGGGGACGACGGCGCTGCTCAACGCGGTGATCGCGGCTGCCGAAGCACTGAAAGTACGCGCCGAATTGGATCAACAGTGGTCACGCGATAACGCCAATGCGCCTGCGCAAAATGCACAGCGCGTTCGACAATCGACGGCGAAGGCGTGGCGCTTCGCAGGTGAGATGGAGGAGATAGCGGCAACCTTTAAGGCGGCGGGCTTACCAGATGGATTTCACCTTGCCGCCGCTGAGATTTATCGCCGCACGGCTGATTTCAAAGGCGCAGCAACCTTACCATCACTTGATGAGGTGTTGGCGGCACTTCTGAAGATTAGTAACGAGTAGAAGCATCTAGATTTACTTTCTACTCGTTACTCATTACTCGTTACGTTTCACAGCATCGCCGTCTGCACGTCGCGACTAGCGTTACCTTCTTTGATTCGCCGCGCCAACATCAGAATATCGTGGGCACTTTGCTTGGCACTTGTCGTTTCCGCTCCGAGCATTTCCGCCAGTTCATCCACGCGAGCGCGATCATTAAGCGGTGTGATCGTCGTTACTGTGCGATCTCCACGCTGACCTTTCATCACTTTATAGTGGGCATCACCGAAGCCTGCAAGCTGCGCCAGATGGGTGATGCACAGCACTTGATGGTTGTCAGTCAGCCGCCATAGCTTCTGTCCTACTGTCGAGCCAACGCGCCCACCGATACCCTGATCGATTTCATCGAAGATCAGGGTTGGCGTTTCATCAGCGCGGGAGAGCACGCCCTTGAGCGCCAGCATGATGCGCGCAGTTTCGCCACCAGAGGCGACTTTGGACAGCGAACGCAGCGGTTCGCCGCGATTTGCCGCCATCAGAAATTCGACATCATCAATACCTGTTTCGTCAAACCTCAAGCGGCGATCCCCGACATAGCAGCCATGCGGATCGTCCGTCTGCGAAAGGCTGACCTCGAAGTGAGTACCTTCCATCTTCAGATCAGCGAGTTCGGATTCGATTCCCTTTCCTAAGCGTACCGCCGCTTGTCTGCGGACATTGCTCAGACGCACCGCAAGCTCACCAATCTGGTGCAGCAATTTGTCTTCTTCGACGCGCAGTTCTTCCAGGCGTTCGCTGCTGTTACTAATGCCTTCCAGTTCCTCTTGGGCGTTGACATAGTAACTAAGCACGTCCTCAATGCTGTTACCGTATTTGCGCTTGAGCCGATTCAGCGCATCGAGCCGATCTTCCACGTCATTCAGGCGCTGTGGATCGTGTTCCACATGTTCGGCGTAACGCTGCACCATCTGGGCGAGATCAGCGGTCTGCTCCGCCAGTGAAGTCGCCATCAACTGCTGTTCCTCGAACTTGGGATCGATGCGCGTCAGCTTGGCGAATAGCACTTCCACTTGATTCAGGAGTTGAATGGCAGAAACCATCGTATCATCTTCGCCATCCAGCACCGCCTGCACTTCCGAAGTCAGCCGCACTAGTTGATCAGCATTAGAGAGGCGGAGGCTTTCATCGCTGAGTTCGGCCTCCTCTCCCGGTTGCGGATTCACAGCGCGAATCTCATCGATCTGGAAGCGTAACATATCGGCGCGGCGTTCGAGGGCGGCTTTATCCTGTTCCAGTGAGTTGATCTCACCACGAACACCGTGTAGTTGTTCAACTAAAGCCGCGACCTGCTGTTTACCTTCCTCGACGCCAGCATAGCGATCCAACAGTACAATGTGTTCCGCTGAATCGAGCAGCGAGAGGTGCTCGCTTTGACCGTGAATATCAACCAGCTTGGCGGCGATCTCACGGAAGTATTGCAAGTTCACCGTCGAGCCATTGAGTCGGCAAACGTGGCGTCCGTTGCTCCGCATTTCGCGGGTCATCACCAATTCGTCAGGACGATCCAATTCGATATGTTCAACTTCCAACAGCGGACGCAATTCTTGCTCGTGCCTGCTGCTGAGTTTGAAGATGCCCTCGACTACCGCTTTCTCACTGCCTGCCCGCACGAAATCGATATCGGCGCGCCCTCCAAGCAGCAGTTCCACCGCATCTACGATGATCGACTTGCCTGCACCCGTTTCGCCCGTGATCACATTGAATCCGGGGGCAAATTGCACATCGAGCTGGTCGATAATGGCAAAGTTTTGAATTCTCAGTTCCGTCAGCATAAATGCTTTTCCCGTACTACCTGCCGTAACGCAGCCGTGCGATCACCGTTCCTGCACACAGAACGAGATAGATTACCGGCACGAGCAATTGAAACAAGATTGCCTGTAAAATTTCACCTGAATCCGGTCCCCGATTACTTGATAGGACGCTGAAGTAGAGCTGCACCTGTGGACTGAGCAGTGCAGCGATAATTCCGCTGATGATAATTCCCGCTGCTGCCACCAGATAGGTATAACGGCCTCGGCGCTTACCCACCGCGCGATTGACCACTTCACCAATGAAGCCACCAATTGGAATCGAGGCAATGATCACTAAGAACAGCGATCCGCCACCGATACGCATCAAGATGTAGGCGATGGGAAAGTTGAGCGCAAGACTAACTAGCAACGCCACAATGTAATCGCGCGAACTGGCGGTAAAAAACGCGCTCTGCTGCTGATAGACACAGTCGCGACAACGATAGCCGACCGGCGTTTTCACGGCGCATTTGACGCACATGTAGCGCCCACATTTGTTACATTTCAGACCTGTTTCCACATTGGTATGAACGGCACAGAAGGTCTTCTCCTCCCCGCTGGCGGTCAGATTGCTCGGCGCGAAAGTCATAAAGTTCCCTCAACTTTACTTTCAGGACGAACACGAGACTGGTAATCACTGCGACGACGGACGGGCATCTTTGGCTCCATGCGATCCAGCAGCGAACGATAAAAGTAGTTGTGATCCCGCAGGCGCACGAAACGGCTGCGATGTTCACTGGCATGGATAACGACGGCATCATCTTCTTCCAGTTCACAAATGCTATCGCCATCTACTGTCAGCGTTACGTTTGCCGGACGTTCATGGCTTACGACCACCTCAACCGTCACGCCCTCAGATAGTACCAGTGGTCGATCTAGCGTTAGATGGGGCGCAACAGGCACGACTAGAATCGTCTTAAGTTCTGGCGTCAGTATTGGTCCGCCTACCGCTAACGAGTACGCCGTCGATCCGGTTGGAGTAGAGACGATTAAGGCGTCGGCATAGTAGGTCGTCGCCCAATCACCATCGATATACATATCCAGCAGTACCAAGCGTGCCGATGCACCACGTCCGATAACTATATCATTGAGTGCATGTTCACGGCGTAAACAATCCCCATCGCGCCATATCTCTGCACGGATCATCATGCGTTCTTCGATCCACATGTTGCCAGCAAGTACCGCATCCAAACTCTGTTCCAAACCGACGGGGTCAGTCTCGGTCAGGAAACCCAGATGCCCAACATTGATTCCCAAAACTGGCACATCAACCATGCCGCATAACCGAGCAACCCGCAGCATCGCGCCATCACCACCGATTGCGATGACCAGATCGCAATCGGGTAACATAGCCTCAATATCCGCTGGTTCCCACTCGATGCGCTGCCACACCTCAATTCCGCGCCGCTTCAAACTTGTTTCCACCTGTGCTCCAATCGCAGCCGATTCGGAACGAAGTGGATGACCTAAAATGCCCACGCGGGAAAGATTCATGCTGCTGCCCTTACTAGTCTTTCGTCTATACAAACCTAGACGCTAGATCGTAAACCTGTTTTACCCAATTATTGTGCGTATCTCATGTAGTTAATTCAGCACTAATCAGATCGCCACGCTTGCGGCTGATGTCGCACAGCGCGTTGCCTACTGATCGATGCACATACTCACTGTGATCCGCCCGTAGATCACTGAGCCAACGGATTGCCACCTCTGGATGCTGCTTGAAGTACGGGCGCGTCGTCCGGATTCGCAGTCCTTCCGTCACGGCGCGGCGCACATTCGGGTGCGGATCAACTAACCACCCGCGGCTGACAGCTAATGATTGCTCGTAGCCGTTATCTCGACAATAAGTGTCGAATGCTTGCGCCAGAATCTCTTGCACTCGCCAATCAGGATCGCGGCTAACTATCTGACGCAGAATCGTCAAGGATTCCAGTCTTCCAGCCGCGCAATCACCCCACAGAAAGGTTGCTAACATTCGCGCCTGTTCTACCTGACTTCCAAACAGCGCCAACGCTATTTGCAGGCGATCCTCGATTTTGTACTGCTCCCTAATCTCAGTGGCGGCAGCACGAATATCTGTAAATCCGTGTGGCGTGGTGCGTACCCGTTCGATCAATCCAGCTCTCGTACTGTCTATATCTGGCTGTGTCATGAGAACCTTTTATCACGCACACCAATTATAGACGATCCAATGTGTGTGTGATGGGTTAATTATACGAACATGCGTTCTGATGAACAAGTCTAAAGTGAGTTTTTCAGGTTACAGGAATCTAAAAAGTGAGAGGGAGTTCACCTCCCTCTCACTGTCGATGCTATACACCCCGTTGTGGTAGCACCCGCTTGCTACTAATCGCTAACTACATCGGACGGAAGACATAGATCAACCCGCAATCGACAAATCCGGCGATAGGCGTGGGATTGCCCAGTCCGTTATCGAACAGGTGCAGCACCACGACGACGCGATAGACGCCCTCGCCAATCGCGCCCGCCGCGACGTTGACGTTCTCAGCATACTCGCGGTGTGGGCTGGCAGGGAAGCCCAACAGTGGCGTGGACAGCGTGTTCACCGTCACCATCGGTAGGGCGATGTCCGCACCCGGACCCATGCGCTCCAAGAACACGCGGATCTGGAAGTTGGCATTCAGCCATGCCGTCAGCGCACCGGACATCTTCCACTTCACCGTCACGCCCCAATCCTGATCGGTGCGGATGGTGTTGCTGGGTGGATACTGAGGTCCGGGAGTGCTTGCCTCAAACGTGTAAGCGTCAAGGCTACCAGTGTAGGAAGTCAGATTGGTTTCAATAGGAATAGACATACTCTCTCGCTCCTTCTTGCCTGAGATACACCTGAGATTGCGCTCCCTACCGCGCGAGTGGAAGTGATGTTGTTACATACTCGCACGGTGGGCGTCGGGCTTCTTGCTGCGATTGTGCTGCTTCGCCTCAGTCCGCCGTTGACAAGCACTATTGAAGCACCTGTTTTTACGAAGTTCGCTTTTTCCCAATATTTTGGGAATTTCAGGTTTTGGAGCAGGTTTGGACGCCGTACCAGAGCCGATTTAGCTTTTGTCGTTTAACTCACGTGACATACGTTTTTCGATCTGCTTGACGACCAGCGAGAGGAGTAAAGTCATAACTAGATAGAGGTAAGCCACGACATTGTAGCTTTCGATCACGCGATAAGTGTTAGCGGCGTTAAGCGTCGCTAGACGCGTGATGTCTTGCACGCCGAGCGCAGACACGAGCGACGAATCCTTAAGCATGGCGATAAAGTCATTGCCTAGTGGCGGCAGTACGCGACGGATCGCTTGTGGCAGCACGATGTAGCGCATCGCCTGCCAGTAGCTCATCCCCAACGCCCGCCCCGCTTCCATCTGCCCGACTTCAATCGATTCGATGCCAGCGCGGAAAATCTCGGCAATGAAGGCGGAATAGGCAATCGTCAGGGCGATGACCACACGCACAGTGTTATCGATGTCGCGCAAAACCAAGCCTTCGAGCGCGCTACCCAAGCCTAACAGTGGCGTGATCGGTGTCTCGATGATCCAACGCCCGATACCGTTCAACCACTGCACCAATACGGGAAATCCAACAAAGGCGATATACAACAGCAGCACTAGAGTCGGCACACCGCGCAGAATTTCCACGTAGAAGCTGGCAATCTGATAGATAAAGAAATTTCGAGAGACGCGCCCAAGGGCGATGATTAGCCCCAAAATGACGGAGAAAGTGTAAGCGAGGAAGGTGACTGTAAGTGTGATGCCAATGCCGCGTCCGACGATCCTAAGAATGTTGCTGTAAGTCTCGTCGGTGGTGAAATACCACGCCAGCAGCACGCCGAGGATCGCGGCGACGACTGCCCACCAGGGCCAGCGGCTGAACGTATCCGCGAAGGGTAGCGTGAACCGTCTTTTGGTGATGTCTAAATCAGTTGAGTCAGGGGGCTGCATGAGGAATCCCAATGGCTTGAGGTAAGCGTTGGGAGCAAGAGAATATCCTCACTCCCAACGGACAAAGTTAATGAACTGACCTAACTCTTACCGGGATCATACAGGAAGAACCATTTGTTCTCCAGATACGCCAGATAACCATCCGCCTTCATCGAGGCAATTGCCGCATTCACAGAGGCGACCAACTCGCTGCCCTTAGGGAAGATGAACCCGAAGGTATCACTGCCCAGTAAGGCATCCAGCAGTTTCAACTTGCCAGCGTTTGCACCAATGAAACCACGTCCCGATGCATTATCGGAGATCACGGCATCCACGTCGCCATTCAGCAGCGCCTGTACCGAAAGACCGTAGTTCTCATAAAGTACAATGCGCGGACTATCCTCACCAAGTTCGAGGTTGTAGGCGGCGGTATAGAAGCCCGTCGTGCCAGCCTGTGCGCCGATCTTCAGATCGGGGTTCGCCTTGAAGCTGTCGCCATCGATGAAACGATCTTCATCGGCACGGACAAGGAAGCGCTGTTCGGAGGTGAGATAGGGATCGGAGAAGTCAACGATCTCTTTGCGCTCGTCGGTGATGCTGATGCCCACCATACCAACGTCATACTGCTTCTGGCGAATCGCTTCGATCATGCCATCCCAAGCAGTCTCTTCCCACTCCAGCGTGCAATTGAGGCGCTTGCAGATTTCGCCCCACAGTTCGTATTCCATGCCCGCGGCTTTATTGTCGTTGCCAGCGTCTTTGAAGATCAGCGGCGTGTAGTCGAACGAGGAAACCGCGACGACTTTCTGACCTGCCAGATCAGGCAGAATCGCAGGTACGCGGGTCGGATCGCCCTGTGCGCGGGCGACCAGACCCACACCCGATATGCTGATGACTAACGTCAGAGCCAACAGCAACACTAAACGCTTACGCAGTTGCATAAAGTAAAGCCCCTCCAGTGGTGATAAGTCAATTTTCCGATGAGAGCATCGACTATACCACGTAGCGGCGCTTACTCCCATTCTATCGGGTCTTTAGGATAAGCGTATTTGCTCCACATCTGATCAAGGATGTCCAGCGGTTCGCTATCGACGCCCTGCTTGGAGAAGTATTCACACACACGCTCGATGTCACGCTGCAAGATGAAGCGCGCATTCGAGTTGCTGTGCAGATTCGACACCTGCGGAAAGTCTATGAAGGTGATCTCACCTTCCCAGTACAGGATGTTGTAGGCGGAAAGGTCGCCGTGAATCATCTCATGTTGCAGCATCAGATCGATGTTGCGGATCACTTCGTCGAACAGTGGCTGCGCTTCTTCCGCTTCCAGTTTCAACTCACTGAGCAGGGGAGCAGGGTTGATCGGCTCACCGTAGTAGCTCATCAAAATCGCGTTTTCAGCGACAGCATGAGGCTGTGGAACCGCCGCGCCGACGTTGAACAACGTCTTCAGCGTGACGAACTCATGCAGCAGCCATGACTGATGTGATACTTGTGCGCCGTAATTCGTTTTCTTGTTCACGGCACGCATTAAGCGGTGATCAGTTTCCTTCGCCGCACGCCCCTGATCCGTCAGGATTTGCCGCCCTTCCTGATACATCTTGTCGTTACGCAGTTGGCGGAACATGCGAGGGCGGTACACCTTCGCTGCCACTAACTCCGTACCGACAGATGGGTGTGCGCGGCAGCAGTAGACACTCGCCTCTTTGCCACCCTTGACTAACGCCAGCACATCCGTGATCAACTGCTGATCGTAGAAGGCTGTTAGCGAGGAGAGCAACCAGCCCGCTTCGTAGCGCGACGGCTGATATGTTGGTTTGAATCCTGTCTCCAAGCCCTGCGTATCGGCGATTTCGTTCTTGATCTGATGTTCCATGTCTTGCTGACGATGGGTTAGCTTGGTCGGCTTGCGTTGAATCTTGCGATCACGTTTTTCGTATTTGGCAGCTGTACGCTGCTCGTAGAACTCGTAGTCATCTAAACGAGACAAGGTTGGAATCCCCTATTGCAGGTATTCGAAAGTATGCAATTCGCACTGATGAAGTAGCTTCTTGGGGGGAGAATCCAACAAGAGCGATCAATCCCCTCAACCGACAGGTGATGAACCGTCAGCGAGGTAACGCCCTAAAACAGCCGCCGCTTAGCCTAATTGTGAGGACTGGAAACGGAGAATTAACGCCGCGAAGTCAACTCAGCAGAAGCAGCAATCAGCATGCGAAGGCGAAACCTTGCCGACCTTGGTTTTCACTTGGACTGCCATATCACATGCCTCGCTTTCATAGTCACCGCTGAAAGGTGATGAGAAGTTTTCAGAGGTCACTATAGCACAGGATTTCTAGCCAAGTCAATCCTACTGAAGAAGGATATTGTTCAGCGCAAGATGAGAATATCTAGCGTCGCGCTGCGCTCCATGATTTCCTCAGCCAGTGATAGTCGTCCCCATAACATGCCGCGCTTACGCCGCGTTCGACCAACCACTACTCTAGATACATCATATTGTGCTGCGACATTGACTAAGGTGTCCGCGATTTTTTCGCCAGCGACAATCAGAATTTCTGCACCTAACTCTTTGGCAAGGTGCAAATGTGCCTTGATGCGATCCTGTGCTTCTCGACCTAACTGCGCCTCATCAGGCAATTGCACATGCACAGCTAACCATGTAGTATGCAACTCATCGGCAAGTTGATGTGTAGCGCGGAGCAGTCGTTCGTTGCTTGGGCTACTGCTAATGCCGACCATGATGCGCGACGATCCCGACCATGCATCAACGCGCGGTTTAAGCGGAGTTATGCGTTGCACATCTTCATCAATCCGGTTTGCAGCTACGCGAAGTGCTAATTCGCGCAAAGTGACCAGAGTTGCTGGCTTGAAAAAATCATCAATCTCGCGGTGCTGTAATGTACCGGTTTTGCTGGCTTTCAAACGCTTTGACAGGCGGTTTAGCAATTCTTCGGGATCAAGATCAACTAGCCGGATGGACGTCGCCATCTCCAGAACCACATCAGGTACTTGTTCACGCACGGCAATTCCGGTGATTTCCTCGACAGCTTGCGCCACACTGCTTACATGCTGTACGTTCATCGTCGTGTATACACTGATACCCGCCTGCAGCAGTTCGATCACATCTTGATAGCGTTTGGCGTTGCGCGTCCCCGGTACGTTGGAGTGCGCCAAATCGTCAATAAGTACGATTTGCGGATGACGGCGCAGAATGGCGTTGAGGTCGATCTCCTTAAGATGAACGCTTTGATACTCCACATCATGCAAGGGGATCACTTCAAGTCCGTCAAGCAGTTCGGTGAATTCGGGTCTATCATGGGCGTCCACCAGCCCAATGACCACATCAACACCTTCGCTGCGGCGCTCTTGTGCCGCATCCACCATCGCCCATGTCTTGCCAACTCCGGGCGCTGCGCCAAAGAAAATGTGTAACTGCCCTGCTGTTGAAGATGAATGCACCATAGCGGTTGATGAATGCCTTTTCGATATTGTGGTCAATGTGTCATAAAATGGAGAGCTTGCCTTTGCAAGTTTCCTGCTGATTGAACTAGATGGGGCATCCAGTGACTACGGAGACGCCCGCACAACGCCTAGAGAAATTACGCTACGAATTAGAGTGGGCGGAGTCGGTGAACGCGGCGCAGCCGCATCAGATTCTGAGCGACTTCCGCGCGTTTGCGCACGCCTTAACCACAATGCTCACGACACCAAACTCCGTACACAAGATCGCCTTACCGGCAGCCCTTGTTTCGACAGAGACTCCACAGCGAATTCTACACACCTCACAACCGCTGATCCTTGGGCAGCGCAGTTTGCTCAATATTTGGCGCGGTGGCGATGCGCAGGAACAACTGCTCAAAACGCTACTCGCATGGTCCGATCAGACCGATCCCGCGATAGGGCAAATCAGCCGATTTGTCTGCTACCTCACCGCCGAGAACCTACTTGTCAACATTATCCCCGACACACTTGAGATCCAGTCTCTACAAGCTTTCGACCTCAAAAAGCGTCGTGTGATCGAAAGCGATGGTACCGCAGTTGTCGCCGCATTGATTGGTCACATGCAAACACTGCGACTAGTGGAACGTCTCTATCCCGGCTGGATCAGTAGTGACATCTACACTGAAAAACATGCTGCCCTCGCCACTGCCATAACGGTGCAAGGACGCGGTCTAGTGCACGAGCAAATGACGGAACTCATCGCCGATCTGACGGCTGCATGGCAATCCGGCAAGATTGCACGGAGCTTGACTTTACTCATCCCGTTCCTCAATGAGCATCAATATAGCCTCGATACCTACCGTCTGGTTGTTGTTCCCACCTCGCGCATTCCTTTCCAGCCAGCGTTCGTAGTCAGTGCCTGTCGACTTGCCGAGCGCGAAATTCGTAACAATCCGAACTACGCGCAAACCACTCGTTGGCAGATCATCAGTGAACTGGACCGCTTGGCGCAAGCCTTCGAGCAAAGTACGCAGACCACACTTTCAGTATAAATTCACAATAGTCACAGAGATATCTCCATTTGTGGCACTTTGTACAACTTTACCTTCAAGCGTCAGGGGAACGTCAAAACCTTGATGTTTTCTTGACTAGTATTGGGCGTACTCTGATCTACGATTTACGGGCGAAGGAGCTATGGCTCCTTAGAGAGTTCCTAAAAGTGCGTAAAAAATCCATCAATGGGACCGCGCACATGGAGTGGTTATGTTCGCTATCGGTGTAATCGTCCTCGCTATCGTTCTTGCGCTCAAGTTTTCTCCTAAAGATCATGATGCTCATGATGCAGGCGCAGCCAAGAAGAATGCCCATATCCAAACTGCTGGACAAATCGGCTTGTTAGGTGCGGTTGCCCTCTTCGGCGTGGACTACTTCAGTTCGTTTTTCTACGCTACAGGTGAAATGATGCACGCGCTGCACCCACTCGGGTTGCAGAGCTATGCATGGGTGCCAGTCGTAGTCGTTGCTCTGGTCAATATCATCTTCGGTGGTCTATACATCTACGCGCTTGGTATTTTCCGTGATGGCGGTGGCAGTTACACCGCATCAATGCGCTACTTAGCTCCGGTTCTCAGCCTGATCGTTGCGGTCACGCTGCTTGAAGATTACATCCTCACTGTCGTCGTCTCAGCGCTTTCCGGCGCAGATCAGTTCCTGTCGATCACCAACAACTTCAATGCTTCGTGGATTATCCACTTTGGTATTGGTGCGGCTTTAGCGACAGCGACATGGTTCATCACTATCCGTGGACGTGGCGAATCGGCACGGGCGGTATTTGCGCTGCTAGCGGTATTTGTCGTGCTGACGCTGATCATGGCTGGTGGTTTGGTTTACGCGGCGGCGAGCAATAGTGTCGCTCCGGTATCATCAGCAGTTATTAGCAGCGAGGCAGTACAGCACGAACCGACACTTGGTGAGGCACTGTTTGCCCTGCTCGGCGCATCAATGAAAGGCTTAGTGGCACTGACGGGGTTGGAAGCCATGTCTAATGGCATTCAGTTCGTCAAAGATGAGGACATTAGCCCGATCCGTTGGGCGAAACGCCGTTTGCCAAAATTCTCTCGGCTGTGGAATTTCTACAGCGGCAAGGTAGGTATTGGTCGTTTCGTGCAGTCATCATTCCTATTCTACGGTGGTTTGACGACAGCCTTCGCCGCCATCTTTGCCGTACACTTCAACGTCTTTGATGGTACGGCGGGTCGCACGCTGATCGGCAACTTAGCCTTCGTCGGGTTCTCGATCTTCCCGAACGGCGACATCCTATTCGGTGCATATCAGTTGTTGAGCGTGCTGCTACTGGCTGCTGCCTCCATGACTGCATTTCAGGATACGCAGGCGACGGCATGGCGTGATGTGGCAATTGGTGAAATCCCACAGTGGGTTTGTTACCGCGACGCCAAAGGTACTTTCACGCGCTCGGTGACCGCCACATGGGTGGTTGCGGTTTTCATCATGCTGTTAGTGGGTGGCAATACTAGCCACGCCATTCCTTTCTATGGAGTGGGTGTATTCTTGCCTATCGGAATCATGGGCTTGGCGGTACGCAGACACATCTTACTGACGATGCAAAACGCACATATACGTCGGCTTGGTGCTACCTTAGCGGCTACTGCAACGGTAATCGCTGGTGTCGTTTTTCTAAGTCAGCTCTTCGCGCGTTGGGAAGAAGGTGGCTGGATCCGTATCTTCACCTTCACTTTCCTCTTCGGCGGTGCCCATCTCATTCTGATGTCGCGTATCGGTAAACGTACGCCTGAGCAGATCAAGCATATTGTTATCGAGCGTGCTCGCGTACAGGGAGCGATGGCATCCATTGTTGAATGGCAATCCTTGAAGATGCAGGAGTACCGCTACCACTTACGGACGAAAATCAATGACCTACTATTCAGACGCTTTGGCGTTCACCGTCCCGACGAGGCTGCTCCAATGGCGGCGGGTCCGTACAATCCGGCTTTACATTTGGAGTAGAGAGCAAAGTTGAATCTATCCAACAACTGAGCATCGAGAAGGCACATGAAGACATCCATTCATGTGCCTTCCTTTTCACAATGTTGTAAAAAATTAGGACAGAATTCACAAATGCTGGCATACTTTGAGGAGAAACTCATGCTATATTGCTAGAGGAAGTACAAACGAATCCTAAAGCCAGGTTAGACAAGACAACGTGATAGCAAGCAAAATTGACGAGGTTTCCTATGTTAACCCAAATTAACAACGAGGTCCTCGGCATCATCAATAGACACTTCGAAGAACTGCGTCGCTATACTACTTTTACGGTGCCAACATCGCGTGAAGTTGCTACCTATATAAAGGAGATAGTAAAGAAGCTTTCTACACTTTCATTGTATGATCCTGAACTGGTTACCGAACATCTCTATCGGGAGGTTCGTGAGCTGCTTACTCATTTAGAGGAGTTCTTGCATGAAATGGGGCAACCCATGGACGCTGAATTTCGTTTCACTTGTCTAGGGCAGCTATGGCAATACGTTAGTGATTGGTGCACTGATGTCGAACGCCAGAACTTGCCACTAGATCAAGAAGTGTGGTCGTTGATTTCACCAGCAGCACCCGACTGTCTTGAACATTTGGGTGATGGCTATTACGAAGCCAAGTGGTGGCATCCAGTACCCATGATGGACGTTGAAATCTTATCTCGCACTGAATACGTAACAACCTATGGGCAACCCTATGAGCCGAAAGGCATGCCTAACGGACTGGCGCTACGATTCCGTGTTCAACCATTCTTAGACGCTGCCCTCTAACTCGATCATTTCAATCGCGCTGGGGGAAAGGGATGAACTGCCAACAGATCATCCCTTTTTTATTTGAGTTTACCCATTAAGTGATCCCCAACACGCAGCGCTTGTGCCGCAATTGTGAGCGTAGGATTGAGCGCAGCAGAAGAAGGGAAGAACGAGCTATCTACCACGTAGAGATTCTCAACATCATGCGTCTTACAGTTCCGATCGAGAACTGATGTTTCTGGATCATTACCAAAACGCAACGTGCCACCTTGATGCGGATTACTAGCTATCTAGCTTGTCGCGTAAGCACAACAGCATAGCCTGCTGCTCGCATCATCCGACTCCTATCCAGAAAGTATCCTTAACTCTTCCATTGTTTATGAACTCTCTCTACACACCGTTGACTTACGCTATGGAAGCAACGCAAGCATAACCACTGGAATGGTTAAAGGAGTATTGGAAATGCGTAGTGTAATTAGCAAAATCGTGGCAGTTGCAGTGATCTTTGCAAGTATTGTTGGAGCGTCTTTCGTCCCTGCGCTGGCGGACGGTGGAGGCAGCCCTTTTAGCGCTGGCGATGGGCGCTATGCCCCGATGACCGGGGATCGTATCGCGGTATACGTGCAAGACAGTGATGTAGCAGTCTGGGGTATCGATGGCAATCTGGTTGGTTTCCCGCTAACTACTTTTAGTTTGAGTGAGCTGGAAAAGGAAACCAGCGTGACCCATATCGTCAACGGAGGCACGGTAACGTTGACCAAGCTTTCTGATCCGGTGCTAGTCGAAGGTTATGCCAACTACGACGCGACTGAAATGATCACGCAGGTTGAGACGCCGTCTGTGTATGTGGTTTCGTGGACTGATAGTGTCTATGGCGCCAATGGCAGCGGTGCTTTCAGCAAGACGTTTGAGGCGACCTACCTTGCCCAGTAGCGAGCGCGTAGTCGAGCCGCTCAACCTTTAAGGTAAGTATGAAGGGGTTGCATGGTATGACCCCTTCATCTTTTGTATTTATGCCTTCTCGATCACATCTGCGCCAAGGCGTGCCAGTACCATATCTTCTTCTTCTGGCAAGCCACTGACCGCAACCGCTCCAATAACTTTGCCCTCATACCGAATAGGAACGCCACCACCCCACCCCGTGAAGCGAGGATCGCCGAAATTGGTCATAGGAAAGTTCTTTTGACGGGATGATTCACCGATTTCACGGCTTGGCTTGCGCTCGCGGCTGGCGCTGAATGCCTTATTAATAGCAATTGTGATCGACTGCAATGGGCATCCATCGGTACGTAAGAAAGCGACTAGCTCCCCATGTGCATCGGCAATCGCTACCGCCGCGCCCTTGTTGTCTTTTTCCAGTTCTGACTGAATGGTTGCAATGATCCTTTGTGCATCGTGATGCGACAAATTGTACGTTTGATACATAAATTCCCCTATCTAAGAAGCATTGTAGAATTTTGGCTGTTCATCAACTGTAATACGTCGGAACGCCCTAACCGGAAAATATCCCCTGCCAGCGTCAATTGAAGTGCGCTGATCGCTACGCCATAACGAATGCCAAGTGCGAAATTGTTTTCCAGTAGTCCGCAAATGACGCCAGCCGCGAAGGCATCTCCTGCGCCGATGCGATCCACAATCTGCACTGTATATCCGGATGCTTCAATGATTTCGCCTGCGTAGTAGCCAAGCGCACCCTTCTCACCAATAGTGAGTCCGATTTGCTCGACGCCGAATCGCTCATGTAGCGCTTTGATCTTTGCCGTTGGTTCGCCCCTAATTCCGAAAATATTCTCGGCATCACGTTGATTGATCAGCAGTGTTGAGACCTTAGCAAGCAGCGGCGTCAGCTTCTCGCGGCATGTTTCCGCCGACCATAACAATGCCCGATAGTTGACATCAAAGACGACGTGAACACCTTCCTTTTGGGCTGTGTCAATGAGGTGTGTTAGCAAGGCATAGCAGCCATCCGACAGCGCTGCCGTAATGCCCGTCAGGTGCAGAATGCGTGCTTTACCGACCAGTGTGTCGTCAAACGTGAAAGGGGTCATTTTGCTGGTGGCGCTGTGCTGGCGATCATAGACAACGCGCGTCGGACGAGGTGCGGATCCAAATTCCAAAAAGTAAGTACCTACTCGATCTTCACTCGTCCAAACGACATTGCTACAGTCCACACCGTAACTTGTCAGCGTTCGCGTTAGGCGTTGACCGAGCGTGTTATTCGTTAGTCGTGAAAACCAGCCTGATCGAAAGCCCATTTGGGCGACAGCAACGGCGACATTACTCTCCGCGCCAGCAATCGCAACATCGAAGGTAGGGGCATCAATCAGCAGTTGATCTGCCTTTACAGAGAAGCGCAGCATCGACTCGCCGACGGTCAAAAGATCGTAGGGTTTTTGAGAGTTTGAAATTGTAGTCATGAAATCATGGTACATCGGCAGTGACAATACTCGCAAATGTCTATTGCTTGACGTTTTCTTAAGCGATGGCAGCTAAAAGAATTCACGCAGCGGTAGAGTCAACAGCCAGATCGCCCCATCTCGCGCATCCACATAGACGATGTGACGTCCATCTGGCGAAATTTCCCAGTCCGCTACCGCAATACTGATGGTTTGAAACTTGGGTAGAGACAGAGGATGTTGTGCTCCGGTCTCGATGTTGAACTCGACCAAGGACATTTGCGCTTCCCCAAAGGGGATGTATATCAGCGAAGTACTGTCGCGCCAGCGCCAACCACCGAAGAAGGGCAGTTTTTGTGGCACAGCACCGGGTTGAGTTTCCAGCAGATACAAGCCGTTACGATCAGGGGCATCTTGTAGGATCAATGCATACAGCAAGTAGCGACCACCCGGCGATACCGATAGCGAGCGCATGAAGTCGTTCTTGATTAGTGGTTTGATCTCACCAGTACTCAATGTCAAGATCGAAAGCTGTACCCGCTGTGAGCGCACTTCTGATTCGCCGATTAAAATGCGATCATCGTCTAGCCAGCGAACTGATCCACCACTTTGTACGCGGATCAAATTCGCATCGCCTGTCGGTACGTCAGCTACCCAAATCTCTGTTCTCGGCGCGATTTCGCCGGGGATGTCATCTGCCGGGCGAACATGCCACAGGAGTTTGCTGCTATTGGGTGAAAACTGTGGGTTTGCGCCGCGTGTAATTAAGGGGAATCGTTTGCCATCAAGCAAGTGAATTAGTGTGGTTGTATTGCCGATTCGACGCACTTCATATTCCCCATTAGGAGAAGTGAGGGCGGGCGGTGCGTCTTCGACTATTGTTGCTGTGCCGGAGGCGGTAATACTGCGGACAATACTAGTGTCACGTTCGGCGTCAGCATCTAGATATAGCACCGACTTACTATCCACTGACCAGAATGGCTGTGTGCAGCAGCCGGGCATAGTCAATCTTCGCATTGCAAGCGGCGCATCGACATTGATTACAGGTGCCTTCGCCACAGGTAAGGTCAATGCAGGTGCTTGAAAGCGGTACGCGGGGGGAAATGTTTCAGCAAAACGGTTGATAGCATCGCCATTGAACTGCACTTCCGGCTGATCGGTTATCCGTTGCCACCGATTCGGGCGTCGTAATTCTTTAGCAAAGGCTGTGGCTTCAGGCTGATGCAGACTGTAAAGCATATCCCAATCGGCGTTAATCAACATGGCGGGGTTATAGGCAACGCGATAGTCCAAACTACGGATTTCTAAATGCAAATGAGGACGTGATTCGCAGTTGTAGTCGGGATCACCTGTGACAGCAATCGGATCACCGCGTCGGACAGGTGTACCGGGTAGTAATGTGGGACGATCACGCAAATGCCCATAGACTGAGACATAGCCTAATGCTTCGTGCTTGATCACGATAGTGTGTGGTAACGCGCCAAACGTCGGATTGTCGATCTTGTCAACCACACCATCGGCAATAGCGACGACTGTTGTACCGCAGCGTGCCTCGAAATCCATGCCGAAATGTAAACCCTGTCCCGCCGCATACCAATATTTTCCGAAGTTGTATGCCTCCGTCGTGTTCCCGAAAAACTGCTCGAACATCCATGTCGCTGAACCTGAAGCTTCGTTGAAGGGCAGCGAAAAAGGACGAGCACTATTAGGTTGTGCTGCGGAGATGGAATTGGTCGGCAAATCTAGCAGCATTACCAGAAAAATAGCAGCGCATAGACTCAGCGCATTTTTCATCCTTAACCCTCTTGTATGAGTCGCTTTATTGGACAGTATCACAGCTCCATAAATTTTCTATGAATTCAGCTTGGTAACATGGTGAAGTTTAACTGTTCTACCTTACAATAGGCGTTAATGGACATGTGAAATGAATTAGCGGTAATCGCCTATGCCAGAGCAAAACTCCTATCAAGCCCTAATCGTTGACGATAATTGGTTCAACCGTGATGTTTCTGCCATCGCACTTAAGCATGTAGGGTATAGCGTAACAGAAGCTTCCAATGCGCGTGACGCGCTAAGTTTGTTGGAACAGCATCGCTTCGATCTTTTGGTTCTCGATCTTGCCATGCCAGAAATGGATGGCGCGACGATGCTGCGTATGCTTAAAGAGCGTGGCGACCATCGCAGTATGCGTGTGGTGGTAATGACGGCAAATCCGCACATGACTACTGATCAGGTGGATGCAGATGCCGATTATGTAATGTTCAAGCCTATCAACATTGGCGACTTCGCCCATCTAGCCTACCGTTTACAAGAAGGCATGGCGCGTAAACAATAAGATCACCTTAAACGTTATGCTAAATCGCAACGTCTAACAAAGAGCTACACCACCGGTAGCTCTTTTGTTTATATAGCGTCTGGTAGCGATTGAGGCGATCAACAATCCAGCATTCGAGACCGCAGTTATCGGCAAATTCACCATCTGACCATGGATCGTCACCGATCATGACTGCCCCAACATCGGCTATGTCCTGATGTTTGATGATAACTGCATCCCACAAACCACGTTGCGGTTTCGGCTGGCAATCGCTGAACATTTTCGGCGTATAGATTCCCACAACCTGCTGTTCTATATTCAACATTTTCGCCAGCTTCGGCGCGCGGTTATTGTTAGACACGATGATGATCTGATGTTGAGCTGTACGCAACCGTTCGAAGAAAGCAGATACTTCTGGAAACAGTTCTGGCTGATAGCCGTTGAGTACATCGTTGATCAGTCTATCCTGCAACTCCGGCGACCAGTTCATTTCGGTAAAGAAGTCGCGTACAATTGGCAATAGATCAAATTCTTGATTGCTGCGCTGCTGCGCTCTCAGAACAGCGCTATCAAGCTGCGACTGGGTATACCTCAAGCGATGTTCTGCGATCAGACGCGGAATTGCGTGGTCGAGCGCCCACGTCATCGGTCCGCTGGCGATAGTATCGTCAAAGTCAAGAAGCCAATACATAGCGTTCGTTGCCCTGTGAACTTAGAGGTTAATCTACATCCGATGGAACTATTGTGCTCGATACTACTCGTCAGCGGAAGGGTCGGAGGGTATGGATTTACGCAAAAAACCTAGCGTCGTTGTGGGATCATCTCTTAAGGCTAGGACGCGGGCACGTTCCGAGTTAAGCAATTCAGCAGTGACTTGCCCTCGATAATCCATTTTGGTGGTATCAAGTCCACTATTGAACGCCAGATCATCGAAAATTGCACGCAGCGTCTCCGAGGTGGTAAAGGCAGATGGATAGGGAGTGTAAAAAAGCCGAAATGGTCCGCCGCACAGCAGCGCAATCGGCAGCAGCGAGCGCAATTTCAGCGGACCGTTACGGTTTGTACCTAGATAGAAATGCGGGATAGGCAGGTCTGTACCATAGACAGCTCGCGCATAAAACGCGTACAGTAGTCGGTACATCTGATCCATGTTTTCAGCGTTATCAAGCGAGCGCTGCAAATCTGCCAGCTCTTGGGCAGTCATGGTCTGTGGCGCGTTCCAGATCGAATAAAGCGGGATCGGGGCAACTTCCCACAACAGCTTACGCCTTCCAGCCACATATTTCCACTCTCTTTGGAATCTCCCCAGTGCCAATGCCAACTGGTGTCCGGGTTCAGAAGCTGGAGTGCTCAGCAGGGTATCAATACCTACAAAATAAGGATCAATGTTCTGATCTCGGTAAAAACTGAGGACTGGTTCCTGCGTTAACAGCAAAGTTTGTTCAGAAACCGCTTTAGCATATTCAATGCCGCGCTCGTAGAAAAGTTGGTAGGACAGAATAGGCATCACCAGATTCTGACCACCTAGCACATAAAATGAAGCCGCCAGATCGAGGTAGCGCGCGAGTAAGACTTCCGCATATGGCGTAAAATCACTTATTTTGCCGGGATCATCTTCTTCGTCCTGTTGGGAGAGTAGGTAATAAGTACGAGTGCCACCAACGGCGATAATACCTGTCAAGCCTTCGGGATAGCGTTGACGAATGCGAGCTGCAAATTCTTGTTCGGCGGGAGTTGGTGTTCGGGCAGCAATGATCATACTTGTTGTTTTGTGCTGAGAATGCCTTTTACCTCGTCCACCAATGTCATGGCACTAATAGGCTTGGTAATGTACCCATCAAAACCCGCCTCAATAGCGCGTTCGCTATCACCCGCCATCGCGTGTGCGCTTACTGCAATGATAGGAAGATGCTGATATCGCTCATCACCACGTAGGACCTTAATCAAGTCAAAGCCAGACATACCCGGCATTTGGATATCCAACATTAACAGTGTAGCGTCTTCGTTTTCCAGCATTTGCAAGCAATCGGGACCAGACGCTGCTACGCGTACTTTCGCCTTATGAAAGCGAAAGACTAGTTCCAAAACGCCCAAATTGTCTGGCTCGTCGTCTACAATGAGTAGATTCCAGTTAGACAGATCGTGCATGAGGATTCCCATTTTGTGCTTCGGCGTTCCCAATATCACCGAACGATAGTCAGTGATGCTCTTAGGGAATTGTAGTGTGCTGTGATTCGGTTAACGATCTCTGTTTTGTTCTTATTCGTTAATTACGCTTACTTAATCACTTACTTCCCAGCGACACTGCGCAAAAACGAAACAAGTTGAGAAGAGTCAAAAGGCTTGGGCAAATAGCCATCAAAGCCTCGATTCATGATCTCTTGTTGTGTATCGTTCGTATAATAGGCAGTCGTTGCCACTACAGGGCAATTGGGGTCGGCAGCAGTCTTGCGAATTTGCTTCAGCGCCTGATAACCATCCAGTCCCGGTAGGAAAATGTCCATCACCACAATGTCAGGTGTGTTGCTTTGCAGATAAGTAATGGCTGATTCTGCATTATCAACCACTCGAATTGGCAGTTGATAATGATTCATCACCAGTTCGAATATGGCACAAGCATGAGGATCATCGTCAACTAACAACACTGACATATCTTGTGAAGTCATAATCCCTCCAAACTCGCTTCTACCAATCATGACGATTTTACGCTGTTACTTTAGACGCAGCAGCAGGCAGCGCTTGAGACTGAGTGTCCACTTTCTCAGGAATCTTGGCACGTGGCAAGACGATGGTAAAGGTAGAACCCTTCCCTAATTCTGACTCCACGCTGACTGATCCGCTAAGACTATCCACAAGCCGTTTGGTAATCGCCAACCCTAAGCCCGTACCCTTATATTTGCGCGTATTCGTGCCATCTACCTGCCGGAATGGCTCAAAGATGTAGCTTGCAGCATCAGGAGGCATGCCGATACCTGTATCGGTAACACGGATGCGCCACGTACTGTTGTCGCGGGAATCGACATTAACAGTAACGCCACCTTCAGAGGTAAACTTTACAGCATTACCCACGAGATTAGTCAGAATTTGCTGTAGTTTCTTGCTATCGCTTAGGATTACTTCTGGAACGTCTTCGGCAATATTCACTTTGAGAGATATTGACTGTTTTTGAGCCAGTGCCTGCATATTGTCGATGAGTTCTCCGATGACCTTACGCGGTGACATCGGCGCGAGGAAAACTTGCAGCGAACCAGACTCGATCTTGGCGAGATCAAGCACATCATCGATCAAGGCGAGCAAACGGCGGCTGTTAAATTGAATATGTCCAAGTAAGGTCTTCTGTTCCGGCGTAAACTCGCCAACCATACCGCCGATCATGGCTTCATCGTAGCCAATGATTGCATTCAAAGGCGTCCGCAGTTCGTGACTCATGTTGGCTAGGAATTGTGACTTAGCACGGTCAGCCAATTCCGCACGTTGACGCTGGGTTTCTGCTTGTGCACGGGCGGTTTCTGCTTGCTCAATTGCCTGTGCCATCACGTTGAGGCGGTAGTCAAATTCAACGCGGAGAACACGAATAAACACACCTGATGCCATAACGAGTAAGACAGCGGAGGTAATGGCAGTAGCAACATCTAAACTTGGCAGCGGATTTGCTGAGGTTGATACGCTTAGCACGATCAAGGAACAGGCTAAAGTACTAGCTCCCGCCACGCGCAAAATTTGGGTTCTCGGAAGCACCAAGCCAGCTATGATGACTGTAAGCACATAAATGGGAATACCCGTTAATGCGCCTGTTAGCGCAGAACGCTGGATCGACAATACCATTGTGGCAGTAGCACCGAACCACCAAGCAAATACTAACCACCATCCAGCCGCAGTAATGTTTTGCCGCCCGATATTCCATGCACTCAAGCCTAGGATTATGAATCCGTACACATGGATCGCAGGAAATGAGATTAACCCCCAGGGATCGCGGTAAATAAATATTGATGCCGCGAAACTCAGGCACAACAGCACAATCATGAAACCGACAATAATACGGATCGTGCGCTCACGAAACGCATCGTCACGGTTAGCGGCTCGTGGCTCCATCCACCATTTTAGGAACTTGGCGACGCTGTAATCTTTTTTCATCGTAATTTGGGCGGTTCGTGTCATTTGTGCTCCCAATTCCCATAGCTATACAGAGCGCTGACAATACTAGATTTGACAATGTAATGCGGTGTGTATAAACACTTGCTAATCCACATTGGAGCGTAACTTTGATCAGCCAAATGGTTGGACAAATACTGCCCGGCTGCCCTGATTATTTGAGGGGCAAGGCGCTCTACATGCTGATCCCACCACAACAAGCCTTCTAAGCAGAATGCGGTTTCTTCTGGTGTGGAGTCGCCATAATAGCCCCAACCTCCATCGTCATTCTGTGTCTTTTCGATCCATGTCAGCCTCAACCGGGCAAGAGTTTCCAATTCTTCATCAAGCCCCGCTAAGGCTATTAATGCCAGCGCATTTGTATAGTAAGGGGAGATATGCCATTTATCCCACCAGAACGTGCCATTGTCGTTGAAATTGAGTAATGCCTTAGAAAGCTTACTAAGCCACTTGTCATAATTCGGGTGATCCGTTCCGTTTTGCCGCAGCATCCACATAATACGCAGATGCGCGCTTGGTGAATGGTGTGTCTCACCGGGGTAACAATCGAAGAACTCTTCGCCTTCAAAATAATAAAGCACATCCGCACTTACGGGATATCCCGCCCAGCGCAAGATGTTGTAACAGGCAATAGTATTGTCCACATCGTGCGGAGTAAAAAAGGAAGACGTCGCGATACCTTTTTCAGGTGACCACAATTCCCAAATTACTCTGACTACCCGTTGAACTTCAGGGTCGTCAGGAGTAATCGCCTCAGCAATAATTAGGTGATTGATAGCCCAAGCAATTTCGAATATATCGATAGGAAATAGAGCAGGAACAAGTCCAGTATTATCATTCCGTAAGCTGCTTTGTAAATAGGCTACTGCTTTTTGATTTGAGTGTGCCATCACATAAGCGGCAGTTGCTGAAGGTGATATTCCAACTGAATTATTCCCTTCAAGTAGTACTGCATCTGTAGGGATCAGTGGAATTGCAAATCGCAACCCATCAAGAGAAAAAGTTACTGGATGGGCACGCCAATTCATGAACGGATTGCTGACCAACTTTGCAACGCGACTTTTATATGCATTACCATACCGAATCGGCGGGCGTGGAACGTTGATGTCGTAGTTACGCGCTTCTTCAGAAAGCGAAACCGACAGAACAGGAAATCCTACAGTATCCTCTCCGTCTTGTTGCAGTCGTCCCACCAAATGCCATAACGCATCAGAAGCGCGCTGCACCCGTCTTTCATCCCGCGGATGAGTGCCTGCTTCCTTTAGCGCGACCATACCAGCAAGTGTGCAAATGTAGCGATCATGATAATACGGAAGCCTCGTTCCCCACGTACCATCCTCATGTTGATGATGCCGCAGCCACTCTAGTGCTTCGTCGAAACCAAAACCCGAATACAATGGTGCTAGTCGCCCTATCCATGCTGTGTCGTAGGGTGTTCCGTCAATCCGCCCTTCGCCTAAATGCACGAGCAGATCTTGTATTGCTCCACGTACTTGAGCATCTTCTAGGATACTAGTGTCTGTATTGAGCATGGCTACTCCGAATTCAACTTTGAACCGCTCATCAAACTGAAGTAGATGCACTAGCAAACGCTTATGTGCAGTCTACAGCAAGTTGTCTACTAAGAGCATCAAACGCACATCACAAACTTAATATAGAGTCGATCTTGTAAAGTCACAAAAATGCTTTGCTTTTTAATAAGATACGGCTTACGGATACGGCTGATGATGCTAAAAATTACTCTAGAGTAGGCTGGTAGGATCAACATCAATTATCCACGAGTTGCGTACTGAAAGATCAGTCAAAAGCCGCGTAAGATCAGTAGTTCGCACAATGAGATGCCAGGTGTAGGTATCCTCCATTTTTCCGAAAAATGCAGGCGCAGGACCAATTAAGTCGGTAACGGTCATATTGTGTTGCTTAATATGCTGACGCAAAAGTTCGGTGGCATGTTCGGCTTCTTGTTGAGCTTTCAGTGCATTGGTGTCGCGAAACGAAAAACGCACTAACCGACGATATGGAGGATACCCTAGATCGCGACGATAGTGCAGTTCTTGCTCAAAAAAAGTTTCATAATCATGAGTTGAAGCAGCTTGAATAGCGTAATGTTCAGGTTGGTAGGTTTGGAATATAACTTGACTGGGCAGGTTACTACGCCCAGCGCGTCCCGCCGCTTGTGTTAGCAACTGAAAAGTGCGTTCACCAGACCGATAATCAGGCAGCCCTAGCGCCGTATCTGCCAATACCACACCGACCAGCGTGACGCGCGGCAAATCCAATCCTTTAACGATCATCTGGGTACCTACCAACACATCAGCCTCACCTGTTGCAAAGCGTTCCAATAATTGCTCATGGGCACCTCTTGCCTGCGTCGTATCCCGATCCCACCGTAGTACGCGTGCAGGCGCAAACTCCTTGATCACCGCCTCTTCAACTGTTGCAGTACCCGCACCAAAGTAGCGGATGCGTTGGCTGCCGCAATTTGGGCATAATTCACTTTGTGGTTGTGTATATCCGCAAGAGTGGCATACCAGCGCTGCTCCTGCCTGATGATAAGTCAACGTCATCTCACAGCGAGGGCACCGCGCGACATAACCACAATCACGACACAATACAAATGTTGCACTACCTCGACGGTTCAGGAACAACATCGCTTGTTCACCACGTTGCAAGGTAGCCGTGAGTTGATGACGGAGTGAGCGGCTAAACATGCTGCGATTTCCAGCACGCAGTTCCTGTCTCATATCCACGATTTCGACAGGTGGTAATCCTGTCAGATGAGCGCTAGTCGGCGTGTCAGGAATGAGAACTCGGTTCGGCATCTTCAAATGGACAATTGTTCCCTGTCGCGCGTGATACGCCGTAGTCACCGACGGCGTTGCCGATCCTAGGATCACGTGTCCATGATTGATCTGCATCATGGCGATAGCAGCTTCGCGTGCATGATAATACGGTGGTGGAAGTGGTGGCGATTGTTTATAACTATCGTCATGTTCCTCATCAATGATCACCAATCCGACATCCGCCAGCGGAGTGAATAGAGCTGAACGAGCGCCAACAACTACATCAAATGCGCCTGCTCGTGCGCGTCGCCACGTGTCGTATTGCTCACCGTCGGTCAGACTGCTGTGAATTACAGCCACTCGTCCGGGAAACCGGGATGCGAATCGCTGTACTGTTTGTGGCACAAGCGATATTTCAGGCACCAGTACAATCGCCTGCCGTCCTTGCGCCAATGTCAGTTCCAGCGCTCGTAAGTAGACTTCCGTCTTTCCGGATCCAGTCACCCCGTGGAGCAGAAATACGTCGGCTTGCGCCCCTATTTCCAAGCGCTCACGAATACGGTCCCAGACTGCCTGCTGCCCTGCTGTCAATATCGGAATTTCGCCTGCTGTAAATTGCCTGCCTTCTAAGGGATCGCGCAGATGTTCAATTTCTTCAACGGCAACGAAACCTTTTTCGACCAGCCGATTCAGCGCATCATTCCCCGCATCGCTCGCCGCTAGCACCTCACTCACGACCTGCGGATCAGACTGCGCTGCCAAATAGCGCAAGATCGACGCTTGTTTGGGGCTGCGCGTCAGCGTCTCATAAGCCGATTCTAAAGTGGAAGCTTCAATCGCCAGACGTGCGAGCCTGATGGTTTGGACGTGTGCGTCGGGTGCAGCCAATACCGCTTCACGTCGCAGTACTCCCCGTGATATTAAGTGCTGTGCGTGCTCACGCCAACCGGATTTTGGTAACACTCGATCAATTTGTGCAGCGCGGAGAGTACCTCGCGCACGCAGCAGTTCAGTCAAGGCAGCAGTGACATCATCATGATCGCTGTAGGTTTCATCGATCAGGGTGTATTGCATATCACCGCGTTTTGCTAATCCCGGTGGCAGCATCAACCACAAACACGCGCTCAATGAGGACGCAGTTTCCGCTGCAAGCCATTGCGCCAACGCAATTTGAGCGGGAGTGACAACAGGCTCATCAACCAGTACACCAAGCAGTGGCTTAGGGTGGGCAACTGGGCTATGGTCGTCTATCCAGATTACGATGCCCTGAGAGCGTCCTGTGCGAAAGCTAACATCTACTAATTGCCCTATGCTGACGTTCCAGCCATCGGGAATAGCATAATGAAAAGTCCGACGCAGCGGAGCCTGATAAACGGCGACTTCAGCGTAGCGCGTATCAGATATTGTGGAGTCAAGCATCATGGAAAAAGGCAGCAGCCCCATAGCCGACGACGCGCGAATATTGACCGTTGATCGCACCTGAAGTGCTATGATTCAGGATGACACTGCGTCCCGCGCCTAATGCACTAGTCGCAAGGATCGTTGTCGCGATTGCGCCACGCCCACAAGCAAATCCTTGACCGGACTCATCCAACGCGATTACGCTGGCAGCGTCCATGTGCGCCACCGCCTGCAAAACACGTCGATCCAGTTTCTGTGCTTGGTCATCAGAGTAAAAGTGAGATAGATCGGAACTGGCGACGATCAGGGCGTTTCTGTTTACCAGCAGCTCTGCCAAAGCAGCGCTCAATTGCTGAGCTGTCGCCAGTGATTGATCTCGGAGCATTAACGGTACTAACTTGAAATCAGATCGCAGCACGACTTGCAGAAACGGAAGTTCGATCTCAACAGAATGCTCACTATCGAATTGACAGTAAGCTAACGGAATTTGCTCATTGATTTGGTTTATCAAGTCATGATCGACGGTGATACTGCCGAAGGGTGTTTGATAAGCTCGGTGTGCGCTCGTAATCACGGTGCCCGTTACTTCAGCAATTGGCCGGTGCAGCGGACCAATAACTACTACGGTATCTAGTTCACGTCCTTGCAGCAGTCGAAATGCGTATGCGGCTACTGAGCCACTAAAACGATAACCCGCGTGAGGGGCAAGCAAACCAATAACTGAGCCAGCATCAACGCGGGTGGTTGCGCTCTCTAGATAGTGTTCGATCTCAAGGCGCAGTTTTTGGCTATCTGCGGGATACCACATCCCTGCAAGCGGCGAGGGGCGCGGAGTATCCATTGGGGCTTTCATGGTGTACTGGCGGCAGCGGTTAGCAAATTCTTTACAGCATCTTGCAGCGCCCAGACATTGATTGGCTTGGATAGCACGCTATCCGCGAGGGCTGCTGACTCCTGATCCATCATTACCGGCACTGCAGTTAAGATCAGTACTTTAACATCATCCAATTTCGGGTTACTTCGGATGCGACGCAGCACTTCTAGTCCGGTCATATCTGGCATCGCAATGTCGAGCACCACGACAGCAGGTGGCTGCGTTTCCATTATATCCAGCGCACTGTGACCGCTGGATGCCTTCAATATCGGATTAGGCAACCCACGTAAGGAGACGCTGAACAGGTCAAGTAGCGCCACTTCGTCGTCAACAAGCAGTATGGAATCGGACGACATAGCTAATATTCTGCCTCACTAACATGATCCATATTGATTGTAACGTTAACAGCGCCTGAATACCAGTCATTGACTAGGATTCATCGGGATATTCCCTCAGACTTTGGGATAATGCCGCCACTCGCAAATTTGTTCTATTTATGCTATCCTTTGAGGTCAGGATGCCAAATTTGCTCATCGTTCTCCGCTAATTGTTGTACAAGTAAAGGTAGTGCCTTATGCCTTTTATTGAAGCGCCTACGACGTTCTATATGGGTCGTCGCTATAACCCCGGAACGCGGCAGCTCGATGATGAGGTTGTCTATTACGATTCTCGCGATCTGACTACTCATGCCGTCGTGGTCGGCATGACGGGCAGCGGCAAGACTGGAATGTGTATCTCGCTATTGGAAGAAGCAGTTCTAGATAACATCCCCGCGATCTGTATCGATCCAAAAGGGGACATCACTAACCTGCTGCTCACTTTCCCTAACCTTCGCCCGGAAGATTTCGCTCCTTGGATCAATGTTGATGATGCGCGTCGCGCTGGTCTGAGTATCGAGGAATACACCACAGACATCGCCCAGCAGTGGCGTGATGGCTTGGCAAGCTGGAGCATCGTACCACCCCGTATCGCTGCGATGAAGAATGCGGCGCAATTCAATATCTATACGCCGGGTTCGGATGCTGGTTTGCCCGTTAGCATTTTGCAGTCACTTGCCGCCCCGCGCGATGGTTTCGCCAATAATGAGGAACTGCATCGCGAACGGATCACTGGCATAGTCACGGCGTTGTTAGCGCTGATCGGTAAGCAAGTAGAACCTGTAAAAGATCGGGAACATGTACTGATCTCTAACATCTTCGAGAATGCTTGGCGTAACGGGCAAGACCTAACACTCGAAGACATCATCATACAGGTGCAAAAACCACCGTTTCCGAAGCTTGGTGTGTTCGACATCAATACCTTCTTCCCGGAAAAAGACCGCTTCAAGCTGGCGATGGAACTGAACAATATCATCGCTGCGCCGTCTTTCCAGAGCTGGATCAATGGCGAACCGCTGGACATCGGACGCTTGCTCTACACGCCGGAAGGGAAGCCCAAAGTCTCGATCTTCTATTTGGCGCATCTGACGGAAGCCGAGCGCACCTTCATCATCACTTTGCTGCTAGAGAATATGCATGCATGGATGCGCAGTCTCAGCGGTACGACGAGTTTACGCGCCGTGCTCTACTTTGATGAGGTATTCGGACATTTACCGCCTGCGCCCTATAACCCACCGACCAAAGAGCCATTGATTCGCTTGATCAAACAGGCGCGCGCCTTCGGTGTCGGGATCATTCTCGCCACGCAAAACCCCGGCGATCTGGACTACAAAGGGCTTTCCAACGCGGGTACGTGGATCATTGGAAAGTTGCAAACAGAAAACGACAAGAAGCGTGTCCTCACTGGATTACAGGCAGCTATCACCGCCGACTCCAATCTGGATTTCAACAACGTCAACGAGCTTCTTGGAGCACTCGGTCCTCGCGTATTCCTGATGCACAACATCCACGATCAAAGTGGTCCGATACTGTTCCACACTCGTTGGACAATGAGTTACCTGCGCGGACCGTTAACTCGCCAACAGATTCGCACACTAATGGAGCCACGCCTTCGAGCAATGCAGGAAGCATATGGTGTGTATCAGACACAGCGCGATCCATTGCCTGCGCCGAACCCAACACCAGCCCCCGCGCCAGTATCAAGCTATGCTCCACCACCAGTTGGCTCTACCGCCGCGACGCCACCGCCGACTTTGCCCGGCGAACGTCCTGCGGCATCTGCCAACCCATCTCCCGGTGTGGTAGGCGGCGGCACTGGCAATTCGCTATTTAGTCCATTCACGCAGCGCAGCGCACCTGTAACTCCAAACGATGTGGCGGCGACACCGCCGCCGCTACCTGACTTCCCGATTACGCAGCAGTACGCTATGCCGCCAGCGCCGGCAGGCGAGATCGCTACTTCGCCAGCCATCGACGAGGTTTACCAGAGTCTGCCTATTAGCAGCAATACTGCCGCGCCAACGGGTTCCGGATCGACAGTCGCTTTGACACAGAAAGGTCCCGATCTACCCGATGGCTACGGTCCAATGCCGCCCGTGCTATCGTCTAGTAAAGCGCAGTTCTATCTGCCAACGGTGACAAACCTGCAGCAAGCAATCCGCCAATACGAACAGAGACTTGGCATCCAGGCAAGTAAGTTCGGTGGTTCACAGTTACTCTATCGCCCGGTACTGCTTGCTCAGGCAGTAGTCCGTTACTTGGATCGGAAATCTGGTGTTGAGGACGATCAACGCTGGGCATTTCACATCCCCAACGTAGAGTCAGCGGGCTTCATTCGCTGGAGTGATTATCAAGCAACACCCATCGATCCCGGACAGATTTCTCAGGAACCATACGGTGAGGCGTTCTACGGTACGCCGTCAGCAGGGTTGACCGACTCCAAGCGTATGACGGCACTGCGTAATGAACTCGTCGATTACCTCTACCGTACTGCCGCCATGACGGTGTTCTATAACTCCACGCTCAATACTTACGGTGCAGCGCGGGAAAGCAAACGCGACTTCTTAATCCGCCTACAGCAAATTGCCCGCGAACGTCGTGATGCTGAAATTGACCAGACAACGGCAAAGTACGATGCAACTCTGGCGAAACTAGAAGAGAAGCATCGCCGCGAAATACGCGATCTGGATGGTGATCAGGCGGCATTGGACGAACTTAAGCGTGAAGACCTGTACACAACTGGCGAAGCGATCATGAGCCTGATGAAAGGGCGCACTACCTATACGCTTTCTCGTATGAGCCGAGCGCGGCGCTACAAGAAGCAGGCAGCCGAGCGCGCCTTCTCCACACAGCAGAATATCCAGGACCTTGAGCAGCAGATGGATGCGACTCAGAACGAACTGCAAGATGTTCTGCGTGGCATAAACGATAAATGGGCAAAAGTCGCCACAACGGTTGAGGAGACTAAGATCAATCCACTGAAGAAAGATATCGTTCTGGAAGTCTTTGGGATTGGTTGGATACCCTCATGGTATGTGACTCTGAATAACCAATCTTTGATCTTGCCGGCATTTCCGGCGAAAGACGCGGCGCAAAGCTGATTTAGTGTCTCCAACTCAGTGGAGGGGTGATTCTTATGAAACGGCTGTCTCTCATCGTCGTCTGCCTGATCTTAGTCATCCTTCCACTGACCACTACGCACGCGGGGTCAGGTAAAGGGATAAGCGACGAACGATTCGCCCGTCTTGCTCGTGGGATTAACCTGCCGGGGTGGTTCTGGTACGGACCGGAAACTGTAAACGAAATCCGCAACCGATTCGCGCCGGAGGAATTTGTTCAACTTCGCGACATTGGCATGACCTATGTGCGTATCCCCATCAATCTGCCCTTTGTCCATGATGAATCACAGTCCGATCTGCTCAACGACGAACATGTGAAGCTGCTTGAAGACGGCATTAGGATGATTCAGGCGGCAGGGCTGGCAACAATTGTCGATATTCACAGCACTTCGCTAGAAGATAGTGACGCTTCCGATTACTCCGCCAAGCTGGAAAATCCAGATTTTGCCGAGCGTTTCATTGCTTTCTGGTCGTCATTCTCCAAACGCCTAAGTAGCTTCGATCCCGAACTGACCTTCTTCGGTCCGATGAATGAACCAGTCTTTCAAGATGATCCACCAGCGTGGTTTCCACTGCAAGAACGGCTGATTGCGGCGATTCGTGCCAGTGCCCCGGAGCATACCATCATCGCTACTGGTAGTTTGTGGTCAGGCATCGAACAGTTAATGGCGCTGGAACCGCTGTCAGACCCTAACATCGTTTACGACTTCCACTTTTACGCGCCGATGCCATTTACACATCAGGGTGCAACGTGGACGCAATCACCGTTGATCTATTTGCGCAGCGTGCCCTACCCCTCTAGCCCGGAAGCCGTCGCGCCACTTCTCGATAAACTGACCGATAAAGATGCGCGCGAAATCCTCAAGACTTATGGCGACGAGCGTTGGGATGCCGAACGCTTACAGAGCATCATCGGTGATGTGGTCTGGTGGTCTGGTCAGGTTAATGTTCGGCTGATCTGCGCCGAGTTCGGTGTTTTGCGTGATTATGCTGATCCAGAATCGCGTGCTCGCTGGCTGCACGATGTAGTATCTTACCTCGAACAGAATGGCGTCGGCTGGTCAATGTGGGACTACGACGGTAACTTTGGCATGGCAACCCGCCAGAGCGACGGTACGGTGAAACTCGATCCGATCATCGTTGCGGCGTTGGGCTTGAAGTTGCCTGAACAAGCTCAGTAGGTAGTCGTAACGGGCGGAATCCCCACGACATCGATTCTCATTTTTGAGATGTCCATACTCGCGCTAAACTGTTGCCACTCAATGTAATTTTGGTGAGGCAGGTAGCCATGAAGCATAAGCTCGTATTGATAGCGGTGGCGTTGGGCTTGATCATGCCGTTATTGGGAACCTTCAGTCCCGCGAACGCACAGAATTGTACGAACGTCGTAGAGTCGGCTGAATGCAGGTTTGGCTTGCCAGCCGGTGAGTACGATGGTCTCTTCGGCGCGATGCAAGCGAATCCCGCTCCCGGTGTCAATCAGATTCCGGCGGATGGCGGCGAATTATCGCGTTATTCTTACTGGAAACTGAGCGGTGACAGCATCACTTTCTACGATGCGCCGAACGGCAACGCTATCGGCACAATTGATCCCGGCTTCAACTTCTCCGGCATCATCAGTCGCCAAGGGGATTGGGTTGAAATCGCCCCTAACCATTGGATTCCGCAAAGCGATCTGGAAGGCGTCAGCGCCTCTGCTTACAGCGGTGTGGAAATCGGCGGGTTAGCATTCCCAATGGCGTGGGTGGTCGATTATGTCCGTCCAAGTCAGGCTCCGGGCAAGGCACCTGCCGCAGGAACTCCCATCTTGCAACGCTACACGCGCGTATATATTTATAAGTCGGTACAGGTCGGTCAGTGGGAATGGTATCTGATCGGACCCGGACAGTGGATTGATCAGCGCAAAGTTGGTCGCCTGATCGTAACCCCGCCGCCTGCTGGCGTTGGTGGTCGCTGGATAGCTGTAGATCTCTACGAACAGGTGTTAGTTGCTTACGACGGCGATCGTCCGATTTTTGCTACACTGATTTCTTCTGGTCTGCGTAGCTGGCCCACCCGCGAAGGCATCTTCAAAATTTGGGCGCGCAAAGTCACCGATGCGATGAGTGGTGCGATGGGCAATCCTGACTACTATTCATTGCCCACCGTTCCATGGGTGATGTATTTCGATAAGGATATCAGTTTGCACGGCACATACTGGCATGATCGATTCGGCTTAAAGCAGAGTCACGGCTGTGTCAATATGTCGATTACTGATGCGCGCTGGGTGTATGGCTTCACCGAAGGGGTGGACGCCACCATCTACGTGTGGCGTAGTCGCTAATCAGGATTTGTTCGTGGGAATAAAACAGTGGGAGACTTGTTAAGTCTCCCACTGTTTTTTGTTGGGTGGCTGGAGGGCTTCGAACCCTCGCTCTTCTGATCCACAGTCAGACGTCTTACCCCTCGACTACAGCCACCATCTCACTGCTAGTTGTGGACAGCTTAGAAGGCAGTATAGCACAGCTAGAAAGTGCTTTCCAGAGGCAAAATCAGGAGCTGCTATGCAGCCTCGCTCACGTTGCCTCGTACAGTTTGATGCTGACGTTACGAATTCGGCGTAACGGTAGGTCTGGGCGTCCGTGACGGTATCGGTGTGCGCGTTGGAGTCGGTGTTTCCGTTGCTGTCGCCGTCGCTGTTTCGGTGAACGTCGGTGTCAGCGTGGGCAGTTCTTCAATTGGTTGCAGTACAGGTGTGCGCGGCGCGAGCAACAGTGGTGGTTGGATAAGATGGGTAAGCATCCCTATCGCGCACAGGAACACCAGCACAGTCAGGATGATAAATACAAGTGTCAGCGTGTTATAGGTGCTGTTATCGCTACTGCGACTGTTATTCATGCGCGTCTCCCCCGATGAGATGAGATAGCTACTACACTATCTACAAACTAGCTGGCATCAACTGTTCAGTATTACGATTTGCCGTTGGGATACTTCTCAATCTTCGATTTCAAGATCAAATCTTGAATCCAACGCTCGAAGGCGATTTGGCTTAGACGTACACAACTCTCGCCAGCCACTGGACGATCCTTCACTTTTTCCAGCGTCTGTACGATATGATACCCCAGTTCGCTGCGGATCGGTTCGCTAGTGGCGTTGACCTCTAGCGAGAATGCAGCATCTTCCACACTGACTTGCAGTAATTGTCCGCGCGCAAACCACCCTAGATCACCACCCGTTTGCTTAGTGCTAACGTCCAGTGAATATTCCGCTGCTAACTGCGCGAAATCCACGCCCGAAGCAAGTTTGGTTTTCACTTCTTGAGCAGTTGCTTCATCGCGCACCAGAATATGACGGGCGTGTACTTGCTCTACGGCTACACAGGCGTTTTTGGTCACGATGTCACGCATCTGCAGAGTGATCAATGCCGAGCGTAGTTCAGTGCGGTAATCCACTTCGTTGATATTTTCCGCTTGTAATTGTGCCAACCACTTATCGCGCCCGCCCGCAATGTTGATATTCGCCTGAATCTCGGCGTCAATATCAGCATCCGTGACATTGATCCCCTGAATCGTCGCTGCTTGTTCAATTACTTTCTGCTGGATCAAGGCATCAAGTTCGGTCAGGCGCAGCGCCGTCATGTCCGAGGGCATCGCGTCGCCGATGGCGCGTATCCCGGCTAGACGCCGTTCTACTGCACGTTCCAGCGCCGTCAACGGGATAGTTTCATCGTTGACAACAGCAGCGATCGGTTCAGTCAGCGCCGCAGTAGTAGGAGCAACATTCTCCGCTTGTGCCGGTGTTTCGCCTGTTGTACTGCCAGAGGATGAAGATTCAGTGGTTGCTGGCGGCTGCGAACCACCGCAAGCGCTTAAAACCAAACTGCCCACTATGATGAGCAGTAGAAACCCAGTTGATTTTTTCAAAACAGTACGACTCCTAGCCGAACCCATCCACAAACGGGGCATATGATAACGGTGCGTTGGGATGCTGGCAAGCAAGCAGTTAAAGGCTAGCTAGCCGTGTACCGCAATCGTTACGCGATTGAGAAAACTCACAATTCTTTAGTCTTAGAAGTAGACAGGAATACCCAATAACGATGCCAACCACACTAACAGCGGCGCGATAACCAGAGCAGGTAGAAAGTTGGATAGGCGTGGCTGTTTGAGTTCTAGCAAGATCATCGGAATGCCCAGCATGATAATCCCGCCTGTTGCGGTCATTTCGCGCAGGTAAATGTTATTAGGGTCTAACGCGCCAGCAGCAGTTAAAGTACCGCCCAGTGCCATACCTATCAGCGCAAAACCACCCTGAACCACCAGTGCCGTAATCGCTGCGAAGCCCACGCCGATTCCCAGTGACGACGCAAATGCCATCGCCGCGAAGAAATCAAGCGCTGACTTGATCGCCAACAGTTGAATGTTCGCCGGATCGATACCATTCTGAACAGCGCCAATCACCGTCATTGGACCAACGCAGAACAGCAAACTCGCAGTGACGAATCCGGTGATGAAGCGAGTGCGTGCTTGCGCCGCATCGTCGCCACCCTTGCTGAACTGTGCCGCCTTCGTCTGTAGCCAACCGCCGAATCGCCGCACCGCCGCATCCAAACCCATCAGTTCGCCAATGATCACGCCAATGATCACGGCTAACAGCGGGATTAGCGGATTGCCCGTTTTCCACGCATTTTGAAGTGAGATTAACAGCGTGACGAAGCCTAAACCCGTCATCACCGATTCCTGCATTTGCTTTGATAGCCTATTTCCAACCGTAATGCCGATCAGTGTACCGAAGATAATCGTGAATACGTTGAGGATGGTACCTGCCATGCTTATTCCTGCTATCCGATTAAGAGGATGACAAAACACTTTTCTTCTTCAACTCTAACGCGCCGAACGATTATACAGCGCGTCGTGTTAATGCTATGATTCAGGAACGCAAAGGAAAAGAGGTCGCTTTGACGGAATTTCTGCTGATCCGCCATGCAGTCAATGAATACGTAAAAACAGGCAAGTTGGCGGGTTGGACTCCCGGTGTTCATTTGAACGACGAAGGTCGCGCACAAGCTGTTGCACTCGGTCAGCGTCTGGCGAGTACTAAGATCGATGCTCTATACGCTAGTCCGCTGGAGCGTACTGTTGAGACGGCGCAAGCTGTACTCGAACATCACCCTGATCTGACTCTGCAACTGTTGGAGCAGGTGGGTGAAGTGCGCTACGGCGATTGGCAAGGCGCGGAATTGAATAAGCTCTACCGTCGCAAACAGTGGTTGATGGTGCAAGCATTTCCTAGCCGGATGCGCTTCCCTAACGGTGAAGCGATGCGGCACGCACAGATGCGCGCTGTCGATGCGCTGGAAATGCTGGCACAGCGTCATCCACGCTCCAGAGTCGCCGTTGTTTTTCATGCAGACATCATCAAACTGGTGCTGGCGTACTATCTGGGTGTTCCCATCGACCTATTCCAGCGCATAAACGTCTCGCCTGCCTCACTGTCGATCATCAGCATCGGTTATGGGCGTATCGGCGTTAACTTAATTAACGAAACGAGCTACCTACCGCAACCCAAGAAAGCTGATGGCAGCGTAACTGAACTGCGGAAAATTGGGGGACTAACAGTAGATGCACTGGGTGAACCGGGCAACCGTGTATTCTATTTGCAGGTGCATCATGACGGCGACAAACAGACTACATTGCATATTGAAAAGACCCAAGCTCTGTTCATCGCTGACGAAATAGGGCGACTGCTTCCTCCAGAGGGTCAAGTAAACGAGTTGGCTGACAACTTGATGCCAGAATTGATCAATCCTGAGCCAGCCCTGTTTCGCGGAGGTAAAATAGAACTACAATACGAGGAGCAAACCGATTCCCCTGATCTGATACGTATGGAGATCGTAGAACTGCTCGGTGAGGGTCAGGGTACGCCGCGCCTGTTGAGGGTCTGGGCTACGCGTCATCAGATGCTGGCACTCGGTCAGCGGGCGCGTGCGCTGGTACAGCGTGGACGCAGCGACGATACCAAAAGTGATAGTTAACGACAATTCCTGAAAGGAACTATTGAACGTGGATCATACGGAAATCGAACTCAATCCCGTCGATTTCATTACCATTGGTACGGTGGGACCAAAGGGTCGCCGTCAGTTCTATTTGCAGGCAGGGGCGGAGCGGCAAGTAGTCTCACTGATCATAGAAAAAGAACAGGCGCGCGTATTGGCGGAGACGTTAAGCGAACTACTGGATGATCTGATCAAGCGTAACGCTTCGCTGCCGGGAGATATGACCGATCTCAGTAAGTTAAACATGGATTTGCGCGATCCTATCGAACCGCGATTTCGTGTTGGTCAGATCGGTGTTGGCTACGATCCTGATCAAGATATGATCATTCTGGTCGCGCAAGAATTACTGGAGTTAGGTGCTTTGAACAGTGACGATGAAGATACGGATGAACCTAACGCTGAGGAATCGCAAGAACAGCCGAGTGTGGTGCGGTTATGGGTCTCCCGCCAACAGATGCGTGCACTCAGTGTTCATGCCATGAGTGTAGTCCGTCAGGGTAGAGTCGACCCTCAAAGTAACGGAAGAATGATGTACTATTGGACCTAATGAAAGTAGCCACAAGTGAAATTCAAGTTGGTAATAGAACTCGAGTGACGTAATGGGAGCGCAGTTATGGCAGTAACAGAGTCGGATATTCCACGCATCCTGCACCTGCTAACGTGCGGTAATGTGCGCGATGAACACGGCATGTTGCGCTGGAGTTCCAATTACACATTCTTAGTCAGTGTGTCCGAAGCTACTGATAAGACAATGGCTGTTTATAAACCGCAGCGCGGTGAACGCCCGTTATGGGATTTTCCTGATGGCACACTGTGTTACCGCGAGGTTGCCGCTTATCACATCTCGGCTGCACTCGGTTGGATGCTAGTTCCACCGACGGTTCTACGCGATGGTCCACGCGGCATTGGTTCGGTGCAGCTTTACATCGAAAGCGATCCCGAAGTCAACTATTTCACTTTCGATGACAGCCACATCGAACAGCTTCGGCGCATGGCGTTGTTTGACTACATCACCAACAACGCGGATCGCAAAGGCGGTCATTGCTTACTTGATGATGCCAACCATATCTGGGGCATTGATCACGGCATTTGCTTCCATCCAGCGCCTAAACTTCGCACTGTTATCTGGGATTTTGCGGGTCAAGCCGTGCCGGAGCAATTACTCTGCGACGTTCAGCGTATCGCTGAGGAAGTCGATCAACCCTCATCGTCATTGCGACGGGAACTCGAACCACTGTTAGCAGAGGCAGAAGTACAGGCACTCCAGTCTCGGCTGCGTCGAGTTTTGCACCGTCGTGAATTCCCTCGTCCCGGTCCCGGTCCGAATTATCCATGGCCCCCTGTATAACCACAATTACGGCGTCGCGCCCATATCCAAGCTATTTCCAAATCCAAGCAGCGTAGTGTTGAAGAACCCAACGATACGCTGCTCGTATTCTTTGGGGTCGCGGCTGAAGCCACCCGTATGATCGACGTTCGGAACGATCCAGATAGCACTCCTGCTTGAGGTGCTATTGTAAAAGAACTGATTAAACGCCACTTCATCGCCGTTATTCCCAGCAGCAATAAACAAAAATGAAGTGTTTTTTGCTGCTACGATTGACTCCGCCAATGGCGGTGGCATTTCATCCCCGCTCATAATGCCGACCATGAAGGAAAATACGCGGTGCGTGAAATTGCGATACCACGGCATATTCATCGGTAAGGATGTGTATTCATTAACATCACGAGATGTGGCACCTTCAACCGCTATCGCTTGAATCGCTGTGCAGCTAGAAGCCGCGCCCAGAAGTATTTCCCCGCCCATAGAAAAGCCAAGTGCTCCAATAGCACGGACCGTAGGCTGCAGTCGTAGATATTCTACGGCTGCTTCAATATCGAAGGTGCCTTTCCAGCCCAGCCGATTAATTCGTCCTTCGCTATCTTCATAACCACGCATACTCACGGCAAGAACGCCGTATCCATTGTCACGAAGCATTTCAGCGTAACTTCGCACTGTATTGCGCCCACCACCGGATCCGTGCACCAGTATGATCACGAAACCGTTTTGCGGCTCGGCATACCACGCCCTTAACTTGACGGCATCAGTGGTATGAAGCTCCACTAGGGCAAATCCACTTGGTGGTGAACCGGCTACATTATTGTCGGGTACTATGGCAACAATTGCCATCGCCGTTGGTAGCCCAATATACAAAGCGACAAGCAGCAAAACAATCAATATTGCACTGACTCGAATTAGCCGACTGCCCGATAGTGAAATTTTCCTCATAATGCCAGCTCTAGTCTGACTGCTGCGCGGCTCCAACTGGCAAGACGCGAAAGTCAAATCCATCTTGCGGTATGATTCGAACTGGTTTAGTAGGCGATAGGTAGTGATGAAAATCACATTCTGCAAGTGAGCACTATAACCGCCAGAATAGAGGGATCGCGATCATCAGCGCGATGAAGCAGATGATGGTCAGCGCCCAACCACTCTTCACAAAGTCGCTAAATCTGTAATTCGCAGGTGCGATCATCAGGATGTTGACCGGATGAGACAGCGGTGTGATGAAGGAAACCGAGCCTGAAATAGCTGTCACCACTGCTATCGCTTGTGGATTGACGCCCAACTGAATTGCCGCACTAATTGCGATTGGTCCAACCACCAATGGCGAAATTTGACCACCCATCACTTGGGTCAACACAGCACTAAGAACATAGGTACCCGCTACCAATCCTAACGGTCCAAATGGTTCCGCCAGCCGCACCACATTATCGCCAATCATCTGTGCCAGGTTAGTCTGCACCATTGCGAGGCTGACCGAGATCGTACCCGCAATCAAAAAGATCGCCCGCCATTTAATTGCGCCATACGCTTCATCTGGTTGTATCAACCCTAAGGTCAACAAGGCAGCCGCGGCTGCCACCATCGCAATTTCGACCGGAGCACCAACAAACATGGCGATTAACGCGATCAGCGCGATGCCTAGTGTTAGCAATACCTTTGGAAGATCAAGGTTGTGACTGTCGTCAGCCGTACCGACTACCACGAAATCATCCTGATTCTTCAGTCCACTCAAGCGATCTTTCGGTCCCATTAGTAGGATAGTATCGCCGGGGTGAAGCTCAAATACGCCGACGTCAGTCCGGTAGCTGCGATTGTCTCGCCATAGTGCTACCGCTGTAAATCCATATTTGGCTCGAAAAGCCAGATCGCGCAGTGTTTTGCCTTCCATATTCGATCGCGGCGGTACGATGATTTCCGCGAAAGCAGTGCTTCGCGACTCCATTACATGATTTGCTTTTGAAGCGATCACGGACAAACCGAATTGCGCTAATTGCACCACGCGATCTTCGCGTCCGACAACAAGTAGAATATCGTCGTATTGAATGCTGAAGTTCGGCGCAAAATTCGGAATTACTCGTCGCCCTCGTCGTGTTCCCAAGATGGAGACGCCTAGTTGTTCGCCAATATGAGTATCCAGCAGGGCACGCCCGATCACCGGAGAGTCAGAGAGTACCTTCGCTTCCCACAAGCGATCCTGTAGCTGGTAGACATTCGTCAACTCGTCACTGCTTGGTCCAACCTGAACGGCAGGTGGTTCACGCTCTGGCAGAAGATATTTGCCGAACAGAATGAGGAATAGCAATCCAGCCACGGCGACAAATCCACCAGTAGGCGTAAAATCGAGAATACCCAGTGGTTGCTGAGGAGGCTGGGCACGAGGTAGCAGTCCACTAACGATGATATTCGCCGTAGTCAAATAAGTAGCTGCGCCACCCAACATGGTGCCGTAGGCAATTGGGATCAGCAGCTTGCTGGGCTTGATCCCTGTTCGACGCGATGCTTCTATCGCGCTTGGAAGTAACAATGCGCCCGCTGCCAATGTATTCATAAACAGCGAGAGTAACGCCCCCGACACCGCAAACAATCCGATCAAACGACGTTCGCTTTTGCCACCTATCTGCAATAGTCTACTGGCGATCCAGCGTGTTACGCCGTACTTATCGAGGCAGTAGGTGATGATGAATAGCGCCATTAAGATAATGACTTCAGGCGTGCCAAATCCAGTCATTGCTTTCGTCGCGTCACCGGGCGAATTCGCCGGACCGAGGACACCCAAGCCCAATAATTGTGCGATACCCAACAGTGCCGCCATCAGTAGTGCGGCGACATCTTCTCGCAGGCGGTTTAGGAAGACAAGTGTGAGAGGGATCAATAAGACTGCGAGGACATATATTTGAGCAAAGGTCACAGATAACTCCGATCAGACTCTTGAACGATGATGGCTGTGACAGCGGGAATCCCTATAGCATACCAATACATCAATATTGCGCCATCATTAATCCCGCAAATAGCAAACTAGACACGCTTCATATACGCGGATCACGCCTATAATCACAAGTTGCAACCAATTTCACCGCAGCAAGGTTTACTCATCGTGGACACGCAATCAACTCAAGCTGACACCAAGCCCTTATTTACTATCGATGATCGCAATGCGATGCGCGCCTATCTGCAGCGCTGTGAAGTGCGACTCTCTACAATGCACCGCGTTGTGACCGCTTTTATCAGCGGCGCGGCACTGATGGTTCTGATCCCCGTATTTTTCAAAGATGTCGTCGGCAGCTTAATCCAAATCCTTATCAATGACTTTGGCAACCGTTTCCCGTCTTATGGCGAGTTCGGGCTTGTCTTGACTCTAGGTTTATATTTCGCTTTGACCTACGTGTTAGGGATGTCGTTTGCTGTGCCGCTGCGGGGCTTGTACTTACTGCTCAAAGATATCACCGACTTCTATATTGCTGTGTCGATGCCCGGTACTAAAGAAACTGAGGAATTACGCAATCCAACCTTCGCCCTGACCAGCGTAGCTTTTTCCACCGACGAATCGCCGCATGTTAAACACGAGGTCATGACCTATCAATACCAGACACAAAGTATTGATTTCATGCTGCCTTTCAGTGATCGACGTCGGCGAGAATACTTTGAGCCTCTGCTCAAGGCAACCCAACAAGTAGACAGCGCCAATCAAAAAGTTTCCTATCGCATCGTTCCTGAAGAACGTGATCTTGAGCGTCTCAAGGCAGCGGGTATCGTAAATTCTGATCTCGGTGATCAGGCGGAGAAAGACATTCTTTATTTCAATGCTGCGCTAGGCATCGCCCGCAGTTATGATCGGCGTTTGGTGGAAGAAGTAGCGAAAACGGAAATGTCGCTGGTGCGGCACAGTCTGTATCTGCGGCGGCTGGTCTTTCGCTACTCCGCTACGCTGATGATCTTTATCTGGACTCTGATCGTTTCGTTCGTGCTGCTGGCTGTGCTGCAAACCAACGCTGTGCGGAGTTACGATCCGGCACTATCCCTCTTGCTGATCGCGCTGGGGTGTTTATTGTGGGCACTGCCCGTCCGCTTTATTCTGCATCGACCTGTGGATTGGATTTATCGTCCATTCCGCAACACTCCTGATAGCCAGCGCCACAGTGATGAGGAACAGATCGATCCGCAGTTGATCCGCCTTGAATCAACACTGAGACCGTATCACATGTTGGCGATTGTGGCAGGGGTCGTTGCTACAGTCCTCGCTGGAATTGCCTATTTGCAGGTACTAATGAAATGATGGAATCACCTATCACTGCCTACCTCACTGAGAATGAGGCACCCTTAATTGCCTTTTGCCAGCGCCTACTACAAACGCCCTCTGTGAACGGTGTGCATTCCGAAGCGCAGGTAGCTCAGTTGATCGCAGAGCAGGCGGAGTTACTGGGTCTCGATGTTCAACTTGTCGCCAGCGCACCTGATCGCCCAAATATCCTTGTCAGCACAGCGGCGCACGGTGATGGCGGATTACTGCTGATCGGTCATTTGGATACTGTGCCAACTGGTGATGAAAGCGCCTGGGATTTTCCACCCTTTTCCGGTGAACTGCATGACGGCAAGTTGTACGGAAGAGGCGCGATTGATACCAAAGGCGGCATAGCGGCAGCAATCTTTGCACTGGCGGCGTTGAAGCATACTGATAACGCGCTATCGAATTCGCGCGCTCAGTTCATCGGAGTGCCAGATGAGGAATCAGGGGCAACAGGCACGCTAGGAATTAAGTTTTTGCACGCGCGCGGGTTGCTGCACGGTCTCAGCGCAATTTATGCCTACTCGGGCAATGAGATTATTCTGGGGCATCGGGGGTTGATCCGTTACTTGCTAACTTGTGAAGGAGAAGCCGCTCATACGGGATTCCCTTCTTGGCAGGATGGAACGGCAGGTGCGAATGCTGTTACTGGAATGGCGCACCTACTAACTTCGCTTGAACGCATTGTTACACCCCATTCTACAGTGCCGCGCTTCGAGCGGTTTCGCACAATGCTTACCCCCGGCACGACGATCAGCGGCGGAGTTGCAGCGGGTGTTGTGCCGGAGCGCTGTCAGGCGACGATGGATGTGCGCCTGACACCCGAATTTGATATAGAGCAAGTCAGTGCGCTAATCAAGCAGACGATTACGGACATCAACAAAGAACATCCGAAGCTGCGATTCACCTTTTATGTCACCCATCATCTGCCCGCTGCGATCTCTCCTGAAGATGCTCCCATCTTCAGCGTGCTAGAAACGGTGGTGAGTCAAGTGCGTGGTCGTCAACCGATCCGCACTGTGGCTGGACCAGCCAACGAAGGCTATCTCCTGATCGAACGCGGCATTCCCACGGTTTGCGGTTTCGGCGTAATCGGCGCGAATGCACACGCTGCCAATGAATATGTAGAAGTTGCTAGCTTGCGGGATACCGCTCAGATTTTCGCGCTAACTGCAATGGGCTTGGATAGCATGTTAAAAAATCCCAACGTTTAGCCGTGTTTTCCGCTGTTGCTACGCTATGACGCCAATGTTACAATGCGTCGCAAAGTTGTGGTGTCAAGGTAAAGTCAGAAGCTCAATCTATGACAGATCAGTCTCCAACTGTTGCCTCGGCTACAGATACGCCAACAGTGATTAAGCAACGTCCACCGCGCATTTTCTCCGGCATTCAGCCTACCGGGCAATTGCATATTGGCAATTATCTGGGCGCACTTAAGCAGTGGGCACAGTTGCAAAGCAAGTATGATAATTTTTACTGTATCGTGGACATGCACGCGATTACGATTCCGCAGGACCCGCAGGAGCTACGCGAGTCTACACGACGGAACGCTGCGTTGTACCTCGCTTCCGGTCTCGATCCCAAATATTGCACCATCTTTGTGCAATCTCATGTTGCAGCCCACGCTGAACTCGGTTGGATTCTGACCTGTTTGACGCCGCTCGGATGGCTGAATCGGATGCACCAGTTCAAAGACAAATCCGCCAAAATGCAAGCCGAATCGATCAGTGCTGGACTTTATACATATCCCACGTTAATGGCGGCAGATATTTTGTTGTACCAGACTGATCTTGTTCCCGTTGGCGATGATCAAAAGCAGCACGTAGAACTAACGCGCGACCTAGCACAGCGTTTTAACTCTATGTTTGGTGAGACTTTTACCTTGCCCGATGCCATGATCCCGGTTTCCGGCGCACGTATCATGGGTTTGGATACACCTAATGCCAAAATGAGCAAGAGTGCCATTGGTGAAGGTCACGCAATCACGCTGCTGGACTCACCTGAGGTGATCCGCAAGAAGATGATGCGGGCAACCACCGACTCGCATCGAGAGATCAAATTCAGTACCGATCCTGAACGTGCCGGCGTCAATAACTTGCTAACAATCTATCAGGCATTTACCGACGAACCGGGCGAGGCAATCGAAGCACATTTCGAGGGCAAAGGCTACGGCGATCTCAAGAAAACAGTAGCTGAAGCCGTGATTGAAGGGTTAGCGCCGCTGCAATCGCGCTACTACGAACTGGTCAAAGAAGGTGGGGCAATCGACGAACTGTTGGCAAAGAGTGCCGAACGTGCCGCTGAAGTCGCCGCGCAAACGCTGGATCTGGTACGAGATCGGGTCGGCTTCATTCGTTTAGCCTCGAAAGTTAAGCCAAGTTAGGCAAACCGTAGCTATCAATGGTGCTGCTATGACCGCACGACCTGAAGCCATTCTTTCAATCCCGCCACTGCAAGGTTGTCTGTACTGCCATCATGTTGGCACAGTACGCTATGCGGAGGGACGAAAGGTTCTAGGCTTGGGATCGGGCTTGCCCACAGCCACTTGCTCTCACTGCGGTACAGTGGCGCAGTTGGAAATCGAAGACGGCGACGATCCGTATTGGCGCATCCGCTATAAAAAGCTCAATTCCGCTCCTGAATACTATTACGTAATGGTCTATCTTGGCGAACAGCGCTGGATCGATGGCGAAGAAGCGATGGAGATCAGTCGGCGCGGATTTGTGCAGCGTCATCGCATCGATCAGGTACAGCACGGCGATCTGGAATGGCTCGAACCAGCCCCGTTGAATCCTCCACCGCCTCTGATGAGTCCCTATGAGACGGTCTATCTCGCGGTGCCAGATGTCAGCCTGTGGCAGCCCTCTTCTCAAAATGGAGGAAGCGGCGGCAGCGCACTCGATGTTGGCACATTCTATGTTACAGACCGACGGATGCATCTTGTCGGTCAGCAGCGTGATTGGTCAAACCGACTCGCAGAAATCCGCAGTATCGAACACGATGAGAATGCATGGCGCATTTTCATCGGCGGCAACAGGCAGTACTTTACAGGCAGCAACACACTCGAGAGCCTCGATGCCCAACTTTTCACAGCAATTGTAAAGGCGCTGTGGAAACGCGAAGAGTAAACTCTATCCGACTCAAATTGATAGTCTTACAGTTCACTGGAAATGCCATCGAAAGTGCATAAGGTGGTGTGTTGTGAAAGCGTGCCCTAACTGTGGTGTTGAAAACGACGACGATAAACTGGTTTGTAGTAATTGTGGTCGCCCTATTAGCGAAACGATCACGTTGAGATCGCGGGCGTTCAAGCTCCCGATTGTACCCCCCAATGTGGCTGGAGGCGTTCACCTGACGGCGCATGTCGGGAAATTGCCGGAGAAAGGCGTCGCTATCTATATTGGCGACTCTAGCGAACCGATTATTACAACCATCAAGACTAAATTAGTTTTGGGTCGGCGGCGCGAATTGCTAGATCCTGAACTGCTCGATTTGACACCCTACGATGCCTATAAGTTGGGTTTATCCCGCAACCATGCTGTACTGTTCTTCAAAGACGGATCATTATGCGTTCAAGATACGGGTAGTTCCAACGGAACGTGGGTGAATAATACACGTCTACAGGCATATGATATCGTAGCACTGCTGCCGGGTTCGGTAGTCTCGCTGGCAGAAATGCCGCTGATCATTTACTTCTGATCTTCAGAAAGCTGATCAGCCTGACGGTGGTTGTTCATTCAATACGAGCCAGTACAAACCGAGTTGTTGGATGCCATGTAAGAATTGGTTGAAATCTACTGGCTTGCGTACATAACTATTCGCGCCTAGTGAGTAGCCGCGAATCAAATCTTCCTGTTCTTTAGAAGAAGTCAGAATCAACACGGGAACTAGTCGAGTGCGTGCATCACTGCGGATGCGTTCTAGCACTTGCAGTCCATCGACCTTCGGTAACTTCAAATCGAGTAAAATTAGACTTGGGACAACACTGGTATCTCTACCAGTGTAATCGCCTGTTCCAAACAGATAATCCAGCGCTTGAACCCCGTCTCGTGCGATGATAACTTCGTTGGTAAGGTTGCTCTTCTTGAAGGCGCGCAGTGTCAGCGCTTCATCATCTGGATTATCCTCAATCAATAGAATGATATTGGATGCCATCTGATCCTCCGTCTTCCCTTGCCATTCAAATAACTACAACACCAAGCTCAATATCAAGGTCTATCTTACGCATCCACGCCCTTTAATCAACAATTTTATATCACAGCTAACTTCTAATTGCTCGTTTTAACCGAAAAAGCAGCTAAGAGTATCACCATCTGTGATAAGGCAGTGATACTCTACGCTCGCAATAACCTGTCTATTGCGGGACTAACGTCTGCTGAGTGATTCCATTTTCCACTACCTGATCGACAGCCCAACCGACGGTTCCAGTCGCATCAACGCGCAGTTGCCACCACCGTAGACCGTTGACCACTTGCGGTCCGGCGATCACAGTGACGACATCGCCGCGCTGCAGCACACTGACGATACTAGCGGTAGTGCTAGGGCTTTCACGTAGATTCAGAGCGTCTTCCGCTTCCACGTTTACCACAGCTTTACTACCAACTATCAGATCGGTGGCAAGTACAGGACTTGCCGGTATGACATTGAACTGTGCGGCAGAGCTGAATGACGGACTGCCCGCATCGCCAGCGATCATCTCAACGCTGGTGCCCGTGCCCGGAGAAACCAGCCATAGGTTGGTAACAGGACGCAATCTGATCACCTGATCGATGGGACTGCCAGCATTGATCGCTTGAACTGCTGCCAACTCGGAGGCAGTAGCGCTCACGATCACGCGGTTGCTGCCCGGTTCACCGACCACATTGCCAACTGCATAACCCGCGAAAGTCGCCAATTGTGTTGGCTGACCGCCACTAGCAGGCAGCGACCAGAGCGTGAGTTTGTATTCGCTAAACGTATCGGGCCATACAGCGAACAACTGCTGACCTAGAGCTGCATTCGCATTGCCATCAATGGAAGACGCTAGTTCGCGCGTCACGGCATAAACCGTCGTACCATCCGCAGACCAACCCAAGGCGTGTAGGTTGGCATTTTGGAGCAGCGGTGTAGTCTGCCCGGTTTCCAGATTTACCAGCACAGCGCTGTCAATAGTGAAACCAGTGTTCCCGCCCTGAGAACCAGATAATGCAACGGCGAGACTGCCATTTGGAGATAGCGTGAGATTCTTTACGTTTGGCAATTCCCACACCGTCGTACCATCGAAACTGGTCAGGCGAATGCCTACACCAGTGCAGTTCGTAGAGTGGACGAAGCCGTTATTTGTCCACACCAATGCCAACGAATTGCCGCCATAGCCAGCATCTGTGTAATACGCAGCGAGCGCAGGCGAATACCCGCCACCACCGCAGCCCTGACCGAAGCTAAAAGATCCGACTACACGTGGCGCAGCACCCGCGCCTGCAATTGCTTGTACTTGCACAACAATTTCGGGCGTATTTGGGACGTTCTGCCCTGTGGGGACTGCGTAGGCAACTTCACTTCCTTGTGCCGACCATGCTAGTGGCATCAGTACCAGAACATTGCTAGCCAGCAGTTGCGCCGCTTGTCCATTGCTAACGATGAATGCCTGCTGCGTTCGCACATCAGTGAACACTAAGCGGGTACCATCAGGTGACCATCGAAAACGCCCGTAGTCATGTGTGGCACTAGGGTAGAACACTTGACCCTCGAAGCGCCGATCCGCATCTGAGGTGATCGTCGCGCTGGGTGAGACTTCCTTACCGCGCAGAACTACGTTGCCATCAGACCCAACGTAAGCCAATATCGGCGCGTTGATCGTGGCTGTAGACGGGGCTGCATTAGTTGGCGGAACGACCACAGTCGCAGGTGGTACAGCGGTCTGTGATGCATCAGGCTTTGAGTCTGGCGCGATGCCGTTTATAGTACACAGCAGGAAGACTGCTCCGTCCATACTGGCACGGAAATCATACAAATTGCCAGAATTCAACGGTGAGACTGTGATCTTATAGCCGGAAACGGTGTTTTGGGTATAGACGCCACCGGGTTGAGGACAACCATATGACGAATCAGGGAATACCAATTGATCCCATGTGTAATTCGCGGAGATACGATCTAGAGGGTGACCTTCTCGTTCACCAGCGGCAGCAAGTGCCCGATCAACCAGAGCTGTAGGTTCGCTCTGCGCACTCGTGATTGATGCTAGTGGGAGCAGGATGGCGAAGGCGATCAACCACACAAGTAGGTGCCATCGCTTCATACGGTTTTCTCCTTTTGTAGAAATATTGAGAATGAATGTTAGAAGATCTGGGCTAAAATCATCACCAAAATAAGGGCGATTGTGCCGACGATTGGCGGACGCTTGCCCACTGTACTGTAAACTGTACCGCAATTCTTTCGGAACACTCATTTGCAAAGAATAAAATTTCCGCTATTGTTGAGCAGTAACACGCACGTTCTATAACGCAAGGTGTTACTCTGCATGACTGCCACCACTAACCAGCAGCCCAAATCACGGCGTCTGATCATCAACCCATTGTCCTCCAATCCGGTGGTCTTGAAAGAATTGCGCGGCAGGATGCGCGGCGCGCGTGCGTTTGTCGTCATTACTGTGTATCTGGCGTTGATGAGTGGATTTACCACGCTGCTCTATGTGATCAATGCTTCTGTGCGTGATTTCTACGGGCAAACTTCCAGTGGCGTTATCGGGCGCACTTTGTTTACGGGCATTGTGGGCATCGAGTTGTTTCTCGTCACCTTCATCGCGCCAGCCTTTACCGCTGGAGCGATTAGCGGGGAGCGCGAACGTCAAACTTACGATCTCTTACGCACCACCTTGCTGCCATCTCGATCTTTTGTCGTTGGCAAAATGATTTCCGCGCTGGCGTATATCATGCTGCTGCTGATCGCTGCTATCCCATTGCAAAGCATCGCGTTTCTGTTCGGCGGCGTGACTGAAGCTGAAGTAATCCTTGCCTTTGTCATCCTTGCTGTCACCTCGATCACACTTGGGGCGGTAGGTTTGTACTTCTCCGCGCGGACGCCACGCACACTGAGTGCCAATGTCATGACCTATGGCACCGCGCTCGTGATCACCATCGGCGTTCCATTGGTAGCATGGATTGTTTCCTACATTCTCGCACCGTGGTTGAACGCCAACGGCTTCGCGTCACTTCCATTTCCGGTACAAGCGGCAGCGACTTACGTGTTGCTGTTCATTTACAGCACCAATCCATTGATGACCGCCTTTCTAACCCGTGAATTCTTACTGAACAATCAAGCTGTTGGTGTCTTTCAGCAGCAGTTCATCACCACTTCTGGCAACTACACGCTAACGTTGGTCTCGCCTTGGATTATCTTCACAGTGCTATATTTGCTATTGGCGCTGGTATTGCTAGTCTTGACGGTACGCCGCGTCAGGCGAATCGATCCTTAATGATCGAATGTAATGGGGCATTTGGAACTATACTGTGTATTAATCCGTCAATTCAGTACTGCAAATTAGCTTGAGGAAACGCTCATGCGCGAAGGATCCAGCCAACCGATACGGCAACTGCTTGCTTACATTAGCCGTTGGGATCGACGTCTGCGGCTGACTCAGAGTGCACTCTGGCTACCGCGCGGCATTATGGCTGGTGTGGTACTTGGGGTGATCGTCGCGCTGATTTCTCGGTTCCGCCCGTGGTTGCTACCGTCACAAATCCTGATCTTCAGTATCGGGGCAGTCGTCTTTGGAATACTAGTTGCTGTATTCGCCGTCTGGGGCTGGCCCCGTAGTGCGATTCAGGCGGCGCGATTCTTTGATCGCCGCTTCGACCTCAAAGAGCGCGTTAGCACCGCACTAGAATTGAAAGACGGAGCCATCAAAGCGCCAGAAGAATTGCTGCATTTGCAAAGCGATGATACGCTCGCGCAGGCAGCCAAGATCAAAGCGAATCAATTCCTGCCGATGCAGTGGCAGCGTCAAGAATTGGTGGTTCTGGTCGGCTTATGCATGTTGCTGGTCGGATTGTTGCTGATCGCTAACCCGCAGACGGAAGTATTGGCGCAGCAGCAAGCAGTTTCGCAAGCTGTACAAGACCAGATCGATAAACTGACTGAAGTCCAAAAGGATATTGAGAATAATCCTGCGCTCTCTGATGAAGAAAAGGCAAAGCTCAGTCAAATCGTTCAAGATGCCATCGACAAGCTGCAACAGCCCAACGTCACGCAGCCCGAAGCGGTAGCAGCAATTGCAGACGCTGAACAGAAATTGCAGGATGCCGCCTCTCAGTTGACACCAGAACAACAAGCCGCGCTGCAGCAAGCAGGTGACTCCCTCAAGCAGTCCACTAGCTCTCAGGATGCCGGGCAAGCAATGCAGAATGGCAGTTTGGGCGAAGCGGCAAAAGAACTGGATAACCTCGCCGAGCGCATAGGTGATTCGCAGTTAACCAAAGAGCAGACTCAAGAACTAGCCGATGCTTTGCGCGCTGCGGCTCAGGCGCTAGAACAAACTAATCCCGCTGCTGCCGATGCTTTGCGCCGCGCTGCTGATGCGCTGGAACGCGGCGATATGGCAGCGGCGAAACAAGCCATGCAAGAAGCCGCTGAGGCATTACGTCAGCAAGATCAGCAAAATCAACAAAATGCGGGAAATCAAGCAGCTCAGAGTGCTGCCGATCAACTCGATCAGAGCAGTAAGCAGGTAGCGCAAGCTGGTCAACAGGGGCAGCAGGGACAACAAGGTCAGCAAGGGTCGCAAAACGATCAGTCCAATCAATCCAACCAGCAAGGTGATCAAGGTGCGCAAGCCGATCAGCAGGGCGACCAGAGCGGTATGCAGCAAAATGATCAGGGTCAACAGCAAGGGCAGCAAGCTGGACAAAGCGGCGGACAGGCAGGGCAGCAGGGCACTCAATCAGACTCTGGACAGCAGGGACAGGGACAACAAGGCGAGGGGCAGCAAAGCGGTCAGCAGGGTAATCAAGGCTCGCAGCAGGGCGGTCAACAAGGTCAACAAGCCGGCGACGGTCAACAGGGTCAAGGTCAACAAGGTCAACAAGGCGGGCAGCAGTCTGGGCAATCGGGTCAATCTGGACAGACTGGTCAATCCGGACAGCAAGGCGGACAAGGTAGCCAGCAAGGTAGCTCAGCGTCGCAGTCACAGAATCCCAATGGCGGTTCTGGCGCTGGTCAAGGCGATGGCGGCGCTGGCAGTGATACCACTACAGGTGTACCTAGTGGACAGGCTCCCGGTGATTCCCAGAATGGCAGCGGCGACGGTACAACCGGAGATACTAGTGATCTTGTCTATGCGCCGAGCTTTATCGGTGGGCAAGGTGGAACACAAATAAACCCTGACAGTCAGAATCCCGAAAATCCCAACGATCCAACGCAGCAGATTGATTCCGTTCCTGATGCCAATGATCAGTCATTCGTACCGCTGGGCGAGGTTGCTGGGCAGGCTGCTGCACAAGCAGATCAAGCATTGGATGCAGATCGTGTGCCCGGTGCGCTGCGAGGCATCGTCCGCAAATATTTCACAAGTCTACAAGGTAAATAACGAATGGTAGCGGTCACTCAATCAGCAAATACATCGGCGAATTCGACTGAGCTTAGCGTTGCCGAATTTCAGGAATCGACCAATGCGATTCTGAACGAGGTGCGTAAGGTCATCGTCGGACAGGATGACGTCGTCCGAAGTGTACTCACCTGTGTGATAGCGGGTGGACATGCACTTTTAGAAGGCGTCCCCGGTTTGGGTAAAACAACGCTCATCCGCACATTAGCGAATGCGCTGCGTTTACAATTCTCCCGCGTTCAATTCACACCGGATCTGATGCCTTCTGATGTTACAGGCACTAACATCATGGAGGAAACCGAGGAAGGGCGACGTGCCTTCCGCTTCCAGCCCGGACCTATCTTTGCCAATCTGGTGCTTGCTGATGAGGTCAATCGTGCCACGCCGAAAACGCAATCGGCGCTGTTGGAAGCGATGCAAGAAAAGACCGTTACCGTCGCCAATCAGACCTATAAGCTGGAACCTCCCTTCTTTGTCCTAGCGACACAGAATCCACTGGAGATGGAAGGCACCTATAGCTTGCCCGAAGCGCAGCTCGATCGCTTCATGCTCAAGATCGATGTTAAGTTCCCCAGTGCCCAAGAATTGGTATCGATTTTGGGACGCACTACGGGTGGAGATGTCGAACTGGTGCAAGCTGCGGCAGATGGCGCGCGTATCATTGCGATGGGGGCGCTTGCCCGAAGCGTGCCTATCCCTACGCAAGTCAGTGAATATGTGGCACGTTTGACTATCGCCACCCATCCTGATCAACCAACCGCTAGTTCGCAAGTCAAGCAGTTTGTGCGCTACGGATCGAGTCCGCGCGGCGCTCAATCACTGATCCTCGCTTCCAAGATCAACGCGCTGATGGAAGGTCGCTATAACGTCAGCTTCGATGACGTTAAGAACATTGCTCCTGCTGCGCTGCGTCATCGTTTACTACTCAACTTTGAAGGGCAAGCTGAAGGCATCTCAACGGATAACGTGATTGCGGAGCTGCTAACGCACGTGCCGGACTTGCCACGCGGCTAGAAACACAGCGATATACGGATTCATGCGCGTATGCCTAAGCCTGCGGATGATCAAATTGAACGCTACTATGCCAAAGATCGGGATGAATGGCGCGACTGGCTGCTGAACAATCATGCCTCTGCACCGGGCGTCTGGCTCATCTACTATAAGAAGGAAAGTGGCAAACCCCGCGTCCAATATGCAGATGCAGTGGAGGAGGCGTTGTGTTTTGGCTGGATCGATAGTCGCCCCAACGCGATTGATGACCACAGCTACATGCAGCTTTTTTCCCCGCGCAAACCGAAAAGCCCGTGGTCAAAACTTAACAAACAGCGAGTTGAATCGCTGATCCGGCAAGGATTGATGATGCCTGCGGGTTTAGAGAAGATCGAGGCGGCGAAAAGCGATGGATCGTGGAATGCATATGACGCAGTAGAAGAACTAGTGATGCCGCATGACTTACTGGCTGCTTTAGCGCAGAATACCCTCGCGCAGCAGAAGTTTGAAGCATTCAGCAGTACTAACAAGAAACAGATTTTATGGTGGATCGAGAGCGCCAAACGCGAGGAAACACGCGCAAAGCGCATCGAGCAGATTGTAGCAGCGGCTCAAGATGGTCAGAATCCCTTGAGCTACCAAGCTAACAGGAAGTCCTAATAGTGGCAGATAAACTGTTTGATGAAAAAACGTTACGAAAACTGGAACGTCTGTCGCTGATCGCCAGCCGTGTTCGCGCTGGACAGATGAAGGGCGAGCGTCGTTCCGTGCGTCGCGGTACCAGTATCGAGTTTGCCGATTACCGCAACTACTCGCGCGGTGACGATCTCCGGCGCGTCGATTGGAACGTCTTTGCCCGTCTAGAAAAGCCTTTCATCAAACTGTTTGAGGAAGAAGAAGATTTAGCTGTTCATCTGCTGCTTGATGCTTCTGCCAGCATGGACTGGCCCCGCGAAGGCGATGAGTCGCTGCATAAATTCCGTTTCGCGCAGCGCGTGATCGCTGGCTTGGGTTACATCTCACTTGGCAGCGGAGATCGGCTGACGGTGACTGCGCTCGGCGGGGCGCGCAGCACTCAAATATGGGGACCGTTGCGCGGCAAAGGTTACTCGCTAAACCTACTCAATTTTATTGGCGATTTGAAGGCAAATCAGGTTGTGGACTTCAATGCGGCGCTGAAGAATTACGCCGCGCAGGGTTCGCGTCCGGGGCTATGCATGATCGTAAGCGACCTGATGTCCATTCAAGGCTATCAAGATGGGTTGTCGGTGTTGCAGTCGCGCGGTCACGAGATCGCCTTGATCCACCTATTATCGCCAGATGAAGTAAATCCACCTCTAACTGGCGACCTGCAGTTAATTGATGTTGAAACAGGTCTTCCACAGGATGTTTCAATCGACAATGCCATGCGCGAGCAATATGTCAACCGCTTGCTTGCATGGCGTGATGAGATCGGTTCATTTTGCACACGTCGCGGTATCCATTACGTAACCGTTGAAACAGGGACAGCATGGGAAGAATTGATCCTGTTTGAACTGCGACGGCTCGGCGTGGTGCAATAAACGCAGATGGCTTCCCCGCAGCAATCATCACTAACATCGCGCTCGACCAAAAGTACGCTCATCCTTTATCTCGGTATCCTTTTCCTTGCCTTTGCGCTCCGACTCTGGCATCTAGGTACGCAAAGCCTCTGGCATGATGAGGGCTGGTCGGTGTTTAGTGCCTATAACCCATTCGCGCCGATGGGTATTCGCGGTGCCGATGTCAACGCGCCATTTGCCTATTACGCCTCGCTAGGTGCATGGATCAAACTAGCAGGTGATGAAGTATGGACAATGCGTTACTGGTCGCTACTGCTCGGTGTGATTACGGTTGCCGCGAGTGCGTGGACGGCACACCGTCTATTTGGTGATCGCGTGGCGCTGCTAGCTGCCTTCTACGTCGCCGTTAACCCAATCCTATGGGTCTTCTCGCAAGAGATCAGGGCTTACGTCGTCATTCCGCTGGCGGCGGTGCTTATTCTCGGCTTTCTCGAACAATGGTTAAAGGCACCCGCTCCAATCGGAGCTACCGTTTCAGCTCGGAACTTTAGCTCTGGGGAACGTGGTAATCTTTCTCTTCTCCTTCTCGCCATCACCGAACTAATCGCTCTGTATTCGCAGAATCTCGCTGTGCCACTGGTCGCGTGGCTCAATATCACGGCACTGGCGATTCTGCTATGGCGGCGATCATTGCGACGGATCATCGTCTGGCTCGCGGTTCAACTGTTGCTGTTGTTGCTCTACCTGCCTTGGTTGCTTACTCAGCGACCAACAGGCACGGCACTCAACAGTCCCCCAACACTAAATCTAGAACTGCTATGGGCGATCTGGCAGTCACATTTCACTGGAATCAGGGCACTCAATGATGCTGACGTGCTGCTCAGCGGCTTGATTGCCGTGTTTGGCGTCCTGATCCTCGTAGCACTATTCGCGCGACTGCGCCGTGATCACTCCCTGTTTGTGATCCTCATAATCTCGCAGGTCATCTTGATCCCCGTCTTTGAGTTGGCGATCATCTGGGCAGCGCACATTGACTTTCATCCCCGCTATTTCATCGTCTCGGTACCTGCTATGTTGATTCTGGCGGCGTGGGCAATCACACCTCGACAAATCGCTGCGAACATCAGGCATTCCAGTGTATTACTGCGATTAGCCTTCGCCCTACTCGCGGCAACGATCATGATTCGTACACTTCATCTTGTCTACAGCAGCCCGATCTACCAGCACGATGACTTCCGCAGCATCGCACTGCGTTATAGCAAATTGAGTGCCAACGACGTAATCGTGATTCCCTATGGTTGGGAACCATCGCTAGACTACTACAGCCGCAAGATGGGCATTAAAGCACGCTTCGTCGAAGTTCCCTTACACAGTTCGATGTCAACGATTCTTCAAACCTTGATGGACGAGGTAGTTGGCGCAGATCACGCCGAACTACTGACGTGGTTTCAGCTTCCAGCGGATGTGCGCGCTGCGTTTCCCTGTGTACTCAAGGCAATCGGCAGATCATCGAATGACAACTTAACCGTTAGCGGTATCCGCACCGAACGATTCGATGCTTTGATCGGCATCAAACGTTATCAGTCTCAAGCTGGCAAGGCAGCACGAGGCGACACATGGCAAGCGATACCAACTGGGTTATTACTATGGGGTGATCAGGGCATCTGTATGCTCACTGACTGGCAGCTAACGACGCCAACGCCAGCCGATTGGCATCTTGCGGCGCAAGCCCACGCCGACTTCAACGCGGTGTTGGGACAGGCAGATACTTTGATGCTGAATGACCAACAGCAGCCAACTTCTTATTGGACACCAACCATAGTTACGCAACCATTGTTTATATCGCTGCAGATGCCCGTGCCCGACGCACTGACCGTTACGTTAAGTCTGTATCATGACGTAGTGCCTGCCGCTTCCAAGTTGTGGCTCTCTAACTATGCTTACAACTATCAAAAAACCAACATTGCATGGCAGTCTGCTTCTGCTCAATTCGGCGACTTCGCCGGGTTAGCGGGCTACTTCGCTTCAGAGGATGTGAATCCTAACAATGGCGCTGCAGTGGCGCTGCTATGGCATCCACTAAAAGCTGCGCCACTTGGTTACCGTGTATTCGTCCATCTGATCAGCCCCGATGAGCGTGTGATCGCGCAGGATGACTCCGAGCCACTCAATGGCTTACGTCCCACCTATTCATGGGTTCCTGACGAATATATCCACGACTTACACAGGTTAACCTTCAATGATAAAAGTTATCATGGCGCGGCTAGATATGCCGTCGGGTTGTATGATCCGGTTACCGGAGAACGGGTAAAATTAGCGGATGGATCAGATCGTTTAGTGCTGCCGATTCAGGTGTCAGTGGAGTAGTGGAATGTCCTTTTTAGCACCCCTTGCCCTCATTCTGAGCGCGCTGGCGATCCCTATCATCATTCTATACATGCTGCGGCTGCGGCGTCGTGAGGTTCAGGTCTCCAGCATCTTCCTGTGGCAACAGATCGTGCGGGATCGTGAAGCTAATGCGCCTTGGCAAAAACTACGCCGCAATTTGCTGCTGTTGCTTCAACTGTTGATCCTCTTTGCATTGGTGCTCTCTCTGGCGCGCCCCTACATCGAAGTGCCTACCGTAACCACTGGGCGCATCGCGCTGCTCATTGATGCCTCTGCCAGCATGAACGCAACGGATGTTTCTCCATCGCGTTTTGAAGTCGCCAAGCAGCAAGCCTATAACATCATCGACACATTGACACCCACCGACACGCTGGCTTTGATCCGCGTGGCTGGTGCGCCAGAGATGATCGAGAACTATACCAACGATTGGGTGCAGCTTCGCGACGCCATCAGCCGCTTAGAACCAAGCAAAGCAACTGCCGATTGGAACGCTGCCCTGACTTTAGCAGCGGCTGGCGCAGCAGGTTCGGATAAGTTCACTATCATTCTGGTCAGCGATGGTGGTTTGCCAGCGGACCTTGCCTCAAGTTACGGCGAAGTGCGCTTTATTCCGATAGGCACGGCGAATAGCAATGTTGCTATTACCGCGCTTTCACCGGGCGTTGATCCTGTCAAAGGTGCACAGATATATTCTCGTCTGACTAACTACGGATCGCAGCCAGCGGATGTGATCTTTAGCTTGAACTTGGATGGTCAGTTGTTTAAGGCGTTGCCCTATACGGTACCAGCCAACGGTTCAACCGATGTGCTAGTTTCTAACCTTCCCGCTGAATTTCATCGTGTGCAGGCGCAAATCAGTCGTCCGGCGAATTCTACTGTTCCCGATTTCCTATCTCTTGATGACTCGGCATGGGCAACCTTCGATCCAGTGGCACAGCAGCAAGCGATCATTTTCTCGCCCGGAGGCAATCGTTTCCTTGAGGAAGGCTTAAACAGCTTCCCCGAATGGCGTGTAACCACTGGCGATACAACTACCGGATTGCCCACCAGAACCTTCGATCTTTATGTCTTCGATGGCTGGTTGCCGCCGCAGCTACCTGATGCCAACATGTTGATCATCGATCCACCTTCTGATACGCGGCTATTTTCGGTAGGCGCAGCCACGCAGCAGACCAAACTCACCAATATTGCGTCGGACGATCCGCGTGTGCGTTACGTGCGTTTTAACGATGTGAACATTCGTCAATTCAAGCTGATCACGGCAGGCACTTGGGCAGATGCACTGATTAGCGCCGAAGGCGGTCCGTTGCTGCTGGCAGGATCGGTAGATACACGTCGTATCGCTGTGCTGAGTTTTGCCCTGCGCGATTCCGATTTACCGCTGAAGATTGCTTGGCCCATTTTATTGGCGAATCTAACCACGTGGTACAGGCAACCCCGCGCCTTGAGTCTTGATAGTAGTGTGCAGCCCGGACAAGCAGTGGCGATTCAGCCGATCTCCGAGTCTACTGTTGTGCGCGTTAGTCGTCCCGATGGCGCGACCAGCACCTTTGATGTGAACGCAAATCAGCCCCTGATCGTTTATGCTGACACGCCAATGGCGGGCATCTACACAGTGGAAGTCTATCGCGGCAGTGATGTGGTACAGAGCGAAGCCTTTGCCGTCAATCTGTTCGATCCGGAGGAAAGCGATATTGCCGTTCGCACGCCCATTTTCGGTTCAACACCGATCACCGCAGCGGCGCAGGAAGAAGTTGGTCAGCGCGAGTTCTGGCCCATCATTGCAGTGCTTGCGCTGCTGATTTTGATGCTGGAATGGTGGGTCTACCACCGCCGCCTGCAAGCGCCTCGCATCGGAACGTTGCCACGCCGACCATTTGCTCGACGGAGTTAGTGCTTGCATCCGCCAGAACAGGATACAGAAAAGTTCACTCAATTGCTGCGTCAGCTTGTGCCACAAAGCAGATTACTACGCGTATGGAAGATGCCCGGAGGTGTCTCTGCGCAGGTAACCGCGTTGGAGATCGAGCGGGTAGATGGACAAACACAGCGCATGATCGTCCGTCGGCACGGCTCAATCGATTTACAACACAATCCGCACATCGCAGCAGACGAATTTAGGCTCTTGCAGAGGTTGCATTCGGCAGGGTTAGCCGTGCCAGAGCCATACTTCTTCGATCAATCCAACGAGATATTCCCGTCTCCGTACATTGTGCTTGAATATATTGATGGCGAAACAGTATTCGCGCCGCTCTCGCTAGAGGATTATCTCGTGCAGGTAGCCACACAGTTATCTAAAATTCACAGTCTTCGTGATTGGTTGGTAGATTTGTCATTTCTGCCCGATCAAACAACGATTTATCAGCAAAAACTGCATCCCCGCCCGACCAAGCTAGACGACTCGCTGCAAGAAGGGCAAATTCGTGACGTACTCGAAGATGTTGGTCAGTTGGCGCAGCGTAATCAACCAACATTGCTGCACGGCGATTACTGGTCAGGCAATATCCTCTGGCGCGATCATCAACTGATCGCCGTGATTGACTGGGAAGATGCGCGGATCGGTGATCCGCTGGCTGATCTTGCCGTCACACGACTTGAGATGTTGTGGGCTTTCGGCATCGACGCAATGCACCGCTTCACCGATCTCTATCGCACTATGACTTCCCTCGATTTCAATAATCTTCCATACTGGGACCTCTATGCGGCGCTGCGACCTGCTTTCAAGATCGCGGATTGGGCTTCTGATCCAGCCGCTGAACTAGCGATGCGCGAGAAACATCGTTCGTTCGTAGTACAAGCATTTGACCAGTTGAAGTGAATCAAAAACGGTGGAAGAGATCGTCATCTCTTCCACCGTTTGTTGTCTTTCGTCAGCACAACCTGCTAGACGTAACTGGCGACAGGTTGTTCCACTGGTTCGGATCGTTTACGCTGTCCTTGCATCCACTCCAGTGCCTGATCTGCTACTGTTTGCGCAGGTGATCCCGGATAAACTGGGATCGCTACTCCTACATCTGGACCATTGATCATCGTATTGATCCCGATGACCTGTCCGCGCGAATCCACCATCACACCGCCGGAGTGACCGGGACGCATGTGTAGACTCGCTACGACCCACTCCTGATTTCCGGTCATCTGCGCCAATTCAGCGAACTCATCGCCAGTATTCCCGACGATTACGCCCGCCGTGATTGCACCTTTGACACCCCACGGATGACCGAGCGCAATCACCCAATCTCCTGCTGCCAGCGTTCTAGAATCGCCCAACTCTACCGTAGGCAAATCGTCCGCCTCAATCGCCAGTGCTGCCAGATCGCGATCTGCGGAACGCGCCACGAGCGTAGCTCGGTACTCTCGCCCGTCCGCAAGGATAACTTTTGGGGGACGTCGACCCACAACGTGGCTGTTGGTCATGATCAATCCGCTGCGATGCCAGATCGTCCCCGCGCCATGCCCCATCCGTCCGTTGCTAACTTGAACGAGTGCAGGATAGACCTTGCTCACGACACTCGCCAAGCCATCATTTAACTGCTCGATGAATTCGCTGTTCATATCTTGCTCTCTTGCTCTGATTGTTGTTTATTGGCGTTCACCGATACTCACGCTGACAGTCTGCACTTCACCGCCACGCACAATCTTGATCGCGGCTGTCTGCCCAACACGATCTCCGACGAGGAACGCTAGTAGATCGTCCATGCTGCGTAGGGTCGTGTCTTCCGCACCGATCAGAATATCCCCGATGAGCAAGCCCGCCGTATCAGCCGGACCGCCAGCCTCAACAGAGACCAGCAGCAGACCAGTTTCCTGTCCAGCCTTCTCGCGGATGCTTTCCGTTAAGCGGATTGGCTGTGCGCCCACGCCTAAATAGCCTTGCCGGATTTTGCCGTGCGAAAGTAGGGTATCCGCAATTCGCTTGATCGTCGCTGCTGGGATCGCCAGACTGACTCCCTGCATCAGCGCCGAAGTGTTCATACCGATCAGTTTACCGTCAGCGCCAAGCAGCGGACCTCCGGAGAATCCGGGATACATCAGCACATCGGTTTGTAAATAACGCTCGATGCGACCGCCCATTGGTGAGCGCCATTCATTTTCACTGAGCGCACTAACGATGCCCAGAGTTGCCATTACCGTGTGACCGGGACGACCGAGCGCCAATGCCAGATGACCCACCTTGACTTCGTTCAAGGCTGCCCAGGTTGAGGTATCCAACCCCGATGTCTGCGCCCGCAACACAGCCAGATCGGTGCTGGGATCGCGCCCAACCAAGGCGGCATTTACGGTCTTGCCATCAGGCAATCCAATGATGATGTTGTCATCGCGTTCCACAACATGATGAGAAGTCACGATCACTCCATCGGCGGAGTAGACAATGCCAGTGGCAGGCATCCGGCGGCGTGCCTCCACACGGACGACATGAGCGCTAGCAGTTTTTACGGCATCGGCGAACCCGTTAGAGAGGGTTTGAAGCGCGTCAGACATGGACTGTTCTCCTGATTTTGCAACTAACTTTGCTTTGACATCAGTTAACTGCAACTCAGCTTTGGGGTCGTCCGTACTTCGATGAGTCTGGTAGCTAATAAAATGGGTAGGTCAGCCTCTGGAAAATACGCGGACTCGATCCATCAGGCTAGTAGGTTGTCCTGTGGGCTGCCGATCTGCCCAGCGATACCATTCCCGCATTCGTGAGCGTGGAACACGCGGTACGGTGCGCCGTTCACGCTCTTTTGCGCCGTACTGACTCAGCTTGCCTAGCAGATAAGCGCCTTCACGGGGTGTCAATAACAAGCGCGCAGCGACATGTGCGAAAATACGTGGTAAATGTCGCAACACATAGTCGCGCCCGCTGGTGTTCTTCATCACGCTTAAATAGCGATTTGCCAATGCTTCGGCACGCAGCCACGCCGAGGGCTGACTGCCCCGATGAATAGCGACTGCATCCGGTGTATAGCGGCACTTCCATCCACCAAGCTGCGCGCGCCAATCCAGATCAACATCTTCGTTATACATGAACATCACCGGATCGAAGATATTGCCATCCGGGGCGAGTGCCTCCAACATTGTCTGGCGGTAGATCGCGGCTGCGCCGGATGCACCGAAAACTTCGCGCGGTGTGCTGAATCGCGAGTCGTCTGGTAGGTCATACCCGATATTGAAGGCATATCCGTCACTTTTTAGCGCGTGCCCAACGCTGTAGATTTTTTCGCCGTTCGGTTGTAACAGCTTGCCCATCCCCCAACCCGCGCCCATCGACTGAATCTCATCGACTACCGCTTCAATGTAAGTAGGTGTAAGTTGCACATCCGGATTCAACGTCATATAGAAATCGTAAGATGTCATCGCCTCTCGCCAGAATTGGTAGATGCGGTTATGTCCGCGTCCGAAACCTACATTGTTAATCTGCAAAATGCGGTGATACTGAGGCGCGTACTCCCTGATCCACGGCGGAGTACCATCGGTTGAGGCATTGTCTAGCAAGGTAACTGTTAACTGAGGGTAGGTTTGTGCGGCTAACGAGTCCAGCAGTCCGGGCAAATCATTGCGGCTGTTATAGGTGACGATACCAACGTAAACTGTTCCCGGTGGCTGCGACTGCACAGACGATCAACCCGATCCCACAACGTCGCGGCACTAGCGACGAAGACATCAAGATATAGTGATTCTAGCATTCCTTCGTCCACAATCGGAAGAAAAGTCTGTCATTCACTAGTCGAGATGAATGCTAACAAGGTTACTCTTATGCTGATATTAAGATGTAGATACCAACTTATATGGCTCTAATCTTGACTTAACGCGCGACTCAGTAAGAAATTTTATCATTCAGACAAGCTTATCGAAGCGGGTAACTCAGGTGTATAGGTAGCGGAGATAAGCGGGCTGCGATGTCTACACGGCAATGCGCGTCGCCGAGGTAACATTCAGCCAAAAAAAATGCAGGTCGCTGACGCACCCCCCCTATGTGTCAGCGACTTGTTGTTTGTACTGCAAATTGCGTAAAATCCCGTCATAAAGTTCACTTACAGCTAGAGATTTACACCATGCCTTCTGCCGATCCGCCGCTTATCGTGCGTGCAGAACACCCACCCAATGCGGGAACGCCGATTACACAACTTGCCCGTTTCATCACGCCCATCACTTCCTTTTTCCAACGTAACCACGCCTCAATTCCTAACATTAATCCTGCTACTTATCACCTAACGATTGATGGTTTAGTTAATCAACAGTTACAGCTAACACTTGCTGATCTTCAGCGTTTTGCGCGTCACACATTGATCTCTACACTGCAATGTGCGGGCAATCGCCGTACCGAGATGAACGCATACAAAACGATTGGCGGGGAAATCATCTGGGACTTTGATGCTATCAGTACTGCCGAGTGGTCAGGCGTTCGTCTTGCTGACGTCATTTCTGCAGCGCACCCACAGGCTTTAGCGGCGCATGTAGCCTTTACGGGACTGGATCATGTTGAGAAGGAGGGTGAAACATTTGCCTACGGCGGCAGCATTGATCTGCGCCGTGCCTTGACCAATGATGTACTAATCGCAGACAAAATGAATGGTCAGTCATTGCCTGCAGAACACGGCTATCCGCTACGTATCATTGTGCCCGGTGTCATCGGTGCCCGCAGTGTCAAGTGGTTGTCGCATATCAGGCTGCAAGCTGAACCAAGTGACAACTATTTTCAGACCAATGCGTATAAACTGTTCCCATCGCACAGTACCCGCGAAACTGTCGATTGGTCTCAAGGGTTGATGCTAGATGCTACACGGCTCAACTCGGTGATCCTCGATCCGCAGAATGGCGTGATGATCCCTCAAGGTGACTACACCATTCGTGGCTATGCGGTTGGCAGCGAAGGTAGCGCGGTGACAAAGGTGCAAATTTCGCTTGATAACGGCGCTAGCTGGCGAGAAGCACAGATGGAAGATCGTGCCGAGAAGTGGGCATGGCGCTTCTGGCAGTTTCCGACCACGCTATCGCACGGTGACTACCAATTATGGGTACGTGCGGAAGATAGCAGTGGTGCTACACAGCCCGCGAATGTGGAGGCAGTATGGAATTTCCTCGGTTACATGAATAATGTCTGGCATAAGGTTGACATTACCGTACGCTAATTGCTGAATAGATCCGTCCCAAAAAGCGACTTGGTACCGTCGCCAACTGCCGCGTAGAGGCAAATCCAGTCTCTGCTGCCAATCGTTCCCAACTAGGGTACGACAAGGGATAGGGAACCCACGTGTTGCCATGATCTACGTCGTACTCCACTAACAGCAGTCGTCCCTGTGGTTGTAACTGCTCTCGCAGCCGCTTCAACAGTGTGATCTTGCGCTCAGGCTTGACGAAGTGCAGCGAATTTGCCATCACAATGCCATCCAGCAGTGGCAAACCCAACTCATCTGTGAAGTCAGCGGTCAAATAGTGGACGTGTACCTCGGTAAACCGCTGCATGGATCGCGCCTGTTCGCGCAGCGCACCGCTATCTCGATCCACCGAATAGATCGTCCCTGTAACTAACAAATCCGCCAATGCCAGCGTGAACGCACCAGTCCCTGATCCCAGATCAGCCCACGTACCTCCGTCCTTATCAATACCGCCGCGTAGCAACCTTACGTGATCGCTGTGATCCATAGTTCGTTCGCTGTGTCCTTCAAAACTACTGGTACAATCCAGACATGCCGAAACACCGAATTCTTATTCCTACGCTGTTCTGCCTACTACTCCTGACAATGCTGCCGATAGTCGCACCGGTCCGTGCACAAGGCACTTCCTGTCCTGATGCGCCTGCACCGCGCCTGATTCTAGAACGAGAATCGAGGGTAACTCCCGGCGCTCCGCTGCGGATGCGACAGTCTCCCGGACTCACAGGCGAGATAATGGTCGAGGTTCCAGCAGGTGCCCTATTAACGATCATCGCTGGTCCGCTTTGCCACGATTCACTCAATTGGTGGCGCGTGGATTGGCAGGGCTACGCCGGTTGGATGGTGGAAGGGATTACTGGAGAATACTATCTTGAGCCGTTAAGTTCGCCTGTGACTCGTATCGAATTGAAAGCGGGACAACCTGCCGTAAGAGTAACTGCGGCGACAGCCACCTTAACCTATAACGGCGCGTTAGGCAGCATGGTTGAGGCGGATGAGGCATATCCCATTAGCATTGATACTCCGCTAATTACACAGTCTTATGGTGCGCCTTACCCTTCACCCGGATTTTATCGTTTTCGCTTCTTGGATTCCTCAATCAGCGCCGAACAACGTGCCTATAACGAGCTGTTAGTCTATCCTGCCAAGAGCTACGAATCGGTCAACACAGATGCCAGAACCAACCTTCCGCTGTTGCGGCAGCTCTTTCAGCAGCAGGCACCTAACCCTTCTGCCATTCCAGTGCTGCCGTTCGAGTTCGACCAAGTACAGATTGTGGCGGCAGCGCAGTATCTACACTTCAACGGCATCACGGGTGTTCGTTTTCTCACCTACTACGGCAACGATACCGCGTCGATCCGTTCAGACCGGTTACGCTACTTCTTCATGGGCTTATCGGACGATGGCAAGTGGTTCATCTCAGCTAAATTCTGGATCACCACACCACTGCTAGTCAACGGCAGTGCTATAGATCCCAACTTCCCGAACGTAGCCGATCCCAATTTCGCCATGCTCTACGCGCAATACATTACCGATGTCGGCTCTAGGTTAACGACGGCGCTGGAATCTGATTTTGCTCCCTCGCTCACCGAGCTTGATACGCTGATCCAATCGCTGATTGTCCGTATACCCGGATCACAGGATGTGCTCAGTATCCCGCAGCACCACACCTGAGTTCTGCGCCGATAGTCCGTGCCAGGCAGCCCGCAACCGTCGCACACCCTCCTCGATCTTGTCAGGAGCTTGCGCTGCGAAATTCAGCCGCATGAAATACCCGCCACCGCCATCTGTATGGAACATCGGACCCATCGCAAAGGTGACGCCCTGTTTGATCGCGTTGTTGTACAACTCAGCTACGGTTGGTCCATTGTGAGGCAGCTCTACCCACAGGTACATTCCACCCGTCGGTGTTGACCAGCGTGTTCCCTCAGGCATATGGCGCTGCAACGACCGGATCATGCTGTCGCGGCGCTCGCGGATGATCTTGCGTACCCGATCCAGATGTCCGCTTAAGGCTCCAGTTTGCAGGAAGTAGTGCATCGCCCGTTGATTAAGTGTTGGCGTGCAAATATCCGCTGCCCGCTTCACCCGCATGATTCGTTCCCACACCGGACCTTCTCCGATCACGTAACCGATGCGCGTTCCCGGCAGAACGATTTTGGAGAATCCGTTGGTGTGAAGGACGATCCCCTCACTATCTAGCGCCTTCAAAGGTGGCGGTGGCGTGCCCGCAAAACCCAATTCGTGGTAAACACCATCTTCCAGTACAGGGACACCGAAATCTGCTGCCACCTGTAACAGCCTCCGCCGCCGATGGATAGACATCACCGTTCCAGTTGGATTATGGTACGTCGGCGCGATGTAAATAGCGCGCGCGCGGTGATGTATCAGTGCCTCTTGCAGCGCGTCAATCTTTATGCCATCCTCGTCCATCGGGATACCGAAAACCTGAACTCGCCGCACCCGCGCCAGATCAAGGATGCCCAGATAGGTCGGGTTAGTAGTGATCAGCGCATCCCCTTCAGAAAGCAGCGCTTGTACCGCCATATCCAGCGCTTGCTGACAGCCACCAGTGATTAGTACGTGCTCTGCGCGGCAGTTAATACCAGTCGTGCGGCTGTATTCTGCAATTGCCTGTCGCAGCGGCAAATAACCCTCGGTCTCCTCGTAAAGCAGGGCATCTGCGCCGTCCCGATCAAGAACTGCATTGTACGCCTGCCGGATCAGTGACACGGGCAGAAATTCCTCGGCTGGTGCGCCGCCGCTGAATGCAATTACGTTCGGCGGATGGCGCTGCGTAACATGAGCAATAGGATTTGCTGCGACGGAAGGCAGCGCCCGTGGATCATTGGTCAGCCCATTGGGTCCGGTGACGAATGTCCCGCGCCCTGCTTGTCCCACGATCAACCCTTCTTCGCGCAGTTCCGCATAAGCATTAACTACACTGATCCGGCTGATCCCCAACGTGTCAGCGAGTTCGCGGCTTCCGGGTAACCTCTCACCCGGTACCCACGACCCTTCGACGATTCGTTCGCGCACCAGACGAATAATCTGTCGGTATAGGGGTTCTTCAGCGGTCTTATTGATTGGCAGATCGACATGCACCATAGCCACATTCCTATCAATTGGATATTGGATATAGCCAATCCATAAGACCAATTATAACCACTATGTACTGGAGTCAATGGGGCATATTGCCAATGAACTAACTAAATTCCAGCGCAATCGAAACGAAAAACGCTGCATTCAGCCTGTTCTTAGCCTGCTTAGAAGGGGTACGAGGTAGCTTGATCCTTAAGTGTCAGACTATTGGTTATAGTCCATGCCAAATACGGAGGTCATTAGCGCGGCGATGTTGCTGCGGTTTATAACCAATGCACCATCATCACCATCAACAGAGGTCGCCTGCAAATATTCGCCAAAGATCGAGTTTTTTCGGATCCCATCTGATGGCAAATCCTTCAAATACCACGCCAGACTGAGCGCCTGATCAAAGCCGACATCGGTGATCACATATTGGCTCAAGTCAGTCCATAGTGATAGCGCCTGCGGCACCAATGAGGCAATTACTTGCGGTTGTGTCATCCGCGCCCGCATTGCCATGATCACTTCTTGCTGCCGCTCTGCGCGGGCGAAGTCGCTGCTGCCGTGTCTGGTGCGAGCGTACTTCAGCGCCAGTTGACCGTCCATATGGACGATGCCCGCCGGAATGTATAAAGGCTCGTAACCGTAATCCATGCTCGGATACTCAGGATCATCAATCTCCGCTGGCACATTAATGTCGATGCCGCCAATCGCATCCACTAACTTAATTACGGCATCGAACGAAACTGCCACATAGCTGTCAATCCTCATGCCGAGGTTATACTGCATCGTTTGCACTAGCAGTTTTGGACCATCACCGGGACGGTTCAATTCGCCAAGCACATAGACACGGTTCACCTTTACTAGATCAGGCTGGTTTGGCATCGCGACGTAGGTGTCGCGTGGGATACTGAGCAAACCGATCTGCTGTGTTTTGGGATTAATACTCACAAGGATCAGCGAATCGGTGCGGAAGCCTGTACCTTCCTCGCCGGGACGCTTGTCCAAGCCCATCACCAGAATCGTAAAGCGGCGATCCCCATTCCATGCGGTAATGCCATAATCCGTTGTCACTGTCGGCTGCACCACCCCATTGACCACTGCCGCCGTTGCCGTCACCGTCACATTGCCGCCGCGAAAGATCGAAGAAACGACTAGCGTGACAAGGCACAATGCACCGCCGACAGCGGCAGCGATGATCCCCCACGTCCATTCGATCTTGGGTAATGCCCGATCTTGCCGCCGTTTTGCCATCCGTTCACGCGCCCTGCCGCTGGCAGTGTTGCGGCGCATCGAACTTGAGGTTGAAGCTGAAGTCGGTATATTACTGATGTCATTGCGCTCTACCGGAGTTGATCGGGTGACGTGTCCGCGCCCTGTTGTGTTCCGGCGTGCAGCCTGATCTCGGTTGCTACGGTCATTCATGGCATTCACTGATCTTTGATTAGTGCATGATTGTACATGCTTGAGGCTGGAAATCGCTACGATCCGGCATTAGAATGACCCTGCCTGAAATGTTCCGACATTCACTCTAGAGGCAGACGTGAACAAGATCAGACCACAACTTCCCACCGGAATGCGGGATTACCTTCCCGCCGATGTGCTGCGTCGTCAGTACGTCATCAACACCATCTCCGGCGTATTCGAGCGTTACGGTTACGAACCGCTGCAAACGCCGGTGCTGGAAATGCAGGAAACTTTGATGGGCAAGTATGGCGAAGACGCCGAGAAGTTGATCTTTCACGCCAAGCATCCGATGGGTAAGGAAGAGCTGGCGCTGCGCTACGATCTGACAGTGCCATTGGTGCGCTTCTTCGCGCTCAACGAAAGTAAACTATCGCTGCCTTTCAAACGCTATCACATTGCACCCGTTTGGCGTGCAGATCGTCCGCAGCGTGGGCGCTACCGCGAGTTCTATCAGTGTGATGCGGATACCGTTGGCATCGCAGGTATGGAGGCAGATGCAGAGGCGGTTAGTGTGGCAGTCTCGGCATTGCGTGAATTGGGCTTCCGCGAGTTCGCCGTCAAGATCAACAACCGCAAACTGCTCATTGGCATTGGTCAGTATGCTGGACTCGAAGGCGAGGCGCTCTCAAATCTCTACCGCAGCATCGACAAGCTGGACAAAATCGGCGTTGATGGTGTGCGTAAAGAACTGCTCGATAACGGCATCGCTGCTAGCATCGTGGACAAGATCATGAAGATGATCACTAGCGCCCACTCAGATCGCAGCGACAGCTATGCAGCAGCGGCGCAAAACATTGGCGCATTGCGTGAAGAGCTAGATGGCACGCCGTCAGCGATGGAAGGCTTGGACGAGCTTGAGCAACTTGTCAATAACCTGATGGCACTTAACACGCCAGCCGAGAATATCGATCTCGATTTCTCGATGGTGCGCGGACTCAGTTACTACACCGGACCTATTTTTGAGGCGGTACTGCTCTCCGACGATCCAGAGGAGCGTGTTGGAAGCGTGGCAGGCGGCGGACGCTACGACGATCTGATCGGCTTGTTCCGCAAAGATACACTGCCTACCGTCGGCATCAGTCTGGGCATCGAGCGCCTGATCTACATTATGGACAAGCGCAACATGTACCCACCGTCGATCAATCGCACAGTGGTGCAGGTGCTCGTCAGCGTATTCAACGCCGAGACCAAAGCCGAGTCGATGCGCTTCGCCAGCGAACTTCGCGGTGAGGGCATTCGCACCGAGTTATTCATGCAAGATAACAAGGGCATCGGCAAACAGTTCGGCTATGCCGACAAGAAGGGTATCCCTATCGTCGCCGTGATGGGACCGGACGAGATCGCACGCGGTGAGGTCAAACTCAAGCGCCTTGCCGATCAGCACGAAGTCACTGTGCTGCGCACTCAGGCACTCGATACACTACACTCTCTCCTCGACTAATCGCCAAAACCTTCGCCACATCGAACCGGAGCCACGCGCTCCGGTTACTTTTCATGCACCCGACGTGATCGTGCGTTACAATTTCGGGTTATATTTACGCGCACGTTTGTCTTTCTCGTGGATAGGGTATTGAAGATGCACAAAAAGATCGCCGTCACCGTTGGCTTTGTGCTGCTGACTGCGCTATTTGCCGCCTGCGGACCTGTCGATCCCAATGCCACACCCATCGTTATGTTTCCTACGCGCGTAGCGACCAGCAACCTTCCTACCTTTCCAGCAGGCGGAACTAGTCTGCCTGTTGTGCCTACCGTACCGCTACCTAGTTCAGTAGCGCCGACGTTGGTACTGCCAACGCAGCCGGCATTTACCTATGTGCCGCCAACACCTGTGGCGCCAACGGTGGTCCCCACCATTGATGCTAACTGGAATCAGCTTTCGGCGGGCATTAACTGGCGCGTGATCACCTTCCGTGCGCCATCATCGGGGCAAGTGGCAAGTGTCCTCGTCACCCGTATCGATCCGCGTTATGCCCGTTTCAAGGTCTACTATCAGGCTGGTGCAGTGCGCAATATCCAGCAGTGGCAGAGCGTGCTTCCCGGTGCGGTGGCAATCGTCAACGCCAACTTCTTCGATACTCAGAATCGCCCGTTAGGATTGGTAGCTTCTGATGGTATCTTGACTGGCGTGAATATATCCCGTAATGACACGGGCGTTTTTCAGCTCAAAGATAATGTTGCTAGAGTACGATCATTCTATACTGAGCCATACAACAACACCGAGAACTTCCAGCAGGTTGTGCAAGGACTTCCAATGTTGATGGTTGCAGGCAGAGTCGCGCCAGCCTTCAATCCAGACATCAGTACCGCCCCCAGTTTTCGTACGGTGATCGCTCAGGATGTTTATGGACGCATTCTGATCATCGTTACACAATATACTGCTGTCACACTGCTGGATATGGCACGCTTTCTCGGTGTGTCGGGGCTAGAGATCACGACGGCTTTGAATATGGATGGTGGCAGTTCCACCCAGATGTATCTGGCGACAGGTGGACCCTCTCAGTTCACCATTGGCGGTAAGGGTGTCCCCGTCGTCCTCGCCGTCTTCCGCTGATGCCACATTAATAACGTATCTTAAATCCATAATAATGCTGCCCACCTCCCCCAAAATTGGGAGGTGGGCATTTTTGTTCGGGTGTATGCTGAGGAATGCTACACAATTGTAGGAGAGAAATCGAAGATGCCTGACTTACTTGGCCTGATTGTACTCGGGCTGCTTATTTTTGTCGGGTTGTTCCTGCTTGCGGGTGTGCGTATTATTCCGAACAACCGTGTCGGTATTGTCGAGAAGCGATTCTCTGGCAAAGGCTCGGTCAAAGCGGATAGTTTCATTGCACTAAACAAGGAAGCTGGCTATCAACCGGAACTACTACGTGGTGGTATCACTTGGAAACTACCCTATCAATACAACATCCAACTTGCGCCGCTGGTGACGATCTCGCAAGGGCAGATCGGCTACGTCTTCGCACGTGACGGTTCCCCACTGGCACCAACACAATCATTGGCAGATGTGGTACCGGAAGCGAAGAACTTTCAGGATGTCGAAGCATTCTTGAAAAATGGCGGTCAGCGTGGACCTCAGCGCGAGATTTTGCGTGAAGGCACATACGCCCTGAACCTTGCCCAATTCATCGTCTTCACTGCCGACGGTAGCTACTATCTGCCGATCAGCCGTGACGAAGAAGGCATCTTCAAGCGCATGGCGGCGTTGATCCACGAGCGAGATGGCTTTAAGCCCGTCGTCATCAAGGGTGCTGATGATATGGTCGGTATCGTCACCGTTCATGATGGTCCTTCGCTTCAACAGGGCGAGATCATTGCGCCGACGGTTGGTGATGATCCTGCTGTGGCTACGACTTACCACAATAACTTTCAGGATACTGAGAAATTCCTGATTGCTGGTGGTCGGCGTGGTCGTCAATTGCAGGTACTGACGGAAGGAACCTACTACATCAACCGCTTGTTCGCTACGGTTGAGTTGATCCAGAAGACGATCATCGATGTTGGTTCCGTTGGCGTGGTCGTCAGTTATGTCGGTGGCAAATCCGAAGACCTCTCCGGCGTTGACTACAAGCACGGCGAGATGGTCGAGCAGGGGGCTAAAGGTGTCTGGGACGCGGCGTTGATGCCGGGTAAGTACGCCTTCAACACCTACGCTGGTAAAGTGATCACCGTCCCAACGACCAACATCATCCTCAAATGGAATAAGGATGAAGTAGGCGAGCATCGCTTCGATGCCAACCTAAGCGCCGTTGAACTGATCACTAAGGATGCCTTCGAGCCGCTGCTGCCGCTGTCCGTGGTCATGCACATCGACTACCGCAAAGCGCCGCTGGTCATCCAGCGCTTCGGTGACATCAAACGGCTGGTCGAGCAAACCCTTGATCCGATGGTCGCTGCTTACTTCAAGAACATCGGTCAGACGCGCACACTGATACAGTTGATTCAGGAGCGCAGCCAGATCCAGCAGCAGTCCAGCGAAGAGATGAAGGAACGTTTCGCGCACTATAACCTCGAACTTGAGGAAGTGCTGATCGGTACGCCCTCCTCCTCAGCCAATGATCGCAAGATCGAGGAAATTTTGGCGCAGTTGCGGGATCGTCAGATCGCTACCGAGCAGGTGGAAACTTACGGACGTAAGCAAACGGCGGCGGCGAAGGAACGCGAACTGCGGCAGGCAGAATCCATTGCCAAGCAGCAGACGGCGCTCACGGAATCCGAGATCAGCATCACCATTCAGGGCAACGAAGGTCGCGCTGCCTATCAGCGTGCGTTGCAGGATGCCGCTAAGATCAAGGCGATTGCGGAAGCGGAAGCGGAACGCGATGCCCGCATCGGTATCGCCCGCGCAGTCGCAGTCGAGGAACAGGTTCGCGCTTACGGTGGACCGCAGTTCCAGGTCTTGCAGCAGGCGTTGGATCGCTTCAGTGCGGCAGTGGAGAAGTCTGGTATCGACATCGTGCCGAAGATGGTGATCAACAACGGCGGTGGCGCTGACGGCAACGGCAGCGGTGCCAATAGTGCTTTCGAGGCACTCATGGCGATGCTGCTCTCGGAGAAATTGGGCATCAATCTCACTAACAATAGTGATAATGAGCCGCCTAATGAGGACATCAAGCGCATCCGCGAGAGCATCCTCAAGAGTCTGAATGCTCCTGTTGCCCAAGCTACTGATGCACCAGCACCAGCGACTCCAACCAACGGCAGTAAGGGTGAAGCTAAAGGAAGCTAACAGCCTAAGCTAGATAAGTTCCAAATTCTGAAGCCCGGACGTAGTAATAGACGCTCCGGGCTTTTCATTTCTCAACTCAGTTCACTGTTCCGGCTGTTGGCGCGGTAGCCTCTTGCAGCGATTCCGCAATCGCCAGCAACTCCTCACGCGAGACTACATTTACATGCGCCTGCAACAGGATCGTTGTGCCGTTAACATCCATCAATAACCAACGACTAACCGCAAACGGGGTCAGTACATTCTGTCGATACGTAGCGGTTGTACCTGCGACATCGACTGATTCACCGTCACTGGTAAATCCTTCTGCCGATTTGGCTACGGCGGATAGATTACCCTGAGTGATGATCAAGGCAAATCCGGGCTGGCAGGTACAGCGAAATCGTTGTACCACCACATCATTGATGTAAACGGGCTTTTCAGGGATCAACTTGCTGCTGACGCTCATCGCCGCACTCGCGCCCTCGCCAGTGGAGGCATTTGTCGTTAGCGATGGTAGTAAGGCGTAGGCGCTGCTGCCCTCACCGATCCGCGTGTTGAAATCGAACAGCGAGAAGCGATATAGCTGGAAATGAGCGCGTTTTTCCAACTGCAGCCACGCCAATGTCATCTCGTCATAGCTGACCATCGGCGGAACGTATTGCAGCGACGTCACGAAACTGATCAACTGCTCCTCGCTGAACATGCCTAACGGACTAGCAAGCTGGATACTCGTCCGCGACATATCGGTCATGCTATCGGAACTACCGAGCCTCGGATTGTAAGCCCATAAAAAGTCGTATTGCCCAGAATTGCCATCTATTTTTGCTTCGGCAGCACGAACGCTGATCACCATATCATCGACATGCCGACTATCATTACCACCGCTGATGAGCTTGTAATCAACCAGTTCTCCAGTAGCAGTGGGGAATTTCGTCATAATTCCTGCGTTCGGATTACTGAGCATCAATGTCAGCACGGGCGGTGCGAACAAAGCATCACGTCGATAGTAAGTGATGACGCAGTAGCGTCCCAATGGATCGGTGAACACTTTGCCTAGCACCAACCGATTCTCGAACATCACCTGATCGGAGATGTGATACACGTCGTACTCAGCTTGCTGCTCAATGTCGCTCCAGATCGTCTCCACCGCCATTGGTTGTGCTGCTGGCACATGGTATCCCTCGTCGGGCACGGTCATCGTAAATGTCGCAGCATCAAACGACGGATCAAGGTCTAGCTTGGTGAACTGCATCTCATAGATGACCTGATCCTGAGCATCATAATGAATAGAGGCTAAAAGGAGTGAAGTTTGCTGATCAATCTTGAAGATATTCCGCACTGAAGGAATTGAGTTTGTTGTTGAGATGGTTTTAGTCTCGAACACATAAACCGGACGATCTAGCACCGTCTCATCAGGAAGTTGGCGTATTTCGTCAGTACCCGGAAATTCGCGCAACTTGTCTTCGCTTCGCGTTGTTCCTGTCTTAGCCCCGAACCAAGAGAACACGTAATCTTCAGGCATGTCTTCTACCCATGTTGGAGCATTACTGTAGAGGTCGTAATACCATGCTTGCGCCCCCTTGCTAACGAGCACTGTTCTCGCATAAAGTGTCTTATTGGCCTGATTTGTTTTAGGCTCAGGATCTGTGAGCATAACAGAGCGCACAAAATCAGGCTGCGGTGGGGCTGAATTGCCAGTTGCGTTATCAAAGGCTTCAATACGGTACACTCCCGGCGCATCCTGCCATGCAAATTGCGATGTGTAAATCCAGCCAATATCGGAGAGAAGCTTGCCATCTGGTCCAAACACCCGTGAACGGCTTTCAGTCTCTGCATAAAAACGCGGTGAACTCAAGGTCGCGGTCACGGTTGCTGTTGCTGTTGTCGTCGCGCTGATGGTCGGTGTAGCGGTTGATGCAGCAAACATGATCTGAATCGTTCGGCGCGCGTATATCTCCAACAACAGCCCGCCGATCAACAAAAAGGCGATCATCGCCGCTGTCAGCGTTAACGGTAGTCGATAGCGCCGTGATGAACGTGATGGCACTTGTACTGTAACCATTGGTTCCTCCATATATTCCGCATGTAATTCATCGATCATCTGCATTAGCAGCGGATCGGATTCCGCCTCGTATAGAACTACCGCCAGCACTTCGGGATCGCCGCGCTCCAATGCACTCGTATAGCGCAGCAGTAGTTTCTCACGCTGTAATCGTTCATTTCTATTCATCCGTTAAACCCTCCACTTCACGTCGCAGCCGCCGCAATGCCCGATGCAAGCGTACTCGCGCTGCGCCCGCCGTGATTCCAAGTTCCTGCGCTAACTCATCACCATCTAAATCGTGCAGCACCGCCAACTTCAAGAGTCGTGCGTCTTCAACCGAAACTAACGCCAATAAACTCTCTAACGCTGCTTCAGCCTCGCTCTATTCCGCCGGATCACCCATCGCGGCGCTGATCCCCGCCAGTTGATCGAAGACTTCCTCATCGCTGGCATACTCATCGTTTGCTAGATCGAGCGCCAGCAGTTCCCGCCGCTGACGATTGCCATTCTCGGCACGTTGGCGACGCAGCAGATTGGCGGCGATGCCAAGCAGCCAAGCACGCGGCTGTCGTGCTGGATCGAATCGATCTGCATGGGTGAGTGCCTCTACCGTGACTTCGTTCAACAGTTCAGCCGCAGCCGTATCAACGTCCGTATCGGCGGCACGCGCACCATCAACACCCATTCGCACGACATAGCTGCGTAAGATGTGCAGTAGTGGCGTACTTTCAGCGGCGAGAAAAGCGCGCAATCGTTCTCGAAGTCGTTCAGTCAAGGTCATTTGTTCAATGTACATCATCCAATATTCAAAATGGTGGGCATTTTTGTTACAGGCAGGTCAACCCGCAACATTGAAAACGAATCAGGTACAATCAGCTTGCCTTAAATTGAGGAGCAAATTCGTGCGAATATTGCGGCGCTGGTTACTGGTATTAATATTGCTGACGATGACTCTGATGAGCGCACCTGTGCGAGCACAGGATGAGTTAACGTTACCGGACGAATCACTATTCACCGATCCGATGTTCGCGCGTCCCGGCATGGCAGGGGTAGCACAGCCTTATCTCAATCGCACGCGCTATCTACTGGCGATTGATCTCGATAGCGCCAGCGGACAGATGCGCGGACAAGCACGGATTTTGTTCGTCAATCGCGCCTATGTTGCCGTAGA
>JAHBVK010000010.1 GCA_019637555.1 Anaerolineae bacterium
GTACGCCGTCACCCAACCCGCATCCGGCTCGACTCTCACAGGCGAATCACTAAGCGTGCGGCAGCGATCCAGAATTGTGGTATAGACATCGTTGGGCCACAGCCGATAGTTGCGAACGGTATGCACCTGTCCCGCTAGATACAGCGTCATACTGTCCATGCCTGTATCGGCGGTTGGTGGCAGTTCCCGTCCAGCGTAGTCGGGTATCTCGTAGAACTTCAGGTCGCGGATCAGGAATTCGAGGAAGCTGCGAAATTGAACATCATCGACTAATGCTTCTAACACTTCTTCGCCTTGTGGTTGTAAGAAGTTAGTCCACACAACGCGCCCGTCACCGTACAGAGTACACAGCGGCAAGCGGTTGAAATCGCGGTATGGTGGCTCATTTAAGACCTGCCGATCCACGCGAAAGATCACGATATTCGGGTCTTTATCCCATGCCAGCGGCGCAACACCTCCGCCCGTACCAGCATCCTGAATCGGATCGGGGGTCGGATTAGTTCCTCCTCCACAGGCGCTGAATGCAAGGGCGATAGCGAGCATAGCAATGACGAAAAACAGGCTGCGGCGCATGGTTCACCTCCACCGCCATTGTATGCGCTTGGCAGCACTAAAGCCAAGTTTCAAACATATAACGTCGGACAAGAAGCGAGCGTGCCAACTAGCGTGGCGGCAGCATTCAGGTTTTAGATCAGTTTTCAGGTTAGCCGAAGCGTGCCTGCAAATCAGCGATCATTGACTGATGCTGCGGCGTGACAATTTCGGGATGTGCTGCGCACAGTGGCAGGATGTCGTCTATCAATAGCGCGTGTACCTTAGCAGTAGCGTCCTCTATCCCTAACCACAGATCGTAGCATTCTGCTAACGCTAGCAAAGAATTTAGAATGTCGATATGCGAGTCCAAACTGCGAAACAAATTGTGGGCAAGAAGGAGGATGCGCTCGGCTTCGGAGTACATCTGCAAGGCGATATGCGAACTACCCAGCATGTACATCACGCGCCCGAAATTCACGCCGCGCGTCGGAAAATACTGGGCAGCTTCGGTTAACTCCACTACGGCGCTGGAATACTGCCCGAGCGAGTACAGGAAACTACCATGCGTCGCTTTCAGATGCATCAAGCGCAGCATATCTCCCGACTGTTCCGCCAAGGGCTGCGCACGGGCAATGTACTCCGCTGCCTGAGACAAATCGCCCAGCGCGTGTGCCGCTGTCGCCATGTAGTTCAGCGCACTAATCTGCTGGCGGATGTTGCCCAATTCCAGTGCCAGATGGTAAGCCAGTTTCGCCTGCTCATATAACTGCTGAGTCTCGTAGCGTTCGCCGTGCAGAAATGCCAGCATGATGTGCACACGCATGAGCAGCATTTTGTTGCCCTGCGCTCTGATCGAGGTCAACAATTCGTCCGCCAGTTGGCGCTCAGTCTCCAGCGAATTTCCAGCTTTAATGAGCGCCAGAAACTTCAGTTCCGTTTCGTCGGGAGAATTGCCCGCCTGCGCATAGGTCTCGCGCAGCACCTCTTCCAGCCCCAATTGGCTGCGTAAACCACCGTAATTGAGATGATGGATCCACAGCTTGAACCAGCGCAGCTTGATCTGAGGATCAGACAGATTGGTGATCGCGTTCATCAGGTTAGTCAGGCGCGCATCCAGCAAATCCCACTGTCCGACCTGCTCCAAATCGAGAATCAATAGTTCGAGGATTTCCAGCGTCGATTTGATGTAGCGCGGTATCTCCAGCGCACCAGCCATCTGAAGGAATTCGAGGATGTCGGCGATACGCTCCTGCAGTTCCTGAGGAGTCGGTTGGCTGCGGGCGAACGGAAGCAGTTCATCTTCCAATTGCGCGAGGCGCTCTTCAAATGCTTCCGGTGAGACTGGTGATGCGGCGGAGAGTGACGAATAGGGATCGAGTGCTTGCTCGTAGCTGAGTTGGCTGGTAGTGGAAAGGTCAGCAAACTGCTGGGCTAACCATGCATCAAGATCACGCTGGAATTCATCATCAATAAGTACCATGGCGTGATTCCTCGCAAATTGGAAACGTTTGGGTCTGGCGACGATTCAAAATCAAACGTGACTCAACGCATAGCGTTACGAGTTGCGTTATACGATGCGTTACCTTAATGGAATGGTGGCAACACTATACATCCAGCAAAGTGGAGAAGTCAAGAAATGCGAGGCATTATCATCTGGCGGAAGGCGTGCTGCTGCAGTGCGTAGTGGTAACAGCAATGCAGCAGCACGCGGCAGCACTTTTAGTCGGTGAAAACTGGCAAATGCCCCAGCGCAATCACATCTGCCCACTTAGCGCGATCCCCTTCGGTGAAGATCGCCGCTTGTGCTACCACTGTCGCGCCAGCTTTCTCTGTGATCAAGCGCATACCCATGAGGGTGCTGCCTGTGCTGATCACGTCATCGATGATCGCCGCCTGCCTGCCCACCAGCAGCTTACGGTCTTTTTCATCGAGGTACAGCGTTTGTGGCTTGCCAGTAGTGATCGAAAGCGTCTCCGCTTCCAGCGCCGCGCCCATATACGGCTTATACGACTTGCGCAGCACCACATAGGGTAAATCCATGACGGTGGAGAGGGCGTGAACCAGCGGGATGCTCTTTGCTTCCGCCGTCACCAGCACTTCGGGGTTGCGATCTGCAAGCTGCTTGGCGAGTTCCTTGGCAGCGTACTGCGTCAATTCCGTATCGCCCAGAATGTTGACCACTGCGATACGCACACCGGGAGCTACCTCGAACAGAGGAAATTCGCGTACCAATCCAGCCACTTCGACACGATGCGTTTCGCGTTGTTCAGTCATCGGAGTTGACCTTCCGTTGATTCAAAGATCGAATAAATACAATCCATCAATTGAGTCTAGTAAGCAGGTGGCGTGCTGTCAACGCCAACCTCATCCTGCGATTCAGCGATTTCCGCCGCCGCTGATTTTCCCATATTGGCGGCGCGTGATACAATGACCAGCATTAACATCTGATGCGCTGCTTTTCCATAATCCATTCGATAGCGTAACCTAAGAGCCGTTCGGTGACACCTGCCTCGAAAGTAGAAAGCGATCCACACTTACTGAGCACAGCCGACGGAGCCTCTGAGCTTGCCGATCCTGCTGTCGCTCTACCGCCCGATAAGGAACAGGTTGAACATCCCGCCGAAGCTATCCCACCGCGACGTCTGCGCGTCGGCATGTGGACTCCGCTGCCGCCTGCGCCCAGCGGGATCAGTGATTATGCGGTGGCGCTGATTCAGGCGCTCGCTCAATTCATCGACATCACGGTTTACACCATCCCCACCGCCGATACCTCCCTGTTTCAGGGCTTGCCCGTCGAGGTGCGCTCGTACACTGATTACCGCCGCGACGCCCGCGCTATCGACGCACACGTGTATCACATGGGCAACAGCGCCCACTACCACACCGAGATTCACGATCAACTGCTGCGCGAACCCGGCATCACCGTACTGCACGATCTGGCGCTGTTCGGATTCTACCTCTACAACCTCTTTTATCTCGGTTCACGGCAGCAATTCTATGATGAGGTCAGTTACCAGCACGGTGGCGCGATGGTCAGGCAAGCGGGAAAATACATCAGTGGTGAGTTGAACACATGGCTAGACATCCCGATGAATCGCCGCGTGGTTGAATCCAGTCAGTCAACCATCGTGCACACACAGTACGGTAAGGATCAACTGAAACAGCGCTTCCCGCAGGCGGATGTTCACCACATCATGCACGGGGCGCGGGTACTTGATGACTCGGCTGGCGCTGATTTGCGAATGAAGCTGGGCTGGCGACACGATCAACTGGTGATCGGCGTATTCGGAGAGATCAGCCCGCATAAGCGCGTTCATGTGCTGCTCGAAGTGCTGCCCAAACTGCTCAAGCAGTATCCCAACGCACGGCTGATCGTGGCGGGACGCGACGGTCCCAACAACGCCTATCCGCAGCGCATCCGCCAGATGCTGCGATCCCGCGCCATCCGCGATGTCGTCCACTACGCTGATCAAGTGCCGACGCCGCTGTTGGAGCAGTATATTCAAGCGGTGGATATTGCTGTGAACTTGCGCTCACCCACCACAGGTGAGATGTCGGGGATTCTGCTGCGGGCGTTAGGTGCAGGCAAATTGGTGATCTGTTCCGATGTGCCGCAGCTTGCCGAACTGCCCGGATCATTCGTCTGGAAAGTGCCCGTCGATGATCGGGAATCCTCTACACTGCTGGACATGTTGATCAACGCCGCGCGTAATCAGGATATGCTGCGGCGGAATGGCGCGGCTGCCCGTCAGTTCATCGCCGCCAACGCCACATGGGAATTGGTGGCGCAGCGTTACCTCGCCGTGATCGAGGCGGTGGTGCAGCGCAGCCGAAAATAATCTGTAGTTGCTTTCCTGACAGAGGCTACTATGCCAGATGAGCTTCGCCAACTCGACGGTCTAGATTTCATCCGTCTGCGGGTTGGCATGTACATTGGGGGCAATGACAAAAAAGCGTTGCACGTCATGATACTACAATTGCTTGAGGCAATGGTCGTCTATCCAGCGTTCGGGCAGCCAAGCAAGATTTCTGTGATTCTGCAAGCTGATGGAAGTATTGCTATCACGGCTGCGAATCACAGCATCCCCATTACGGATGACCCCCAACTTAAGATAAGCACACTTGAGAAAATCCTTTCGGGAGTATATTTTGGTCGCGGTCCGAATACCCTTCGGTATGTTGTGCTTAATGCGTTGTCATCCGAATTTACAGCACAAACATCATTTGATGGCTATCTTTGGCAGCAGGACTATAAACAGGGAATACCACAGGACGCGCCTTACCAGATTCGCCCGTTGATGCCTAACGAGGAATCTTGCCTCACGCTCATCTCGCGTCCCGATGCCGAAATCTTCGATTCCATTGAATTTGAGTTCGGTCCTTTAGGTGCCCGATTGCGAGAGCTATCCTCCCTCGCGCCAAACTTAAACACCGAAATCCGCGATGATCGGACGGAAAATCATCAATACGCCCATAGCTATGCCAGCAGCTTACTTTCGTTGCTCATAACTCCGTTGCTCATGAAGCAAGCTAACAAACGAGTTCAAATGCTAGGGTTGCTGCATCAGCCAATTGAAGGCAACCTTACGTTCGCAGATGATAACCACATAGAACAGCGCATTGAAATCGCCCTTGCCTACACTACACAGCTAGACTTCAATGCGCCGATAGAGAAAGCTTTTTGCAATACCATACTAAATCTAGACGGTGGCACTCATCTGAGCGCGTTTCGTGCTGCCTTAACGCGCCAGATCAACCGATTTTGCCAAGAAAAACGGATGCCTAAACTTTATAGCCAGCGAATTCGTAAGGGACTAATCGCGGCTGTCAGTGTTTACTCTCCATATCCACAGTATTTAGATGCATCAAAAAGTAAGTTCATCCGAGACACGTTATATGCGCCTATATTTCGTTTGACCACCGAAGCGATCCAAAATTACTTCAACGCCGATCCAGCAGCCCTAGATCGCGTAATTGACTGGCTGCAAAGCTGATCTGCATCTTCCAGATCGGAGATGTGCGACTACTCCCCTCAACTTTGCGTATTCACAGATAAGACTGATCGCCAACGGGGAAGTTACCATGTCTGATCATCAGGACTACGCCGCGATCCGGCGAAACATCGCCAATCAAGTAGCACGTCGCAAGTGGCAATATCGTGTGCTGTTCTTCGCCACGCATCTGATCTTCTACGCGATCTCGATGCTGACCATCTGGCTGACGGCGGGTTATGCTTCCTCACACGGCGGGTTATATGAAACCGGTGCAGCGGCTACTATCCTCCTTGTGCCCACCATACTTTGGACGGCGGTGCTGCTCTTCCACGTGGCTTCCTTTTATTTTGAAACCAGCGCAGGCGAAGCAGCGATCCGTGAACGGCTGATGATGCGGGAAGTGCGAGAGGAAATGCTGCGTAAGGGAATGCTAGCCGATGAAGCGACCGAAAAGCCCAAGCGATATGCTGCGAAACTCTCCGACGATGGCGAACTCATTCCCGCCGATGATGATGACACAGCCGAGCAGGCGACCTACACCGCCCGCCCTAATCATCTCGGCTCGTCATAACGATTCTTCGTCGCCTCCCGGTTCCCCTCTCCGCGAAATGGATGAGGGGGTCAGGGGGTGAGGCTATTTTGTCACGTCCGGCAAGCCCTCCATCCGCGCATAGTCACGCAGAATCCGGCGCACCTGATCGGCATCCTCAAGCACAAAGTAGCCCTTGTGATAGCTGTGTACGGCTGATTCAGTCTGCGCCACTTGGCGGATGTCGAACTGGTAGCGCGGCGTCTCAGGCAGCAGCGCGAAATTCAGTTCTCCCGGTGAGGAGAGCAAACCCGCGCCATACAGCTTGATCTCGCCAGCCTCGCGGATCAAGCCGAACTCCGTGGTGAACCACCACAGCCGCGCGATCTCTACTTGCTGCCGTTCATCAGTAGTAGCTAGGTACAGCTTACCGAACATTTCTGCCGTATCCGCAAACCACTGATCGGTGAAAAATGCCAGATGCCCGAAATATTCGTGGAACAGATCAGGCAGCGGCGTGAACTCGATCTCGTGCGGGCGGCGAATGTAATTGGTGACGGGGAAACGGCGCTCCGCCAGATGCTCGAACCATTCTGTGCGTCCGAGATAGGCATTCTGCGCGTCACCGAGCGTCCAGCCCGTCATGCCCTCGATCCGTGCGCTGATCTCCGCCGCCACTGGCACGCGGGTCGGATCAAGCGCCAGTTTCGCCATCCCCGCTATCCACTGCTGACAGGCAATGTTCTGCACGCGATCCCATTGACGGCGGTACAACTCGCTCCACGTCCCGTGATCTTCATCGCTGTACGTCAGCGTAGTCAATACGATTTGATCGGTCATCGCTAAGTTTCCTTGTGATTATTTTGGTGGTTAGCCCTCATCCTAAATCCTTCTCCCCCAAGGAGAAGGACTTCAAGACTGTTTTATTACCCTCTCCTTGCGGGAGAGGGGTGAGGGGTGAGGGCAAGCTAATGATTCTCCGGCAGCCAACTGGTCGGATACTTCGGATCTTCCATCTGTACCGCCTCGCGGGTCACTTGCAGCGGACGGAAAGTATCGACCATCACCGCCAGTTCTTCAGTCTTGGTCTTGCCAATCGATCCCTCATAGGTGCCCGGATGCGGACCGTGCGGGATGCCGTTCGGATGCACCGTGATCGAGGCGCGTTCGATGCCCTTGCGGGACATGAAATTGCCTTCCACGTAGTACAGCACTTCGTCGGAATCGACGTTGGAATGGTTGTACGGCGCGGGAATCGACTGCGGGTGATAGTCGAACATACGCGGCACGAAGGAGCACAACACGAAGCCCGGACCATCAAACGTCTGATGCACAGGTGGCGGTTGATGTACGCGTCCGGTGATTGGCTCGAAGTCCTCAATGTTGAAGGCGAAGGGGAACAGATGCCCATCCCAACCGACTACATCCAGCGGATGGTGATCGTACTGGTAGCGCGTGATCTGCCCGCGCGATTTGACATGTAAGTAGAATTCACCCGTTTCGTCGTGTGTGATCAAGCGATCCGGTGGACGAATGTCGCGTTCGCAGTAGGGCGAGTGTTCCAGAAATTGCCCGTAGTTGTTGAGGTAACGCTTCGGCGGCGTGATATGCCCGAAGGATTCGACGTATAGCGCCCGCTGCGCCACGTTCTGATCTGGCACGAAGCGCCAGATCACGCCAGCGGGGATCACTAGATAGTCGCCAGCGCGGTAGCGCAGATCGCCGAACTGCGATTCCAGCACGCCCGTACCTTCGTGGATGAAGATCACGTCGTCGCCTTGCCCGTGCTTGTAGTAATAGTTCATGGCGCGATCAGGGCGGGCGGTGTACAGCACCACATCATGATTGCCTAGCATCGGCGCACGGTTGTCGATCAGATCACCGCCTTCGCGCGTTTGTGCCGCCAGAAAATGGCGATGGCGCAGCGGTCCGGTTTCCTCGTAGTGCATCTCCACTTTGCACAGCACTTCCATGTTGCGAATCTGCGTCGGCGGATGCAGGTGATAAAGGATCGACTGGATGCCACTGAAGCCGTGCACGCCCATCACTTCCTCGTGATGCAGCGATCCATCTGCTTTGCGAAACTGCGTATGCCGCTTGTGCGGGATATTGCCGAGTTTGTAGTAGTACATCGCCAAATTCTCCAGTAACAGTAATTACGCTTAGTCCAAATTCGTGTTAATTTGCCTCGCTACACCAGAGGTTGAAACCTCTGGCTACAAAACTTGGTAAACCCACTGAAGTGGGTTGCCTCGTGCTAACCCTCTTTAGAGGGTTTCCAGAGTGTTGTAGCTGGGGGTTTTGAACCCCCAGTTACTTGTGACGCTCACATTTCGCTCATCACTCATCACTTCTTTTACAGATTGCCGCGCAATTCCTGCTCGCGCTCAATCGCCTCGAACAGCGCCTTGAAGTTGCCCTTGCCGAAGCCGCGCGATCCGTGTCGCTCGATCACTTCGTAGAACACGGTGGGGCGATCCTCAACGGGCTTGCTGAAGATTTGCAGCAGATAGCCTTCCTCGTCGCGGTCAACCAGCACACCGAGCCGCGCCAAGTCCTCGATTGGCTCATCGATCTTGCCGACGCGATCTTGCAGCGTTTCGTAATAGTTGGAGGGGACGCGCAGAAATTCGATGCCGTTGTTTTGCAGCGCGGTCACGGTCTGGATGATGTCACCCGTCGAGAGTGCGATATGCTGGATGCCGGGACCGTAGTAGAAATCGAGGTATTCCTGAATCTGCGAACGCTTCTTACCTTCGGCTGGCTCGTTGATCGGGAACTTAACCTTGCCCGTGCCATCCTGCATCACTTTGGACATCAGCGCGGAGTATTCGGTGGAAATATCCTGATCATCGAAGTGGATCAGTTGCGAGAAGCCCATCGTCTCAGCGAAGAACTTGACCCAGCGATTCATCGCGCCGAGTTCTACATTGCCGACCATGTGATCGACTGCAGCCAAGCCAACGCCGCGATAACCGGGTTTGCCGTTCATCGACTGCGGCGCACCTTCCACTTGCCGATAACCGGGCGCAAATACGCCGCGATAACCACTGCGATCCACGAACTTGATCAGCGTGTCGCCGTAAGCCTGAATCGCGGAATAGCGCAGCACACCGTATTCGTCCGCTGCTTCCGTCGGCTTGATCGCGCCCGTCGCGCCGCGCTTGATCGTCTCGTGGTAGGCGGATTCGGCATCGGGGACTTCTAGCGCCACCACGCCAACGCCATCGCCGTGCAGATGTACTTGCCGCGCGATCCGCTGATCCGGTCCTAGCGGCGTGGTTAGCACGAAGCGGATGCGTCCCTGCTCCATGACGTAGGAAGCGGTATCACGGCTGCCCGTCTCTAGTCCGCTGTAGCCGACGTTGGCGAAGCCCATGCCGTGCTTGTAGAAATAGGCGGCTTGCTTGGCGTTGCCGACGTAAAATTCAAGGTGATCGATAGCTTTGATCGGTAAAAAGTCGATTTCGTTCATGCTAGGTTCCCCACTTTACATACCATTGATGGTAGACAATGTGGGTGGGTTACAAACCCACCCCTACAACATCGCCATCACAAATTGCCATTCCTGTAGGGGTAGGTTTAGAAACCTACCCGCTGAGATTTACTCCAACTCCACCGCCAGCTCCGTCGTGTTTTTGACCTCACTCAAGACGATGCTGGTGGTCATGCGGGCGACATCGGGAATGTGCGTAAGTTTTTCCAATAAGAAACGCTCTAATTCTTTACGGTTACGTGCGACTACCTTCAATAGATAGTCGAATTCGCCGGTGACTGAGTAGCACTCCAACACTTCCGGCATTTGCTGGATCGCGCTGTGGAAGTTCTGTACCTGCTCGGATCGGTGATGTTCCAGTGTCACGCCGACGATACACAGCAAGTCAAAGCCTACTTTCTCCCGATCCAGCAGCGCCACAACCTTGCGGATGTAACCGAGTTCGTACAGCCGCTTGATCCGCGTGCTGACGGCTGCGGGTGAAAGCGAGATTCGGCGGGCGAGTTCAGCCTGACTCATATCTTCGCGCTGAATTTCACGCAGGATCACTCGATCTAGCTGATCTAAGTTTGCTAAATAATCTTCCACGTTATGCCTCCATTCTTAGAGTAATATAGAAAAAAGTGGGGACAATCTAAACGAAACCGACGAAAATTCGGTGCAATCTGAACGATCTTCATTCATTTACGGACATTATGCAATTCTGGTAAAGAATCTTTACTTCCATGTTACGGACGGTGTTTTATACTGTAACGACTAGCAGAATCGACGAGAACTATGCGACGCCAACCACAAAGGCAACAGCCACAACCGCAATCACAACCTGTCCGCTACGTGCAAGCGCAGCCGCAACAGGCGGTTTATCCACAACAGCGAGCACCTTATACGCAGGGGCAATACCCCGCGCAGCAGGGACAGCCGCAGCAGATGATCATGCCTGTGCAGCGACGCCCGCGACGTGGCTTGCCCTTCTGGTTGATGGTCGGCAGTGGTGCGCTGCTCGCTGGCTTTGTACTCACCGCTGTGTTGCTTGGCGTGATCTTGATGATTTTTCTCGGCTCAGGGCGGATTCTGCCCGGCGTCAGCATGTTGGGTGTGCCGCTGCGCGGCATGACCAGCGCGGAAGCAGCGCAGGCGTTGTCGTCAGCGCAGATCACGCTGCGGGATGGTGATCGCAATTGGCAGGTGAACATGAGCGATCTGGGTATCGCACTTGATGCCAACGCCAGTGCTGAGAAAGCCGTCCGTACGGGACGCGGCGAAGGATCGGTGGTCACGGCGTTTCTACGCACGCAGGTCGTCCCCGTGATCAATGTGGATCAGGTTGCCTTGATCGACGCGCTGAACAAGATCACCGAGCATGTCAATTTGCCTGCACAGAACGCCACGATCCGCATGGTTAACGGAGCACTGATCCCTGTTTCCGCCGAAGCGGGACGTGTACTGGATGTCAACGCCACTGCCGCGCGATTGCTTGGCGCGGGTGCTGCCGAATTTGCCGATGGGTCGCTCGATCTGGTGATGCAAACCACGCAGCCAGAAGTGTTGGACGCCGCGCCGTTACTGGATCAAGCCCGCTTACTGTTGGCGTCGCCACTGTCGATCAACGCTTACGATGCGATCACAGGGGAGAAACAGGCGTGGAGCTTGCCGCCGGAACAATGGGGCGCATGGCTGACCACCCAGAACACGGCGACGGGCGTCAGCTTCTCCGTTGATGGCAATGCACTCAGCCAATATCTGACGCAGATGAATGCACAGCTTGGCGGCGGGCGCAGCGTGAAAGTGGATGAAGCAGTGCAGCAGGTGCAAGAAGCGCTGGCGCAGCGTAATAACAGCAGCACCGTCCGCATCTATCACGAGCCGACGACCTACACCGTCCAATCGGGAGACACGCTCGGCGGTATCGCGTGGAGCATGGGTATCCCCTACTGGTATATCCAAGAGGCGAATCCGGGGATTAGCTTGAATTACGTGAATCCCGGTCAAACGCTGATCATTCCCAGTAAGGATGTGATGCTGCCGCTGCCCGTCGATTTCAACAAGCGCATCGTGGTCAGCATCACGCAGCAGCGCATGTGGGTCTACGAGAACGATCAACTGAAGTGGGAGTGGGCGGCAAGCACGGGCATCGCGGATAGTCCGACCATGCCGGGGGTGTATCAGGTGCAATCGCACGATGGCACGGCTTACGCAGGCAACTGGAATCTGTACATGCCCTCGTTTATGAGCATCTACGAAGCCGTGCCGGGATTCTTCAACGGCATTCACGGCTTCCCGTGGCGCAACGGCTACCAGATTTTGTGGGAGAACGCGCTCGGTTCTCGCGTCACCTACGGCTGCATCCTGATCAGTACCGCGAATGCCGAAGCCCTCTACAACTGGGCGGAAGATGGCGTGGTGGTGGAGATCAAGGGGTAGGCACAACGCGGAGGGTTCAAAACCCCCCGCTACAATGCTCTGGAAACCCTCTAAAGAGGGTTAAGAACAGACCACGATGGCTTTGATGTCCTAACCCACTTCAGTGGGTTTCAAAGGTTTTGTAGCCGGAGGTTTTCAACTGCTCTGTTGCAAAGATAGAGAGGCAAGGAAACAACCTCAAACATGGATGTTGTAAACTAGGGCTTTGAGCAGCGGTTCACGAAACTGAACAAGGCGACGACGGGAACGGATGGTATCACCGAACTTGCGCTTGATGACCGAGTGAACAGTTTCGACCTTCCAACGTTGTCCATATAAGCCGTCAAGACGCGCCTGAGCCACAAGGTCAGCACGAGCTTTACGCTCAGGCGCTTTGATGTCATGATGACGGCGTTGTACAGGAATGAGGTCGTGGGCTTTGGTGACCCGACCATCGAAGCCAGCATCGGCGATAACCACCCAACCGCGTCGATACATCCAGCGAGCAGCCTGCCGCCGCAGAGGCGTCAGGAAGTGGATGTCCACACCACCCGCCAAGCCGCGTCCGCTGCGCCAAGCAATAATCAACTGCGACTGGATACCCACCCCGTAAGCACCTTTGACCCAATCCTTGTACTGCCGTCCGGTTCGGGTCATGTAGTAGGCGCTGGCATGCTGGAGTCGAAAGTTGGTGCTGTCTAGCGCGACAGCCACTTCTTCCACCTCCAACTGCTGCAACAACACCTGTTGCATCGCGGTTAGTTGCGCTATCGTCAGCTTGCCTTGTGTGCGCGTTAAGGTGCTATGGTCTGGTATGTGCTCGCCCAGTTCCAGTACCTGCCTCACTTCGCTACTCGCCAGCAGCCATTCTTCCATGTCCCGACTGCTCAAGCGCAGGTACTCCCTTAACAGCACACAGGCGACTCGTTGTGCCAGCGTATAGCGATGCGGACTCTTCGCGTGGCTGTAGCGCGGCAAACTGACTTGTGCCAACCCATAAGCTATCCGCGCTACTCGCACATACCGACTTTCTCGCATCTCTTACTCCCTGTCTCCCGACCCGTTTTCTCTCTATTTTCCTGTTCTTCCCACTCTTTGCAACAGAGCAGTTGAAACCTCCGGCTACAACACTTGGTAAACCCACTGAAGTGGGTTAGGAGAAATGTGACCTTTAATGAACTCTCTTTAGTTGGATCCTAGAGTATTCTAGCAGTGGGTTCTGCCCCGATTTTGTAGCAGCCAGTAGGAAAATTAACTCGAGACAAGCGTTGAAACTTCCAGCTGCAATACTCTCTGCTTCAAGTGGTATTTGACTTATCCGCGATGGTGAGGATGAATTGGGCGATGCGTTCGGCGGATTTGCCGTCGAAGGGTTGACACTCCTGTTGAGCGATGCGCTGCCGTCCTTCGCGTTCCAATTCGGGATGTTCGAGATAGCGGTTGATTTTGTCGATCAGGTCCTGCTCGGAGTAGGCTGAGACCACGCCACCAGCACGGATCAGGCGCGCGTTGTGGTACTGTTCTTCTTCTTCAGTGAGACTTTTCTGCGTGCCGACGGGCGCATAGTCGTAGGCGAGGTTGAGGATCGGCTTGTCTGCGACGGGTATCCTCGAACTGATCAAAGCGCTACCCAAAGATGAGTACCGCGTCTATTTCACATCACCGAGTGTCCCTAGTGCAGATCAGCGGCGAATATTGGAGCAATATGCAGCGGATATTGCGCTAATCCCAAATGGCGGATTGTGGACTCGTCCGAAATTGTCCCTGATTCAAATGTTAGCTGCAGAAGCAAAAGCAAATCTGCGCACTGCTTTTCATATCAAACCCCAGATAATGCTCCGTCAGGCACTGAAGCAATGGCAAATTGATCTGGTTTACAGCACAAGCGTCCTGATCAACGATCCGGCGATCAGTGCTCGGCTTATGGGATTACCACACTTGTGGCATATCAAGGAACGCGTCGGCAAGCAGGGCATTACGCACTTCTATTTACCCGACTCATTGTTGGCACAAGCGATCACAAAGCTAGCCAATCGTGTGATTGTAATGAGTGACTACATCGCAGAGTTTTTTGCCCAGCAGCAACAAATGGCGAAAGTAATCAAGATCGCCGACGGATTGAACCCCGCCGAATTCGATAGCCCTCAATTGGTCGCTGAGGCTCGGGCACTGCGGCAACGCTTAGGAATACCCGAAAGAGCGTTGGTTGTAGGACTAGTTGCCAGCATCAATAGCGCGTGGAAGCGGCACGAATTGTTCATCGAAGCCGCGGCACAAATTCACCGCGAAATGCCTGACGTATTGTTTGTGCATTTTGGTCCGATCCCACAGCAAGATGGGTTGCATCGCACCCGATATCTATCTTTACAGAAATTAGCTAGCACACTCGGTGTAGCGGATCGTTTATTGTGGGCGGGAGAAGTGCCGAATATCCCCGTGATGATGGCTTCTCTCAACCTACTTATCCATCCGACTGCTGTAGAACCGTTTGGACGAGTTGCTATCGAAGCAATGGCATCTGGCGTCCCTGTCATTGGACCCTCCGTCGGTGGAATCGCCGAAAGTGTGGTTGATAAACAGACCGGACTGCTCGTCGAGCCAAATTCGGCAGACGCCTTAGCTCAGGCAGGCTTAGAACTGCTGCGCGATCCAGATAAGCTTGAGCGGCTGGGGATAGCAGCACGACAGCATGTGCGAGAGCATTTTTCGATCCAGCGGCATGTTGATCAAATCATGAAAGTAATTGACATTGAACTGTCAGCATGAATAGCAACGCGAAGGGCATATATCTGCGGTGTGTACTACGAACACATATCCGGTTGCTTAAGCGCTCTCGTCGTGTTTTTCAATCTGCTGAATAGCTTGCGGGAGCGAATGAAGGACATCGGTTGCCAGCACGGAGGCAGTCGTGCCGATCCGTTCCGCCGCCAACAGTCCCGCCGATCCGTGTACGTAGCAGGCGACTCGCGCCGCGTCAAAGGGATCGAGTCCCTGTGCGAGATAGCCACAGACTGCACCCGCTAACACATCGCCTGTGCCCGCACGGGCTAAGGCTGGCGTAGCGACAGGAATAACGGCGGTGCGACCATCGGGATCAGCGATAATCGTGTTTGCGCCTTTGAGCACTACCACGCAGTTCCACGCTTTTGCTTTTTCCCGCGCCAATAGATAGCGGTTTGCTTGAACCTCTTTGCTGTCTATGCCGCAGAGACGCGACATTTCGCCGGAGTGAGGAGTGAGGACAGTGCGGGCGGGCAGGCGTTTCCACCAGTCCTTCACCTTCGCCAGCAGATTCAAGCCATCGGCGTCGATGACCAGCGGCGGCGGCGTGATCTCGGCATCCTTCTTGGTGGGCGCGGAGGACGGGATCAGCGGCGGATCGGGATAAGTGGTGGGCAACGGATCAGTGCCATCGGGTGCGGGGAACAGCACGTCCATAAATGCCGCCGTCGCTTCCGCTGTGCCGAATCCTGATCCGATCAAGGCGGCGGTGTAGCTGGCGAACTTTTCCCAGACTACATCGGCAGCACTTTCATCCACCGCGCCATTCTCGTGCGACAACGGCAGCCACGTAGCTTCGAGGATTTTCGGTGCTAACAACGGCACGTTGATCTGCGGCGTGGCGACGGTGACCAAACCCGCGCCGACGCGATAGGCGCTCTCCGCCGCCAATGCCGCCGCACCAACGTACTGCCCCGATCCGGCGACGATCAGCGCCTTGCCGAAGCTGTATTTGTTGGCGTCAATGGCGCGACGTGGCAGCAGCGGGCGGATCGAGTCCGCTGTTTCAACCTGCTGCATTTGCGGCTGCGGAATGTCGGATGGCAGTTCCAGCGGCGCGACGATCACCGTGCCGCAGTGACCGGCGCCGGGGTACGTCCAGTGTCCGGGCTTCGATGCCTCGAAGGTGATGGTGAGATCGGCGGTCAATGTTTCCGGCGCGATCTGTCCAGTGTCGGCATCCATGCCGCTAGGCAGATCGACGGCGAGGATGCGGGCGGGTTTGCCCTTGAATTCCACCATCGATTCGCGTTCAGCGATTCCTTGCTTGACCCGCTTAAGCAGCAAAGCGACATCATCGCGCAGCGGCAGTTTGAAACCCGTACCAAGCAGTGAGTCCACGATTACATCCGCCATTTTGACCACCGTGCGGGTGGCGAGATGATCGAGATTGACGGGGTCATTCCAGAAGTCGATGATGGGAACTTGCAGCGCCTTGACTTTGTGGAAGTTCTCATCATCGCGCTTCTTAAGCAGCAAGAAGCCGACGGTCATCAGTGTTTCTTCTTTGAGGATGCGCCCTGCCACCAGACCATCGCCACCATTGTTACCCGCGCCGATCAGGAACAAGACGCGGGTATCCTGCTTATCGGGCATCCGCGCTTTAATCTGGTCAGCGATGGCGCGTCCGGCGACTTCCATCATCTTCGCGTAGGAATAGCCGTTGTGATCGGCTGCGGCTTCCAGCGCCCGCATTTCTTCAACGGTGACAATTCGCATTCTGTAATTACTCCGTCAGCTATTTATTCAGCGTTTGCGAGGCTTGACAATGCCCTCACGATAGAACCATTCCAGTGTAGCGCGGACGCCTTCGCGGAAGGGGATTGGTGCGAAACCTAAGTCGCGCTTCGCCTTCTCGCTGCTGACGCGCCAGTTGTTGAACACGTAGGAGCGCAAATTTAGCGGGTAGTATGGCTCGACGTGGGTATATTCGCTTAGTGCCGTCCACAGTGTCGCCAGCGCGATCATCGACCAGCCGGGCACGTTCAAGCGGAAGTGGGTGATCCCCGCCTCGTCGCTGACAATTGTGTTCGCCTCGCGGTGCATCAGCGTCTCGCCACAGATGTTATAGACTTCGCCGGGTGTGCCTCTCTCCAGCGCCGCTAGAATACTTGCCGCTACATCACCAGTATACGTGGGAAAAGTGATCAGCTTGCCACCATGAATCTGGATCAACAAGCCCTTTAGTGGATCTTCGATGAACAGGCGATTGAAGGCGTAGCGCCCATAGGGACCATAGAATGCGCCGGGGCGCAGGATCACCACTGGCAGGTTCTTTTCGCGCCAGTAAGTGAGCGCCGCTTGTTCGCCGCGTAATTTGCTGCGCTGATAAGGATCGGCGGGGTTGGTGGGATGTGTCTCATCAACGATCACGTTGGGCAGGGGATTGCCGACCACGACGACAGTGGAGATGTGAATGAACTTTTCTACACCCGCCGCTAACGCTGCCGCCATCACATTGCTGGCACCGATCACGTTAGTCTGCTCGAACTGCTCGCGCTTGCCCCAGAAGCTGAAGCGTCCGGCGGCATGGACGACGTAGCGACAGCCCTGCGCGGCACGCATCACGACCTCGGCATCTTCGACATCGCCAGCGATGGTCTCGACGCCTAGCTGCTGCAACCACGGATGCGCGGCGGGGTGTCTGGTGAGCGCACGGACATGAAACCCCTGCTGCACAAGCAGGGGCAGCAAACTATGACCGAGAAATCCGGTACCGCCAGTGACGAAGATTTTCACGTTAATGCGCTAGTTGAAATATTCGCCTCACCCCCTCATCCACTACGTGGAAAGGGGACTGAGAGGCTAGTTGGAATTGTTATGCTTGCCGATTGCGTGTTCAAAGGCGCTCAAAGTACTTGCAGTGAGCGTATCTGTTGATCTTGTATGGTTCTAGATTTCTCCGGTGAGGAAGCTGACTACCATCACCGCGCCCATGATCAGCAGTGGATACAACGGCGGGACGGGTCCCTGACGCCAGAAATAAGCGAGCGCCAACAATGCAGCCGCTCCCAACCAAGTAAAGGGATTGACCTGAAATTTGCGCTGCCACTGGATGATCGCGCTGCCGAGCAGTACGCCGCCACCCGCATAGCTGATGAAGGTGCCGTTGTTGCTGTTGCTGAAGGCGAGGATCAACATCAGGATTAACAGCGCCGCGAAGGTGAGGATTTCAAAGCGCCGTTCTTCCTCACGTCGGTAACGACGATAGGCGCTGCTAGAAGTAGAACTACGGGAGCGTCTTCTGGTCATGATGATTGATTCCTTGGTTAGAGATAGCGCAGATTATACCCCATTACGTCGGTTCTCCGTGCTGGTTGTAGCTGCCAGAGTAAGCACAGCGGATTTATACGCCGTCGGGATTGAATTTGTAGCCAACGCCCGCGATGGTCATGATCAGGCGCGGTTCACGGGGATAAGGTTCGACTTTGGAGCGCAGACGGCTGACCAGACTCTTGAGCAGATTGCGATCACCTTCGCCTGTGTAGCCCCAGACCTTCTCAATGATCGTCTCGGTGCTGAGAACATGCCCACGATTGGTCATCAGGCAGTAGAGCAGGCGGAACTCCAGATTGGTGAGTTGTCTGGTAACCCCTGACGGCAACGTAACGGTGTGCCGTTCGGGATCGAGGCTGATGTTGGCGACCTGCAAATTCGGGACGAGCGTACTGGGGATCACGCGGGCGCGGCGCAACTGCGCGTAGACATGCGCCAGCAGCATGGCATAGCTGTAGGGCTTGGCGATGTAGTCATCGATCCCCGCTTCGTAGGCGTCGATGATCTCATGCTCGGAAGTCGTCTCGCAGAGCAAGATCAAGGGGATGGTCGAACCGCCGCGAATCGTCTCGATGCGGCGCAGCAAATCGGCTTCGATGGTATCTTCGTCCAAGATCAGCATGTCCGCCGTGTAATCGGAGAGCGCCCGCTCCGCCTGCGTCCGATCCACAATACTGCTGACATCATAGCCTTCCTGCCGCAGAATAAAGGTCAGAATGTTCACGGAACGCGCGTCATCGCCGATGATCAGGATGTTCAATGCTGGTCACACCACCATCAAGCCAAGCCCAAAATTACGTGCATAATCTTAAGGGTCAACGGCGTACAGATCAATAAATTAGTGCTATGAGTGCTATAGGTGCTGAAGTGCTACGAGTGGTGGGAGTAAAGTGCCAAGAGTATCATCGTGCCGGAAAACGGTGATGAGGTGTGGTGAGATCTTCTCTCCTATAAGCAGGAGAGAAGTTAGTGGGACATGACGAAGCTGTGACTGGGCAGTTGAATTTCCACGCTGGCACCACCTTCGGGCAGGTTGCAGGCGCTGATCTTGCCGCCGTGCAGCTCGATGATGGCACGGGCAATGAACAGCCCCATACCCAAGCCTTTGACAAAACCTTCTTTGAGCTTGGTGGTGTACTCTGGCTGAAAGACCTTTGGCAGCGATTCTTTATCGAAGCCCGGACCGTCATCGTTGATGCGGACGAGTGCTGTTTTCAGATCACTGTGATCCACGATTACCTGCACTCTACCACCGGGTTTGACTGCTTCCATCGCGTTCTCAACCACCTGTCGCAGCGCCCGATGCAAGGAGTCGGGTTCGCCCGTGACTGAGACTTCATCCGCCGCGAACTTGCGCTCCAACTTGATGCGCTTGATCAGCGCCACTTCGTCCATCATATCGAGGACATCAGCGGCGATAGTACGCAGGTCGTGACTCTCTGCCACTTTGCCGGGGGTGTCGTAATCCTTAAGACGGTTGACCAGCGAGACTAGATCGTCGGCGCTGGCGTGTAAATCCTCCAAGTTTTCTTTCACTTCGGGCGGCAGTTTGCCCTGCTGCTCCAACGTAGAGATGTTCAGCGTGATCGCCATCGAAACATTGCCGAGTTCGTGGCGCAGTCCTTCGATCAGGCTGGAGATCGCACCGCTGGCGGCATTGCCGGAACCATTCTGCGGACGCGATTCCTGTAACGATTTTAGCGTTTGCTCTAGCTCGGTAAGTTGTTCTAAACGCCGCGACATTTGTGTGCGGGCTTCGTTATCCTCAACTTTGCGGATACCACGATTGACCACATCGCGGATTTGCTCTGCTTGCACTGGTTTGAGCAAGTAGGCATAAGCGCCCATATTCAAGGCATCAATGGTGCTATCGAGAGTGGCTTGTCCGCTGATCAACGCGACGGGTAAGCCACTGTACTCTTTGGTGATCGTCTTGAGCAAATCGAGACCGGACATTTCCGGCATCCAGACATCCGCCAGCACCAAATCGACAGTGGATTTACCTAGAACCTCGATAGCCTCAACCCCATTGCCTGCCTCTACCACATCGTAGCCCATGCGCCGCACATTGAAGGTGAGGATTTCGCGGATAAATTTATCGTCATCAACGATCAGAACCCGACGGTTCATGAACTCACGTTCTCCGTACCACAATCACACTACGTTAGGTTGATTGACTGCAACATCGGTTACTATGCTCAACAGTGAAGTTGCAGTTGATCGCTTACTGCCGCTGCTGACTGCGCTGCATCCAGACAACGTACAGACAGATGCTGATACCGTCAAGGTGAGTAAACGTCAGAAGAGTAATCGTTGCATACTTGTGAGAATCCGCAGCAGCGGATCACTGTATGCTTGAAAGACATCCTATACTGACGTTGTACGCGACGACTGACCGGATGAGCCAAGCGATAACTAATTGTCGCATGAAGTGCAGGGCTAGGGATGCCGCATCTCATAACAATATTGCAACACCATGTAAGGGCGTCTTTAGCTCAAAATTCAGCTAATTGAGGAAAGGTTGATGCGCCCAATCCGCTTACTTGTCAACTTGATGCTGTGGCTGTTGATTCTGGTTGTTTCCGCCTGCAACGGCAGCGGTAGTGCAGCAGTCGCTCTCCCCAGCGCGACACCTTATCGCCAGATCGTGACCCTGACCCCGCGCGGGAATACTCTGGCAACAGAAACCGCTGCTGTCAATGTGACCGCAACAGCCATCCCTACCCTAACTGCGTCCGGTACGCTGGGAGCGTTTTTCGGCGGCGGATCAGATTCTGGTGAGCAGACCAGCGAGCCATCAGAGGGGCTGGTTGAGGGTACTCTGCCCGGCACAGATGTGTTGACGCTGGATGCGGTGGAAACCAGCTTCATCGAGCGGCAGATCAGTTTCATCGTGCGCTTCACGCCGTATCAGACTACCATCAAGTCGGCGGTGTTCCGCTTTACCTATCCCGAATCAGGCAAATCCGCCGAGCAGAAAGTGGGAGTCTCCCAGCAGAAGATGGGCAAACAAACGGTGCTGCGCCGCACCTTGACCGCTGATGCACTGCCCGCAGGCGAGGATGAAGTGCAGTATCAGTGGCTGCTGACTAACGATCAGGGACAGGTTTTCAGCACCGAACCCGCGATGTTCAAGATCACAGAGTCTATCGCCGTCGAACAGCGCAAAGATCGCCCGATCATCGCGGCAACACAGCGCTATGAGAGCTTCTTTCCAAGTTACAGCATGTTCTATGTCACGCTAACACCTGAGTCACCGATCATGTACGCGCGTTTCCTGCTGACACAGAACAACGGCATCGAGCAGTACGATTTCAACGTCACCGTGCCGCATCAGGAAGCAGGCGAACCGCTGGAACTGCACATCAAGTGGAATAACCAGTTCGGTCCGCAAATTCCGTGGCAGCAGTTCGAGTCGTGGTGGGTGTTCACTGATCAGAACGGCAAGGAATGGCGCACCGAATCGGCGTTCAACGTGTACGCAGATAACACTTACCACCCGTGGGAGCACGTTTCGACCAAGTACGCAGAGCTATATACCTATCAACAGTCAGCCAGCAACATCAATGTGTTCGTGTCGGCAATTGATTACAGCATCGAACGACTGAGCAAAGAATTTGGCTATCGACTGCTCTACCGCCCGCACATTGTGATCTACAACTCGCAAGCGGATATGGATGATTGGGCACCGGGATCGTGGGTCGATTACTTTATTGGTATGGCAAGCGGACAGTGGGGCGGGGCGGTAATCGCCTTCTACGACTCGGCACGGTTCACGGGTTACTCGATCATTCAACATGAGCTGGTACACGTCTTTCAGTACCAATCAATGCGCTCGGTGAAGCAGTTGACACCGACGTGGTGGGTGGAAGGCAGCGCCATGTACTTCGAGGAACAGACCGATGACATCCTCGGTAAGGTGAAAGCCGTAGTGCGGAGGACAGGTGCTCCGTCGCTGATGCGCGGAATCGGCATTTATGCGCCTGACGGCAGTAACATCCCGTGGGTGTATTACGTGGGCGCCACCTTTGTGACCTACGTGCGGCAAACCTATGGCAATGAGGTGTTCAGCGAAATTCACGCCGCGATTGCCCGCGACATCCGCTTCAGCGATGCGCTGGAAATGGCAACGGGAAAATCGTTGGAGGAACTAAACATCGAGTGGCAGTCGTGGATTTCGCAGTAGAGAATTGAAAGTAACGAGTGATGAGTTGGGCTGTTGAACGTTGAAGGTTAGTAAACCAGATGAGCCGTCGCAAAGACGGCTTTTTTGCGTAACGTTTATCAGTCATTTACAAGATCGTCTAGGAATATAGTTGAGGCGTCGCCATAATTGACAATAAAGGATTGTCAGCTATGTCTGCATCCGTTGTGTGGTACGACGCAGGAAATATTATTCTTTTCACAGTACGTGATCCGCTGACGCTGGATGAGCTGCAGTCTGCCTCTGCCGAAGTCTGGAGCCTCGCGGAGGGGATCACCGATCTGGTGGATATGATCTTCGATTTCCGCGACGTGGTTGACTTCCCACGCGGATCGCTGCCAATTGTACGGGATGGGCACTTTTCCCTACCGACTTTAGACCGCGTGGCGCTGGTGGGCAGCGAACCGCTGGTGGAAATGATGATGACCACTCTTGCCCGCGCTACCTTCCGCCCCGATCCTACGCTACACTCAAGTGTTGAAGACGCCGCCGAGTTTTTACGCCGGATGGCGCAAGAAGAAACACATCGACAGTGATAGCGCAAAGCAACCGTGACTCTGAAGCCTTTTACCGAACGTCCCACTACTTTAGAACTGATCCTCTTTCTGGCTATTCTCCTTATCTCGGCTGCGCTCAGACTTGGCGCTCCCGGTGTGGTCGAATTCAAGCGTGACGAAGCCAATCTATCTTTAATGGCGCTGGACATGGCGCGGGGGAAAGAGTTCCCGCTGCTGGGCATCGACTCCAGCGTGGGCATCCGCAACGCACCGGTCAATGTGTGGATCATGGCAGTGCCGTACCTGTTCAGCAGCGATCCTGAAGTGGCGACCCAGTTCGTGGCGCTGCTCAACGTGATCGCTGTGGGATTGGCATACGTGCTGGCACGACGTTACTACGGCGTGTTAGCGGCGGTGTTGGCGGGATTAATGTTCGCCGTTGCGCCGTGGAGTGTGATCTACTCGCGCAAGATTTGGGCGCAAGACCTGCTGCCGCTGTTCGTGGTCGCTACTGTGTTCACCGGGTTGCTGGGATTCGTGGAAGGTAAGCGTTGGGGACAGTGGCTACATCTGCCACTGCTCGCCATCACCGGACAAATCCATTACGTCACCTTTGTGCTGATCCCGATCACGTTGTATTTGATCATCAGCGGGCGACGCAAACTAACGCGGGCATTCTATCTGAGCATCGCCTTGATGATCCTAGTGACGCTGCCCTATGTCATCGGCGCGATCCGTGCCTCGCTACTGAAGCCAGAGGTGCTGACGCGGATTGTCAGCGGGCAAAATTCGGCTGTAGGTGCCAGTGAAAAAGCGGCAGGAATAGCGCTTACGAACGCGGGCATGGAATATGCGTGGTTCACGGTAGCCGGAACAAATCTGCACTCGATTACTGGTGTAAAGGAGTTCCAGAATTTCCTGCCTATCGTCGAGGGATCGTATCTGCTGTTTTTTCTCCTAGGCATCGCTATTGTGGGTGCAGCGGCGTGGCTGGCGATCCGCAGCCTGATCCGGCGTGATGCGCGGACACCCATTGATGTGACACTGCTGCTGTGGCTGCTGGTGACACCGCTGATCTTCTCGATCACATGGACACCCGCCTATCCGCACTACATGATCCCGATCTTTGCGGCGGCATATCTGATCCTCGGCGCGGGGATCAGCGATCTGGTGCGCGGCGATGCACAGCGGGTCAGACGGTTGGCGACGGTGGGGCTAGTCGCGCTCTTGATCGTGATTGCGGCACTGCAAGTACGCGCTGTCGTAGAGGTACATTCGTTCGTCAACAGCACCATGACTACTGCCGGATTCGGGACGCCGCTGGGTTATTTATCACCGCTGCGGGCGTACATACTGGAGCAAAAACCCGCGCATCTGATCGCCCATCTGGACGGTCAATTCATCGGCTACCACGAAGATACGACGGTGTGGAATTTCTTGCTTTACGATGTGCCGGATCGCCGCTTTGTGGATGATATGACCGAGGTGTATCCAGCCGAGCCAGCAGCTTATCTATCACATGCGTGCGGCGCAGATACGCAAAATTTTCTGTTACGCAGCAAAGAAGAAGGCTGCTACACCGTAAGTACGCGATCTAAGGCAGATTACGACGCCAGCGCCTTCACGATGATGCCGCAGCCGCAACCCTTCGATAACGGGGCGACGATCATGGCGTATCACTGGCAAGCGGAGACGGGCTGCCTGAGCGTAGCATGGACAACGGATCGCGGTCCGGTGACACAAGACTTCAGCATGGCAGTGCAGTTCATCAACGCTAACGGCGAGAAGATCGCGGATGCCGATGGCTTGTCTTATCGCGGACAGTTCTGGCGAGCAGGCGACGCGGTAGTGCGGAAGTTCTGTATGCAGTACGGACAGGAGCGCATTGCTGAGATCGCCGGTGTGCGCTTGGGTTTCTATACCGTCACGGATACGGCAGAAGGACAGCAATTCAATAATGCGACGCTGCTGGACGTGGCGGGTAATCCGGCGGGGCAGATGGTGGAAGTGCGTTTTGGGGAGGAGGAGAAGAAGTAGAAAGTAACGAGTAAAAAGTAACGAGTAACGAGTAACGAGTAACGAGTGATGAGTGATGAGTGATGAGTGATGAGTCGAGAGTTAAAAGTTGAGGTTAGGTACAGAGGGGGAGCGCGTTATAAGTTTCGCGTTCGGCGCAGGTTAGAGGGCGCACGATGCGATGCTCATACGTCCAGCGGATTAGCTGATCCAGCGAATCGACACGCCAGACGGTGATCAGATTGTCGTCTGTTGCGGCGATCAGTGAAGTACCCTGTAGATCGAATTTGAGGTCGAAAGCAACAGTATCGGTACGGTAGATGCGAACAGCTTTGCCAGTGTTGACGTCCCAGAGGATCAGGGTTTTGTCGTCCGATCCGCTTGCCAGCCAGCGGCTATCTTTAGAAATCGCCAGTGACCAGATGATGCTGGTATGCCCGACGAAGGTACGCAGCGCCGTACCGTCAGTGAGATCCCACTCAATGATCGTGCCGTCGGTGGAGGCAGAGTAAGCCCGCTGCCCATCGGGGCTAACGACTACCCGCCAGACTGCACCTTTATGCGCTTCCAATTTGCGAATCGGTTTACCCGTCGCCACGTTCCAGAGCAGCAGGGTCTGATCACTGCTGGCGGAGATCGCTAGTTTTCCATCTGGAAGTAGTGCCACCGCGTTCACCGAGTCGGTGTGTCCGCTGAAGCGACGAATCATTTTTCCCGCCTGCAAATCCCAGAGGATGAGCGACTTATCCGCTGAGGCAGTTAGCGCCCGTGAGCCATCAGCGGAGTAGGCAATGGCGTTGACGATACCTGTGTGCCCCAGCAAGAGTCGCAGCAGCTTACCAGTTTGGGCATCCCACTGCATCAGCGTTCCGTCGCTGCCACCTGAGATCACCTGCCAATGTCCATCCTGTCCCGGCACGGGAATGAAGGAGACCGCGTAGACTTCGCCAGCTTGATCGGTGAACTCGTGCAATGGTCGTTGAGTTGCCGCATCCCAGATGATCACACGCCCATCCAGACTAGCAGAAACAAGCAGCTTACCATCGGGTGAGAGATCTACGGCATTGACCCAATCGCTGTGTCCGTCGTAGGACTTTTCCAACGCGCCATTGGTCAAGCCCTGTAGATTCCAGCTAATCGCCCGCAGATCCGTGCCACCGGAGATAGCTGCACTGCCATCGGGGCTATAAGACACCGTGTAGACCGCGCCAACATGCCCTGACAAACGATGGAGACCGCGCCCGCTGCTCACCTCCCACTCGATGATCGTCTGGTCGAAGGAGGCGGAGAGCAGGCGCGTGCCGTCTGGACTATATGCCACGCTATTGACGAGATCGGTGTGACCTTCAAAGGTACGCAGCAGCGATCCGGTGGTGGTATCCCAGAGGCGCAGCGTGCGGTCATATTCGCCGGAGAGAAAGGTGCGCCCGTCGGGGCTGATCGCCACCGCGCCGATGATCGTTTCGCGCGTTAAGCGGAACAGCGGCACGCCAGCGCGTAGATTCCAGAGGATCAAGTAACCATCGCGTCCACCGGAGAGGGCAAAGCGCCCATCGGGGCTGATCGCCACCGCATTGACGCCATCGGTATGCCCTGTGAGTCTGTCGCGCACGGTGCCTGCGGCGAGATCCCAGATTACAATGGTACCATCTTGCGCGCCCGTGATCGCCGTCGATCCATCGGCGCTAATACCTAGGGAGAGGATGGCAACCTGCTGGTCACGGAAGGTAGCAATGTTCTCACCAGTCGCTAAATTCCAGAGGCGAATGGTCGCATCGTTGGAGACGGAAATCGCACGTTTACCGTCAGGCAGGAAGGAAGCGGCATTGATGCCAGCGGTGTGCCCGTGAAAACTGCGGATCTGCTTGGCGGTCGCAGCATCCCAAAGGATCAGTTGATTGTCTTGCGCGGCAGTGAGCACCGTTTTAGCGTCGGGGCTAAAGACGGCAGCGTACAATGGCGCGGTGTGACCCTCATAGAGATGGCTAATGGTGTGCGGCGCGTAGGCAATCTCGCTGAGGGCGCGGCTGGCGAATGGTGGTGGCGTGGGGAATCGGTTTGCCTCAATCGCCAGACTGAGCGCCAACAGCGGATCGCGTTCTGCTAACAGCAGCGCATTCGCCGCCAGCGCGACACTGTTTGACTCCTCCGCCTGCCGTGCCAGATTCTCCTGCGCGTTCATTGCTAGCGTAAGGTTAGCGTCACTGGTAGCGCGGGCACTCTCCGCCGCGTGGCGCTGATTCAATGCCGACGCCGCCAACAGCATCATGAAGATCACACCCGTCAGCGATCCGATCAGGATCAGGCGGGTGGCGATGCGGTTACGCCTCTGCAAGCGGAATTCACGTTCGCGGCGTTCGCTGTCCAAGCGATCTTGACGCTGACGCTCTACTAGACTGAGCGCCAGATATTCGCGCTCTTCCGGTGTGAGCGTAATGTCGCCATTTTCAGACCACTGCTCGAACTGATCCAGCCTACCACCTTGCAGTAGGAAGTCGGGATTATGGCGATGCTGTTCCCATTCGCGCATGGCATTGGCGAGCAGACGCTCCATGAGGATGTTGTTACGGTTTTGCTGTAACCACTCTTGCAGAGTCGTCCATGTGCGTAACAATGCCTCATGCGCGATCTCGACCATCGGTTCGCGGGTGGTGGAGTCGATGTCGAAAGTGAGAAGACGCGATCTGCCGAAGGCGTTGATGATCTTGTCGATCTGACCTGCGTTGGTGCCTTGCACCAGTGAGAGCAGTTCGGATCGGCGCACGCGGCGGCGGGCATCGTTTTGCCCTTCGCTCAAGGATACTAAACGCAGAAAGATCTGCCGCGCAATGGGCTGTAGATGGGTAGGCAAGCTGTGATAGATTTCTTCAGCACGCTTTGCCAATACACCGATCACGCCGCCGATGTTGGCGTAGGCAACTACTGTCAGACGTAAACCGTCGCGCTGCTCGAACAGCTCGGTAAGTGCGTACTGCAGTAAGGGCAAACCACCGGGTTCAGCACTGAGATCAGCAATCATGGTGGCGATCAGATCGGGATCGATGATCAAGCCGACGCGGTTGGCAGGACCGACAATTGCCTGCTCGATCTCGCGGGCACTGAGCGGCAGCACCACCTGAGTACGCGCCTGAATGAGCGCCCCGAAACTTTTGTGCAGCAGCGGACGATCATAGTAGTCGGCGCGAAGGGTGATCAGCACGCGGATGCGGCTATCAGTGGCAATGGTGGCGCGGTGCAGTAAGTTGAGGAATTGATTGCGCTCCTCCTCATGGTCGCAGAGGGTGAACAGTTCCTCAAATTGGTCGATGAACAGAACTAGCTCACCTGCCACATTGCGTGAGGCATTGAGCAAAGCACTGGCATCGGTCCGCAACTGCTGATGGAAATCCGGCGGTGGACGCTGAGCTACGCTGAGAAAGGCAGTTTCCAGCGCATCCAGCGGACTAGCGCCGGGAACCATCTCGACAAAGAACCAGCGTTCGGAACCGCTGATCCCGCCTTTACGCAGGGCGGGGATCAAGCCCGCTTTGATCACGCTGGATTTGCCTGAGCCGCTAGGACCGACCACCGCCAAGAAACGTCCTGCCCAGACTTCTTCTTGCATGCGCTTGAGCAACTGGTCAATCAGCGCATCACGCCCGAAGAAGTCATCAACATCGGCTTCTTCAAAAGGTCGCAGCCCCTTATAGGGATTGCTGATATTGGAGAGGTCAATCGCCGGAACGCTGCTGCCAGATCGGGCAGAGATGGCGCTGCGGAAAGCTTCGATCATTTCACGCACATCGGCGTAACGATCCGAGACAGCGGTGAAGGTGGCGCGAAAGAGCACCGCCTTGATCGCCTCCGGTAAAGCGACATTGAAGGAAATCGGATTGTGGGCAACGTTGTACAAGCGCCGCGTGATCAGATGATCGGGATCGGAGGGGTCATAGGCTGCTTCGCCCGTCAGCAGTTCAAAGAGTACCAACGCCAGTGAATAAATATCCGCTTGCGTGTTGACTTCTTCGCCCAGCAACTGCTCAGGAGCCATGTATGCCAGCGATCCGGTAATGCCATCTTCGACAAACTCGTTCATGCCAGCCACGCGGGCGATCCCGAAATCGGTGAGATAAGCGTTGCCGTCGCCATCCAGCAGGATGTTATCGGGTTTGATGTCGCGGTGGACGACCTTATTGCGGTGGGCAATGTGCAGCGCGGTACCGATCTGTTCGAGCAAGCGCATGGTAGCGTCTAGAGTCCACGCCCCGTGCCGCTGAATGTGTGCCGTCAAGCTGCCGCCGCGCACATAGCGCATGACCAGATAGGCGCTGTCCGGTTCACGCCAGTAGTCGAACAGCGGCACAATGTAGGGATGTTCCAGACGGGCGACGAGCTGCGCCTCGGCATCGAAACGGCGGATGAATTCGTCACTGTTGGCGAATTCGGGGAGAATAACCTTGATGGCAACTTCGCGCCCTAGCAGCGGTTGGATGGCACGGTAAACAGCACCGAAGCCGCCCATGCCGATCATTTGCAGGACTTCGTAACCTTTGATCTGCCTATTTTCAAGGGATTCCACGGCTGCCATCATGTCGATCCAGTAGCAATCCCCATCTTGCTCAAGGTCGGCTAGGCGAAGTAAATGGTATCAGCGTCACTCAATGTCAATACGTTTGACATCACTGACATTGATCTTCTTGTCGCGCTCCAAAATTGAGGTCAGCACCAGCTTAGCAAAACGGAAGAAATCCTTCATCTCGTCAATGCGCTGGATGTAGAACTCCGCCAAGCGCCGCTGATCGTTGGACATGCCGGGCGAACTCTCGCGCAGGTCATTGATGTTGCTCTCCAGTACATTGAGCGCCTGATTGACATCGCGCAGTTCGCGGCTGCCCAAGACGTTAGTCAGAATCTTCCATAGATCCGACTCGGCTTCGTAGTATTTGCGGCGGTCGCCGCGCACCCACGCCTCACGCACCATGCCCATGTTCTCCAGCATCCGCATGTTCATGCTGACGCTTGCTTTGGACACTTCCAAGTGCGCCATCAGATCATCGAGACTCATAGGCGCGGGACTGAGCAGCAGTGCACCGTACATCTTGCCCATGACCTTGTTGTAGCCGAAATAGTCGGCTAACTGACCCAGCCCTTCCAACATACTGTCATTAACCGCCCGCAGCGTTGGCGTTAGGCGGCTGACATCTTGCGCGGACTGAGATAACGGCGTCGGGAGCACTCCCAACTCTGAATTGTTGTTGTCACCATTGCCGTTGGAATTGCGCTCGTCCATTGTCTGCATCCTCATCGAAGCATCTTGTATCCTAACAATAAAGCAGATCGGGAGCAAACCCGATTCTATAACAAGCTGGTTTACCTCACCCCGGCGCTGAAGCGCCACCCCTCTCCGTTTACAGAGAGGGGATTCGGTTGGCGACGGTGGTTATCCTCGTTGCACGCAGCAAAGCGATAACAAGCGTCGGCGTGTGCTCAGTAATCGGTTAGCCGCCGGAGAGCAGCCTTGTCAGTAGTACGACGCCACCAATGCAGATGAAGCCGATGACTAGCAGCAACAAGACAGCAACTAAGATCAGCAGACGGCGGGCGCAACCGCTAGTGCCGCCTACGCCAACGATGACACCAAGTGCGACATCGAGAAAGTTACCGGAGTTTCCCGTACGCCGAATGCGATCCAACTCGCCAGAATCGAAGCGGGCTGGATAACGAACACGGTTGCTGCGCGGGATGCTGGTGTCCTCAAGATCGTCACCATCAATATTGCGGCGGTGCGATTCGGTGCCAAGTTGATATTCGTCGCGCCCATCACTAACTACCGGACGCCCTCGGCGGCGCATATAGCGCTGCGGATCGAAGTTGGCGAAATCATCGCCTTCCTGATCGCCGGACATAGCGGCTTCCAGATCGTCATCTTCTGGATCGTAATTGGACATTCATTCGCTCCAAAAGCTAAATTCCAGCATCATTCCTTACCTAAGATCATACGCTACGTGGCGGGCAGTCACAATCCTTAATACGCAGGAATAGGGCAAACGTCACGTCGATCAGGTGAGCGGCGTCATTCGTAGCGTAGTGCTTCGATAGGATTCATCGAACTGGCACGACTGGCAGGGTAGAGACCGAAGAATATGCCTATCCCCGCTGAAATGCCCACCGCCAATAAGACGCTGCCAAGCCGCACCGTCGCATCTAGTTCGGGCAGCACAGCGCTGAGGATGGTTGTCGCCAAGACGGCTACGGTTAAGCCGGCTACTCCACCGACGAGTGAGAGTACCGTTGCTTCGATCAGGAACTGGAACAGCACATCACCTGCGCGTGCTCCCACGGCTTTGCGCAAGCCGATCTCGCGGGTGCGCTCGGTGACGGTGACCAGCATGATATTCATGATGCCGATACCGCCGACCAGCAAACTGATCCCCGCGATGATGGCGAGGAAGATAGTCAACAAGTTAGTAATCTGCCCAAAGCTCTCGATCAAATCTTTCTGGGTGATGATCTCGAAGTCGTCGGCATCGCGGAAGTCGATGTTGCGCACGCGGCGCAGTGTTTCCGTCGCCTGTTCGACCATCGCATCAAGTGAAGTTTCATCTTGCGCCTGCATCAAGATTTGCGAGACTGCCTTCGCACCACTGAGATTACGCAGATTTTGCAGTCGCGATTGTGCCGTCGTGATGGGAATGATCACGGCGTCATCCTCATCCTGAAAACTCGCACCGCCGTATTTATTCAGCACGCCGATCACGCGGAAGGGGATGCCATCGATGCGGATCGTCTCGCCTACGGGCAGCGTGCCATCGGGGAACAGTTGAGTCATGGTGGTCTGCCCGATGACGGCAACCCGCGCTTGCGTGCGGACTTCTTCCTGATCGAAGGCACGTCCGACGGCGAGTGTGCGGTTACGGATGGTGAAATAGAGTTCCGAACTGGCGATAATGCGGGCACGCGCCTGCGCCCGCTCGAAATCGGTTAGGCGGCGGAAACTGATCTGCGGCACAACATATTTGGCATCAGGCACGTTGAAGGGATCAGCCAGCGCGGCAACATCGTTGTTGGTCAATGTGGAGAAATTGATCGAGGTACGGTTGGCGGATGGTGGTCCACTCGTCTGCGGAGCGTTGGTTGAGGAGTAGACAAACGCCAGATTCGCGCCGATGCCCAGAAATTGCGCCGCGATATAATCCTGCACCGCCTGACCGAGCGAAACCAGCACGATCACCGCCGCGACACCGATGCTGATGCCAAGCATGGTGAGCAAGGCACGCAGCTTATTCGATAGCAGACTGATGACAGCGTTACGCACATTCTCGAAGATGACTAGCATACTCTTATTGTAACAATTGAGTAGGTCACTTGCGGTAAAATATGGGTATGGAAGCAACTAGGGAACATTAGCCATGAGTTTGATAACCGTTACAGTGGACTTACAGTTGCCGGAAGAACTTGCTGAACAAGCGAAGTCCGCAGGCATACTTGATTCGGCACAAATGGCTGATCTAATCGCTAAGGAATTGGAGCGACGCAAACGTGCTCAACAATTCTTTACCACTATCCAGAAGTTACACGATCTAGAGCCACCATTAACGCAAGAAGAAATTGACGAAGAAATACGATTAGCGCGGGAAGATGCACGGAATGAGCCACCGCACTCATGATTCGTATCCTAGTTGATACCAATATCCTTGTCTCAGGATCGCTGTGGGGAGGACTTCCCGCCAAAATACTTTTTTTAGCGCAGGAAGGAGAGATAGAACTTATCACCAGCGAGCCACTGATTGCTGAGTATCGCCGCGTCATTAGTCGGGAGAAGAATGCCGAGAGATTAACGGCGGTTGGCGAGACTGCGGATTCACTGATAGTTAACTATCAAAGCGTAGCCACAGTCGTACAGCCTGCTGAGATCGAACCTGTGATCCTTAACGATCCGCCAGATGATGCCGTGCTTGCTTGTGCACTCGGCGGAAAAGCAGACATTATCGTTTCTGGCAATCGTCATCTCCTGAATCTGAGCAGTTATCAATCGATTCCAATCATGACTGCGAGTGGTTTCCTCGAATTGATGGCTACCTCTGACCTTGACTAAATCTACGTTATGACTACTCAACTGATCCCTAGCTGGCTGCTGCCGACATTCGCGTTGATCCCTGCGCTGGCGTGGATGTTTATAGGTGTCGGCTTGCCGTGGGCGCTGGCGATCCTGCCGCGAGAGGATTGGAGGGATCGCATACTAGTGTTGGCGACGACGCTGGCGCTTGGTGTGCTGATCACGACGCTGGCGATGCTGCTGATCGGCACGTTTTTCAGCTTCAGCATCGGCGCGATCTTGATGGTGACGGGTATCCTTGCGGCGGCTGGTGCGTTGATCGCGTTCAACCGTCGGCAGCTAGCAGAGGGAATAACTAAGGAGCGCACACCGCTAAGTTTCGTGGAGAAGCTGTTGATCGTTCTGATCGCGGCGGCGGTGTTGATCCGCATCTGGAACACGGCGTATTTTCCATACACGACGTATGATGAGTTCTGGGTTTATGGTTACAACGCACAGTTGTTTATGCTGCGCGGCAACATCCCCTCGACGATTGGCTACTATCCGCAGCTTGTGCCGCTGTCGTACACCTATGCCCAACTGATGTGGGGCAGCATCGATCCACACGCAGCACGCACAGTCGTGCCGATCTTCGACCTCGCCAGCATCCTGTTTACCTATTTGCTCGGACGTACGTTTGGCGGGCGGCGAGTTGGCTTGATCGCGGCGGCGGTGTGGACGCTGTATCCGCATCATGGTGCATGGAGCCAGTTCGGTGATCTAGAAATTCCGGTGACAGCATGGTTTACGGGCTGTGCGGCGTTTCTGTTGATCGGCTGGCAACGGCGAGAATGGCGCTACGGCATACTGAGTGGCTTACTGCTCGGCGCGGCGCTGTGGACGAAGCCGACGGCTGGCGCACTGATCGAGAGCTTAGGCTTGCTGTTGGTCATCCTCGCACTGCACGATTGGCGTTCGTGGCAGACGCGATTCGTCTTTCTGATCCTCGCGGTGGGCGCGATCCCCGGCGGTGTATGGTACGTGCGTAATGTGCTGCTCGGTCTTCCTCCGCTTGTACTGCCGCTCGGCTACTGGCAGAACGCGGCACAGCGATCCGGTCAGGAGTTGGGCTGGCTGCTGCTGATCGCGGCAGCGTTGGCACTGCTGGCGATCTCAAGGCGTCAGCGGGCTGGTGCAGCTATCGCGGGAGTCGCGCTGCTGTTGATCGGAGCACTGCCATCGGCATTTGGTGGCAGCTCGCCTGATGGGGAAGCGATCCGGCTAATGCTGATCGGGCAAATCCCACCCGCGATCCTGCCGACACATCTAGGCTTGATCGAGCTAGCGCCACTGATCGCTGGCGCGGGACTACTGATTTATGCGCTCAGTCCGCTATGGAAGGCGTGGTCGGCGGGACGGAAGATCGAAGTGGCACTGCTGGTTGTGTTTATCGCGCCTTACTGGATCACATGGTTCTGGTCGTACTCGTATCACTTCCGGCTCAGTTTCGCGGTTGTGCCGCTACAGATCGTGCTGCTAGCGGGGATCACTGCTGCGCTGCTCCCGCAATCGCTGCCGCAACTAGATCAGCACCCTCAAGTGCTGCGGAAACTGATCCTTGCGTTGCTGATCGTGGCGATCAGCTTGCCGGGGCTGGTCAGTGGAATGACCGCACTTGAGCCAGCGTTTGCGGGCGAGTTGAACACCGATGACGCCAAGATCGCGCGGGGAAATCCGGCGCTGATGGACTTGGTGTTCTTCCTGCGCGATCAAAAGGCACAAGCAGGGCGCACGTTGAAGATCGCTGCGCCGGGGGAACTGCGACTGCCTTACTTCTTCCCCGACGATCAAGTGCTCGTGGATGATTATCCGCTGCACCTCGATCAGATCGCGGATGTGGATTTCTTCGTGGATAGTTCGGTGGGGCAGCGCTTGTACATTGAGCAGGGGTTGTATCAGGGTAATCAGATTCTAGCATCGCTAACGCGGGAAAACGTGATGCGCCGCGTATACACAACGGATGATGGTAATTTTCGTTTCTCGGTGTACACCGTCCACAACGCTGATCGCTTCATCGTGCCGACGCCAAACGGTGCGGACGATGCCGAGTTCGGGGATTTCGCGCATTATCTAGGCTATGACCTGAGTACGCTGGAAAACTCGGCGGGTGAGAATATTTACCTGACGTTGTGGTGGCAAGCGTTGAAGCCAGCAGACCTTGACTACAGCGTGTTCATCCATCTGTGGGACGAGAAGAATCAGCGGCTGATCCAAGCGTGGGGCGGGCAGCCAGTGGAAGGTGCATTCAGCATCTGGCAGGGCGTCCCCGGCGCACAGTTTTCAATTGCTTACCGCACGACGCTATGGCAAACGGGCGAAGTGATCAAAGACGAATGGAAGATGCGGATCGATCCGAACGCGCCAGCGGGTGAGTATGAGCTACGCATCGGGCTGTTCGAGCCAATCAGCGGCAAGCGGCTGATGGTAATGCGTAATGGTGAGCCAGTTGGTGAGTGGATCCGGATCAACCGATTCACGGTACGCGGACAATGATCAAGATCATCCTCAAGTGCTGACGAACTACACTGTTACGTCACTTCCAAGACTCCGATACTAGGGTAGGGACCAAAGCGATTGGTTTCTGGAGGTGAATCATGGTCACGAATACAACTACAAAAATAGGTTCGTTTTGGAGTTCCAGATTCCCGGAGCTAGATCGGTTGTTTCTAGGTGCCAAGTATCTCCCTATTGGTGTCGTGCTGCACAGCATTGTCATTTTGAGCGGCAACCCGCAGGCTTACGCGGGGATAGCTGAAGGATCTTTCCTGCCAGTCTACCAAGTGTTTTTCGCCGGAATTGTGCCTCAGAACATCGTGCTGTGGGCAACACTGGCGGCGGTATTTGAGCTGGTCGTCGGCGTGTTGATCTTCAGCAGCGGACGCGCGGCTAAGCTCGGTTTGCTGCTCAGCCTAGTGTTCCAGATCTTCCTGATCCCGATGGGCGCGTGGGGTGTGATCAATGTATTGTTGGTCGTCATCAGCGCCATGCTGCTACAGAACAATTACGATAAGAACATGGTGACTGTACTCGGCAACTGGTGGCGCGGTCGCCAATTGGTGGAACCAGCTTGATCGCTGCATCCACAGTCCAGCACAGTTAGTCGTCTCTCATTTCATCGCACCACTTCATCACTCTTCGCAAGGAGCATGGACAGCTAACAGGATGCACGAGTCTGGCTGCTGCGGTGAACGTGTATGCCTTTCTGGCGGGCAGTGACATCTTCTCTCAAAGCTGAGTACAAGTGCGACAGGAGGCAAAGTCTATGACTAACGATCTTCAGGAAGTAGAACGGGATCAGCAAGCGGATCGGTTCTTCCTCGGTTTGCTGCTCGTGGGCGCGGGACTCATGATGTTGTTGGGGCGACTGACGGTGAATACGTCCATAAGTACGCTGATCGGCATCTTACTGCTGCCGATGGTAGGGATTGTATTCCTCGTCTGGGCGATCTATACCCAGCGATTCGCCCTATCGATTCCCGGCTCGATCTTGCTCGGACTGGGGTTGGGTATTGCTCTGACACAGACCTATCCGCAATTGGGTGGCGGTGTGCTGCTACTGGCGCTGGCGCTAGGATTCATCGGCATCACGCTTTTGTCACCGTTCTTTGGCGAGCGGAAGGTATGGTGGCCCATCGTGCCGGCGGTGATCATCGGCTTCTTAGGTGCGCTGCTGACCATCGGTGGAGAAGCCTTGAAGCTGCTCGAATGGATCAACATCGGCGCTCCGCTGCTTGCCATCGCCATCGGTGTGCTGCTGTTGTTCACGCTGCGGAATCGTCATGGTCACGCCTAGTTGGTTAGGCACAACAATAAAATAGGAATGGCAGCACTTGAGCTGCCATTCCTATTTTTCATCTTGATTACGGCGCGGCAGTAGATGCCTACTCGCGCTTCTTTTTTGCTTTCAGGCGCGCCGCTAACGATCCGCTGCCATCATCACCATCACCTGAGTCCGTCCCCGCTGGTTTAGGTGGCGGGTTGTAGACAGGCGGCGGTGGCGCGGCTGAAGTTGTCGGCTCGACGCGCGAGATCGGCGCGGTTGGCACTCTAGATGTTCTGGCTGCTCCAAGTGGCGCATTGACCGCTGCCTGCTCGTCAGCGGGTAGGTTAGGCGCAGGCATCGCCTGTGTAGCGCGTTTCTTCGCCCCTTGCAGCACCGTAATGCGCTCGGAGACTACTTCCGCCACATTCTCACGCGGTTTGATTTTCAGTTTCTGACGCGCCCATGCCGTGAATTTTTGAATATCCGACTGTGTGACTACGACGCGCCGCACACCAATATCAATTGGTAAAAGCAGCACTGCCGCTAAGAGTAGGAAGGGCCATAAAGACAGCGAGGCTTGCTCAGCATGGAGATCGTGGACGAAGGCGAGTTCCGGTTTACCCGTCACGATCCGCCCGCCCGTTAGTTCGGTGACCTCGTTAAGCAGATCAGTGTTCACGTCGCGGAGGCGATACTCCGGCGAATAACTGAGCACCCACCCTGTCGTTTGTGCCGCGCCGCTGGTTTCGCCGCCACTACTGCCTGCCACGCGGATGAAATAGGCGCCTTCAGTCTGCGGTTCGATCTCCGCTTCGTAGCGTCCGGGGGCGACCTGTTTCAGCTCGACACCCGATGCGTTCAGACGTGGATCGACCACCGAGGCATCCAGCGTCATGCCATTGATATATTCGCCCGTATCCTTGCGTGCTTCCACTACCAGATAGGTTTTGCCGTTGCGCTCCTCAATGTGAGTCTCTAACGCGTTGTTCAAGCCTTCGACGATGGTGGAACGGATCACCTGACTCCAGAAGCGCTGGAAGTTTTCCCACGAGGTCCAGTTGCGCCCCCAACGCGCTGTTGCGTCGGAGGTGAAGGCAACCGCACGCCCCAGACCGTACTGCCATGTCGCCAGAATAGGATCGTTGAAGCCGGGCGCGGTCAGTACCACCGTAGCCGTATCTTTAGGCGTGGTAGCGACGTAACCAAGCAGCGACGGCAGCGCCGTGATCCCTTTCATGATCTGACTGTTGGCGGTCAAATTAGGGACGAACTCTTTTTCCTCAATGTAGGAGCGCGTTGCCAACACCGTCTCGGCGGCGAAAATTTGCGGGATCGTCGCTAGATCGCGGAGGTTGTAATAGGTGCCGCCGCCGTAAGTAGCAATATCTTTCATGAAGGCGGGAACATCCGCGCCGACGCCGATACTGGTCACAGTGACGCCATATTGATCGTGCAGCGATCTTACAGTCTCAATTATGCCGTAAGGGTCCGCGCCACCATCGGTGAGCATAATCACATGTTTGAGGGTGGTCTGGATGCTAGGCGCAGTGCGGGCGATCTCACGAATCGCGGCGAAAATATCCGTACCGCCGCCGGGACGCAACCTACCAATCTGGCTGATCACGGAAGCGCGGTTCGAGACTGGCTGAATCGGTACGATCCATTCAGGATTGCTATCGAAGGAGAGTACGCCCGCTTGATCGCGCTCGAACAAGAAATTCACCGAACGACGGGCTGCCTCTTTCGATAGTTCGAGGTTGGTGACGCCGCTTGAACCAATAACTTCCATGCTGCCGCTGCGGTCAATCACGTAGATCATGGTCAGGCTGGGGATGCGCTTCTGATCCTTGATCTGCATATCGACGGGCAGTACTTCTTCCAGCGGGGTTTGATAGTAACCACCGACGCCGTAGCTGTTCGGTCCGCCGATGACGATCAGACCGCCACCGAGATCGCGCACGTAGGTCTGCAAAGCGCGCATCCGCGAATCGGTTAGATTGGTGGCGGAAACATTCGCCAAGACCACCGCTTTGTACGCCGCTAACGGTGCGATGCCGATGGGCAGATCGTTAGGAGCCATCACATCCACTTGAATGCCCGTGTTTTGCAGCACAGGCAGCAGCGCGGCAATCTCATCCGGGTTTTCGGTGACCATGAGGACACGCGGCGGACCAGTGACCTCGGTGAAAGTGGCTAGGCTGTTATTCTGGTAAAAGGTATCCGCGCCCGCTGTCGCAGGATCGACTCGCACCTGTAAATCATTGAATCCCTGTTTGGGCGCACGCAGCGGTATGGTGAAGGTGTTTTGCCCCGCCTTCAAGGAGATTACATCGGTGTAGACCACCGAGCCACCGGAGAGAATAGTGATCGTGGCGGAGGTGGCAACTTGGCTTTCGATAGTGATGTCTACATCGAAAATCTCGCCTTCGTTGACCGTGCCCGGCGCATTGACCGAACTGACAATCACTTCGGGACCAGCGCCGCGCTGCAAAGGCACTACATCGATCTGCACACCCATCGCAGCCGCGAGCTTGGCGGCTTCGGCGGCGTTGCCTGTCGTCTCTGCGCCATCACTCAGGAGCACGATGCGCCGCGCGGTATCAGCAGGGAACATCGCCATGCCAAGACGGAGCGCTTCCGCAATATCGGTATCCAAGCGCACGGGAACGGAGGTCAAGACTCCGGCGTCTTTGACGGAGGAAATCGGACGCTCAACCAGCGCATTTTTGCCGAAGACTACGATTCCAGCACGATCTTCCGGTGTCATACTGCTCATGGCATCGCGGATGTAGGCATCAGCCTGTGCGCGCATTTCGCTGTCGATGCTATCTGAGGCATCGACCAGAAAGACTACGGAAAGTTTGTCCGCCGCGCGAACCGTTTGTAAGCCAGCTAACCCGAAGACCAGCAGCAAGATGATTACGATACGCAGGATCAGGCTGGTCAGATCGCGGCGACGGCGATAAGCCACACGGGGATAACCCAACGCAATCACGAAGGGAAGCAGCAGCAGCAACAGCAGCGCAATCGGGGTGGCAAATCTCATAACTCAACTAGCCCACGCTAAAACGCCAACGCCGGATGGTGGTGAGAGCAGAAACTATACTAACAATAAAACATCTGTCTCATGTGCGATCATTATAACGAAATTAAGCAAGCGCACGAACCCCAGCAGATTAGCGGAGGGTGAAGGAATAGGGCTACACTGGTGCGATGTTTCCTATTGTCCACTCTACACTTTCTCTGGCAGCGCTGCAGGAAGTCGTCAGCGCAGGCTACGGATTGCCACGCCCCGTCACGCTGCGATACTGGCAGTCAGCGCAATCCGGTGGCAATGATTTGTACCTCGTCAGTACCGACGCCGGGAAATTCATGCTGCGTATTTATGTACACGGCAATACTGCGGTTGACGCCCTTGCCGCCCAAATCGAGGTGCTGGAGCAGTTGGCGACAACAGGCATCCGCCTGCCGCGGGTGGTGCGCTTGCGAGATGGCAAGGTGATCCTGCGGATCAGTGTGCCAGAGGGAACCCGTTACGCAATGCTGACAGAGTTCATTAAAGGTGATGTACCCGGCGGATCGATCACGGACGCGGAAGCTCAGGCATTTGGTGCTGCGCTGGCGACTTTTCATCGCAGCGCTAACGCATTGGCGGTGGATTTGCGCTTGCCGATCCATGATCGGGAGTACTTGCTGGACGAACCGCTAGGAGTATTGACTGGATATTGTGTAGAGATGCCCGTAATCCAGCAATATCTTGCAGAATTGTCAGCTTCGATTGCCAGAGAGATCGAGGCGCTGGATACCGCTGCGCCAGCGTTCGGGTTATGTCACGGCGATGCCCATAAATCAAATCTACTGGTCGATAATGAGGCGCTGACGCTACTGGACTTCGACTGCATGGGCTACGGCTGGCGTGCTTATGATCTGGCGACGTTTCGCTGGTCGATCTCGCGCCCCGAATGGTTTGGCGGTTTGCGAGCAGATCGGGCGAGGAGCGCGTGGGATGCTTTTCTGGATGGCTATGCAGCGGATCACGCGCTGACGGCGGAAATGCTACAGTCGCTATCGAGCTTCGTACTGGTGCGGCATCTGTGGTGGATGGCGATTGATCTGCGGAAGATACGCGATGGCAAGATCGGCGCAAGCTGGTTAAATGAGGAGTGGTGGGAGAAGCAACGAAAGATTCTGGACGAGCTGCGGGTGCTTAGTTAGCTAGATCAAAGTGTCGCCAGCCAAGACGCTGGAGCATGGTAAGTAAGATGAAGGAAGGAATGGTGATGGCATAGCGACGCCACAAACGACGTGGTTCGGTGAGCAGACGAAAAAGCCATTCCAAGCCGCGCTTTTGCATCCACAGCGGCGCTTGCGGTTTGGATCCCGCGTGGAAGTCGAAGGCTGCGCCAACGCCGATCAGGACAGGAGCGGCTAAACGAACTGCGTGATCCGCCATCCAGCGATCTTGCTTGGGAGCGCCTAGTCCTACCCAAATAACATCCGCGCGGCTGGCGTTGATGCGCTGGATCGCTGCATCGTCCTCGACAGGAGTTAAGGCACGGAATGGAGGCGAGTCTGTTCCGACGATCTGAAGATCGGGAAAGCGGGTGAGCAGGTTGGTGGTAAGGTGATCTAAGGTCTCTTGGCTGCCGCCGTAGAAGTAATGCCGCCAACCGAGCGACAAGCCATGCTGACAAGCTGCCAACAAGAGATCAGGACCGTAGACGCGCGTAACCTGATCGTAGCCAGCAGCGTGGCAGAGCCAGACCAATGGTATTCCGTCGGGCGTCAGCAGATCGGCATGGTTGTAGACGCGGCGAAGATCGGGATCGCGGTAGCCTTCCATGATGCTGTGGGCATCCGCACAGCAGACGTAATGTGCCTGCCGAGCTGAGTCTGCGATCCACGCAGCAAGGTGATCGACGGCTTGCGACAGACTGATCGCACTGACGCCGATGCCCAAGACATTGACCCGATCTACCATGACGACTCCTGAATCTGTATTAGGCAGACTATAATTCGCAGCATCATTACGGACAAGGTGGATATTTTCTATGCGGATTTTGATCACGGGTGCGGGTGGCAACGTTGGACGTGAATTGCAGCGGCAAATAACCGAGCTTGGCGGACATACGATCAGCGCCTTGACGCAAGCGGATCTGGACATCACGGATTTCGAGCAAGTGCGCCGCCAGATCGCGCAGCAGCAGCCAGAGGTGGTGATCCACAGCGCGGCGATGACGGCTGTGGATCAATGCGCGCAAGAACCAGATCAGGCGCTGCGGGTAAATGCTTACGGAGCACAAAACGTAGCGCTTGGCTGTGCGGAGATCGGCGCAGCGATGCTGCACATCAGTACAAACGAGGTGTTCAGCGGAGAGAGTAACCGCGCCTTCCTTGAGTATGACGTTTGCAACCCGATCAATGCTTACGCCTACAGCAAGTGGGTGGGCGAACAAATGGTACGGGAGGCACTGACCGCGCATTACATCGTGCGGACATCGTGGGTATTCGCACACGGCGGCAATAACTTCGTGCAGAAAATCCTCGCTGCCGCCGCTGCCGGACGCGCGATCTCGGTGGTGGTGGATGAGGTTGCCTGTCCGACGTATGCGGACGATCTGGTAGAAGCGTCAATCAAGTTGATCGCTACCAAGCGGTATGGTACGTATCACTTTGCTAATGACGGCGCGGTGTCGCGTTATGACTTTGCCCGCTACGTACTGGATAGCTTTGGGTACACGGACACGCCGATCACGCGGATCGTCAAGGCACAATGGCAGCGACCATCGAAACCGCCCACTTATTCGGCGCTGCGCAATTTTGTCGGCGCGCAGATGGGGATCAGTTTGCGCGATTGGAAGCAAGCAGTGGTGGCGTTCGCGGAGAAAGAGTGCAAGTCGGCTGAACACTGACCTTTTTCCTAATTACTGGACTTTTAATTTTAGGTGTTAAACAATCGCTGATCCCAATCAAGATTAATCCAACGTCGATTACTGTAAGTACAACCCGAATAAACCGTATAAATTCCACTCAATTGATCGGTCAGATAGCTCAACCAATCAGTCAGAAACAACTCGTTATGTGGTCTTTGCAATAAGGTGTTCAAAATGGCTTGCCAAGCTATTGGAGACGCAGAATAGGATAGAGCCTCACCCGCCTCAAAACGCACAGGAACGTCAGCTTTCCACTCATCCTGTGCTTCTTGTATGAGCGAACAGAGTATTTCAATTACACCTTCTTTTTCCTGTAATTTACCTAAGAAATGAGTCGCTGTTGCACGAAGGGGGATATCTTCTCGTTCATTGGTTGCCAGCAAGCAAAGTTCAGCTAGGACAGTCTGATCTCCAACTTTTGCTTTCAGATACAGCTTTTTGCAGTGCTGCCACATAGCATCATCCTGATGAAAGTGCGTTGCTCGCTTTTGATAATCTTCACGCAATTTCGCTGATTTCTGCTCTGTTTGGGCAAATATATCAGCAAGGGCTGGACTTACCTCGCTCAGGTGTTGTTTTAAGCGTTCCCAATGCAAATACATTAGTTCGTGTTCAACAGAGGTTAAGCAAACTTGTACGACCTCAGGGAAATGTTTGTCGAGCCATATTTCGCCGTCCTCTATTTGTGAATTAGCAATTGTCAAAATGGATACAACATCAATAAACTGAGGATACCTATCAAGCAGCCGGAGTAAACGATCAGATAGAATGCTCCGCATTTCGTCATTAAAATAATAATCCAAGCTGCTAAGCAGTAGCATATGAGCAATTGCAGGATTTACTTGATCTATGAATGCAAGCAGCCAAGCCCTATTGCTTTGATGAAATTCGGCGAATCTGCAAATCTCAACAAACTTGCCGAGGATTTCCCCATTAGTTGGAAAACTATCCTCTTGTGATTCAATGTTTTCTTCGAGGATTAAGCGAAATTGAGGAGTGTATCTATCACCCGAAAGTTCGGTATAGGCACGAAGGGCGTAGATACGCTCCCAGAATTTTCTCGTTGGATCTAGCGCAACCGAGCCTAGTTCGTCAGCAATCTCATCAGAACGGATAGCTTGCAGAGCGTTGAGAGCACGAATGCTAATTTCCGTAGTGGGTTGTTGTTTTGCAAGCTGGATTAGGTCGAATGCGGCGGAGTCGCGGTCTTTCCACTCGAATTTTGAGATAGGCACTTATTTGTGCGTTTAAGCAGCACGATGACTCTAAAACCGTTAGAAAATGAATAATAACCTGCACTTAGCTTAACGCACAAGGGCGAGGGCAACGCCAATCATGGCGGCGAGGATGGCGATCAGGAAGAATCGCTGCACGACTTGAGTCTCGCTCCAACCCGTCAGTTGGAAGTGATAATGGATCGGCGCGCGGCGGAATAGACGCTCACCGCCCGTCCAGCGGGCATAAATGATTTGCAGGATCACGCTGATCGTCTCCGCCACTGGTACGATGGCGATCAGAGGCAGCAGCAGCCATTGTCCGGTCATGAAGGCAACCGTCGCCAGCGCCGCACCGAGTGCTAATGCCCCGGTATCTCCCATGATCATCTGCGCCGGCACGGCGTTATACCATAGGAAGGCGAAGCACGCACCAACCATAATGAAGCAGAACTGCACCAGAAAGATCTGCCCTTGTAACAGGGCGATCAAGCCGTAAGCGATGAAGCCCGCCGCCGTGACCGTACCCGCCAACCCGTCCAGACCATCGGTCAGATTGACGGCGTTGGACATGGCGACGATCACGAAGGTCATCGCCGCAATGTAGAGGATCGGAGAGAGCGGAAGATTGAAGGCGAGGATAGGTACGAACACTTCGTTGGAATACTGAAAGCCGCTGCCACGCGCCAATGAGATTACGCTGGCGGTGACGGCAGCCAAGACGATTTGCGCCAGCAGCTTCGCCCGCGCCGAAATGCCCTCGCCTTTGGTGCGCAGTTTCACGATATCATCCGCCGCGCCGACAATGCCAAAGCTAACCAGCACGAACAACGGCACCAAGATACTGACGCCTGTGCCGCCTTGGTTAGGGCGGATCAGATTGACGAAGTTAGCCATCAAAGTGATCAAAATGGCGGGGATGACGATCAGTAAGCCGCCCATGGTCGGCGTCCCTGCTTTGGCTTCATGCCACGCTGGACCGTCAGCACGCAACTGCTGACCAACGCGCAAGCGGCGCAGCACTTCGACAAAGGGACCACCCCAGATCAGCGCCAGTAGAAACGCGACACTGCCTAAGGTCAGGGCAACAGGGACAGAATTAGTCATAGCTTAACTGTTAGAAACTCAGCACTTTCTCTTAACGCAGCGCGATTTGATCGGTCTGACCACCCTGCTGTTTCAGGTTCTGGCGCTCGGCATCGGTGGGGATGTTCATCACCACTACCAGACGGCTGGCAAGCTGCGCGAAGGCTGGAGCTGCGGATTCGCTAGCGAAGCCAGTGACTTTATCCAGCTTGATCAGAATACTGACGCGCGGTTCATCAGCGGGTAAGAAGCCGACAAACGTAGCATTGTGTAAGTCGGGATCGTAGCCTCCGGCAGCGCCGCATTCAGGGCAAGGAATCTGCGCCGTACCCGTCTTGCCTGCTACGGTATAGCCCGGTACTTTGGCACTCGCCCCTTCGCCACGTGCCACCACATCGACCATGATGTCGCGGATGGTGCTAGCGATCTGCGGTGTGATCGGGCTGCGAACCGGCACAGGTTCCGAGGGGATGACGCGACCACCATCGATGGTGGCGAGGCGGATGTGCGGCTGCATCATCAGACCACCGTTCGCCATAATATTGGCATAGCAGAGCATTTGCAGCGGCGTGACAGTCAAGCCTTGACCGAAGCTGTTGGTAGCAAGGTCGGAGTCGCTCCAGTAGAGATCGATGCCCGGTTCTTTGACTGTGCCGGGAGCTTCACCTTCCATGTCGATGCCTGTAGCAGCGCCAACACCGAAATCCTTCAGCCCTTTGTAGAAGTACTCACCGCCCATGACTTCAACGGCAAGCGTCGTCGTACCAACATTCCACGAGCGCACCAGAATATCGGGGAAGGTTTGCGAACCGTGACCTGCGCGATCCCAGTTCATGATATCCGCGCCACCATAGCGGTAAACGCGCACATCGTTGTACGTCCATGTGTTGATATCGATCTTGCCAGTACGCAATGCCAGCGCAGCAGTAACGATCTTAAAGACCGATCCCGGCTCGTAGGTGTCACTGACGGCGGGATTCTTGAGTAAGCTAGCGTCAGTGGAGAAATAGGTATTGGGATCAAAGGTGGGATAGGACGCCATGGCTAAGATTTCGCCGGTACGCGGGTCCATGATCAGAACCTGCCCACTAACCGCACCGTAACGCGCGATAGCATCCTGAAGTTCGGTTTCCGCGATGTACTGAATGCGCCGATCCAGTGTGAGAACAATGTCACGTCCGGGCGGCGGCAGTGTGTTGGCATTCGCTTCGAAGGGGATGGTGCTGTCTTCAGTGATCAGCTTTTGTCCGGCGAGATCGCTGTTGTAGTCGCCTTCCACGCCAACATAGCCGCGCCGATCTTCGCCTTCCCAACCCACAAAGCCGATGACGTGGGCGGCAAGACTACCTTCAGGGTAGACGCGCTTGGGATGCGGATCGAGCTTGACACCGAAGATATTAAGCGCCTCGACTTTTGCCGCTACTTCTGAGGAGACGAGTTCGGTAGTCAGCGGTACGTACGGAGCAGTAGAAGTGACCGCGTTATAGACGAAGGTGCGATCCAAGCCAATGGCATCGGCGAGTTTGGCAGCAGCGGCTTCTTTATCGGTGATGTAGATGGGACTAACGCCAATTCCGTATTCCGTTGTATTTGCCGCTAAAATTTCCATATTGCGATCATAGATCAGACCGCGTGCGGGAGATTGATCATCGATCTGGCTGTAGCGGTTACTGGCGACGGTGCGCAGATAGGAGGCTACATCGAATTGCCACTGAAAAGAGGCAACCCGTCCGAGCATTCCTACGCCTGCGATGATCAGGATTAGCGTGATAACTGATAAGCGTCTATTGAATGATGTCCGCATTTACGCCAGCCCTCTCTACTAGAACTTCACATTAAGCGGCTAACTTACGATAAATCACTACTGACCGGGCATTGGCGTAGGCTGGTTGTTGCCTGCCCACGCTTCGAACTGCTGTACCAGCCGATTCCATTGGTCGCGCACCCAACCGTCGAACGTCTCGGTATAAGTATATTCCGGCTGCGGGGTGGCAATTGGCGTCGGTGTGGCACGTATAATGGTGTAGCCATCGACTACCAAATATTGAATCTCATCGCTATCTGCAGGAACGAAGCCGAGGGATTTGGCACGTCCTGTCATCACCGCGAGATTGCGTTTGTAGGCAATCTGCGCCTCCATATCCTGATTCAGGCGCGCAAGTCTATCGCGTTCGTCGCGCAGAGCGAGCAGTTGACTACCTGTTGTCGCCGTTACCGTTGCTTGTGCCAGATACAATGCACCGATGATCAAGGCGACAACGATGATCATGCTAACTAACAAGGCAGTCTGCGTTTGCGGTCGCTGCCAGAAGAAAGTGCGAAATGCCTGACGTTCAGGTGGAGTGGTTGGCTGTCGGTTAGTCATAAGCGCCCTATTGTAGGAAATGCGCGGTAGATGAGCAACAATCTGCGACTCAGGAGTCGGTTTTGGTGCTCGTCCCGCGTAACTCCTGCGAATTGAGCATATAGACTATCAAGCGGAACTCGCCGAGGCGCACCTCATCGCCATGTTCCAGCGGCACGATCTCGTTTTTGTTGAGCTGGCGCACATTGATATAGGTGCCGTTGCTGCTGCCCATATCCTCCAAAGTGAACTTACCATCACCAATATGACGGATCGCAGCGTGCATTCGAGAGACACCCTTATCGTAAGCGCCATAAGGATCGAGGTCGATCACTTTGTTGGTCATGCCGCCGCCGCGTCCCAAGATAATCTGCGAACTGACCACGACACTGAGCGGATCGTTATCGCCTTCCATGAACATGACAATGGTGTTGGCGGTAGGAGCAGTCACCTTCGCGCGGACATTTTCCAGCACTTGCGCCGGATTCTCCAGCTTGCGCGTACCCTGCCCTGACGCACGTTCAGCCTCGTGTTTCTGCACGAACGCGCCGATCAGCCGGATCAGTTCCTTGAAGTTGGGTGGCTTGCTGACGTAAACATCCGCGCCCGCATCCATCGCCTGCTGCACCGATGCCGGATCGGAGAGCGCACTCAGAATAATGATCGGCAGCGTAGGGTACTTGGTATCGCGACGGACGTAGCGGGTGAACTCCAATCCGTGTAAGGAGGGCAGCAGCAAATCCAACAAAACGACCTCTGGCGCTTGAGCGTTCATCAGACGGATGGCTGCGACCACTTCACGCGCTGGTAGGATGTTATAGCCCGCCCGCTTGAGCGAAAGCTGGTACAACTCGGTAGTGCGGGGATCATCCTCGATCAGCAAAATACGCTGTCCGTGCCCGATCTTAGGGGCGTTGCGGAGGTTGAAGTCAACTTTGCTAGCGCGGATGGAAGTACGCCCGATGGTATCGACAATCGAAATCGTGCTGATCAGATGCCCGAAATGGATGCGGTCTCCATCGTTGAGGCGCTGCGAACTATTGGAGGGGATACGCACGCCATTGACGAAGGTGCCGTTACTGCTGTTGAGATCGGTGACCGAGATGTAGTCTCCCTCATCGCGCAGCAAGGCATGACGACGCGAAACGCCCAGTTCCTCGCCATTCAACGAGGCAAGATCGAATCCTTGCATGGCGCTGTCATGTTTCTCGGTGCGCCCGACGAGCAACTCGTCAAACAGGTTAAGCTTCAGCACCACTTCGCTCGATTCAAAGCGAAGTTCTATCGTCCAATTCGCCTCGGTTCCACTCATGCTCGGCGCGACTCCATGACCCCCTGTGGCACAGGCTCAATCACATGCGTCCTGTAGATTATGCCAATTATAGACGCAATCTGAATCCGCGCTTGATCAATTCACAATAAGCGATGAATTAAGGGATCATGGTCGGTAATTGGGCAGACAGGTTCTGCGCCGTTTGCTCGATATGCTGGATCAGTTCGCGCTGATCAGCGGTGAGTGGATCGGAGGTGTGCGTGAGCAGCGCCGCCGCCGCGTCTTTGATCGTGTTAAGGGATGATTGGACGGCTACTTTCGCCCGCTTTGTACTATCCTTCAGCGCCGCCAAACGACGATTCTTTTCCAAGATCGCTGTCAGCCGTGCCTTGAGCAGTACTGGATTGAAGGGCTTAAAGAGGTAATCTTCCGCGCCGAGTTCGACGCAGCGGACGATGCTCTCCAATTCGCTGACTGCCGAGACCACAATCACGGGCAGGTCGGCGAGGGCAGGATCGGCTTTCATCGCCTCTAGAACCTGATAGCCGTTCATACGCGGCATCATAATATCCAACATGATGATATCGAATGGCTGAGAGCGCATCATTTCCATCGCCTGAATGCCATCCTCGGCGGCGGCGAAAGAATAACCGTGACGTTCCAGCCGACGGGAGAGCACCTCGCGGTTTGCCTCGTTATCATCGACGATCAGAACATGCCCAAGATGTCCACCTAATGCATCGCCCATCGCTGACTCCCCTTCGGTTCGCTGCCCGATCTTTTATGTGATCAGGTTTTTAGTAGTACGCTCAAGAACAACGGAGATGATTCAAGGATAGTAACACTCGACACTAAATCCAATGCTAACACATGGATCACAGTTTCGTCGTGATTGTCGGTTTGCGGCAGTCGATAGCGGGTGTGTGCGGGATCATGTGGATCGCTGCGCGGATAGATCAGCCACGCCTGAGCACAGTTGAGGGCACGGCAGTATGCCAATGCCTGATAAATGTCGTTGTTGACGCTCTCGGTTTTGTACTTAGCATCTACGGGAAGGCGCTGACCGCTGCTGGTAGTCAGGATGGCATCGGGACGCACTTTGATCTGCCCTTCAGCATCGAGCGAGAGCGTGGCTTGAACGCTCACGGTAGCATCTGGTAAGTGTCGCAGCAGCGCGATCACATAACGCTCGAAAAGGCGGTTCATATCGACCAGAAAGCCGACGAAGGATTGTTTGCCGGGTAAACCACCCAAATAGCAACCCTCGATCAGAAGGGCAGCGAGTTCCAGCGCTTCTCGATAATGCGCATTACGAGATGTCAGCGTAATGGGGAGTTCGTTGGCATGATGATCCAGAGTTACGGGCAAAAGCTGATCTAGTAGTCGTCGTGCGCGGCGGTAATGCTGCTGATGTCTGAGCAGCAAATGACATGCCAGTTTCAGCAGACGATTCTCACGGATGTCCACCGTGACATCAGATGATTCGCTGACGAGGCGCAGCGAAGTAGGACGGCGCAGTGTTTCCGATAGGTTCAAGCGTCCGCGAATGGTCAGATCATCGCTGTGCCGTGTTTCGATACTGCGCAACAATCCGCCTGCAATGATGCGTTCAGTGGCTGACAGGAATACTTCGATCAGCAGTTGGATCAACTGATCGAAAGTTTGCTGCGGGGAGGAGTCAGGCAAGACCATGGCGAGATCAGCCGCGTAGTTGAGCATCGCCAACACGGAGGCAAGCGGCACTTTCGGGTGGATATGCAGTGTACGCCCACCGGGCAGCGGAATCAAGCCGACGAACTGCGCGGGTTTGATGAGATAGTTGTCGGGTGTAGTCGTTGGTTGGAGGGTGAGCTGTGCTCGACCTGCGAAAGTAGCCAGATGCGCGACTTCGCGTTGGCTAAGCTGCACCTGCGCGGACTTGAACTCGGTCAGGGTAATTACTGAATCGACGGGTGCTTCAGACATGGCTGATCTGTCCTCGCAGCGCGGCGAAATCATAGCGCGACTGCCAATCTTCGCGGTTATAGAAATAGTCCTCCAACGCAGGCAGGATGGAGTGTTCCCAGATCAGACGCAAGCGCCGTTCATCTAAGCTGCGCACCATGAACACGGTATGTCCGAAGTGTCTGTGCCAGTCAAAACCGTCTTCTTCAAGGCGTTGATTGAGCGTTGCCAGCAGATCGGCTGCCCACGCCATGCGCTCGTTGCCCTGTTGTCGCAACCAGCGACGCAAGATTTCAGGATCGGGTTTCAGCGGGATGAAGTGAAAACGCCGCCGCACCGCTTGATCCAGCGCCGTGAGCGTACGATCCGCCGCGTTCATGGTGCCGATCAGGTAGACATTGCGCGGGATGGAAAACTGGGTTTTGGAGTAGGGTAAGGTCACCGCCTCGCTGGAGTCGCGGTACTCCAGCAGATAGAGCAGTTCTCCGAAGATGCGCGGCAAGTTGCCTCGATTGATCTCATCAATGATCAGGATAAATTGGCGCTGCGGCTGCTGACTCGCGTCTTCACACAACCGTTTGAACACGCCCGCTTGCACGGGATAACTAATCTGCCCGCCGTCGCTTTGTGGGCGGATACCTTCGATGAATTCCTCGTAGGCGTATGAGGGGTGGAACTGCACAGTGCGGATGTCGCCGGATGCGCCTGCGATGTGCTGCGCCAACCGCCGCGCGATGAAGGTCTTGCCTGTGCCGGGCGGTCCGTAGAGAACTATCTGCCCCTTATCGCGCAGCAGTTCGACCATCTGAGAAACGGCATTAAGGGTGAGTAGGGTATCCGCTGCGACTTGCTGCAATGTATCAGGTTGGCGCGCGGGTGGCAGCGGTGCAGTATCCTCACCAATTAGGAAGCGGTAGAGCGGATAAAGACGCTCAAAGTGGCGGCTGATCTCGTCCGCGAGTTCGGGACGGTAGACGATCTCGTCGTCGGCGTGATATTCGCGCTGGATGTGCAGATATTCATCGAATTCGATGATCTGCCAGCCCGCTTGTTCCAGCGGTTCGATGATTGATTGATAGGAGTCAGCGTGCTCTAAACGCCGAGTCTTGAATGCCTCCAGTAAATCCGCCGCACCTTCAGGGATCGCCGCACCGATGCGTATGCCTTCGCTATGGACGCTGACAAACAACTGCGCGTCCGTGTGACGGCTGCGGCTAGCGCGGTAGAACGCACCCCAGAGATAGTCGTAGTAAGTCTGATCATTATCCAGCCAGCGACGGCGGATCGAGGACAGGACACGCCCAAATTTCGGTTCGGTCTCGAAACCATGATTCAAACGCAGCGCTACGGGCGCTAGCGACTTGAACAACATCCGCAGCGGTTCGCGCAAAACACGATGATAACGCTCCTCGTTGGCGTTCATCCAGTCGAGCGTATTGTTAGCGGCTAGTTCGCTAAGGAACGCGAAAGTATCCGGCTCGAAACCGTGAAATACTGCCGAGTCGGGTAGCTCATATTCCTCGAACATAGCTCGATGGGAGCGCTGCAGCGCAGCCCATGCAATTATCCTTGCGACTCTACGAAATCTCCGACGCTGAATTGATCTTCGCCAACCATATTTCGCAGCACCTGTTCTACCTCCGCACCGTAGTTGGTGGTGTAGTCGGGCTGCCACGTCAGGATTTTATCGGGACCGACGATGCGGAACTGGAAGCGATCTTCGCCGGGAAATTCGGTCAATTTGCGAATGATATGATCTATTCGACGGCGATCTTTTTCGGTGTTTTCGGTGCGCTGAAAGACGATGGTAATCAGCTTAATAGTTGGTCCTTGCGTTGGATCATCATCATCAAGGAATGGATCGGCAAAGTCCGGCGGCAGCGGATGATAGTTATTGGTAATGCTGTTGGTGGCGTTGTCATTGCCCTTCCCATTACCATTGCCATTGCCACTGCCACCGCCATTATGACCGTTTCCGTTGCTATGCCCATTGCCATTGCTCTGCACCACAATGCCGTATTGCTCGGGTGAAGGCGGATCGGTGAATAGTTCAGGTTCCGGCGGCTGTGCGTCCCACATTGAGTCTGGAGGTGGCGGCGCTGAGTTGTAAGTGCGAGTCGGTGGTAGATCGGCATCGCTGGCGGTCACGTAGTCGAACTGATCGGTGACGCGATCCACCAGAATCTGCGGGTCGCCGCGAGAGAGATCCGCTTTGCCGTAGACGATCAGCAGCACATCAGGTTTGACGAGTGCGCTGTGATTGCGCCATGTGCGCGGGAATAACACGCAGTCGATTTGTCCGGTGTTATCTTCGATGGTGACCACCGCCATTTCATCGTTTTTCTTGGTGGTTAAGGTGCGCACACCAATGACCAATCCGGCAATGGTGATCTGCTTGCCGTTGACTGTGCCTGTGGTGGTCTCGTCGTCATCGCTGCTGCGTAGCTGGTAAACGAACATGTAATTGGGCAGCTTTTCTAGCTGCGGGATTAGTTCTTCCATCGGATGCTGTGAGACAGACAGACCGATCAAGTCTTTTTCCCAGCGCATCCGTTCGCGGGAATCGCTTTGCGAAAGCGCTTTGGTCAGCGTCAAGCCCGCATCGTCACTCATCTGACCATCTCCGAACAGGCTGAACTGACCGACTTCTCTGGCACGGTGCTGATCGGCGCTGTAGCTGACGATGCGATCTAAAGATGCCAGCATGTCGTCCCGATCCGCCATTGAGTCGAAGGCACCAACTTTGACCAGCGACTCCAGCGCCTTCTTGCCCAGCACACGGAGATCGGCGCGGCGGGCAAAGTCGGAGAGGTTAGCGAATTTGCCGTCCTCCTCGCGCGCTCGAATGACTTCCGTAATTGCCTTTTCGCCCGCGTTCTTGATAGCACTCAAGCCATAACGAATGCCGCGCCTGCCATCTTTCTCGGAAACTTCGATGGTGAAATCGACATCACTGTAATTGACATCAGGCGGCAGTACGGGGATGCCGTATTTGCGGCAGTCGGCTGTGAACAGCGCCACATCCGCAATATTGTCGCGCTGCACCGAGAGCAGCGCCGTATAGTATTCTTCGGGATAGTGCGCCTTGAGATAGGCGGTCTGACAGGTGAGTACGGCGTAGTCTGCGGCGTGTGAGTTGTGTACGATGATGTCGTTGGCGACGAAATTATGGGTTTCGGGAATGGTTAGATCGTAGGTCGGCTGCTCACCGATGTATTCAATGGAAACGATAGAGTCCCAGTAAATGTCATTATCTGCATAACGACGCAGTTCAGGTGAATCGAAGTAATTAGCCAGTTTTTGTACGGTGTCATGTACATAGCCTGCTTTGTATACTGATTTGGTTTGATAAAGTACACGTTCAGCAACTCCAGCTACGGTGCTAACGGTTTCCCACGTTACATCGCGTTCTGCCTTCAACCGATGAACAATACTATGTATTTGTGCTGGAACTATATCTTTGGTTCCAGAAACTTCACCAGATATATTCAGAAGTTCTTGAACTTGCTCTCGGCGTCCTGCACTTACAAAGTGACAAGCAATTCTCTCTTTGAACTGCTGAAGATTGCCGCGACCAGTGATGTGCAGTTGGTAGCCTGTTTTCTTAGTGCCTCGATATTTGAACTCAACACGGCGAATACGCGAAATGATGTCTAAACGCAGCAATAGATGTTGTAACTGGTGCATCATGCGCTTAGACGAGGAAGCGTAATATACAAAGTGATCTATGGCGTTGATATTGCCATCGCCTTCCCACATCCGCGCGATTAGCAGTCCGATCTGGCGATTGTTGAGTTCGAATACCTCATCAGGAATGAACTTGGTATAGGAATTCGCCCCGCGCAATCCTAGCTTTTCGATCCAGACTACGACCCCATTCGGCTTGGAAGGATCAATTTTACGGCTATAGGTATCGTGACTCTTGCCGCGTCTAAAATGTGTGCTGGCGGCTACATTGTCGAACTGCTCAAGATTGGCAACATAATCGCACCACTGTTCGTGATCATAGGTGTAGTAATAAACGCCGTGCGGATGGCATAAGTTGCCTTCTGCAAGCAAGTGTCCTAGTACAATGACCTGATAATCATGCCATGTCTTGCTTCCCTCGAATGGAATGCGTCGGGGTACGGCAATTTTGTCTCCCACTTTCAACTCGCCAAGTGTACGCCAACCATTAAAGGCATAGAAGGGGTGGTTGGCGGTAGCTTCAATCTCGCGCCCTAAGTTGGTTTTGAGACGGTAAACTGGCTTGACGCCGTTCTGCCAAACGTCAGCAACCTCACCCTTGAGAAGTCGTAGGTTGTCTACGTTGCAGGTGAGTGTGTCTGATATAGAAGCATGATTTTCTGCCAGATCGCCTATGCGAACTAATCTGCCTGTGCTTGCATCCAAGATCAGTGTATCGGCAACCAAGCACTTGTTGAAGCCATAAGCGGCGAAATACTCGATCTCATCGAAAATTTTCTCAGCAACTTCAACCGGAACATCATTTTCCGGTCCGCGCTGCTTGAAAATCTCCTTATGCGTTAACAAGTCTTTGGCTTTTTTCTTGGAGACGGCGCGGCGCATCAGGTCAGCGTCACCGAGGCTATAACCGAAAAGCTGCGCGGCGATCTGCTGAATTTGCTCTTGATACACGATAATAGAGTACGTTTCTTCGAGGATCGGTTGCAATTTGGGATGGTGATAACTCACCTCTTCGACACCGTGCATCCGCTGAATGTAAGTTGGAATGAGTTCCATCGGTCCGGGGCGGTAGAGCGAGATGGCGGCGATGATGTGCTCAAAAGTCTTGGGCTTCATGCCGATCAGCATCTTCTTCATGCCCGCGCTTTCAAGCTGGAACACACCCGTCGTCTCGCCGTTGCCGATCAGCTCGAACAGTTTGGCGACTCGGATTGCTTGATCAGGATCGTTGGGATCGGGCTTGTAGGGGATGTTGCTCATGTCGAACTTGATGCCGTGATAACGCTCGATCAGTTCGCACGCCTTCCGCATGATCGTCAGCGTGGAAAGTCCGAGGAAGTCTACTTTGAGCAGCCCGATTGACTCGCAGGTTTCCATCGGGAACTGCGTCACCTGCGCCAACTTGGTATCGCCGATGGGACGGTGCAGCGGCAGATATTGAACCAGCGGCGCGTCCCCAATGATCACACCAGCGGCGTGCGTGCCAACGTTGCGCGACATGCCTTCGACCAGCATGGCGTTATCCAACAGAGTCTTGATACTCGGATCGTCGTGATAGCGTTCCTTGAGCGCGGGGACGGATTTATCCTCATCGTCGCCCAAGCAGTCAGAGAGCGTCACGGGACGGCTAGGAATTTGGGGAACCATGTGAGTCAGTTCGTTGACTACGGGCAGCGGATAATCGAGCACACGCCCCACATCCTTGATCGCTGCACGCGCTTTCATGGTGCCGAAGGTGATGATCGCAGCGACTTTATCCGAGCCGTACTTGTGCATGGCATAGTCGATCATCTCGGCGCGGCGATCATCGGGGAAGTCCATGTCAATATCGGGCATGGAGACGCGCCCCGGATTGAGGAAGCGCTCGAAGATCAGATTGTTCGCCATCGGATCGATGTTGGTGATACCGAGCGTATACGCCGCTAGCGAACCAGCGCCCGATCCGCGCACATTCCACCAGATGTCAGCGTGGCGGGCGAATTGGCACAAGTCCCAAACGATCAGGAAATAGGTATCGAAGCCCATTTTGTGGATAGTGTTCAGTTCGTAATTCAAACGCTCGACAAGATGGGGCAAATTGGCGCGATTACCGAAACGCCACTGCATTCCCCGCAGCGCTAAATGACGGAGATAAGTCTCCGCTGTAAAGCCGTCGGGCACAGGGAAGATCGGCAGGTGGTAGCCTTTGGTGCTGAGATCGACGTTGCACATCTCCGCTACCAGCATCGTATTGTGGATGGCGTCGGGCGTCTCGCGGAACAGCTCCCACATCTCCTCTGCGGAGCGCATGTAGTAACTTGGATCGGTCATCCGCATGCGCTTTTCGTCGCGTTTCTTGGCACCCGTCTGGATGCACAGCAGCGTGTCGTGCGGATCGGCGTCGGTGTCTTTGATGTAGTGAACATCGTTGGTGGCAAGCAGCGGCACGTCAGCGAAGTTCTGGTTTTGCACCAACCACTTGTTGACCAGCATCAATTCTTCGATGTCGTGGCTTTGCAGTTCGAGGAAGAAGCTATCTTTGCCGAAAACATCCTGATACCAGCCAATCGTCTGCCGCGCTTCGTCCTCGCGCCCATCAACGATCATGCGGGGGATTTCAGCGGCGAGGCAGCCACTGGTGCAGATCAAGCCTTCAGCATGCGCGGCGAGGAAATCCTTATCCACGCGCGGACGGTTATAGAAGCCATCAAGCTGCGAGGCGGAAGCGATCTGCAATAGGTTCTTGTAGCCTGTGTTGTCCTTCGCCAGCAGCAGCAGATGGAAGGGTGACTTCTCGCTGGTATCGTGGATATGCATGTCTTTGCGGGCAAGGTATGACTCCATCCCGATGATCGGCTTGATGCCCGCATCCCGACAGGAGCGAAAGAAGTTGACTACGCCGTGCATCGCACCGTGATCGGTGATCGCCAGCGACTTCATGCCCAGCGAATCTCTGGTGTATTTGATCAGCTTATCGATCTTGCACAAGCCATCCAGCAGGCTGTACTCGGTATGAACGTGAAGGTGAACGAAGTCGAGGTGCTGCGCTTCAAACTGAGGCGTTGTCATGATGTTCCCTTACCGCTACTGTACGGAAATTATAGCGCGAGTCGAATAGACGTTCTAGGCAAAAAAGTGCTGAGTGCTGAGTGCTGAGGAAGAAAGTACGAGAGTTCCAAAAATGCCGGAGTACCAGAGTGCGTGAGTGCGTGAGTACCCGAACAATTGGTGCTGTGGAAGAAAGTTCCAGCGTGCCCTAGTGCAGTACAGAGAGTGTTGGCATACTATTCTTTGGAGTTAATCATTCAAGAACGTTATGAATATCGCTAGAGCAGTTACCATCATCTATGGGGTAATCACGTTTTTCTGGTTGTCGCCGGATGAGGCTGGCTGGCTGGTGATTCCGTTAGGGATCGGCGGGGCGGTGCTGGTAACGCTGCATCTGGCAAAGTACGTGCGCAAGATCGCGCTGGCGAGTTGGCTGCAATGGACGCTGTTTGGCGCGATCAGTGGGGCGCTGGCAACGGTAGTAACCGCTGCGTTGATGTTTTTCAAGACGGCATTACACAATCACATCTATCCCGACTATCCGCTGATCGTGATCTTGGGGATGCTGGCACGCGCACCAGCGTGGGCGCTGGCGGGCGCGTTGATCGGCTTGGCTCTGGCGTTGGTGCTGCCGACTCTGCCGACGGTTTCAACGTGGCAGCAGCGCGATCACCAAGAACAAACCAACTGAAGCAAATAACAAGCCATCGATCCGATCTAGCAAACCGCCATGACCGGGCAGCAGCGTGCCGAAATCTTTGACCGCAAGCCTCCGCTTCAGCCATGATTCCGCCAAATCGCCGAGTACGGTAAGCAGTGAGATCGCCACTGTTGCGATAAAGCCGACGCTGATGTTCAACTGCAGCAAGGCTGCTGCCGCTGTACCGATAAGGGTACCTAAGATGATGCCTGTCAGAGCGCCTTCTACCGTTTTTCCGGGTGAAATCAGCGGGGCAAGGCGCGTGCGTCCGAAGATGCGCCCACCGAGCAAGGCACAGCCATCGGTTGCCCAGTTGGTGATGAACAGTGTGAGCACCCATGCCGCGCCATCAGGGAACTGGCGGATCAACCAGAGCAGTGAGGTGGGCAAGCAGATATAAACCAGCGCCACAATCAGATACAGCCACACTGACCAGAGCAAGCGGGAGTCGCGCACGTTGCTATGCAATTCGTAAGTGCTGATTACTAGAACTACAACGATTGCCAGCGTGAACAGCCAACCGCCAAGATAGACGATCAGAAGTACCAGCGGACCACCAATGATCGCCGTCCAAAATCTCCGCCCGATATCGGAGCCAAGGGTGCGTGTGGCAAGATCAAAATCTGGCATTCAGCCAATCCAGCATTTTCGTCCAGAGAAAGTAAGTGTTGGGCCAGTCGAAGAGATGCCCCTTGCCGGGAAGCTGCAATTTTTCCCGATCACCGGGCAGCTTTTCATATAATTCGTCAAACTTGCTGGCATCAACGCGCGACGTGTAGTCGTAGTCGTTGAAGACCAGCAATACTGGAATGTTTGCTGGAACACGCGCGGCAAACTCGGTAATTTGCAGCGCATAATCGCCTAATCTGGCGCGGAAGTTACGCATTACAGCGACACCGAAGCGCACCAGCAGACTGATCCAACGGTAACGCTGCATGAGTTCGATCTGACGGGTGTCAGCGATATTGATCGGCGGTGGCGACCCGGCGATGATGGCATCGATCAAGCGCCCGCGCGAGGCGGAGAGCAGCGCCGTCCATGCCCCAATCGACCAACCGAAGACGGCGACTTTCTGATAACCCAAACCGCGTACATAATCGATCACTGCCTTGAGATCGGCGTCAGTGTCGCCATCTGCTTTGAATTCGCCACCACTTTCCATATGTCCGCGAAAGTCGAAGGCGAAGACAACGTAACGAGTCGCCAGCACTTCGCAGGTTTGCACGATGGGAATGGTATTCTTGCTGCGTCCCGCGCCATGACAGACGATCACAGCTTTGTCGTGCCCTTCGGGATGGTAATTAAGCATCACGCCGCGCAGTTTGACGCCATCATCGGTAGTGACGACGAACCGCTCGTGCTTCATATCGTAGTTGACCACCGCTCGATTTGCCTTATGCAGCTTACGGTAGCGCGAATCGGCTTCGGTAGTGAGCTTAAAAAAGGTGAAGGCAAGATGGTAGACCGCAATGGCAAAGAGCGCCAGTGCGCCCAGAATATTGATCACACTCAAGCTCAGAGAGAGCAGGCGAATGCCCAGATAAATGCCTAAGCCGCCGATGACGATCAGCCCACCAACCTGTACGAAAAAACGGGTGCTAAGAAACCCTGTCTTGAGCTGCAAGTACCAGAATAAAAGTACGAGAATCACCAGCGCGGTAGCAACGATTAGCAGATCGGTCATTGGGAATGTACTCTAGCGATCTTTAACTGGACGACCAGTCGATAAGGGCACCGATATTGACAATACGTTTTAGTTGACGAAACTTTGCAACCAAATGTGCGTTAGACGAAAATAGCACCGCTTACACTGGACTGCAATAGTCTTAACATTCACAACGATAGCAAACACCATGATTCACGATGTCATTGTCGTCGGGAGTGGTCCCGGCGGCGCTGTCGCCGCGACGACTTTAACACAGCAGGGAAAATCCGTTTTATTGGTGGATCGGCAGACCTTCCCGCGCGACAAGGTGTGCGGCGATGGCTTACCGATCCACGTGATGTTGATGCTCCGCGAGATGGGTATCGACATCGAACGTGATGGTCTGGAATATCAGCGGGTAACCGGATTGACCATCGAAGCACCTTCCGGTAAGGCTCTCTCCACCGAAGAAATCACCGATGATGCGTTTTCAATGACTTCGCCGCGATTGAGCTTCGATAATGTGCTGCATCAACATGCGATCAAATCCGGCGCTCAGTTCGAGGTGATGAACGTCATCAAGCCACTGATCGATGACAAGAGCAAGCGCGTGATCGGCGTGATCGAACGGCGCGGCAAGGAACAGATCGAGCACGAGGCAAAAATGGTGATCGCGGCGGATGGCGCGACCTCAGCATTAGCACGTGCGATGCACGGACGAACTGCTGATCCGCAAGCGATAGCGGTGTCGATCCGCGCTTACGCGTACTTGAAGAAGCCCATGCCATCGTGTGTCTACTTCTACTTCACCCGCGATCTACTGCCGGGTTATGCGTGGATTTTCCCGACGGCGGGAAATCGCTGCAACATTGGCGTGTACTTACACAACCAAGATTACAAATCACGCGGCGCGGATTTAGAGGCGCTGCTTGATGAATTTTCGGCACGTATGCAACGTGAGTTCCCGCACGAGATCGACACACCGACGCGGCAAACGTGGTCGCTGCCACTCTACGCGGATCGTCATTCGCGCTCTGCGCCGGGGCTGCTTTTCGTCGGTGACGCGGGCGGATTCGTTAACGCGCTGACGGGCGGCGGCATCTATCCAGCGATGATGACAGGACAGGCGGCAGGTAAGATCGCCGCGAAAATCCTTGCCGGAGAAACATCCGAAGCCGAGTATGATGTAGCATGGCAGCGCGATGTCTCCGGATCATTGGGACGGGCACGCTTGATGCAGAAGCATATCTTGAGCAGTGCAAAGATATTCAACAGCGTGTTTGCGCTGGCAAACCTGCCGATCCTGCGCGGTCCGATGCTGCGGGTGATGTCGGGCGAACACTACTAGGGAAGTGCTGAGTACTGGGTGCTGAGTGCTGAGGAAAGAAAGCGCCGGAGTGCCGATAGTACCTAAAGTGCCTGAGTAATGAGTAATGAGATGAGGGGTTGGAGGTGAAATTGCTGCGCGATTTGTTGGCGATGTCGCATATTTTCAATGGCATCGGTTCGGCGGTGGGCGTTGCCGTTGGTTATCTGATCACTTGCTGGTATCAGGGCTACGCAGTTGATCCGCTGCGGCTGCTGATGGCGTCAGTGGGAACGCTGTTGATCTCCAACGGCGGCTTCATCGTCAACGATATTTTCGATCTGCCGATCGATCGGATCAATAGACCGGATCGCCCACTGGCGGCGGGCAGGATCAGCGTGCGGCAAGCGTGGATCGTCTATCTGTTCTCGACAGTGATCGGGCTGTTGTTGGGATTTGCTGTCAATGCCTCTGCTGGAGTCGTCGGCTTGGCGATTGCGGCACTGTTGTATTTGTACTCCGCGCTCTTGAAAAAACGCTTCGTTCTAGGACATCTCTCTATCGCGCTGATGGGCGGGCTGCTGCTGCCGTTCGGCGGACTGGCGGCGGGCAACCTGATCCCCACGATTTACGCTTACCCAGTGACCTTTCTGGCGTTTTTCTGCCGCGAAGTTCTGAAAACTGTGCCTGATGTCGATGGTGACCGCACTCACGGCGTGGATAATCTGGCGACGCGCTACGGCGCTGATACAGCGTTTCGCTTCGGTCAAATCGGACTGACGATCTGCTTGGTTTTGCTGCCACTGATGCAAACCGTATGGACGCTCAAGCCAGCGTTCAATCTGATGGTTTTCGTCGTCATCGTGCCGCTGTTTTTGCTGGTCACATGGGTGATCGCGCGGCAGGATCGGGCGCGGCACGTCCATAATCTGCTGAGGTTGTCCAAAATGTTCTTCTTGCTGGTCGCCGTCGCGCTGCTGTTGGGATCGCTGCCATGAGTAGTTCGACACTCTCCCAACGCCAGATTCAACTTGCTTCGCTGCTGATCGCTACTTCGTTCATCTTCAGCGGTGTGTTGGGCTTGGTGCGACAGGCGTTGATCAACAGCGCCTTTGGTGCGGGCAGCGAATTGGATGCCTTTCTAGCGGCGTTCCGCATCCCGGAACTGCTGTTCACGCTGGTGGCGGGTGGGGCGCTCGGCGCAGCGTTCATTCCGGTGTTCAGCCGGATGCTGACAGAAGGCGATCAGGAACGGGCATGGCGGCTGGCAAATGCGGTGATGACGATGGTGGCGCTGGCGGGGATCGTACTGTCGCTGCTGGCGTTCGTTTTTGCGCAGCCATTGGTCAGTACGATCCTCAGTCCTGAAGCAAGCGCAGAACAGCAGGCGTTGATCGTGCAACTGATGCGGATCATGCTGGCGACGGTGACGATCTTCGGAGTCAGCGGCTTGTGTATGGGCATCCTCAACGGCAATCAGCATTTCCTCGCGCCTGCGCTGACTCCGAGCATGTACAACCTCGGTTTAATCATCGGGGCGCTGCTGTTGGTTCCCTCCATGGGCGTATTCGGATTAGCATGGGGCGCGGTACTCGGTGCGGCGCTGCATCTGGCGATTCAGATTCCGGCACTGCGGATGATCGGATTCCGCGTGCAGCCGACGTTGCAGTGGCGCGAAGCGGGCGCAGGCGAAGTGCTCAAGCTGATGGCTCCGCGCATTGTGGGGCAGGGCGTGACGCAGGTCAATTTTCTGGTCAACACGGCGCTGACATCGGGCATGGTGGCAGGCAGCTTAACCGCGCTAATGACCTCGTTCACACTGATGTTCACGGTGCTCGGCGTACTCGGTCAGAGTGTGGGCACGGCGGTGTTTCCAACGCTGTCGATGTTAAGCGCCAAGAATGATATGGTGGGTTTCCGGCGCACCTTAGCCGATGCGCTGCGGAGTGTCTTGTTCACCACGATTCCGGCGGCGGTGGGCTTGATTCTGCTCGCCGCGCCGTTGATCGGTACGCTGTTTGAACGCAACGAATGGACTCCGGCAGCAACAACGGCGGCGGCGTGGGCGCTCAGTTTCTTCGCGGTAGGCTTACCTGCGTTCGGCTTGCAGGAAATTCTGGCGCGTTCGTTTTTCGCCCTCAAGGACACGGTGACGCCCGTATTGGTGGCGGTGATCGGCGTGATCCTCAACGTGATCTTGAGTCTACTGTTGATCCGCGTAGTGCAGGGTGCTGATCCGGCACAAGGACCGTTCGGTGGGCTGGCGCTGGCAAATGCACTGGCGACCATCATCGAAAGCGCAGCGTTGTGGCTGCTGCTGCGTCGCCGTACCGAGTCTCTGCATGATATGGAAGTGCTGCAAATGGTGGGACGTACGTTGATTGCCGCGCTGATTATGGCGCTGGCAGTGATCGTAGTGATCGGACTGCTGCCGGAGTCATATCTGCTGCGGTTGGTGGTTGGTGGTATCGTCGGCGTGGCAGCCTTCGAGATCGCAGGGATAGTGCTGCGGATACCCGAAGCGCGGAGTGTGCCGAGTGCCATCTTAGGACGGTTCAGGCGATGACGTTTATTAGGCAAGCGCGTGGCAGTTAAAGGAAGTGTGAGTGCCATCATGAGTGTTGAAGCCAGAGAGCAGTTGATCGCTGATCTGGGACGGTATCGGCAGCAAATGAGCGCGTTATTGCTGACCGTTACCGAGGATCAAGATTGGCAGCCTGATCTCGACAATTGGTCTTTTCGCTATGTGGCGGCGCATATGGCGGTGTGTGACAGCGAATGCTTGCAGCCGCGAATTAAGCAGATCGCCGCGGGCGAAAATCCGACGCTGGAACTTTACCTCAACAGCGGGCGCGATTTTAGCGGTTTTGAACTGACGCAGTCGCTCAGCGATTGGGAGCAAACCCGCCAAGAGATCATCGAGTTTTATCGCGCCTTGCCAGAGGACAAATTGTCGCTGACGGGGAAGCACCAGAGTTACGGCGCGATCACCGTAGAAGATTACCTGCGCATCATGGTTGATCATGATCGTGGGCATCTTCAAGAACTTGAGGAGATGTTGGCGCGATACGAGCAGCGAAAATAGCGATAGATGCGACGGAATTCCCGGCAATGAATTGCCGGGCTGAACGAACAAAGTCCCTGCGGGACTCCAGAGAAGTTTCAATTTTGTTCGTTATCAGAGTTCGGGGACAACTGCCAGTTTGATCACTTCGCTGCGCTGCATCCGCAGTAAGCCGTCTTCGACTTGCGACAGGGGAATCGTGCCATCTACCAATGCGCTGCCCTTGACTTGACCGGATGCTAACAAATGCAGCGCCATCTCCACTGTGCGCGGCGTGTGGTGAAAGACGCCTTTCATGGTGATCTCGTCGTAGTGCAGATGACGCGCATCAAAGCTGACATGTGTGCCATCTGCCAACCCACTGAACTGCACCACCGTCGCGCCGGGGCGCGCCATATTTACCGCCAGCACCCATGTTTCGGCACTGCCAGCGGCTTCGATCACTACATCCGCGCCGCGTCCGTCGGTTAGTTCTCTGACCGCCTCTACGCCGTTCACTTCCAAGGTAGAGAGCACAGCACTGGCACCCAGTGCCTTAGCCCGTTCGAGCCGAGATGCTTGCCGTCCAAGCATGATGACGCGGGCTGCGCCCATCGCCTTGACGATCTGCATCTGCATCAAGCCCTGAGCGCCTGCGCCAATGATCGCCACCGTATCACCAAGATGTATATCCGCATAGGTTGCGCCGAGTACAGCACAGGCAAGCGGCTCAAGGATGGCAGCTTCCTCGAACGGCAGATTGCTTGGCAGCGGATGGGTATTCTGCGCCACGATATGGGCAGGGATGCGGACATAATCGGCAAAGGTTCCGTAGAGGAAGCGCGATTCCAAGTTTTCGCAGAGTTGAGGACGCCCTCGACGACAATAGTAGCAGCTATTGCAGGGTGCGGAGTTGACGCCGACTACAGCATCACCTTCCTTGAATTTGCTGACACCCTCGCCAACGCTATGGACCATGCCTGCCCATTCATGCCCGAACGGGATCGGCGGCTTGAACAGTCTATGACCACGCCGATAGGTTTTCAGATCTGTACCGCAGGTCGTCGCCGCTTTGACTTTTACGATCAGCTCGCCATCGTTAGGCTGCGGGATCGGCACTTCGCGCAGTTCCAGTTGACCGGGTCCGAGGTAGCTGATGGCGCGCATGGTGTTGGTCATAAGACCTCCAGTTCGATCACAATCGGCAAACTATAGTTCAACAATAACTTTCAGGGAATCGCCTGCCTGTTTGGTCATATGCCACGCGCGATCTGCTTGCTCCAGCGGGAAGCGATGGGTGATCAGCTTGTTGGCGTCGATGATACCATTATTGAGCAGAGACATGGCACGGCGCGTGTCAAACGGGCTGGCGGAGTAGGTGCCCGTGACCGTAATTTCGTTGAAAAATACTTTGAAAGCATCCAGCGGATACATTTTGCCGGGGGCGGACGGCGCGTACATCATCAGCGTGGCACCGGGACCACACAGATTGAGCGCCATATCCATCGCGGGATGCGCCGAGACGGTGCAGATCACGGCGTGAGGTCCGCTGCCGTCCGTCCACGCATTAAGCTGATCCCGGAAATTTTGATCATCAGGATTGAACACCTTCAACCCGAGATCGACGGCGCGGGTGATGCGTGCTGGCAATTTCTCCAACAGCGCCACTTTATCTGCACCCCAGTGTGAGGCGAGCAGCGCCATGGTGACGCCGTTGAAGCCACCGCCAATCACAACAACTGTGTCGCCCATATGAATGTTGGAGCGATCCAGCGCGCGCACACAGCAGGCGATAGGCTCGGTCATGGCGGCGATCTCGTAGCTCATGTCAGCAGGGATGAGCAGCGTATCCCGCGCTACAATTTCAGCGGGGATGCGGACGTACTCCGCCATACCAGCGGGGATCAGACGGGTGCGCCTAAAGGTTGGACACAGGGTATAGTTACCGTGCTGACAAAGATCACAGACCATGCAGGGGACGTGATGATGCAGCGCCACCCGATCACCAACTTTGAAATCGGTGACACCCGCGCCAACCGCTACGATGTCGCCCGCTGGTTCGTGACCGAGTACCGTCGGTGCACGCGGGTCCATGTACCACGTCGTCACATCGCTGCCGCACATGCCGCAGACTCTGATCCGCACCAGCAGTTCGCCAGCGGCAGGATCGCCGGGCAGGGGACGTTCTTCTACGCGGATATCACCTGCGACGTGATAAATCGCCGCGCGCATCGTGGCTGTCATCGTATCCTCAATCATCCGTTACGGCTGTGTGATTCGGGACTATTATAGATTCCAGTATACAGATGTGCATTACCTTCACAAACGTGAAGTTATGGTTTAGCGGCACGATACTATTCGTTTAGGAGATCCATCTTGAAAGCAGCATTTTTCCACAGCGCCCGCGATATTCGCACCGAAGAAACTCATGATGCACAGGAACCACGCCCCGGCGAGGTGCTGTTGGAAGTAACGGCGGTGGGTGTGTGTGGCAGCGATCTGCATGGTTATGTGTTCGGTGATGTCGGCGGGATCGTCAATCAGGAACCGCTGGTCATGGGGCATGAGGCAGCCGGACGGATCATCGCCCTTGGTCCTGACGCGCCGCCACATCTCTCCATCGGTCAGCGCGTGGCGATTGATCCGGCGACGCCGTGTTTGCAGTGCGAACGCTGCGAGTCGGGTGAACCGCATCTGTGCTTGAATTTACAGTTCATGGGTTTGTGGCCCTATCATGGGGCGCTGCGTGAACGTATGGTGCATCCGGCGCGATGTGTCTTTCCCATGCCCGAAAATATCTCCGATGTCGGCGCGGCAATGCTGGAACCATTAGGCGTGGCACTACACGCGATCCGGCTGGGAAAGATCGTCGTTGGCGAGGACGTAGCGGTGATCGGTGCGGGGGCAGTCGGACTGCTGATCACGCGGTTGGCGCGGCTACAGGGCGCACGACACGTTTTCGTAGCCGATCGGTTTAAGTGGCGCTTGGATATTGCCGCTAACTTCGGCGCGGATTATGTGATTGATGTGAGTAAGCAGGATGCGGTGGAAGAAGTAATGCGTGCCACTAACAAGCGCGGTGTCGATGTAGCGATTGAGGCGGCATGGGTAGCGGAGACCGCCAATCAGTGTGTGCAGATGGTCAGGTATGGTGGGCGCGTGGTGGTAGTCGGCATTCCGGCGAAAGATGAACTGACTATTCAGGCGTCGGCGGCGCGGCGCAAGGAAGTGCCGATTGTTTATTCGCGGCGGATGAAGCACGTTTATCCCGCCACGACTGATCTGGCGCACATGGGTTTGGTGGATGTGGATGCGCTGGCGACCCATCGCTTCACGCTGGATCAGGCGAAGGTGGCGTTCGATACGGCGGCGGATTATCAGGACAATGTGATTAGGTCGATGATCTTGCCGAATATGAAGTGACCCCTCACCCCTCACCCCGGCGCTGGTGCTGGTGCTGGTGCTGGTGCGCCACCCCTCTCCCACGCTGCGTGAGTACACTGCGGGGAGAGGGGATAGTTGGTCTGCAATGTCTAACGACTGAACGATACAGGCAACAAAAAGGGCGGTTCGAAGACCGCCCTTTTTTATTAGTGGAGTTAGCGCCTAGACTTCGTTGACGAAGGCGAAGATCATTGGGCGGCGCTTGGTTTCGTTGTAGAACAATCTGCCAAGCGCATCCTGCACCAACTCGAACTTATTGCCGTTGGCGTTCTGATTCTGCTCCAGCACACGCTTGATGGTCAGTTTGGCGCTTTGCATCAGATCGTCGGCGTCGCGCAGAAAGACGAAGCCGCGCGAGATGATCTCAGGATCGGCAAGCAGCGCATGCGACTTACGATCCATCACCGCATTGACGATGACTACACCGTCACGCGCCAGAGTCTCGCGGTCACGCATGACCGACGGACCGATGTCGCCAACGCCAGAGCCATCGACGAAGACGTAACCGCCGGGGATGCGTTCTCCGACCTCCATATCGCCGTTAGGCTGGAAGGTGATCATCGTGCCATTTTCCACAACGGCGATGTTTTCTCTAGGGATGCCGAGCTGTTCCGCCATTTGCGCGTGCGCCTTGAGATGACGTAGTTCGCCGTGAATGGGGATGAAGTACTTGGGGCGCACCAGATTGATCAGCAGCTTCTGCTCTTCCTGACTGGCGTGACCGGAGACGTGTACTTGCTCCACCGGATCGTAGATCACCTGCGCGCCGCGCTGGATCAAGCGGTTGATGATGCGATGCACCATCTCCTCGTTACCGGGGATCGGATGCGCGGACATGATCACCGTGTCGTTCGGCTGGATCGACAGCTTATCGTGCCGACCTGCTGCCAAGCGACCAAGCACCGCCGACGGTTCGCCCTGCGTGCCAGTCGCCATGATCACCACTTCACGCGGGTTGCGTTTAGCGGCATCATCCAGCGTGATGATCAGATCATTGGGCAGTTCGAGGTAGCCGAGGTTGATCGCCATGCGGATGTTTTCCATCATGGTCGTACCCGCTACCGCCATTTTGCGGTTGTAGCGCACTGCCGCCGCTGCCACTTGCTGAATGCGCGAGATCAGCGAGGCGAAGGTGGAGACGATGATACGTCCCTGTGCGCGGCGGAAAACGCGATCAAAGGCGGCGTCGATGACGCTTTCGGATGGCGTCCAGCCTGCCCGATCCGCATTGGTGCTGTCGGACATCAGCGCCAGCACCCCGCGACTGGAAAAGGATGCCAGTTTAGCGAAGTCCGGTGGCCAGCGATCAACGGGGGTGTGGTCGAACTTGAAGTCGCCAGAGTGAACGACCATGCCGACGGGCGTATCAACGCCTAAACCGACGCCATCGGGAATACTATGGCAGACGTGGAACGTTTCCACTGAAAACGGACCAAACTTAAGCGTGTCACCTGCTTTGAAGGTGAACATATCGATATGTTCGAGCAGACGGGCTTGTTTCAGTTTGACTTCCAGCAATCCGCGAGTCAGGGGCGTGGCGTAGATCGGTGCGCGAAAAGCGCCCGCAACGTGGGCAATTGCACCGGTATGATCTTCATGTCCGTGCGTGACAATGATCGCGTGAAAAGTTAGATTGGTTTGTTGGGACAGGTGGCGGAAATCGGGGATGATGTAGTCGATCCCCAGCATATCGTTCTCAGGGAACATAATCCCAGCGTCGATAATGATGACGTCGTTGCCATATTGCAACGCCATCATGTTTTTTCCTACTTCCCCCAGCCCCCCAATGGGGATAATTTGTAATGGGGCTTTAGTCATGCAGTCAGTAACCTCCGAAATATTCGATCCTTTATCATATCACGAAAATGTAAAGCCCGCGTTGGAAAAATCAGTCCAGCACGGGCAAGATGTCGATATTCAGTTGTGCAGTGATTTCGAGCGTCGATCAGAGAGCCGCCTTAGCAGCGGATGACGTGAACAGCCGTCAAGCCGCGAGGTCCATGTTCGAGGTCGAAAGCTACCTTATCGCCGCTATAGAGCATCCGCACGCCTTCACCGAGGATTGAGGAGTAGCGCACGAAGGCACGTTCTCCCGATTCCATTTCGATGATGCCAAGACCGCGAGTCTTGTCATATTCGCGAACGGTGCCCATGTGACGTTGAGTCAGCGTAGCCATGTTTTCCGAGTCCCCCTTCACCTTCGGTCCGGTACATGCATATTAGCCGGACAAACCTTGCAAACTACTATCTTTTTTGTGTCGTTTGTAAAATTCAAACTATCAATTGAATTTGTTGAACGAACCAACTAATGCGCTATTGTAATGAGGATGATCGGTAGAGTCAACAAAAAAAGCATAGACACTTCATGCAGATTGCCTAAAGCGTTGACGTGATCTTAAACGTTTGAGAGGAAACTTACTTAGCACTCGCTTCGATTTCGCGCTGCTGACGGAGTAAAACCATCGCGTTCATGATGGTGAAGATTTTCTCCGAGCCTTGCGCCACTACACGCGCAAACTCCTGCATATCACCGTCATCGGGCTTGGTGCCTAACTCTTCGGACATTGTTTGGATAAACTCGGCAAACATTAACATGTTAAAGGTCGCCTGCCGTATATCGCTGACGACGGTATTGATCCAATCGCTGCCCTGTGCCTCGCCTAACTTCTTGGCGTATTCTTCCGATTTAGCAGAATCTGAACGCTGCATTAAGTCGCTCCCGAAACTATTAAGCTAATGATCTGATCACTTGCGCCGGATTGCCAGCCGCAATCACGTTAGGCGGTATATCTCGCGTCACGACGCTGCCCGCACCGATCACGCTGCCTGCGCCGATGGTCACACCCTTGAGGATCAGACACTCCATCCCGATGAACACATCATCTTCAATGTTAACAGGACTCGTCTTCCCTGCCAGCGGATTGTGCCTACGTTCCAGCGGATCAAGCGGGTGAAAGTCGGTATCGGTGATGCTGCAGTTCGCGCCAATAGTCACTCGATTCCCGATGATGATGCGATCCTCTGCACAGATCACGCCGCCCGTCATGCCGAAATCCGATCCGATCTGTAACACCGCATTGGCTCGGCGGGTGGTTAAGACAACTGCGTGATTGGGTGCGAGTGAGTTGCTGCGCTGGATCGAGCGCAGTTCGGCGTTACTACCGAGAATTAGTGTACTGGGATGGTACTTCTGGATAATTGGCAATCCGTACAACTTCAGCCCTTGCGACCACGAGACGCCCACCAGCGCGAAATACAACCGCGCTATAGGCAACAACGCCAGTCGTCGCAGTTCGTTGGCAACTTTCCACGGCGTGCGGCGTGCCAAACGGAGTGCTTCGGCTGAAAACAGGGGTGGGATGGGATCAGGTGTAGTCATTCAATCGTAATTGTCGTCAACACATAAGGATCGCGCAATGGGTGATTATCACGCCAGTCGAAGATCAGCACCCACAGATCATACGTTCCCGCTGGTAGATCGTCCGGCAGTGCCAGCGCCACATTGTCGCGGTAATAGCCGCCCACTTGCCACGTAGACATCTGCCCAAACGAGCCAAGCGGTGCTTCTGCCCGCTGCGCCCACGATTTACCCTGCGCGTCGATCAGCGAGACGTTGACGCTGTAATCGAACGGTTCGATGCCCTGCGCCCAACCTTCGTGTTTCCACAGCAGCGAGACGGGCAGCATTTCTCCAGCGTGAGCAGTTGGCACGGGGAGATCATAGCCGATCAGACGCGCTGCGCCGAAATCGACATCGGCGCGATGCAGCGGCAGCGGTGGGATGGTATCCGGTGGTGCGCTGATGGGGGAGTATTCGATCAGCCGCAGATCGGACAGATTCAGGATCGTGCTACCTGCGTAGTAATGACGGGCTAGATAGTGTTCAGTGGCACGGTTGCGACCTACCGAGAAGGGCGTGTACTCGGTGACGTACCACCAGCAATTGGTGAGCTTGGCGATCCGCGCCAGCATGATCTGGGTGTAGGGATGGGCTTGCTCCTCCGGCAGATCGGAGATCACGTCCGGCGGTTTGCCGGGTTCTAGCACTTCACCGGGCGGATTCGGCAGCACGTAGATCGGCGCATCGCCACGATAGTAATTCATGAAGAAGGGGCGATAGGTGCGGTTGTCGAGGATCAGTGCATCGCCAGCGCGTGATTGGTTGGTGATGGTATCGAGCGCCGTCCATAAGGAGGGGTTGTCAGCGCCGTAGCGGGGATCGACGTAGATGGCGCGGAGTCCGAGGTAGAGGGTGAGCAAGAGGGTGGGGAGGAGAATCAGTTTGGAGAACGTCGATAACCCGGAGCTGAAGCTCCGGGCTGAAATAGTAAGGCGGCGGGAGGTAGTGGATAGTGCCAAGAGAGATAGTAGGGCGAGAGCAAGGCAGAGAGGCAGGACAACGCCTGCACCTGTCGCCATCCATGCGATCTCGGTGGGTGCGCTCGCTTGATGTGCGGTCACTAGATGCGGTAGGTAGAGGGGATTCCATGTGCCATCTACCCACGGAAGCACATCGCGCCCCAACGCTAATCCTTCGTTGTAGAGATAGTTAGGGAATGCTTTGATCGGCGTGGTAACGGAGAGCACTTGCGTGATGATGCTGTGCGCGATGATGCCGACGGCAACGGCGATGATCCCTACTCGGCGCGTAGTAAATAGGTACTCTAGCATAGGCAGCAGCCAGAGTGCAAGGAAGGGAATCGTAGGCAGCAGGTAACGTGCGCCCCAGCCCAAGCCGCTGTACCAATCGGAGCCGCGCAGTGTTGCGTAGCCAAGTACGTAGGAGAGCAGCATCACAAGGGGGATCGATAACTGCCGCCACCATTTGCGCCGCCAGAGGATCACTACGCCAGCGATGCCAAGCAGTAGGACGGGTGAGAATGCCCATACGCTGAAGCCGGGACTCAGCAAATAGCCAGCTACAGCAGTGGGAAAGTAGAAGAGATCAATAGAGGTGGCGTTATTGATGGCGCTGGCGAGACGCAGCGAGGGAAAGAGTCGGGCGTAGAGCAATGCCCCACCGATCAGAACGCCGCCGATGATCACCAGCAGCGCCAACCAACGCCAGCGCAGCGCGGGCAACAGCACCAGCAGCAGAGTCGGGATCAGCAGAATGCCCGCTTCCTTGGTCAGCCATGCGCCAGCCAACGCCAGCAGCGCAAGGATCAGCCAGATCAGGTTGAAGCGGCGTAATTCAAGTTGCCGTCGCCAGCGTTCCAGCCCGTAGGCACAGAACAGCGCGAACAAGGTAAACAATGGTTCGCGGAAATACATCTGACTGTAGACCCACGCATAAGTACCGAGTCCGTAGAGCAGCGCGGTCAGCAGCGCCACGTTATCGGCGTAGCGCAGTTGTCGCCCGTAGAGATAGACCAACACGGCGGTGAGTGCCGTGACGAGGACGTTAAGCAGCCACGCCGCGTGGATCAAGCCGACACCTTGCAGTTTGGTCGCCAGCCACAGCAGCGGCGCAGTGGCGTAGACTTGCATCGGTTCGGAGTCGAGGCTGAGATTGACGATGTTATCGGGCAACGTCTGATAGGGGCGCAGATCGTTGGTGTAGGAGAGTTCGAGATTGCCGAACTTGACGAAGCTGTGAACCGCGTCTACCAAGCGTAGTTCATCGGTACTCAGGTTTTGTCCGGTGAAGGTGCAAAAATAGACGGCGACCAGCAGGCAGAATAAGGCAAAGGCGCGAATTGGAGATGAACCCTCACCCCCCAACCCCCTCTCCCGCAGGCGGTTAGAGGGGGAGTCGAACAACGACAATTTGCCGCTTGCGGGAGGAGGATTGGGCTGATTGTACGTTTCACTGATCATCAGAGTTTGAGCAGTTTTCTATAGAGCGCGTCGGTTTTGCCTGCGCTGGTTTCAATGCTGTAGCGGCTCAAAGCGACTTCACGGGTATGCTGCACCCGCGCCGATCCTTTGCCATCGCGCAGCAGATCAAGTGCTAGTGCTGCCATCGCCGCGCTATCCTGGCTGGCGACGATGCCACCTAATTCGCCATTCTCCAGCAGATCAGGTACACCGCCGACCCGTGTAGCGATCACCGGAACGCCCGCCGCCATCGCTTCGATCAGGGAGACGGGCAAGCCCTCATTGAGCGAAGTCATCAGCACCAGATTAAGCGCCCGATAGACCATCGTCAGATCAGTGATCCAGCCTGCGAAACGCAGATGATCGGAGATGCCCAGTGTTTGCGCTTGCACTTCGATCTGCGCCCGTAGATCGCCGTCACCGATGATCACGAAATAAGCGTCGGGACGCTGCTTGAGGATCAACTGTGCCGCTTGCAAGAACATCTGATGATTTTTGACGCCGACGATCCTGCCGACGATGCCGACAAGCGGCGCATCTGCCGGAATGGTGAGTCTGGCGCGGAATTCTGCCGCTTGCCTCGCCGTTTCATCTACGCTTGAGGTGTGATCAATCGCCGCGTAAGGACGCAGATCGAAGCCAAGTTCCACTATCTCGAATTTGGCGGCGGGAGCAACGTGATAGACTTCGCACAATTCGCGTTTGAGCGACTGGCTGAGGACGATGATGCGCGTGGAAAGACGGGCGCAAAATCGTTCCAGCCACACATACACTTTAGTCTTAGTCGGTGAGAAGTAGCCATTGAAGACGTGACCATGAAAGGTGTGGACGATCACCGGAGTACGCGCCAGCCACGCCGCGATCCTGCCGATGAAGCCAGCCTTCGCCGTGTGCGTGTGGACAATATCGGGGCGTTCTTTGCGGATCAATTGGAACAGCAGCCAGAGCGTTTGTAGATCGCGCAGCGGGGAAATCTCGCGCCCTAGACTGGGCAGCACCGTGAGATCGACGCGGTAGCGATCCGCCAGATAGTGCATGTCGCCTTCATTCTCACCGACCACGCCGCAGATTAAGCGACTGCTGTTGCCCAGCGCCCGCTGCTGCGCGATGAGCTGCATCAGATAGGGCGTGGTGCCACCGATGTTTAGACGCGCCATAACGTGCAGAATACGCAGCGGACGCGGTGGTACGGGCGGATCAGAGACGGTCACGGCGCGTCACCACACCACTTCCATGCGCCGTTTTCCTGCACCATCTGATACTTGCCGAGCGTGAACGGTGTGATCTCGCCTTGGTAGTCAGCATTGATCGAGCCGGAGCAAGAAACAGTATCCGCGCCGTCATCGCGCTTACAGGAGAGATCAACGACTTCGGTTTTAATACCAGCGAAGGATGCCGCTTCCTGATCCAGATCGGCTTCTTTCGCCTTACACAGCAGCGTACTCAGCTTATCTCGATCTCCTGCTGCCTTCGCTCGAATGTAATCCTCAGCCGCTTTCGCCGGATCGCCTGACGAGGAACTGTTGCAGGCAGCAAACAAAAAGATCGCCGCGATGAGAAGCAGTAGATTACGCATGTAACTCCATTTCACTCCATACCACAATTGAGTATCGCATTGCCCGATCCACTCTGGGCGGTCTGCACGACGCTTCGCAGCACCAGCAAAGCCGATAGATTCTGCACGCCGTAACCGCGCGAGAATGCCGCCGCCTGCCGATAATCATAACTGGTGTAGACCGTCAGGTGAATGCCGTCTTGATCAACACCGCGCGAGGGCAGTGAACTCGCCAGCGTATCCATATCCCACAACGGGATTTTGTACTCCGTCGCCAGTTTGCGGATGATTCCGTTGATGTAGTTGCCAGCGCCTTCGACGCGATCCACTTTGGTGCTGATCACTGGAACGACGCCACGCACCATCGAGAACTCGATCACACGGCGCATGTTCTTCTCGTACAATTCCGGTGTGCCCCAATCGTTAGTCCCCAATTGGATCAGCGCGAGGCTAGGACGTTGCAAGCGATATTCACACGCCAGCGCGCCTTCATTCGGTCCACACTGCGCTTTATCCGCCCACATCGGATCGAATGCTGACCAGCTATGGAAGCCCTTCTTGACGGTGATGCTGGCTCTGGCAAAAGAGCCGGAAAAGTAATCAACGGTGGATTGCAGATAAGAATAGTCGCCTAAATTGAATTGATTGGTATCGAACGTGCCGAGGAAGTAGGGGGACTCGAATTTGCTATCCCCGACCTTGGAGAAGGCGCGCGGATTATTGTCTAGCAAGATGCCACAGGCGTAAATGTCGCGTACGGTCTTACGTACCGCCGTATCCATGACCAGCATAGACATCAGCGGGACACCGTTGATATCGGTTGGCGGTTCAGGCGTCGAGGAGGCGGTTGGCGTGATCGTGCTGGTGGGCAGCGGTGTAGCAGTGACCAAGCGTTCGACGCTGCGGCGCGGTGGCGTTGGAGTATTGCTGGGCGTGGCTGTCGCCGTCGGCAGCAGCGCGATATAGGTTCCCGTCATCTGCGCTGCCAGTTCCGTGCTGATCGGTATCAGCAGCACCTGACCGGTGTAGATGCTATCGGGATTGGTGATGCCGTTGAGGGTAGCGATCTCCTCCGGCGTAATGCCATACTGCCGCGCGATCTTGTTCAAGGTGTCTCCATCCCGAACGACGTGCGAAATGGTGGCGCTGCTGCTGGCGGCGGTGGCTTCCACGATGCCGATTGAAGGTGGCGGTGGATCGAGGGGCGTGGCTTCGACCAGTGAGAGCGTGAAAGTAGGCAGCGGCGTAGCCGTGATGATACCCAAATCCCGAATCGGCGTGTTGCTTGGCGTCTGTGTACGCGTAGGTAGAAGCGTGGCGGTGAAGGTTAGCGTAGGCAGATCAGTGGGCGTACTGCTTGCCGTTTCGGCATCCGTAGCGGTTGAGGTTTCCGTTGATGTCGGTAAAGCAGTACTGGTGGTGGTTGGCGGCTCAGGATCAAGTGTTGGTGAAGCGATTGAAGTGGGGCTGGAGACGAAAGCGACAGCCGTCGCTTCGTCGGTGGGTACGATCACCTGCGGCATCAGGATGCTCGCTGCCGTGCCGATGATCAGGATAATGACAGCGATGACTGCCTTAGTGCTCCAACGCATGGAATGAGTGTGCCGTTACTGCTACGATAACTGTGCAAGATGACGCTGCCAATTCTAACAGCAGTCACGGGATAGTGATAAAATACCATACATAGAATGATGAGGCAGGTTACGCAATGGTCAGCAAACCCCAAATCATGACCAGTAAAGAGTTCTCCGATTATGCAGAACTACCGGAGAACGCCCATAGATTTTTAGAACTCATTGATGGAGAGGTAATCGAAAAGATGCCCAGTTTCACACCGTCTGAACTGGCAACTATGCTGATCTTCTATTTGCGTTTGTATCTGCGTGATCACCCTATCGGACGCCTCAGCGCTCCTGACGGTATGTATGTGATGGATGATGAGAATAGTTTTATCCCTGATGTCGGCTTTATTTCCAATGAACGATTCGGTGCCCGCCCTGACCGCGCCGTGTTAGTGCCGCCCGATCTCGCCGTCGAGATAAAGTCGCCCACAGACCGGTTACGGGCGGTACGACGTAAAGCGGAGCGATACCTTGAACTTGGTACGCGCGTAGTCTGGCTAGTTGTCCCTGAAACGCAGACTATCGAAGTCTATACGGCAGATAGCGATGTGATCACTCTAGCCGCTGACAATTTACTGGACGGTGGCACAGTTTTGCCCGGATTCAGCGTGAAAGTGAGTGATATTTTCGCAGTGTTAAAGGATTAATAGTGATCCATGCTTCCCAATTGGCTGCGGCAGCGCACTTACCTCACCCCTGATCGACTAGCGCTCATCTCCTCAACATCTACTTTGACCTTCCGCGAACTTGAAGCACAGGCACTACGCAGAGCCAGACAGTTAGCGCAATCCGGTGTGCGGGCGGGCGATAAAGTGGCGCTGCTGCTGCACAATCGCAGTGAATACGTGATCCTCATGCACGCGATCAATATGATCGGCGCAGTGGTCGTGCCGCTGAATACGCGCCTAACTCCAGCGGAGATCGCCTGGCAGATCGGCAATTCCGGCGCGAAGCTGATGATCTGCGATGAAGAGACGGCTGACACGGCAGCGGTGGCGGCTCAGGAACGTGCGGGAGCAGAGATCGCGTTTAGTGAGGATGAAGCGGCGGAAGATCAAACGCCGATCCTCGATTTCTACGATCTGAACGCGCCGCATAGCATCATCTACACCTCTGGAACGACGGGCAAACCCAAAGGCGCGATCCTGACCTTTGGTAATTTCTGGTGGAGTTCCATCGGCTCGGCGTTAAATCTCGGACATCAGCTCGATGATCGCTGGCTGGCGGTGCTACCGCTGTTCCATGTCGGCGGGATGTCGATCCTGATCAAGAGCGTGATTTACGGCATCCCGACGGTACTGCACAACGAATTCGATGCTGCGGCGGTGAATCGCAGTGTGGATGAGGACGGCGTGACGATCATTTCCGCTGTCTCGGTGATGCTGTCTCGGATGTTGGAGCAGCGTGGTGACAAGCCGTATCCGCCGTCATTGCGCTGCGTGCTGCTTGGTGGTGGTCCTGCTCCACGTCCGTTATTGGAAGAATGTGCGCGACGAAACATCCCTGTGGTGCAAACTTACGGGCTAACCGAAGCGGCGTCACAGGTGGCAACGCTGCCGCCGGAGGACGCGCTGCGTAAGTTGGGATCGGCGGGCAAACCACTGCTGCCGACGGAACTGCGGATCGTGGCGAATGGTCAGACACTGCCACGCGGCGACGTGGGCGAGATCAGTGTGCGGGGAGCAAGTATCTCACCGGGGTATCTGAAGTCCGCCGATAACAGCGAACGCGAAATGCGCGATGCACAGGGCTGGCTGCTAACGGGCGACATCGGCTATCTGGATGATGAGGGCTATCTATACGTGCTGGATCGGCGCGATGACTTGATCATCTCCGGCGGCGAGAATGTCTATCCGGCGGAAGTAGAAGCGGCGTTACTGGCATATCCTGAAGTGAGTGAGGCGGGCGTGGTGGGGATCGCTGACGCGACGTGGGGACAAGTGCCAGTCGCCGCGGTGAAGCCCCGCAACGGTGAGATCAACGTGGATGATCTGCGCGAATTCTTGAATGGTCGGCTGGCACAGTACAAAGTGCCGAAGGAAATCCGCGTGATGAGCGAGCTACCGCGCAATGCGGCAGGTAAGCTGGTCAGGCGGCGCTTGCAAGAGTCGTGGGTGGTGGCGCAGCGTGAGAGTGCGACGGAAACGTCGGATGCGCCCAGTGTGGTGGATGAAGCCAAGTAGACCGGAGGTTGAAACCTCCGGCTACAAAACTTGGCAAACCCACTGAAGTGGGTTAAGAAAAAGCCCGATTCTGTGAATTCAATTTGATCATAACTCTGTTGGTGCTTTTCGCATCGGCAGTGGGTTTTGCCGTGTCTATGGATTGGAAGATGGTCAGCATGCGTCGTCTCGTTTTGATCTTGTGCTGCGTTTGCTTGTTTATCTCCATTACTGTGACGAGTCGGGCGCAGGGCGAGATCACCGTTTCGGTGGCGGAAGGGCTGCCGGAGGATATTCGCGCGGCGGTGGATGCGCTTTCCGAGGTTGGAGCATTTCGCCGTGTGGACGAGGCAAGCGCACAGGTCAAGGTGATCAACACGCTGGATCGAAGCGCAGCGGCGGCGCAGTGGACGTATGTCCCTGTTGTGCCCTTCGCCACCGTCGCAGATGATATCCGCTACAGCGATGTGCTAGCGTACTGGCAGGGCAACACAGCGACGCTGGCGTATCTCAGCGGTAATGGTGTTGCGCCGACTCTGGTGGTGTCCGCGGCGACGGTGGCGTGGCTAACATCGATGTTTGGTGCACCTGCTGCGAACGTCCCGATTGAGATTGTGCCTGCGGAAACAATACCATCTGTTCTGTGGGAACGGCGTCCGGCGTCGTGGTCGCTGATCCCGTTTCAGCAGCTTGATCCTATATTGAAGGCGCTGCGGCTTGATGGAATGGACGTATTTAACCGCGCTTTGCCGATGGATGCCTATCCGCTGGTACAGGGGATCGCCGTGACGGGCGATCCAGCGCAGGTGGAGAGTGTGCTGCGGGCGCTGGAATCCTCGAACCGCTGGCAGAAGATCAACCGCGATCCCGACAAGATGACGATACTGGTGATGACGGGTGTGACGGCGCTGGTGCGGGCAACGGCATGGGTGATGGAAACTACGGGGATCGAGTATCCGGCGGGGGATATATTGCCGTTTCTGGCGGATGCTGACATCGTGCATACCAGCAACGAGGTGTCGTTCTCGGTGGACTGCCCGTATCCCGATCCGTCGTATCAGGCGACGGGTTTGATCTTCTGCTCCCGCGATTCGTATTTCGCGCTGCTGCAAGCGATCAAGCTGAAGGTGGTTGAACTGACGGGCAACCACGTCAAGGATTACGGTGTAGACGCCATGCTGCACACGCTGGATATCTACGACAGCAACGGGATCAGCTACTTCGGCGGCGGGCGCAATCAGGAAGATGCACGGCGGGCGCTGGTGATGGCAGGACGCGGTGGATCGATAGCGTTCATCGGCTGCAATCCTGCGGGACCACAGTTCGCGTGGGCGACGGCGGACACGCCGGGTGCGGCTGCCTGTGATGACGACTTCATCCGCGCTGAGATCGCGCAGATGAAAGCACATGGCGCGGTGGTAATCATGACGCTGCAATATCAGGAATACTACAGCTACGCACCGCCCGCGGACCAGATCGACTTCTTCAACAAGTATGCCGAGATGGGCGCTGATCTGGTGATCGGGTCACAGGCACACCAGCCACAGGGATTCGGCTTCACTGGGCATACGTTCATCCATTACGGCACGGGGAATCTGTTCTTCGATCAGATGGATGCGCTGGGCACGCGGCAGATGTTCGCGGACAAGATCATATTGTACGAAGGGCGGCATCTGAGCACGGTGCTGTTCACGGGCTTGATCGAGAATTACGCTCGTCCGCGTCCGATGACGGAGCAGGAACGCACCGATTTCCTGACCACCATTTTTCAAGCGAGTGGGTGGTAAGTGGTTTAGCCTCACCCCCTCTGCCCCCTCTCCAATCCGAGTACAGATTAGGAGAGGGGGAACCGAGAGATAAGCACCTCAGAATCTTATTCCGTCGGGGTGGGTATATCGGTGCTGCCCACCTTGAAGAAGATGCCGCGCCCGAACAAGCTCGGATTCTGCCACGAGTTATCACCCGTATCCTTATCCGACCAGATCAGTTTGACATTCCGATCCAACTCGTTCGCGCCGTTGCCCTGCATCTGCAAGCCGATCTCCAAGCCGTGCGCTGGCACGATCTGCTGATCGGCGAGGTCGATGCCGATCTCAAAGCCCCAGCCATCGCTGGTCTTGAACACAAATCCTGTGACCTTAGCGTTGGCGAAATTTGTCCCGTTCACATTCAACTTGCTTGCGTCCGTTTTGCCAATATCTGACGGATTGATGTTGAACTGGAACACCTTATCGTTGTAAGTCGTGGCTGCCAGATCGCCGCTAAGGTTCAGGTAAAATTCCAGCGAGTCTTCGTTCCAGTAATTCGACTCGTGTTTGCCAGTGATGATCGTCTTATCGACCATCGCCGCTGCCACGTAGAATGTTGTCTCATCCGCTGCGACTGCGAACTTCAGCGATCCATTCTCCGCCGGATCGGAGGACAGCAGCGTACCTTTATCGACGGTTACGAAGGGGATCGCGCTCCAATCATCCAGCTTGCCGTCCAGTTTGATAGCGACGGGGAAGGGGATGTATACCGCTTTCCCCGCGATCTCACGCGGCGCGATCAGATCGCTTGCCTCGGCGGGCAGTTCAGCGGAAGCGGATGGCGTGGCGGTAGGCGTCACGGGAGCTGCCGTCGGGGATGGCGTCAGCGTGACTTGCAACTTGTGGATGTTCAGGCGTTCCTTAAAGCCTATGCCATAGTCGGTAGGTGTGCCGTCATAATCAAGGATCAGCACCGGTCCCGAACCGCATAGGTCTGCGCCCCAAGCATCCCATGTCCACGCCAGATAGCCGATCTCCTTGGCGTCCAACCACGTCATCAGTTCATCAATGTACTGGTGATCGCAGTCGTTCTCGCCGATCTCGCCCGCAATCACAGGCACTTGCGCCTTAACAGGAGCTATCGTGCGCTCCCAGCAGGTCACGTTCGAGCAAACGTTGAAGTTGTAGGAATGCCACGCCGCTACCAGATTGCCCGTCGGATCGTTGGGCTTATACTCCAACCATCCCGACAGCGCGTTGGAATACTGCACGCCGCCGATCATAATGATGTTGGTTGCGCCAGTCGCCCGCACCGTATCCACTAGCTGTTGGAAACCAGCTACCTCGTAATCAATGCCCTTGCATGTTCCACCATCGCGCCAGCACGTCCATGCCGCCTCAGAATCTTGATTGCTATCGGGGTATGGCTCATTGAATAGGTCGAAGATCACCGCGCTGTTGTCTTTGAACGTCGTCGCCAACTCTTTCCAGAAGGCAGGCGTATGGTCAGCGTCTGGCATCGGTGCTTGTTTGTCGGCGGGCGTCGTGCCGGGGGCGTTCCAATGCAGTTCAAGAATGGCGACCTGTCCGTAACTATTGACCAGATTGACGAAATCCACGACCGCTTTCTGATACGTTTCGCCGGAATATTCGGGTTTCACGCCGTTGATCCCTAACCAGCAATCCTCGTTCAGCGGGATGCGGATTACGTTGGTATGCCACGCGGCGATGGCTTGTACAGACTTCGCATCAGTAGGTCCGTCCCAGATGCCGCGTCCTTGAATGCACATATACTCGCCGCCGGATCGATTGACGCCGCGCAAAATGATCGGCTCATTGGCACCATTCAGAATCTGGTTGCCGACCACATGCAGCCCTTGAATCGCGCTTGGCGTCTGCGCGAAAGTCTGATCAGAACGCAGCAACAGGAGGGCAAAGACTAGGCAACTTAAGAGAGCACTGACGAATGAAACATGGCGACGCATAAACACGCTCCTCTGCACACAGACAATCAATCACCGCTTCGCATAATAACTCTAATAACTACGGTCACGACTATAGCATTCGCACGATCCTGTTGCATGCTACATTACAGGAGCGGCTTATAACGCTTACGCTGGTAGGTCAGGAATTGGTGGATCAGCCATCACCGGACGCTAAAGCATCCGGCTATAAGCACGAAGCACCGTAAACGGCGCTAAAACAAGTCGCGGTGAGCATTACTATTTCAGCCCGGTAGCTTTAGCTCCGGGAATCCTCGTCCTGAAAGGCATTAGCCATCGGGATCGGGTATTAGAACAGCACAAGAAATCTGCTGAACGACTTCCAGCCCTGCTCGCCTCATGCTAAAATCAGCCTTATGTTAATGCTACCTGACTTCCGAGTACGGCAGCGCGATTATCTGCTGGAGATCGCGCGGGCGATGACTTCACAGCTTAACCTAGATGCTGTACTGCGGCTGATCTTGCAGTCGGCGGCGTCTATGCTTGGCGGAGAGGTTGGCTTGATCGCGCTGGTGGATGACGACAGTAAGTTTCGTGCTCGTGCTACCATCGGCGTAGATGCGGCACATCTGCATTTGTTCGCCCCGCTGCTAGATAACCTCGACGACAAAAGCAACCACGATCAGCATAATCACAACCATGGTGGGCTAGATTTTGAAGCGCTCGACCTAAAGATGCGGGTGGTGGCGAGGGCATTGGATATTCGCTTGCGTCAGGTGATCGCACTGCCGCTGATCATCCGCGAGGAGAATGTCGGCGTCATTTTCGTGTTCCGCACCTACCGTGCCGAGCCGAATCCCAACGATACCGCCGTGCTGCAAAGTTTCGCCGATCAAGCTGCCGTCGCCGTGTTCAATGCACGTTTGTACCAATCGGTGAGCGCGGAGCAGATGCGACTGGCGGCAATCCTTGATCACAGTGGTGACGGGATCATGATCCTTGACGGCAGCGGGCACATTCAACGCTTCAACAAGGCGTTAGGGCGGATCGTCGGCTGTTCGCCTACGGAAGTAATCGGCAACTTACATGATGACGTGATCATGTGGGATCATATCGAGATGGGGACAGCATTAGACGCGGCGTTGGCGTCCGGCTGGCCCCAACAGACGGCGGTAGATGCGCCGCCGGATACGATCTATGTGGAAGGTGATCTCACGCGTTGCGATGGTACCACGATCAGCGTGGGGATCACCTACGCGCCATTATTGAGCGGCAGCGGCAAATTGAGCAACGTCATTGGCAGCGTGCGTGACATCACCAATTTTCGCAAAGCGCAGGAGATGAAATCGACGTTCATCTCGGTAGTTTCGCACGAACTGAAGACACCTGTCGCCTTGATCAAAGGATATGCGGGCACGCTACGGCGCGAGGACGCCAATTGGGATAAAGCGACGATCCGCAACAGCTTGAAAGTGATCGAGGAAGAGGCGGATCGTTTAACCGAGTTGATCGAAAATCTGCTGGCAGCTTCCAAACTGCAGGCAGAAGGGATGCGCATTAATATCGGTGATGTGCGCCTCGATCTGCTGGCGGCACGTTCGGTTGAGCGTTTTCAAGTGCAGACGCCGATCCATCAGTTGAATCTCGATTTCCCACCAAACTTTCCCTCCGTACAAGGTGACCAGACGCGGCTGCGGCAAGTGCTGGATAATCTGATCAACAATGCGATCAAGTATTCGCCCGCTGGCGGCGAGATACGGATCAGTGGCGCGTTCGACGATCATTCAGTCACCGTCGCCGTGAGTGATCCGGGCGTGGGCATCTCCGAGGAACAACTGGAACATATCTTCGAGCGTTTCTACCGCGTGGATGATGCTCTCAGTCGCAAAACACAGGGCACCGGACTCGGTCTTTATCTTGCCCGTGCGGTGATCGATGCCCATCACGGTACAATTGAAGTAGATAGTCAGGTGGGCAAAGGCTCAACCTTCCGCTTCACCATTCCGATTTCACAACCCTAGCAGCAACTTCGCGGCACATGTCTCAGCTCAGGGTAACGCTTAAGGAGCTTTCTCTTGGTTCAACTTTCACGACCTTCAAACATGGGTAATATGGGCGGTGGCAGCAGCGGCAGCGGGGGTCTTCAGATCACCTGCCAGAACTGTGGCACGCCGTTCGCTGTGCAACTGGAACAGATCATCGACGCGACGCGCAATCCTTCGGCAAAAGCGCGTTTCCTTGCTGGACGCACCAACGTCTTTGCTTGCCCGAACTGCGGTTATCAATCACGCGTGGGCACGCCGCTTCTGTATCACGATCAGAGCAAGGAACTGCTGATGCTCTACGTGCCGATGGAACTGAACCTGCCCAAGCCGGAGCAGGAACGGTTGATCGGCTCGATGACGCAGGCGCTGATCAACAGCATCCCGCAGGAACAGCGTAAAGGCTATTTGTTTACCCCACGACAGGCGCTGACGCTGCAAGGCATGATGGAGACGATCCTCGAAGCTGACGGCATCACCAAAGAGATGGTTGAGGCGCAGCGGCAGAAAGTACGGATAGTCGAAACTTACCTGCAAACCGATCCCGATCAGTGGGATTCACTGACCGAGCAGTTCGGTGATCAGATTGACCGCCAGTTCTTTGACATTATTACCGCTTCCGCCGAAGCCGCCGCCGCCAGTGGTCGCCGCGATGTAACCGAGGCGATGCTGGTGCTGCGGGATCGCTTGCTGCAATCGACCAAAGCCGGACAAGAAATGCTCAGTGCGGCGCAGGAGCAGGAAGCGCGTATTCAAAGCGTGGCAGACGAACTGAACGCACTGGGCAAAGACCTGACGCACGATCAAGTGGTCGATCTGGCGATCCGTTTGGGCAAGGAAGGCGACGAGAAGTTGCAAGTGCTGGTCGGTCTCGCCCGTCCGCTGATGGATTATCACTTCTTTGAACTGCTGGCGCAGCGCTTGGAAGCGGCGGAAGGTGAAGATGCCGAGCAAATCACCGCGATTCGGGATCGCCTGCTGGAGCTGACCACCTTGATCGATCAGAGTAATCAGGCAGTGGTACAGCAAGCCGCCAATACGCTCAACGAGATCATGAACGCGCAGGATGTCGATACAGCAATCGATGAGCATCTGGCGCAGATTGACGATCTGTTTCTGCAAGTGTTGAGCGCCAACATTCAGCACGCGGAACAGCAAGGCGATCAGATCACCGGTGCGCGGTTAAAGAACATCTTGCAGAAGGTGATGGCGCTGCTGGAACAGAGCGCACCGCCCGCGATCCAGTTCATCAATCAACTGCTAGGAATGCAGACACTGGATATGGCGAAGCAGGAGTTAGCCGCACGCGCTGAGGAATTCGGTCCCGATCTGTTAGATTGGTTCGACTCGCTGGATGAGAATCTGGCGGCGAGTGGCGATCAGCAGATGCGCCAGACGCTATCGCAACTACGTGCCATCGCCGCGCAAGTGCTCGGTAGTGATGGCGATACGGATGGCGATACGGATGGTGAGGAGTCTAGCGAAACGAACTCCGGCATCATTTTGCCCTTCTCCACGCGTAAACGTAAGGAGTAGTCACTATCACTCGGCTGCTGCAATCGCCGCGTCGTTTGCTCATCGCTGTTATTTTGCTGGCGGTGGCGGCGCGGCTGATCTTCATCTTGTTCTTCGGGCAAACGCTGATCCTCGAAGCATCCGGCTATGACGTATACGCGGTGAACCTGTTAGCAGGTCACGGCTACACGCGCATGGCTGATCTGCGCCCCGATTCCGATCTACCGCCGCTGTACAGCTTCGCGCTGGCGGGCATCTACGCGCTGTTCGGCAGGAGCGCGATCCCCGTCGCGCTGGTGCAGATCGGCATGGACGTGATCTCGTGGCTGGCGATCTACGCTATCGGGCGGCGGATCGGCGGTGAGTGGGTCGGTTTGCTGGCGGCAGGATTTACGGCGTTCTATCCCTATCTGCTGTTTCAAAATTTATCGGTCAACGATACCGCCGTGTTCATCATGCTGCTGACTACTGGCGTTTGGGCGGCGATGGTGGCGCAGGAAAAGGCATCGTGGCGCTGGGCGGCATTGAGTGGTTTGCTGCTCGGAGTTGCGGCGCTGACTAAGACGCTGGCAATCCTCGTACTGCCGTTCGTCGGTCTGTGGTGGTGGTCGAAGATCGGATTGCGGCGGGCAACAGTACTGACGGTGGTGCTGGGGATCTGCTTCTTCGCGCCAATCTTGCCGTGGTTGATCCGCAACTATCAGGTGCAGGGGCAGTTCGTGCTGATCAGTCTGAATGACGGCAGCAACTTGTATCAGGGCAACAATTCCTGCGTAGCTGATCTGCTGTGGAACGGCTACGACGCGCAATGGTCGAATTGTATGCTGCCAGAACCAGCGGGTTTGACTGAAGTGCAACTGTCAGCGTGGAATCGAGATCAGGCACTTGCGTATCTGCGCGAGAATCCGAATGATTGGCTGCGCTTGTTCGCCGTCAAGCTGTGGACGCAGTGGAGTCCTGAACTGCTGCCCCGCGCTGTGCCTACCGATGTCGCTGCACCGAAGATGATCAATGAGGCGGTGATGCAGTACGAGTCACCATTGTTTAGCGTGGCGCGGATTGCTCATCTGATCTACTTCACGCCGCTGTGGTTGCTCGGATTCTTGGGCATCTGGCGTGCCTCACGCGATGGTAAACCTGTGACGCCGCTGCTGGCAGTGCTGATCGCGCTAACTGTCGCCTACCTGATCTACCATCCATCTACGCGGTATCGATCCCCCGGCGATCCGTTTTTGTTCATCTTCTCGGCGTATGCAGTGGTGTGGTTATGGCACAGAATTAGGATCAGAATTCAGCCACAGAATTGACGAACTTGAACGCCTGTGCTAGACTGCCTCGCGTTTAAGGGTGTTAGCAGCATGGCGCTCGAATTCGATAAGTTAACTAACCAGATCGCCGCAATGGGGCAAGAACTCGCTACTCGCAACGTCACGGTTGCCGAGCAAGGCGAGATCGCAGGCGAATTCCTGATGCAGCTCAACGACTTGCAAGCGATCTGGGATCAGATTTATCTGGCGCGTGAGGCGGACGCGGGTTTTCGCGGTGCCGCCCCAATGGATGAGCCGATCAACGAAGGCATCCCTCTGCCCGAATGCCCTGACCACGCTACGATATTCGCCGCCGATGGATCGCAAATTTACCCCGATACGCACGGCGCTGCGCTGTACTGGCTGATCAATGTCGGCGTTTTCATCTACTATCATGGTATCCCCTCACTGCCCGAAGTAGTCACCGAACCACGTCTATACTTCCAAGACAAAGACGTGCGCGATCAAGATGGTCGCCCGATCCCCAATGCGGCGATCAACGCCCGCCGCGCTGTGGCTGAAATGCAGATGCTGGCGCGTGAAGTCTATAAGTTCCGCGACGCTGTTCGTCCGGCGATGGCGCTGTACGATGGTCCGCTGCTCAGTCTGCTGATGGGCAAGGAAGTGACGAACGCGCAGGCGCTGAGTGATGATTACCACGAGGCGATTGCGCTGCTGCGCGGTCAGGGAGCGGCGGCAGTCGGTTATGTGGATCGCCCATCCAGCCGCTTTCTGGTGTACACGCTGTACCTGATGAGCCTCGAACAACACGAGATCACGCGCTCGACCCTGCAAAATACGGGCTTGCTGGAAACGCTGACCGATGCCGATCTGTACCGCAAGCTGCTGCAACCGGGCGAACGATCCGCGCTGATGATCCAACAGAGTCCGCAAAACAAGGAATACAAAGAACGCTACGGTATCGAGCATGAGATCGCCTTCTTTTACTTGAACGTAGCGAATCCGGTGCAGGATGCATATCTGGCGCGTGTGGAAGTGCCGATGGCAGTAGCACGCGACAAAGCGCTGATCGAGGTGATCCACGCACTGCTGTACTCGCAGTGCCAGATCACAGATCGTTATCCCTATGTGTTGACCCGCGCCGATGAGGTGGCGGTGGTACAGCCGCACGAAAAAGAGGCACTGGATAACATGATCGCTGTGGAGATGCTTAAACAGCGGCAGCAGATCGAAACGTCGCAGAAGCTCAGTTCTAAGAGCAAAGCGCGTAGTGGTCGGCAGCAGTTTACCCGTTTGTAGCTAGTTCTATCGTCAATGGAGTCGTAGTAAAACAATGGATGAAAAGTTAATCGGACGTGTGTTACGTGCCAGCACCATCGGTTATGTCTGCGGGACGCGCAGCAGCGAAATGATGGTTCCGTCGTTCGGGGCATTTGTACGCACGTCACAGCGCGACTCCGATACGGAAGTGTTAGGCTTAATCTATGCGATTCACATTGATGACGATCCGCTAGTGCGGCAGTTGATCATGGCAAACAACATGAACGTTGCCACGATCCGCGATCAGCGTGAGAACCGTATGGTTCCGGTGGAGATCAGCGTTGTCAACATCGGCTACCGCGACTCTGGGAGAAGCTATCACGCGCTGCCACCACGTCCGCCTGTCAGCTTGGACGAGGTGTACCTGTGCAGCGACGAGTCGATCCACGAATTTACAAGCCGTCTTGACTTCTTTCGTTTAGTGCTAAATACTTCAGAAGTGCCGACAGAAGAATTATTAGCTGCTGCTCTCAAACTCGCCGCGGCTGCTCGTCCGATGGGCGAACGGCGCGATTTTCTAGTCACTGCGGGTAGGCGGCTGGCACAACTTCTGAGCCACGATTTAACCCGGTTGAATCATCTACTTCGGTTGATTCGTCCGTAACGATTACGCAGGATAAGGACTAGAGAAATGCGGCGCTTTTATTCCAGCATTGCAGTTATTGGCATCGTTTTTGCGCTGCTATTCATCGGGATGCGCCTTGTTGGTCACTTCACGCGCCCCGCCTTGTTGGATCGTTTTGCACCGGAAGCCTGCTCTCCGCATCCGTGCTGGAACGGGCTGGAACCGGGTAAGACCAGTATGAAGCAAGCACGGGAATCGCTGGTGCGAGTCAGCGAGACGGGCGATGATTACCGTTTCGTGCTGTGCGAACCACAAGATAAAGCGTGCTGGGATGTCGCCATTGAGGGAATCAGTCCGAAGGCAGATTCGGCACTCTCCGAAGTGAAGCTGATCCCACCGACGGGCAAGATTACGCTAGGTGATCTGGTGCTGCTGTATGGCGCACCAACCAGCGCTATGATCTGCTGGCAAACCGCGCCATCAAGTGATGATGTAGCAGCTAATCTGCCGCGCCCGTTGATGGTCGGTTACGTGATCTTCAAGGGACATGTGCGCGTCAACGTCTACAACCCACAGTATCCTGTGGACGCGCGGTTCGATCCGAGCATGGTAGTGGATCAGATTACCTACAAGACGCTGCCCGATTTGACGATCCCCAGTTGGCGGGGATTTGTGGCAGTGGATCAGTTGGGCTGCGGACGTGGCGGTAAAGTCACGGTAACGCAGAAGCCGTAGTCTTTAGCCTCACCCCCTGACCCCCTCTCCAATACGAGTACATATTAGGAGAGGGGGACCGAGAGGCGACGTTTACTTCCTCATGCGTTCGAGTAGGCGGGATTCCAGAGCGCCATAACCAACCTGCTCAATTTTCAGCGGCAATTGTAGTTTTTCGGCGGCGATGTGTGCTTGGACGCGCAGATCGGGATCGTCGGTTTGCGCCAGATAGACGATCTGCTGGTAGTTGCCAAAGTAGTCATCGCGCAGTTGCGGGTAGCGATCCAAGCCTAACCCGCGCCAGACCAAGCTATCGAAGTGACGAACCAGAAAATCGGAGAGGAAGTACGTCCCCGGCGTCTGCTCCATGTATTGATCGTGGATCGAGCCGCCGTACTGCTCGAAACAGTGTGGTCCGCTGATCCGTTCGACACCCAACTTTTCCAACGTTTTATCCAAGGCACCGCTAGTGCCGCAATCCCCATAGACGACGATGATACGCTTATAACGTTCGCGCAATTCGAGGATACGGCGTTCGACGGCGGGCGCGATCTTGCCCGGTGTGTTGTGCAGCGGCGCAGGAATGCAGAAAATGTCAGCGTCCCAAGCGTGCTTCTCGCGCAGAGCGATCAATTCGCGTGCCAGAGCACCACAAGCGAGCAGCAGCGTGGTCATGGTCGGTCGGTATGCCGATGACTCACGATGTTGATCACTAACCCGTTGGGGTCTTGGGCGAAGAAGCGGCGAACTCCCCACGGTTCATCGGTTAGCGGGTAGACAATCGGGATGCCATTTTCAACAGCTTTAGCGTGAATCGCATCAACATCATCGACTTCAATGGAAACATCGGGATGCAGCGTTGAGGGATCGGCGTTTAAGAGAGTGACTTGGGCAGACGGCATTGTAGGAGAAACAAAGGTAGCGATCCAGCCCATATCCATCGCCAGATCGAAGCCCAAGACGTTGCCGTAGAATTGGCGATTCTCAGTGTTCAGTTCGCCTTTGATGTTGGGCACAACACGTCGGATTGCCATTTGCTTGCTACCTCATATCTGATCGATTAACTTAACGCCTCTTTCATCGCTTTTAGGTGAGCAGGAGAACTGCCGCAGCACGCCCCGATGATCCGTGCGCCGAGTTGGCGTGCTTTGAGAGCGTAATCCGCCATCACTTCTGGCGTGCCGTCGTAATGCAGTTCGCCGTGATGATAGTGAGGGACGCCTGCGTTGCTCTTGACCAGCAGAATTGCATCAGGTGCGGCATTGCGCATCTGCTCTAGCGCAAATAGATTATCGGGGACACCAGTACCGCAGTTCGCGCCGACCACATCCGCCCCCATCGCCCGCAGCTTGACCGCTGCATCTTCGGGTTTGACGCCCATCATGGTGCGGCGGTTGGTATCGAAGCTCATGGTGGCGACGATAGGCAGATCGGAGACGCTGCGGATGCCCTTAATCGCGGCTTCGACCTCGCGCAGATCGCTCATCGTTTCGACCTGAAAATAATCTACGCCACCATCACGCAAGGCGGCGGCTTGTTCTGCAAAGCCAGTTACCGCTTCATCGAAGGTAAGTAAGCCCAAAGGATCGAGTAGTTCGCCCGTTGGTCCTACCGAGCCACCGATCAGCACCGGATAAGGCAAATCAGCAGTTGCTTTGACTGCGATCTCGGCTGCTGCTTTGTTGAACTCGTAAACACGATCCTCAAAGTTGTGTAACTTAAGCCGGAAGCGCGTGCCACCGAAGCTGTTGGTCAGGATCATTTGCGATCCGGCTTCGGCATACCCGCGATGCACCTCCATCACACGGTCAGGATGTTCCACATTCCACAGTTCGGGGGACATGCCGGATTCGAGTCCGCGCGCGAATAGCTGCGTGCCCATCGCTCCATCGCTAAGGATGATCGGTTGTGCGTTCAGAAGATCGTAGAAACGGCTCATAGGTTATGCGCTGCTCGTCGCTTGGTGATTTGCGGGATAGTGTACCTCACGCATAAGCAGAGAGGTGATCGGCTGAGCGATCCTTACAGCATTAACGGTCTACCATGTAGGCGCGGATGGTGTGCAGGATCAAGCCGGTCATGATTGAGAGCAAGCCGCTGATCACGAAGGTGATGGCGATCAATGCCGTGCCGATAGCCAGTTGGCTAAAGGCGCGATACGACTCGACCACGCCCAAGCCGAGAAAGAGACCAACGAGCAACAACGCGATTCCGGGCACACCGAAGTAGAACAAGGGGCGGTGCTGACCGATCATGCGGAGGATGCCGTTGAGCACTTGCATCCCATGTGTGACGGGATTGCGCTTCGGTCCTTCGTCGTAGTTGACCACGATAGGCACTTCTAGCGCGGTCATCTCGTGCTGCTTGATCAGGAACTGCATTTCGGATTCGAGCGAGAAGCCGCGTGTGCGGAAGGTGAATTTCTCCACCGCGCGGCGGGAGAGCGCACGAAAGCCACTTTGCGAGTCGGTGAGTTCGACACCGGAAGCGGCGTTAGTGGCGACGGTGAGCGCCTGCTGCCCGATCTTACGCCAGCCGGGGGTATTACTATCGACGCCCATGAACCGCGATCCGACAACTACATCTGCTTTGCCGGATAGGATTGGCTCCAGTAGTAGAGGGATGTCGTTGGCGTTCATCTGCCCGTCGCCGTCGATCAGGATCACGGCAGCGGCATTGCGCTCACGGGCGGCTGCCATACCCGCGTTGATCGCCGCGACTTTGCCCTGATTGGACGGTTGACGGATCAGAATCGCGCCAGTAGTCTCCGCTAAATAAGCGGTGTCATCCGTTGAGCCGTCATCGATCACCAGCACTTCATCAACGAAGCGTCGTGCTTTCAGGATCACGCTGGCGATGAAGCGTTCCTCGTCGTGGGCAGGAATCAAGGCGATCACAGGTCCGTCGGGTTGGGCGGTGGCGGTGATAGGTGGGGCAAGCGGTTCGGTGATCATAGCTGGATATTCTAAAACAATGCTGCCACTGATGCGAAGGGCAAACAGCGGCAGCATTAATTCCGTTATCTGAAAGACGAGTAATCGTCAGTTTAGGAACCCAACCCAAACCAGTTTTGCAGCTTGAGCGCCAAGCCCATGCTGCCCTTGACCTTGACTTTGCCCTGCATGAAAGCAGTCATCGGGGAGAGCGTGCCATTGACCATCGCTAGATAGTCGCTATCGGCGGCGGTCAGAGTCATATCAGGGGCAGCGGGGGCATCGCCTTCGCCTACAGCGCACGTGCCGTTGTTCACCTGCGCCCACCACTTGCCGCCACTATCGCCGGACAGTTCAAACTGGATCGTGGCGTTATCACCCTGTGCCTTATCCGCACGGAACTGGCTACACATATTGTCGAAAATTTCTTTCACGTTGCTTGCAGTTGGCATTACCCCGACTCCTGTGTTGTATCTTGGCGTCATCATCTATACTTCAAAGTCTACCTGATTCGGCTGCTTAAGCCCACAATCAAATCGTGATTCTATTTTCACTTTAGCGAACGAGGTTAAGCGATGAGCGTAGCAAAGGGACGTGTGCAAACGGTAACATTTGAGAGTCAGGCACTGCGCGGTAACCGCTTAGGTGATCCTCATGTACGTCCACTGTCGGTGTATCTGCCCGCAGGCTATGAAGATAATCCGGATCGGCGCTATCCCACGATCCTGATGCTTTCCAGTCACGGCAACACCGGACAATCACTGCTCAACTGGCGTGGTTGGGACGAAAGTTTAGATCAGCAGTTGGATCGCTTGATCGCCTCCGGCGCGTGCGAACCTGTGATCGTGATCATCCCCGATACGTGGACGCGACTCGGCGGGGCGCTGCATCTGAATACGTCGGCGTTAGGCAATTACGGCGATTACTTGCTGAACGAGATCGTCCCCTACGTGGATGCTAACTTCCGCACGCTGGCTGAAGGTCGGCATCGCGGGATCATGGGGCGCAGCAGCGGTGGCTATGCGGCGTTGTATCACGCGATGATGAATCCGGGCATGTTTGGCGCGGCTGCTGATCACAGTGGTGACGCCTATTTCGAGTTCATGGCGCTGCCGGACATCGCCAGACTGCACCGTAATCTGATGAAGTACAACGGTTTGGATGGCTTGATGGAGGCGACCAAGCTGAACGGCGCGAAGGATCAGGCGTTCTACGACACGATCAGCATCTTGACCTTCGCAGCGACGTTCGCCCCGAATGCTGATGCGCCGCACGGCTTCGATCTGCCTATCGACATGGAAACGGGGGCGCTGCGGGAAGATGTCTGGGAACGCTGCAAGTTGTTCGATCCGATCAATCTGTGCGCCGACCCTGATAATGCGGCGTCATTACGGGCGCTTAACGAACTATTCATCGACTGCGGTATGTACGACGAGTATAATTTGCAGGTTGGCGCGCGGCTGGTCAGCCGCACTTTGAATCGTCTGAATGTGCCGCACACCTACGAGGAATATCCGGGTGGGCATCGCGGTACTCACTATCGCTATGATGTCTCGCTGCCGCGCTTGGCGCGGGCGCTTTCGGAATAAGAAATAGGCTGGAATCTGGCTGAGTGACCACTTTGCTGCAACGTCGATTAGGAATTGCAATTTCTGTTCTCTGGCTGCTGATCGTCGCTGTCGCCTGCGCGCAATCGACGGAGATCGTGTACGTGACAGCGACGCCCGCTTACTCAACGGCGCTGCCGGGTAACGAGCCAACGCTGCCGAATCCGTTCTTGCCGACCTACACGCCCAGCGGTCCGACGGCGACGGCGAAAGTAGTGACGCCCAATCCCACGTATCCGCCGACGGAGACAGTGACCACCTACACCATCGCACCGGGGGATACACTGTCCTCACTGGCGACTCTGTACGGTACGACGGTGGAACAAATCCTCGCGCTGAATCCTGATGTGAACGAAGATACGACGCTGGAGGTGGGCAAGACGCTGACTATGCCCGGACGCCCCACGCAGCAGACGCCCGATTTCAAGCTGATCCCCGACAGCGAATTGATCAACTCACCGGGGGCAATAGGCTTCGATGTCGAGGCGTACATCCGCTTTCAACCGGGGTTCATCCGTGTGTACTCGGAGGATATTCTGGGGCGGCGGATGAGTGGCGCGGACATCATCAAGTTTGTGGCGCAGAGCACTAGCGTGAATCCGCGTTTGCTGCTGGCGCTGCTTGAATATCGCGGCGGCTGGATCACCAATCCCGTGCCTACTGGTAACCGGATGACTTATCCGATGGGCGTAGTCGATCAGGGGACGCAGAATTTATTCCGCCAGCTCAATTGGGCTGCCAATGTGCTCAATGCTGGTTACTACGGCTATAAGAATCGCGGTGTGAGCTACCTCACCTTCCGCGATGATTCGCGTTTGGCGTTCGCGCCGGGACTGAATCCGGGTACGGCGGCGGTGCAATATTATCTGGCACGCAGCGCAGCGGATCGGCAGTCGTGGCTGCGCGATGTCGCCGCTGATGGCTTCTTCACAACGTACATGGCGCTGTTCGGTGATCCATTCCGCTACGCCGTCGAGCCGCTAATCCCTGCCGACCTTCAGCAACCGCAGTTCTCGCTGCCCTTCGCGCAGGGTGAAATCTGGTATCTCACCTCCGGTCCGCATGGCGGTTGGGATGCTTCGGCAAGTGGCTGGTCAGCGATTGACTTCGCACCACCAGCGCCGCCGGATGCGCTGGTGGCGGAGCAAGGCTACTGTTACATCTCTCCCAATTACGTGACCGCAATGACGGCGGGGCTGGTAGTACGCAGCGGCGATGGTGTAGTGGTGATCGATCTGGATATGGACGGCGACGAGCGCACAGGCTGGACGATCAGCTATTTCCATGTCGCCTCGCAGGACAGCATCAATGCGGGCGCAACGGTGCAGCCGGGAACGCAGCTCGGGCATCCCTCGTGCGAGGGGTTCTATCTCAATTCACTGGCGACGCACGTTCACATCGCCCGCCGCTACAATGGCGAGTGGGTTCCCGCCGATTGCTGGGCGTGTCCGCCCGGAGTCGCCGCGCCCGCTTTCCTGATGGATGGTTGGCGCGTGCGCGGTTATGAAGGTCAGGTCTATCAAGGTTATCTGGAGAAGGACGGTAGGGTTGTGCGTGCCGAGCAAGGACGCGATGATCCTGCCAATCAAATTTCATGGTGAAACGAGTTGTAGTTGTACTGCTAGTGTTTTGCGGTGTCGGTATTGGTTTATTGCTGCTGCCGCGTCCCTCAATTTCTCGCGCTCAGGATGCGCCGACACCGACTGAATATCAGATCGTGATCCCGACGCGCACGGCAACCGAAGAGTTCGTGATCACGATGACGCCTTCGCGCACGGCGACGGACTACGTAAGCACGATCCGTATTGAAGCGCGAGATGCCGATACCCCCGCCAACGTCCGCGCCAGTCCCGAACTGGGTGAAAACATAATCAACCGGATCAGGAAAGGGACGTTTTACGAGGCGTTGGGGCGTTACGGCTTGTGGATTCAGATCCGCTTTCTGGCATCGCCAACAGGCGTCGCGTGGGTGTACAGCGAAGTAGTCAGCGTCACGGGTGGCACCTTCGAGGACTTGCCGGAAATCACCGCGGATGCCCTGCCCACTGTTGATGCCAATGCGGTGGGTCAGCAAGCGACGCTGGCATACATTACTGGCACGCCGGGCGCGTTGCAAACCGCCACTGCACAGCAAGCCGTCGCTTCGGGAATCTTTCAGCAGGGACAAACTGGAGATGGCGGTGTACCCGGTGAAGTGCTGCCAACGTTCACTGCGCCTCCGCCTTTCGTGGAAGCGACACTACCCGTACGAGGGGTGACACAGAACAGCGGCGAATTGCCCCCAATCGTTCCGATCATCAGTCTGGGCGTGATCGGGCTGGCTGGCTTGCTGATCAGCGGCTTGCGACGTTTAGGTAACTGATCTTGGTGGCATCGCGGTTATGTTTGCGGCAATATGACATTCATCCTGATAGCTAGTTACGTTTGTCATTTTTGCCGCAATCTAGAATATTCTGCTGGACGTAACGGACTTACAATGTAAGAGCTGAATGAAAATAGTAAGTTGACGATCAGGTCACTTTGATATACCAGCAGCAACAGAAAGATTGGGAGGCTGATGCGGCGGCAGTGACAGTTGATCGCGGATGTGCATCTTTTATCATGCTCTACGCAGTACTTTGACGCTGCTGGACAGTAAAGCGCCGGATGGCATGGCTTAGGTGCTAGCCTGATTTTAAGTAGCGGGCATAGCGCGTTGCAGGTCAGGTGGCGTTGACATGCTGATGCAGAGCTTGATGGAGACGTTAACGACGTTTTCAGTTTCTGCGGAAAGGTGTCCTATGAGACGCTCAATAGTTCGTTTGCTCATTGTTGGCGCGTGCTTGCTCTTCCTCCTCCCCTCAATCTCCGCATCAAGCGCCAGAGCATTTGTCGAAGGAATCCACATTGATGCTATCGAAAGTCATCACCAATCGCTGAGGATCACACTGGATGCGATCAAGCGCGTGGATGGCAAGTGGCGTCAAAGTGAAGTTCACATCTCTTATCACTACAATTACGTGGATGGCAGCCGTGATTTCGATGCCACCGTTGTCCTAAGTGGCGATCCTGACCAGCTAGAAGTGAGCAAAGATTTGGGTTGGGGCGGTCTGGATACGGTCATTCAGGTACAGTGGCGTCGCGTTGATTGCACGATCTCACCGACACGAGTCTGCGGCGCGGAAATCGTGGAAACGATCCCTGTCGAGATTCATGTGTCGTTGTGGGCGAATGAGTCTTATATTCAAGATGGTGGCTACTTCAAACGTAACGCCCATCTTGATCCCACTAGCGGTGTCAAGGGCACGATTCAAACCCCTGATCGCCTAACTCAACTTCAGCTAGGGTTAAGCGAAGTTCACGCATCTGGCTACAATTTCTCGGATCAATTCCCCGGCTAGCGGCTGATATTGCACTTCCCCTAATGCGCTGCCATTGACCCGCTATGATCACTAGAGCCAGACTTAGTCAGTCTGGCTCTATAGTTTGATTGGCAGTGAATCAAAGATCGCCGTGCCTGATTCCGCAGCGGAGAATTGACTGACTAGCTAAGAATATGCGAAGTCAGCACTAACTCACCCCTATTATTTTTGCATCGTAGGTGTAAAATTCACTGGCTTGTCTACTAGACTACCGAATTGGTAAGAATCTTTTGACTAATCGACGCAGAGGAGAAAATTGGCTCATGCCCCTTCAGCAAATACGGCGCATGACTTTGCTGTTTGTCGCGGTGCTGGCAGGGCTGGCATTGTGGGCGGCATTGTCACCAACAGCGCCTACTTACGCGCAAGACCCCACTGCCACAGCAACGGCAGAAGTTACTGAAGCAGCCACGTCTGCCCCAACCGTCGTACCGACGGTAGCGCCGACAACAGTACCGACTACAGCGCCAACAGAGGCAGCAACTGTTGAAGCGACACCTGAATCCACCGCAGAAACCGCGACCAGTGCGAATACCATCACCGTCGATGGATCGCAGATTGTGTCGCCCATTTTGCGTACGGTCAGCACTAACTATAAGGCTATCGATCCCAACACGACGGTAGATGTAGTGGTGTCGGGCACGGGTGGCGGTTTCGAGAAGTTGTGCAATGGCACGCTCGACATCAACATGGCGTCCCGTCCCATTACCGACGCGGAAATCGCGGCATGCGGTGCGAAGGGCGTCAATTTCGTGGAACTACTGCTTGGTTACGACGCGGTAGTGTTGATCGTCAATGCAACTTCTCCTGTAAGCTGCGTCAGCCTCGATCAGGTGAACAAACTGATCGGACCTAACGCACAGGGCGTCAACAACTGGAATGCTACCGATCCTTCGCAGGCTGATTCAGCGATCAGTGCACTGTACATCACCACACCAGCCGACTCGCAGTCGCAGGTTCGTACGCTGGTCGATGCGGTGCTGGCAGGCGATGGCATCCGTCCCGATCTGACAGTGGCGACGGATAGCGCAGAAATCCTGACCAAAGTTGCCGCTGAAACGGGCGCGGTTGGCGTACTCACTCTCAAGGAATGGAATCGCGCCAGCAGTCAGGGCGTGAAGGCGCTGCAACTGCGTAACTCCACCACCTGCATCGATCCCACCGTCCCCAATCTGGACGAAGGGCGTTATCTAGGTGGCGAATCCTTATTCCTGTATGTCAATGCTGCCAGCCTTGATCGCCAACCAGTATCCGCTTTCCTGACCTACCTGTTAGGCACCAATGGTCGCCGCGTTGTTGGTGATAGCGGCTTTGTCTCCGCCAGCACCATCCTCTATGATCGCGGTATCAATTACATTAACAACAAGCAGACCGGACGCACCTTCAGCCGCATCCAGAGCGTTAATCTTCCAGCGGATACAGCGGGTACGGTTACGGTAGATGGTTCGCCATCAGTGTTTGCTGCGGTGAAAGCGATCAGCAGTACGTTCCAGCCGCGCTATGCTCAGATCGTGATCAATACCGCGATGTATGGCGATGAGGCTGGCTTCCGCAAGCTGTGCTTGAACACCATCGACATTGTGGGCGCGACCCGCCAGATCAACGACACCGAAGCGCAAGCCTGCCAGAACGCTGGCGTCCAATTCTTGCGTTTGTTCGTCGGTTATCGTTCGCTAGTAGTGGTTGTCAACGGCAACAACACCTTCGCTCAATGCTTGAAGGCGGAAGAAGTACAGAAGTTATTCGGTGGTGCGGCGACTGCTAAGACGTGGAAAGAAGTCAACGACACCTTCCCCGAAACGCCGTTGCTGCTGCTCGCCCCGACACTCGGCGATTCGGATACCGATCTGCTGCTGCGCAAGTTGACTCCGGGTCAGACGGCGCCTTATCGCCGCCTGAGCGATGTGACCGAAAACAACGATGCGCTCTATCGTGCTGCCGCGACCAAGAACGTCGAGGGTGCTGTCACCTTCATGACGTATGCGGACTATCAGGCTGCGTTGAAGCAGAATATGGCGATCAAGGCAGTCTCGCTGGATAGTGGCAGCGGCTGCGTAGAACCAACCGAAGCCAACATCACGGCGGGTACGTATGCCGTCTCCGAACCGCTGTATCTGTACTTGAACACCAGCAGCTTCACCCGTCCAGAAGTACGTGCCTTCGTATGGTACTTGCTCAGTGACGATGCGCTGACTTCCATCGGCAAACAGGGCTTGGTTGGTGTGGATACTAACGGCTTCGTCGCCGCCCGCGATCTGGTGCTGGAACGCTTCACGGCTGTCTCTACGCCAGTACCTACGCTGACGCCAGTGGCTACCACTGCTACCACAGCAGAGGCTACTGCTGCTGCCACCACAGAGGCAACTACAGCAGCGACAGCAGAGGTAACGGTAGAAGCAACGGCTGAAGCAACTGCGACACCCGCGCAATAACGCCAATAGCACCCCTTCGCGCAGATAACTTGGAGGATGACCAGCGAGAGCATCTGCTCTCGCTGGTTCTTTTCAGTAATAATCAAGTTATCTCAATTTAGCTGGATTACCTGTCCCTCATATTGCCAAATTCAAGCCATTAGTAGAGACTTAGATCATGCGCGTTGCAGCGAGGAGCGTGATCTATGGGCATTGCAATCTCAGTAGTCGTGGCAGCAGTAGCAGTGATCTATGGGTTGAGTGTGACGGCAACGACCACTCCACCAGTAGAGTCGCTGCTGCAAGTCCTGGTGAATATTTTCGCTGGCAGCGGGCGTATTCTCTCCACCGAAGAAGCAGTTACTGCGCTGGCATATTCGGTTGTAATTTACTTAGTGGTATTCTCAATCACCTATTTCTTCGCGCGGTTTATCGGTTTAATTCTGATGGCACTTGGAGTGCCCGATGAAGAAGGATTGCGCGTCGCCCGTCAAGAAAAGCGCGATACTCGCATCCAAACGGAATTGCTGAAGCGTCAAGCCAAATTGATCGCGCGGCATATTGTGCGAGCGCAGCAGGCAGCAGCAAGACGACAAGCCGCTGGTCAGGCGAGTGTCGCGAAAGTATTTAATAAGGATGCGCCGTCAACATCATCATCTGTTCGGAAGACTGACCAATAGTTAGCAATACCAGTCACGAGTTTCAGGAGCGCTCACGGTGGCAAATCCAGTAAAGATCGCGCCCTCCATCTTAGCGGCGGATTTCGTGCGCCTCGGTGAGCAGGTTCGGGATGCGGAATCCGGCGGCGCTGATCTACTGCACATCGATGTGATGGATGGGCATTTCGTGCCCAACATCACCTTTGGTCCCTTGATCGTGCAAGCAGTGCGCAGTGTGACCAAGCTGCCGCTAGATATTCACTTGATGATCGAGAAGCCAGAGCGATATATCCCAGAATTCGTGCGGGCAGGTGCGACCATGATCAACGTTCATGTGGAAACCTGCCCTCATCTACACCGCACGCTCCAGCAGATTAAGAGTCTGAATGCGGCGGCTGGTGTGGCGCTTAATCCGCATACACCCTTCGAGATTATCCGCGAAATTCTGGGCGATGTTAACCGCGTGTTGGTGATGACGGTAAATCCCGGTTTTGGCGGTCAGAAGCTTATCCACAGCACGCTGCCCAAAGTGCGTCAGATCGCCGAGGCAGCCGCTAAGTATAATCATCCCATCGAGATCGCCGTCGATGGCGGAATTGATGCACAAACGATTGCCGAAGTACGCAGCTACGGAGCGAATGTATTTGTAGCGGGAGCTGCGGTATTCGGTCACAGCGATGGCGTAGCGGCGGGGATCGCGGCGCTGCGGAAGGCGGTCAGTTAGCGGCGGTGCAAGGCGGGTGATTATGTCAGCGATACCAAACATCTGGACGGAAGAAGCCTATCTAGCTTTTGAGCGTAGCAGTGAGATACGCCATGAGCATTTGAATGGGCGAATCTACGCGATGACTGGCGGCACGCCTAATCACAATCTGATTTCGGGTAATGCGTATGCGTCTCTGCATTCACAACTACGGGATCAGCCTAATCGAGTGTATGGCAGCGATCAACGGGTGAAAGTAAAGCGCACAGGGCTAAATACCTATCCCGATATAAGCGTCGTCTGGGATACTCCACAATTTGCCAACGATACGCTGCTCAATCCAATCGTGCTGATCGAAGTGTTGTCGCCATCCACCGAAGCCTATGATCGGGGCAAAAAATTCCAGCACTATCGAGAGTTGGAGTCGCTGCAAGAGTACATTCTGATTTCGCAGAGTAGCCATCGGGTGGAGCGATATTCGCGGCAGAGTGATGGCAAATGGGTACTGAGCGATGTCATCGGGCTGGATGCCAGCCTCGAACTACCGTCAATTCAATGCCGACTGGCGCTTGCTGATGTTTACGCCAAAGTGACGCTTGAGGATGAGAACAGCGAATCGAGTTAGCGTTTAACTCGCCGCTACTCCGAACATACGGCGGATGCGTCCAGCGATGGTGCTGAGAGTCAGCCGCTGCGGGCGAGACTCACCGTACAGCGAGGTCAGGATCGAACGTAGACGCTGCGCCTCAATTTTGCGGATCAATCGTCCCGCATTGGCAACGGATACTTGTCCGGTTTCTTCACTGACCACCACACATACCGCATCGCTGACTTCACTGATGCCAAGTGCAGCGCGATGGCGAGTTCCCAATTTGCGATCCGTTAGATTGCGACCAGAGGAGAGAGGCAGCACACACGCCGCTGCCGCGATCTTGTTGTTGCGAATGATCGCCGCGCCGTCGTGTAGTTCTGTCTTGGGCCAGAAGATGGTCAGCAGGAGTTGGGCGCTAATCTCGCTTTCCATCAGCACCCCGGTATCAATGTACTCTTGCAGCGCTCCCTGACGTTCCAGCACGATCAGCGCTCCCTGACGGCGTTCTGAGAGACGGGTCGCCGCCTGAAACACATCTTCGATCACTTTGGCTCGCAGTGCAGGATCGACAGGGCGCTGGTTGATCCATAAGCCCGCCCGTCCAAGGCGTTCAAAGAATCGTCGCAGTTCCGGTTGGAAAATAACAGGGATAGCAATGGCAGCGGCAGTAACGATATTGCCGAACAGCCAGCGGAACGCCACTAACGGCAGTACAGCGGCTGCCGCGCCGATGATTAGCACCAGGATCAGTACGCCGCGCAGCAGCGTTACCGCTTGCGTGCCGCGCAGTAAGAAGCTGATGAGGAAAAAGATGACGGTGACGACGAAGATGTCCAGCATCGCCGCGATGCCGAAATTCGCCTCGAACGTCCAGCATAATTCACCGCACATTAGCACCCCAATTGTTGCAGCAGTGTGCGATACTGCTCCATTTCTGAAGGACCAAGCTGGATGATCAGTTTGATAGTGGCGCAGGCATCTTGATATAAACCTGCTTCCAGTTGCAGTTCACCGAGCGCATCAAGCTGCGAGATGGCGTCCTGCTTGCGTCCGATCTGACGGTATACCGCCGACATGCGCGAACGCAGCGCCATATCGCTGGGACGCTGCTGAACCAACCCCTCCAGCGTAGTGATAATCTGATCGCCGCGCCGTTGCTGGGCATAGATTCGCAGCAGTGCATCCAGTTCTTTGGTCGCTTCAATGGCATTGTTGAGACGGTAGTAAATATCGACCAACGCTTTACGCGCATTATCATCATTTGGCGCGAGTGTGCGGATTTGCTCGTAGGTGCGCTGTGCCTGCCGCAGATCGAGACGGCTCATATCCAGTTCAGCGACACGCGCCAGAATTTCAATGCGCTTGTCGGGAGAGGCATTCAGGCGCTGCGCTAACCGATTTGCTTCGCCGTAGGCAGCACGTGCCTGCTCGGAATCCGCCAGTTCGTAGTAAGCGTTGCCAAGTCCGATGTACTCATCCAGCACTTCGTTCCACTTCTCTTGGCGCTCTAGCAGTTCAATCAAACTGGTACGCAGACCAACATCGGTGGGCGCGATCTTGACCACTTCGTAAAGAATGCTGGAAGCGCTTGCCATGTCATCGCGGGCAAGGTAGCTGTACGCCACCAGATTGTATTTGGTGATCGCTTCCTGAATGTGCCCGTCCTCCATCAGCACTTGAGCAATACGTTGATGGATCGGTAGTGCCAAGGGCGAATGTTCCAGCGCGAAGTGAGCTTCTTCAATTGCCATGTTGTACATACGCTGCTTGAGGTAACGATCAATCTGTCCCACCGAGTCAACGATGCTAGTATCGCTGAACATATCGATGATTTCGTTGGTGTTACCCGCCCGCAGTTGATCAGCGACGGTGCGGCGTGTTTCCTGAATGCGCAGCTTCCAATCCTTGCCCGTGAGCATTTTGTTGTACTGCTTATTCAGGTTACCCAAGTCGCCATCTTGCATTCCCGTCATACGCGCTTTGAGCGTATCGTAAACCGCTTCAAGCTGTGAGGCTTCTTCCTCGTTCAGCGCCAAGCCGATGTCGATTGCCTTAACTGCTCGCAGCAAATAATCGGAGGCTTTGCGCTGCTCGTTCAGCCCCATCATGACCATACCGAGTCCGTGCGCCGCGCCTGCCTCATATTCCTTGACAGGCAGCATTTTGTCCAGATACTTTTGCGCGTCCTGCCAGCGTTTCACCTTGATGAATAACGATCCCAAACACATGCTCAGGGCGGGAAAATTCAGCCCCTGTGTTTCCGCTTTCATGTAGGAGATGGCGGCTTGCTCGTACTCACCAATCTTGTGCAGTTCGATGCCTTTGATCGCCTGTGCAGTCGCGGCGCTGAGATCGCCATCAAGCACGAACTCCGCCAGATCACCAAGCGCCTTATCGGTAGACTCGCCAAGCGGACCTTCCGGATTCGAGTCGGCGGCTGCCAGTTCTTCGGTAGTCGCTTCTGGCTCTGGGCGATCTTTCTCTTCTTCGTCCATCTTGGGCAAGATGATCGCTTCACCAGATTCGACAGCGCGCTTGGCGTTGAGCACCTGCGCGTTGCTCGGTTCCAGACGCAAGGCGCGTTCGCAGGCTTGCAGCGCACGGTTAACATCGCCTGCCCGCTGGAAGTTGAACGCCATGACCAGATATTGCAGGATCGCCGAACGCTTCTTGCCCGTGCGTTCAAATGCCTGCGCCAGCCGGAAATGGATTTGCAGAAGTCCGGGCGTGAGCTGCGTGGCGCGTTCCCAGTTGGCGATTGCTTTATCGAGATCGCCCTGCGCGATGTAGACATCTGCCACGGCGATGTACTGCTCTGCCGCTTCCTTCAGCCGCCCCAAACGCTCCAACACATCCGCGCTTTTTTCAAGTGGCAGCGGATCGTTGGGATCGAGTTGTCGGGCACGCGAATAAACACGCAGCGCGTCGGGATAGCGTTTCGCTTCCAGCAGCGCAAAGCCTAAACTGTTATGCGAACGCGGGTCTTCGGGGTACTCCTGAAGCGCACGTGCATAAGCAGCGATGGCTTTATCCCACTCTTGGTCCCAAGCGTAGCCATCGCCAACTTGCATTGCCTGTTCGTAAAGTTGCTGATTGCCCGGCATATTTCCTCGCCCCCAACTCCCTCTCGGCAAACTGAAACTATGTCAATCTGTTTTGGGTTGGAAAGGGAGACTGACTACGGCAGTGTCTCACCCTAGAAATTCAACTGGTTACTACTCATTAAGTGTACCAGAATCGCCTTTTGTGCGTGCAGCCGATTGCTGGCTTGCTCAAAGAGCAGCGATTGCGGACCGTCTGCCACCGGATCGGTGATCTCCTCACCCCGATGCGCTGGCAAGCAGTGTAGGACGACGGTATGCGGCTGTGCTTTTTTCAGCAGCGTCTCATTTACTTGATAAGGTGGAAAGACCTTGCGCCGTTGTTCGGATTCGGTTTCCTGCCCCATGCTGATCCAAGTATCGGTATAGATCACGTCCGCACCGGCGACCGCAAAAGCGGCATCTTCCGTGACCGTCAGCCGCAGTCCCAGCTTATCCAGATGATCGCGCGTGTCCTCATCGAACTGATAACCAGCAGGGCTGGCGACGCTCATGCTGCATCCGAATCGAGCCGCCGCTTCGCCCAGCGACTTGGTGACGTTGTTAGTGTCACCTACGTAAGCGATCTTAAGTCCGCGCAGATGACCAAAATGCTCGTAGATCGTCAGCATATCCGCCATCGCCTGACAGGGATGGCTGGCATCGCTCAAGCCGTTGATCACGGGTACACGGCTCCACTTCGCCAGTTCGCTGATGTGTTCAGGATCGAACACCCGCGCCATGATCCCCTGTACGTAGCCACTCAGCACGCGCGCCACATCCGCGGTGCTCTCGCGCTTGCCCAACCCGATCTCGGCGGGACTGAGATACAGAGCATTGCCACCCAGATGCAGCATACCCACATCGAAACTGACGCGAGTACGCAGCGATGGCTTCTCGAAGACCATGCCCAGCACTTTGCCTGCCAGCACAGGACGGTTGCCGCCAGCAGCCCATTCCTGTTTCAACTGCACCGCTAACCTGATCAAACCTTCAAGTTCTGCGGTGGAATAGTCCGCAATGTCGAGGAAATGTTTCATGAATCTGTGTTATTTCCACCCGTTGTGAGGAGCGAATCGCCATGATACGACCATTAGCAGTATAGCGAGAACTTGCTCGTTGCGATAGATCGCTCATGCTCAGATTCGCAGATTTTTACCATAAGCTGCTATCACAATTATTTCTCAAAGTGCGTATCGGCTATACTGCCTACATAAAATTCGCCGCGAATTGTTACTTTGATGAGGAAACTCATGGACGAACTTAACGCAATCGTGGACGCTTGCCGCGCTAGATTGGACGAAAAAAACTCGCAGCGAGAGGCTCTGCTGAATCTCTCCCGCGTGCTGACGCGCCACTGCGGTAACGCCATCCGCGCGATGCACCGACAGGAATGGGATCAGGCACAGCAAACACTCGATCTGGCACGGGAGGTGGTCGGGCAGTTCCAGCGCAGCGCCGATGCGCATCCCGATCTGTACTACGCGGGCTATTCGCAGGATGCGCTCAAGGAGTATGTGGAGGCGACGGCAACCTATTCACTAGTGCGCGGCGAAGCGTTACCCACGCCCGACTCGTTGGGCATCGATCCGCCGACGTATCTCAACGGCTTGTGCGAGGCTGCTTCCGAACTGCGCCGCTACATCCTCGACATCATCCGCGACGATCACTCCGAGCAGGCGGAACATCTGATGGAACGCATGGAGTCGATCTACGACATGCTGGTGACGGTGGACTACACCGACGCAATTAGTGGCGGACTGCGCCATCGTACTGATCAGCTACGCGGCGTATTGGAGCGCACACGCGGCGATGTGACCATGAGTATGCGTCAGCAGCGGTTGGAGAAGGCGCTCAAGCAGTCGGAGGATAAGTCCTATCGCCCACCTGTCGCCAAACCCGATAGTGGAAGTGTGTGATTTACTTCACTCCGTCGTCACGCCACCTCTCTCCGTTTATAGTTCAAGCGCCCACCGGACGCTATAGCATCCGGCTATGAGCACGAAGCACCGTAAACGGCGCTAAAACGAGAGTCGTTTGCACTACTATTTCAGCCCGGAGCTTAAGCTCGGCTCCGGGTATAGCTCAGTCACTTGACTAACAGATCGAACTCATCGTACACTTTGTTTAGAAAGTTCTGAATTTCACAATAGATTACCTTCTGAGGTGTGCGCCATGCCCGATTGGACGTATCAACCGGTCTTGCGACGATGGCTGTTCCTCTCGGAGCCACGCCGTGCCCGCGATTTCACACTGAGATCACTGGAATGGCTTGGCTCTACGTCAGCCGGACGTGGCATCATCCACGCGATGGGTTATATGACGCAGCCGGAGGAAGTGCGGACTCAGACGTTAGGGATCAACTTTCCCGGTCCCGTGGGCTTGGGCGCTGGCTTGGATGTCGATGGTCGCGCGGCAAATGCGTTCGCGCGGTTCGGCTTCGGCTTCATCGAAGCTGGTCCAATCACTACACAACCGACTAGCATACCGGACCAAGTGCGTCGCTGGGATCAACAGGAGGCAGTTGGTTATTCGCTTCCACGCGGCAACCAAGGCGTTGATGCGCTAGTGGCGCGACTTGCACATTATCATGTGCATCAGATGCCAATCGGAGTCTGGCTCGGACAGCGGGCGACTTCTCCTGATGAGATCAACGCCGAACGCGGAACTATGATCGATAAGCTGCGCGGCAAAGTGGCGTACTTCACGGTAGATTTCCCTGATGAGAGCGACTTCAGCTCGCATTTAAGTACCCTTGTAGATCGCGCTGGATCAACGCCGCTGCTGCTGCGCGTTTATGCTGATGAAGATGAGGCGGCGCTCCAACCAAAGATCGAGATGGCGCTGCGCTGCGGTGTGCGCGGTATCGTACTCGACGAAGCGATCCGTGACGGGCGGGCGGATAGCATAGTGATCAGTCCGGCGGTAGGCGATCAATGTTTGCGCTTGGTGCGCTGGCTGCGGGCGAACTGGCGCGATCTGCCGATCATCGCGGGCGGAGGTATTCACGATCCTGCTGCGGGTTTGGCACTACTGCAAGCGGGAGCGACGCTGGTGACCGTCCACAGCGGTTTGGTGTTCACGGGACCCGGATTGCCCAAGCGGATCAATGAGGCGGTGGCGTATTACGCGCCACGTCAGCCAGTCAGTTTGCCGCCAGCACCGCGCGTACTGGGCTTAACGCCGTGGAAGTGGCTGGCATTCATGCAGCTTGGTTTGTTATTCGCCGGACTGCTGATCTGGCTGGTGGCGATCACGCTGGTGGTGCTGCCTTATGATGAGGCGTTCGTGGGACTCAGCCGCGCTCAACTCGCTGCGGTAAATCCGAATCTACTACCGTTCATGACGCATGACCGCATCTCTTATGCCAGTGTGGTCATCTCCTCAACGATTTTGCTGCTTGGTGCAGCCTACTTCGCCTTGCGCTTGCGAGTACGTTGGTCGCGCAGTGCGATCCTGATCTCTGGCGCGGTTAGCTTTAGTACCTTCTTCCTGTTTCTTGGTTACGGCTATCTCGATCCACTGCACGCGATCCTGACCTTCGGTTTCTTGCCAATCTTCATTCTAGGGCTACGCGGCAGGATGCGGACTTACGCCGTAGTCAATCCGCCGTCGCTGCACAATGATCAGGCGTGGCGGATGGCAAATTGGGGGCAGTTATTCTTCGCTGTCACGGGATTGGGCTTGTTCGGGGGCGGGCTTGCCATCGTCACGGTAGGGTTGATCGGTGTGTTCGTGCCTTCAGACCTCACCTTCATCAACATCACTACTAATGCGCTGTATGCCGCTAGCCCGCGAATGCTCTCCCTGATCGCGCATGACCGGATCGGCTTCGGCGGGGCGCTGGTGGCTACAGGTATCCTCACTACTTTTATGGCGCTGTGGGGATTTCGTAAGGGCGAACGCTGGTTGTGGTGGACTCTGGTGATCGGCGGTCCGCCCGGAATCATCGGCGGGATCGGGATTCATTTCGTGGTTGGCTACACCGATTTTCTGCATCTCGCTCCGGTGTATTTGACGCTGCTGCTGTATGTATTAGGAGCAGTGTGCGCTTATCCATATTTGTGTGTTCAAGATAGCGGCATACCATTTCGTCGCTTCTTCGGCGGCTTGGGAATGCGGGTACGCAAGTTATAGCGATGCCCTTCCGTTAGAAAGTGCAGCTTGACGCCGAACACCGAGATCGCATTGTAGCGGGCGATGTCGTAAATGTCGGTGTATTCGATCCCCGAACCATCCACAATGGTCACGCTGCCAGCGCCCACCACCTCGCAATCGTCGCGCGGACCAATGATCAGCGCGGTATCTTCATCCACACCGACGCCGAGCAGACTGGGATTGTGTGCCAGCGCCGACACCAGCCGTCCGATGCGATCCCGTTCGCGGAAGTGCTGATCGATCACGCACTTATCGGTGAAGCCCAAACCTGCCGAAAGCTGCACCATGCGTAACGACGGAGAAGCACCCGGACGCCCGAAGGCGATCATGTGCTGGCTGATCGCTGACGCGCCTGCGCTCGTCCCCGCGATCACCGCACCACGTTCGTAACGTTCGTGCATCTTCTTGAGCAGCAGCGTACCACCGAGCAGCGCCACCAACTTGAGTTGATCGCCGCCGGAGAAATAGATCGCGCTGGCATTCTCGAACATCGAAACGCAGTCGGGATCGTTCGCCTGTGTGCGCTCCTGAATATCTGCGAATTTCACCTCGCCCGCGCCGAGTTCACTAAAGATACGCATATACTCCGGTCCTAATTCGGCGGAGAACGCTGAAGCCGAAGGGATCACTACGATCCGCGCATTGTTACCACCGGAGAGTTTGACGAAATGATTAAGCACCGCGCGGCGTTCGCGCCGATCTTCCGCACCGCCAATAGGCATCAAGTAACCGCGCTGAGGGCGTCGGGTGGGTTCAGTCATGAAGTTCTGCTTTCATATTTACATTGAAATGAGGACGATGTAACGAGCGCTTGTGAATATTTTACCGAATCGTGGAACGATTTGCGGTCAGTTGGCGTCCCGATAGCATCAAAATTTACGGGATGAGCGATTTTTGAGCACGAAAGTGACAACACACAGGCTGATTGTTGGTTCACCGGATTCCAACCACATTCTGATTTTTCGCCAACAAAGTCCCTGAAAGTGCCCTGTATTCCCTACTAACTTCAGGGGCTTGAATCAATCCATTTCAGAGATGCTTAACCAGCGCATCACATCCGCCACTTTTGCCCGCCGTTTCGCCTCGATCTCGCGCCGTTTCTCCGCCATCTTGCCGCGCAATGCCCACGCCTGTGCATACGCCCGCAGCGAGGATCGCTCCCGCAGCAGCAGATAGCCGAGAATGCCGATCTCGTAGGCGGCGATGGGCAGTAGATCGCGCAGCAGATAACTACTGCGTTCGTGCTTGAGCATCAGTAAGTAGCGATTACGCACGCCAAGCAGCTTCATCTGCTCGGAGACGCGATCCCGCTGACCGGGGCGGAATCCGCGCACATGCTGTGCCCGCGCCGTCGGCACGTACAGCGACTCCCAACCGCGCCACAACGCCCGCCAGTTCAAATCAATATCCTCTTTGTGCATCCAGAAATCGGAGTCGAAGACTTCGCCCGCATTACGCACATCATCCAGCATGGCGCGGCGGTAGAAGGCAGCGGCACCATCGGGACCGAAGATGCGCTGCACTTGCGTCGGCGCTTGCTCAATCGGTAAGCCATCGTAACGCAGTCCTTGTCGGCGGTTGCGCTGCATGTGCACACCCGCACTGTCGATCACCGTAGGTTGATCGCCCAAGTGATCCACGCGCAGCAGCAAGCCCGATGCTGATCCGACTTTGGGCTGTGCGTCCAGCGTGGTGACCATCGCCTTGAGGAAGCCAGACTCTAGCTGTACATCGGGATTAAGCGTGAGTACATAGCGGCTGCTGGTATTGTCGATCAGATAGTTGTGGGCGGCGGCATAACCGAGATTATGCTGCTGCCGGATGATCGGCAGATCAAGTGATCTCACAATCTGTACAGTGGCGTCGTTGGAGGAGTTGTCGAAGATGTGCAGATTGTAGTCGCGGAACTCTTGTGCCAATACCGAGTCGATACATGTACGGATCGACCCGGCGCTGTTGTAGGTGACGATATGGATCGAAACGGCAGTCACTAGACCTTAATCCGTCCTGCCGCCAGATGTGAGCCGAATGCTTCCATAGTGGCGCGGATACCTTCTTCGACTGGTGTTTCGTAGACTTGATACTCTGCCCGCAGTGCCGAGTCATCAAAACCTTCCGGTAAGCTCATAGGCGTCTCATTCATGGTGATCTGAGCGTCGGGTTTGATTTGCTTGATGATGTCTACCACATGCGCAATAGCCACCGGTTCACCGCCTAAATTGTAACCGTAAGCGCCATCGCGCGGTTTAACTGCGGCGTCAATGAACTGCTGCGCCACGTCGGAAGCAAACTGTAACTGCTGCTTGCCACCGAAATTGATGTGAAATGGCTGACCAGCCATCGCTGCCAGCATCGCTTTGGTGGGATCGCTGGTCACGCCTTGATCGCGTCCGACGCCATACACAGTGAAGGGACGCAGATAAGTACTGCTGATCCCTTGTTCAGCCCAATAAATGCGTGCCATGCCTTCATCCGCTACTTTATATACGCCATACAACGTCGTTGGACCGTAGGCAATGTCATTTTTCAGCAGACCTGCTGGATACATGTCGGCAGGTCCGTAGACAGCAACTGAACTGGCAAAAGCGATGTGTTTAACGTTGTTGTAGCGAGCTGCTTCAAACACGTTGACGGTGCCTGTGACGTTTACCTGCGCCCCTAGTACCGGGTTCGCGCGGCAGAAAGGCACCTGCAGCGCAGCAAGGTGGATGACATGAGTAATTCCATGCTCTTTGAAGGCATTCGCTACCTGCTCGGTATTGGTCAGGTCGCCGCCGACAAAGTTAACTTTCTTTTTATCGTCGTCATTGAGTAATAAGTCAACACGATGACCACTGGTTTGCAGATCGAAACTGACCACATTTTCGCCCATCTTGACCAGATGATACAGCGTCCATGCTCCGATGCAGCCCATCGCGCCGGTGACTAAAAAAGTACGATTGGACATTGAAGAAATCCTTTGATGTATTGATGTACTTGCGTCAGGCTAATTTGTAGGACAATATCGTACCAATCCCATTTTAGACTAACAACTGATTCACGGTGCGTCTCTTATGTCTATAATTCCCGCCCCCTCCTTTGATGATATTCTCGGCAATGTAGATGGTTTCGTAAAAGATACAAGGCTCTACGGGACACCTAAAGACGGCATGATCCCGCTGACGCCGGAAATGCTGCTGAATGAACCAAGCGGCAATTTGTTCGGCATGACGCTAAACGTAGCGATGGGCTGGAATCCCGAAGAAGTCGGGCGCAGCCAATTCATGATCGTTAGTACGCACGGCGGCTTGCGCGGCGAGGACGGTACTCCGGTGGCGCTCGGTCTGCACACCGGACACTGGGAACTGAACCTCTTGGTGCGTGAAGCGGCGGAGACATTCCGCAGTCAGAACACACTACCATTCGCGGTCTATTGCAGTGATCCTTGCGACGGACGGTCACAGGGGACGACGGGCATGTTCGACAGCCTGCCCTATCGCAATGACGGCGCACAGGTCATGCGGCGGTTGATCCGTTCGCTGCCAACGCGCGATGGCGTGATGGGCGTGGCAACCTGCGATAAGGGTTTGCCCGCGATGATGATCGCGCTGGCAGGGACGAATTTCCTGCCGGGGATCATCGTGCCCGGTGGTGTGACGCTACCCGCCATCGACGCCGAAGATGCTGGTACAGTACAGACCATCGGCGCACGCTTCGCCCATGATCTGATCACACTGGATTACGCTGCTACAATGGGCTGCCGCGCTTGCGGATCAGGTGGTGGTGGTTGCCAGTTCTTAGGCACAGCGGCGACCTCGCAGGTGGTAGCCGAAGGCTTCGGTTTGAGCTTGCCGCACTCGGCGCTTTCTCCTTCCGGTGAACCAATCTGGTTGGATATGGCGCGTCGTTCAGCGCTGGCGCTGCTGCGCTTAACCAGCAACAAAATCTTGTTGAGAGACATCCTCACGCAGCAGTCGCTGGAGAACGCGATGCTGGTTCACGCAGCGTTCGGCGGTTCGACCAACCTGCTGATGCACATTCCAGCGGTGGCATATGCGGCGGGACTCAAATCGCCAACAGTAGAGGATTGGCATCGAATCAATTTGAGCACACCGCGCCTTGTCGATGCGCTGCCCAACGGTCCACGCAATCATCCGACGGTGCAGGTGTTCATGGCAGGTGGTGTGCCTGAAGTGATGCTGCATCTGCGCGACATGGGTTTGCTTAATCTGGATGTGATGACCTCATCAGGGCAAACGCTGCGCGAGAATCTGGGATGGTGGGAGCACAGCGAACGCCGCCGCCAGTGTCGTGAACGTCTCGCCTCCGCTGGTCTGGTCGATCCCGACAAGATCATCATGGATGCGGATACGGCGAAGCGCGAAGGCTTGACCAGCACCGTTGTATTTCCGGTAGGTAACCTCGCACCGCAGGGATCGGTGATCAAGGCGACGGGGATTGATCCCAGTGTAGTCGATCCTGACGGTGTGTATCGGCATCGTGGTCCGGCGCGGGTGTTCACCACCGAGAAAGAGGCAATGCGGGCGGTCAAGGGACAGGGCGATAATCCGGTGAAACCCGGTGACGTGCTGATGCTCATCGGTGTTGGTCCTTCAGGTACAGGTATGGAGGAAGTAGCGCAGATCACGAACGCGCTGAAGTTGCTGAAGTGGGGCAAACACTGCCCGATCCTGACCGATGCGCGGTTCTCCGGCGTGAGCACAGGTGCATGTATCGGTCATATTGGTCCCGAAGGATTGGCGGGCGGTCCAATTGGCAAGGTGCGCGACGGCGATCTAATCGAAATCGTGATCGACAGAATCAATCTACAAGGCACGATCCATTTCCTCGGCGCGAATGGTCAGGAACTGCCGCTAGAAGAAGCAACACAAGTGTTGAACAGCCGCGATCCACACCCTACCATGATGCCCGATGCCAAGTTGCCTGATGATACCCGTCTGTGGGCGGCGTTACAGGCAGCGAGTGGCGGGACATGGGCAGGCTGCATCTATGACGTTGATCGCATTGTCGAGGTGATCAAGGCGGGGATGCAAGCACTGAGCGAGAAAGACGATAGAATGGGAATCGTAGAGTCGCAGAGTTAAAGTAACCATTCGGAATTGCTAATGGGCTGAGGATTGACGTTATGGCTGATGTCACTTACGGACCGGAATATACTGAGGCAGAAGCGGATTACGATCAGCTTGCACTGGAACGTGCCGAACAACGGAAGAAGCGATTCGTCGTCAGTTCCATTGATCTGTATCTGGTGCTGACGGTTGGCGTATTGGTTTCCATCGGCTTGATGATGGTGTGGAGCACAACCTTCTACTGGTCAGAGCCGCAGTCCAGATTGTTTTTGCAGCAGGTACGTAACGTAGTCATCGGCGGCTTGTGTATGTTGGCGTTTGGCGCACTGGATTACCGCATCTGGAAACGGCTTTCCGTGCCACTGATGGGTGTGTTGATCATCGCGTTGTTGGGCTTGCTGGTACTGCCGGGCATCGAGCGCGTGTTCGGTGCTAAACGTGCGTACTTCGATGGTGCGGTACAGCCTTCCGAGATCGCTGGTCTGATCGTGATCATCTACATGGCGACGTGGCTTGCCTCCAAGCAGACGAAAATCCGCAGCCTGACTTATGGTTTGCTGCCTTTCGCACTGTTGGTCGGTACGGTAGCGGGCTTGATCTTGATGCAGCCGGACGTTGACCCCGCTGTCTTGATCTTGATCACAGCGACGGCGATGTTCTTGCTGGCGGGCGCGGACTGGGTACAGATTGCGATCATTGTGCTGGCGTTCGCGGTAGCTGGTGTAGTGGCAGTGGCGCAGTTCAGTTATGCGCAGGAACGTCTGGACGCCTTCGTCAGCTTGATACGCGATCCAGTGGAGTCAGGCGCGGATCACTCGCTAAACGTGATCATTTCTTTCCTAAACGGTGGTTTGACAGGTGTTGGTTTGGGCGAGAGCCGTCAGAAGTTCCAGTATCTGCAAACACCGCACACGGATTCGATCTTCGCGGTGATCGGGGAAGAACTGGGCTTGGTTGGCTGCTCGATTGTGGTCGGCTTGTTTGTAATTCTGATGCTGCGTGGATTCCGCATCGCCCGCAATGCACCCGATCTGTATGGTGCGTTGTTAGCAGCAGGGATCACCCTGTCCATTGTGGCTAAGGCGATGTTCAACGTGGCAGTGATGGCATCTGTCGTGCCCTTTACCGGAGTCCCGTTACCGTTCATCAGTTTTGGTGGTTCATCATTGATCTCGCAGATGGCGGGCATCGGCATTCTGTTGAGCATCTCGCGGGCAACGGCACGGCGATCTGTCCCGACGCGCAAGGTCAATGAGACGCTGCTGGTGCCGGGTGTCCGCAGTTCGATCTCACGGGTGCGGCAGCGGGCGAGTGAGTAAACCTGAAACACGAATCCGGCGCCAAAACTCCGTGCTCAAACAGTCCACTGGAGAGTCGATCAGTGTTCTGCTTCAGCGCGGAACTTTAGCGCCAGAAGATGAAGCCGGGGCAGTGGTGAGCCTTATTCCTCCGCCACCACCTCAGCTTCGATTGATTGGAAGCGCATGGCGCGTGCCACCGAGATGCGGTGATGACCATCGCGCACGAAGTAGGTGTTGTCTTTGCGGATCAACTCTACTGGCGGTAGAGACTTGCCCTCTAAAAAGGCGATAGCTACGTTGATCCAACGATTCTGTACGTGTTCGCGCACAGGTAGGAACTCGGTATCGAAGTCGTTGTCGCGCCCCTCACTACCCTTGATCTCGTCCAAGCTGACGAGATGAATACCTTCGTAGTGTCTGTTGTGCTGCGCCTGTTCGTTCAGCTTCAACAGATGGCGATTATGACCTTGAAAGGCAGCAGTCATGCGCTTGCGCAGCGCCCGACGGTACACCTTATCGAAGAGGTGACGAGCCGCCAGACGTTCGTTCGCGTGTTCATCCATATTCGGGTTGTCTACGGTTGGTAACACTGGTAAGAACATGGTGTCCTCGTTTCCTCTTGTTCTCATTTCCATCCATAGAATAGAGCGCTCGCGTCTCAAAGTTGTCTGCGGTAGGCGTCTCATTTTGCGTCTCAGAAAACTTCTTTTGACTCTCTTTTTTGAGACGAGTTCAGTGGATAATATGGAGTGGTAGTTAGAGGTGCTGGAAATGATCCGACTGCTCCTTCTGGGGACGCCGCGAATTGAAGACAAAGACACGCCCATCCGATTGGAACGGCGCAAAGCATTAGCGCTGCTGGCATATTTGGCGGTTTCCGGCGAACCGATCACACGCGAAGCCGCTGCCAGTTTATTCTGGACGGATCACGATTCATCGCGGGCATTCGCCTATTTGCGTAACACGTTGTGGACGATTTCCAAAGAGATCGGCGAAGGTTGGCTTAACGCAGAAGGCGACCAACTACAGTTCAATGTCAATTCGGGGATCGAGCTAGACACCCGCCAGTTTGCGGCACTGCTCGCCAAGCGGGATATGGAGTCGCTCACAGATGCAGTTGATTTATATCGCGGCGCATTTCTCAATGGTTTCACGCTCCCTGATAGTCCGGGCTTCGATAACTGGCAATTGTTTCAACAGGAATATTGGCAGCGGGAGGCAGATCGCGCCTTCCACCGCTTGAGCGATCAGCAGGCGGCACATGGTGACTTCGAAAAGGGTATCGCCACTTGCCGCCGCTGGATCGCGCTTGATCCGCTGCACGAGGTGGCGTATCGGCGTCTGATGCTGATGTACGCATGGGCGGGTCAACAAGCAGCGGCGGTGCGACAGTATCGTGAACTCGCTCGCATCCTCGAGTCTGAGTTAGGAGTTGCTCCGGATCGCGAGTCGCAGTCGCTCTACGAAGCGATCACTAGCCAACGAGTCCCCGATCCACCGACTTCTGCCACAACCACTTCCACACAAGAATCAGCAGCGGTGACCGCGACGGAATCAAAGCCACTGCCAACTCCGAGTATCAGTCTGCCCACCCCAGCGACTCCGTTCGTAGGGCGTTCGCAAGAGCTTTCAGAAATCGGACGCTTGCTCGGCGATCCGGCATGCCGCTTATTGACACTGGTGGGTTCCGGCGGCATTGGCAAGACGCGCTTATCCATTGAAGCAGCGCGGCACATGGTATCGTTCATGCCAGACGGGGTGTATTTCATCTCTCTGGCGCCGATCAGCAACAGCGAGTTCATCTTGCCAACGATTGCCGATTCTCTGGGCTTCTGTGTAGCGGAGCAGGCGAATTATCAGGAAAGTCTGCTGGAATTTTTGGGTTCAAAGCGGATGCTGCTAGTGCTGGATAACTTTGAGCAGCTCAGCGATCATGCTCATGTGCTTTCAGAACTGCTGGCAGGCGCGGCGCATATTCGCTTTCTGGTCACCTCGCGGGAACGCCTCAATCTGCAAGAGGAATGGTTATTTGAGCTAGGTGGATTAACACTTCCTTTGAGCGAAACTCCAACACTCAACAACGTTGAATCCTACAGTGCAGTGACGCTGTTCGTGCAAGCGGCGAGGCGTGTGCGTCCGAACTTCAAATTGAGCGAACAGGACATTCCTCACGTGGTGAGGATTTGTTACGCTGTCGAGGGGATGCCGTTAGGAATCGAATTGGCGGCAACTTGGATGCAAATCCTTTCTGCGCGTGAGATCGCACAGGAGATCGAAAACAGCCTCGATTTCTTGACGACCAGCGCCCGCAATATGCCAGAGCGACATCGCAGTTTGCGTGCCGTGTTTGAGCGCTCATGGAATTATCTGACACTGGAGGAACAGCGTACTCTCGGTTTTCTCTCGGTGTTTCGAGGCGGCTTCACGCTAGATGCGGCACGATCTGTCGCGGGTACTTCGCTTTCGGTGCTGCTCAATCTCAGTGGCAAGTCGCTGATCCGGCGGGCACCGTTCGTCGAGGGTCGCTTCGAGATGCATGAACTACTGCGGCAGTTCGCAGATCAGAAAATGAGCGAGGCGGAACGTACCGAGGCTGAAGGCGCACACTGTGTTTACTTCATGCAGTTTATGGCGAGCCAAGACTCCGCTATAAAAGGCGCTGATATCGCGTCAGCGATCAAAGCAATCGATGCCGAGAAAGACAACATCCGCAGCGCGTGGTTTTATGCTGCCGAACACCACTGTATCTACCTGATCCATGATGCCCTATTCACGCTGGAAATATATACAGATATTCGGGCAACATTGATCGAACAAATCGAACTGCTGCGCAGTCCATTGGAAAAGTTGAGTCAGAACAGCGAGGATGAGTCCGAACAACTGGTGTTCGGAGCGCTGCTCACGCTGCGGGCGCTGACCATGTTGGGCACGAACCCGCTGACTGAAGTAATGACCACAATAAAGCAGGCACAAGCCATTTTCGAGCAGTTTCCCGATCATCATTGGATCGGTTTCCCGCTGCTGTTAGCGTCAGGCATCTACAACTTGCCCGGCTTGCCCAGTGATGCACCGCGCCGTCTTGCCGATCAAGCCTACAAAGTGTTCAGAGCGCATAATGACGAATTCGGACTAGCGCTGGTGGCGCTGCGACGCGGTTATATTGAGCATGCGCACATCGAATATGAAGTAGCGGAAGCCTATTTTGACGAGGCACTGCAACGATTCACTCAACTGAACAGTGTATGGGGCGTTATGCAAACACGTGCCGCCATCGCACAGCAGAAATATACACTCGGTGAGTACCACCAAGCGAAAGAACTGGTTAACCTGATTGTTCCAGTGCTGGAAGCAGTCGGAGATCGGCGCTTGATCTTGAGTTGGGCTGCAGCGTGGTCAGATGAGTTCGATTTGAACAAGATGATGGAAGAACTACGCCTCACGGAGCGAAATGGGGATCGCGGCGGTGTCGGCTGGGTGAGTTACAACATTGGTTGGGTCTTGTACGTTGAAGGACGCATGGATGAGGCATCCGTGTATCTGGATAAGGCGTTCCAACGGCTGACTGAAGTCGAATCATTCGAGGGCATGAGCTGGGTGCGTATTTATCAAGCCGCTGTAGCTGTGGCGAGGAGTGAATACGACAAAGCAGAGACATTAGCACAAGAGGCGATCCAGATCGTGCGGACGGTAGAAATGCCGTGGTGCATCGCAGGTGCCAATTATGTACTGGGCGATGCCGCATTAGGTCGCAATGATTATGAGGCAGCGGGTGCTTACTATCAGGAAGCGGTTAGCATCGCCCACAGCGTGCGCTCGATTATGCAGACGCTGCGCCATTTATCCGGTTATGCCGATCTGCTGCTGCACTTAAACAGATTTGAGGATGCTACCGAACTGGCAAGTTTCGTAGAGTCCCATCAAGCGACCCACAAAGATACGCTCAACCGCGTTCGCCCGATCTTAGAGGCGGCAAGAGCAGACCTCAGCGCAGAAGTGTTTCACGATGCACAGGTACGGGGACGGCAATTGACGCTTAACCACGCGATCCGCAAACTTTTACAGGATTTTAACTACCTCGTCTGAGATCCAATTCCGAAAGAGCCGGCGTAGCAATGTTCTGAACTGGCATTATGCCAGTGAGCAACATTAGGAAGCTAGTCTGGAGGAATGTGGTTATGTCTAAGAATGCTATCTCTCGCCGTGATATTCTGAAGTACGGAGCGGCAATTTCCGCTGCTGCAGCAACAGTTGGGTTCCCCGGCATTTTTGGTTTGGGCTTGGCTCGCGCTGCCGACGATGATGCGGCGACGATTCTGAACATTGCGGCAACGGCAGAAACCTTCGCTACCACGCACTACTATCGCGCTCTGGAAGAACTAGATTTTTCCGAGGGCGAGAAGAAGTATATGCTGGCGGCGATGGAGTCAGAATTCATCCACCTGTCATTTCTAAACGCTAATGGTGGTAAGGCGCTGACCGAGGAATTTTACTTCCCGCAAGGCACCTTCGCTGACAAGAAGATGCTCGGCACGGTTACTGCTGTGGCAGAAACGGTATTCGTGGCTGCTTACCTCGCTGCTACTCGCCGCTTCGCTGAACTAGGATCGCCACTGCTGTCGATGGTCGCTTCGCAGGTTGCCGTTGTGGAAGGTCAACATCTGCTGTTCATGCGCGGTCTGGCGGGCAACTCACCAGCGAACAATCTCGCCTTAGGTGATCCGCTGTTCTACAACGTCTCGGATGCTGTGCCTGTGATCTCCGGTTTGCTTGATGGCAAGTCGCAGGTGGCTGGCATCGACACAGAGACGAGCGCTTACAAGTATCCGGGTGCGGATGCGGTCAAGAAGATGTTGGGTGGCGCGAGCTACCTTGAAGCCCCCAAACCCGCTACTGATCCGGCGACGTTCCCGAAGATGTAGTTTTTCCGCCAAGCTCCTGACATTGCAATGGTTGAGTAGCGAGGACAAGTCGTTGTCCTCGCTACTTGTTTTTGATAGAGTTAGCATAGTGATTGTGGCATCTACGAACTCGTTGCAGGACTCACAGCTATGATGCGTTCTCTCCTCCTCTTCCTATCTACAGCGAAATTAGCACGGCGGGTATTCATGGCAATGCCGTTTTCTGGCAGATTGGTGCGGCGCTTCGTGGCAGGGGAAAGTTTGGATGAGGCGATTGCGGTCACTCAGGCATTGAACGCCAAAGGTCTGCTCGTCACCCTCGACCACCTTGGTGAGAATGTGTTCACGGAAGCTGATGCTAACAAAGCAACGCAGGCATACCTCGATCTGCTAGATCGCATTGCGGTAAGTAAGGTAAACGCGAACGCTTCCCTCAAACTAACGCAGCTTGGTTTGGATGTGAGCGAGGAAGTGTGCTTACAGAACATGCGCCGTATCCTGAGCAAAGCGAAAGAGCACGGCAATTTCGTTCGTATCGATATGGAAAGCACCGCCTACACGGAACGCACTTTGCGGCTGTACCGCACGCTGCGCGATGAATATGATTTCCGTAATGTTGGTGTCGTGATCCAGGCGTATCTGCGACGCAGCGAATCGGATGTGCGGCAGTTAGCGGCGGAGGGCACTAATATTCGCTTATGCAAGGGCGCTTATATGGAGCCGCCGGAACTGGCATTCCCGGAGAAGTTTGAGGTCGATGCCAACTACGTTCGACTAATGCAAATTTATCTTGATCAACCTGCACTTAACAGCGGCGCGTATATCGGCGCGGCGACGCACGACGATAAGATGATCGCTGCAACACAACAAACAGCAACGGAACGCGCCATCCCTAAAGAACGCTTCGAGTTTCAGATGCTCTATGGCATCCGTCCCCAGCGCCAGCAACAGATCGTGAACGAAGGCTACAAAATGCGCGTATACGTCCCCTACGGAACAGAGTGGTATCCCTATTTCATGCGTCGGTTAGCGGAGCGTCCGGCAAATGTGGGCTTCTTGCTTAAGAATCTTCTGCGCGATTAGGGTTTCTGATCGATAAGGAATCATGCAGACTGACAATTTATGCAAATCCAACCATTTTCATACTTCCCTGATATGAATTGTTTGCAATAGGTTTGAATTCTAGTGGAAGAATTAAGATGGTCTATGAGAGTCATCACAAGTTCCGTAATTTTTCATGGATTACCCTGTTATGCTCTGGAATCTGTAATAATATTAGGGACGGATTGATTGCGTAAGTTTAGGTGAGATCGCCCATGCCCAGTCATCAGACAACGGTCATCTTGCCGTCAAATAATCCGTGGTTCGATGCACCCGATGTGCAGCCACCGGATAACGGCGATCCATGTACCGCTACATTGGCTTTCCGTCGGACACGCCGCCGCCAGTTTCAGGTAGCAGTGGGCGAGGAAGTCGTGCTTGGTCGTTTACACAGCACGCACTCGATTCAGCCGGATATTGATCTCAACGAATATAACGCGATGGCATATGGCGTCTCGCGCTTGCACGCCAAGCTGCGCCATGAGGAATATGGCTGGTGGCTGGAAGACCTCGCCAGTGCCAACGGTACATGGGTGAATGGCGAACGCCTTGAACCTTACGTGCCCGTTAGCCTCGGCGTCAAGAACCAAGTCATTTTCGGTACGTTCCAGTTCTGGCTCTTCCTGCCCACTAAAGTGGTGTCCGGCGTGCATGTGCCTGTGATGGAAACAAAACAACCGATGCGCGTGGTCAACATCGAAGATGACCGCGACTTGCAGAGGCTGATGGCGATGGCATTTAAGGAGTCTGAGCCGAGTCTGGAATTGCAGCAGTTCGTCAGTGGCGATGCTGCGCTGCCATACATTGCGGAAAACCTGACTTCTATCGACTTATACCTGATCGACATTATGCTGCCGGGCAAGTTGAATGGCATCGAGATCGCGCAGCGCATCCGTGAGATGGGCGCGCCCGGACACATCGCGTTGACTTCCGCTTTTGCTGAACCTTCATCGGATTTGTTGCAGTTCTTGGTGGCAGAGTTCTTCCCCAAGCCACTGCATATTCTGGACATCATTCCACGCCTTGCTAGCTATCGACTAAACCGTCACAGCAGTGCGAACGGCAATCTTCCGGCTGGCATGACAATTTCAGACTTCTTCCCACAGTCGATCCCCGATCCGTCATTCCCAACGCCAACACCGGCAGACTGGGATGCAGCGATGACCGAACGTCCTGCCGCCCCCAATCGCCAGCGCCGCCGTGCCGAGCCAGAGACAGGATCGCTGCCTATCGTGCCACCTGCCATCGCCAAGCCGCGTAAGACAGATCGCCTGGCTGACCCCACGACCGAGGAATTCGCCGCGGTAGTGCCGATTGCGCCTGCGCCCGCGCCAGCACCGACGCAGACTCCTATCCCTGTTCCCACGCGTCCGACCCGCACGCAGAGTGCACCTCCGGCTGCGGTGCGTCCGATCATGGAGTTTGAGTCACTGGAAGCATTAGATACCCCGATACCATCAGCGATACACGAATCCGCGGCGACAGAAAGCGAAGAACGTGTAATTACGCCACTGCCGCCAGAGCGCAGCCCGAAGCCAGTTCCGAATCGTGGCAATATCGTCCAGCGGTTGATCAATAAGCTGCGCGGTATCTAGCCAGACGCGGCGAACACGTTGGCAACGCAAACGGAGAGGATCACGCACGTGATCCTCTTTTGATTCCCGCTGTGTTTTGGATTTTTTAATGGTGTCGGCATTAAGGTGATAGTTGTCCGAAACAAAATAGTGGAGGCAGCTATGCCGTGGACAGCTAAAGATTATCCCGTGTCGATGAAGAATCTAACAGCCGAAGTGCGTGAGAAAGCCGTTGAAATCGCCAATGCGCTGCTCAAAGATGGCTATGAAGAAGGGCGCGCTATCTCAATTGCGACGGCACAGGCTGAGGAATGGGCGCAAAATCGCGGCAAACAGGTGAAGAAGAAAACCGCTGAGGATAAGTGATCTGCTGCAAGTGGTGCGGAGAGCGCAGGTTTTCTAATTATCTGAAATTCGCTAGACTCGGCGCATGATCACACCAGATTATCATTTCATCTATCTCGATCCCGCGCTGGCAGCCGACTGGTTGTTTGTGGCGGCACGTCAGTATTGGATTGTCTTTCGCCCGATGGTGGTGAGCAACCTTGACCTGATCGAGTATGTTTACCGTGAAAGCATGCCAATGGTAGCTATTACAGTATTGGCACGTCGTGACATTGCGCCGAAGATCAAAGAGCAAGTCGCCAAACGCTTCCCAGCCGCGTATTACGATCCGCTGGTGTACGATTATCCTGATGAAATGAAGCTGACACTAGATGGTCGCGCGGAATTTCAGCAGCGATTCGGCGTACCAGAACCACCTCCCAGCGCGACACCAGTACCGCTGCCGCAGGTGCCAGATGTGACGCCTACTTACGGCGCGGTGATCGGTCCTGTTGAGTAGAGACCTGCACTCCCAATCAGTAGCTCTGTGCAATGTAGAAACAGTGAAGCATGTATAATCGCCCATTGGCGATCATCTACCTCGCTGCTGAAAGGCTGTTCGAAATAGATCATGACTGACTTCAACCCTTTGAACTACAACACTGCACTGACAATTCCGGATCGGGATGCGATTTCGGCATGGAGTTGTCATGTACCGTTTGCCATGTTCATTGTGGAATTGCTGCGCCCACGCCGGATCGTGGAACTAGGCACGTATAACGGCGTTTCCTACTGTGCATTCTGCCAGTCGGTTGAACAGCTTCAATTGACTACCTCCTGTTATGCCGTAGATACATGGCGTGGCGACGAGCAGGGTGGTTACTTCGGCGACGAAGTATTAACCGAGCTGCGCGAGTACCATGATCAGCGCTATGCACATTTCTCGCGGCTGGTGCAGTCGACGTTTGACGAGGCGCTAGAGAAATTCGAGGACAGCAGCATTGACTTGCTGCATATCGATGGCTATCACACTTATGAAGCCGCACAGCATGACTTTAGCTGCTGGTTGCCGCGACTGAGCGATCAGGGCGTGGTGTTGTTCCATGATATCAATGTCCGTGAGCGGGATTTTGGCGTGTGGCGGCTATGGGGAGAGTTAAAGACTCAATATCCACATCTTGAACTGCTACATGAGCATGGCTTAGGTGTATTAGCAGTAGGGAAGCATATTCCAGAAGGGTTGCAGCGGCTCTTGCGGCTGACTGCTGAAGATTGGCGACGCGCGCAAGAATGGTTTTATCAGCGTGGTCTGGCAATGCGTCGAGAAGTCGATCTGCGGATGGTACAGCAGCAAATCGACGTACTCCGGACGACGCAGGCAGCAGAGCTTACAACTTTACGTACATCAAGCGATTCCGAGCGCCAACTGCTGGAACAACAGCACACGGCAGGAATGACTGCTCTGCAACATCAGCATGCCGCCGAATTAGCTGCCCTCCAAGCGCGACTTGAAACAGAAAACTCTACGCTGCAACATCTGCATGAGGCGGAGTTAACAACCGTCCAAACACGTCTTGAGGCGGAAAAAACGACGCAGCAGCATCAGTACAATTCTGAAATTGCTGCACTTCAGACGCGGTTGGAAGCAGAGAATGCAGTGTTACAGCATCAACACGCCGCCCAACTATCGATGCTTCAGGCGCAGTTAAAACAAGAGGCTGCTGCCGAGCAGCAAGCGCTTTCCGAACAACTTAGCGAACAGCTACGCTTGAAGCAAGATCAGTGGAAGGCTCGTTTCAAGAGATTACGGCAGCAGTACAAAGATCAATTGAATGAGGTCGCGTCACGAGTTGATGAAACGCTTAGTGGTGCTGCCACACAGCACACTACGGCGTTAGGCGAGGTTCAGGAACATGCTGCTTCTGAACGCCAGCAGTTAATCGCACAGGTTGAGACATTACAGGCTGAGTTACGGCAGCTACGCAATACGCGGGGTTGGCGTTTGCTAGAACGCTGGTGGCATATCCGGCATTTGCTGACCATAAGTCCTAGTCGTCGCTTGCGCACCCGCCAACTGGCATCGACCTCGATGTTGATCGCCCGACGCGAAGGACCAGTCGCCTTGGTCAATCGGATGCGCTTATGGTTGCGCGGCGAACGTCGTTATCATCGCCCAGCGCCAGTCGCTGCCGAACCACCGCAGCCTGTAGTCGAGATGCTGGTAGAGACCGCGCCTGCACCAGTACCTGTTGCGCCAGAAGCCTTGCCAACAACAGCGGCAGCCTCAGAACCAGCTCCAGCGGCAGCGCCACTACGTCAGCAGTATTTACCAACGAATAACGACTTCAGCGGCATTAGCGTGATCATCCCCGTGCACAATGCGCTCGATTACGCCCGTGCTTGTGTGGATAGCTTGTACAGTGTCCGCGTTGATGTCCCAATTGAGGTGATCGTCGTTGATAATGGTTCCGAGCCTGACGTATTGGCATGGCTGAACGAGAGCGCAGACCGATATCCTAATTTCTACTTCCACCATTTCCCACAGAACACCGGATTTTCCAAAGGGATGAATACCGGCGTGCGATTCGCACGCGGCAATTATTTGGTGCTGCTGAACAGTGATACGCTGGTCACCGATGGTTGGGTAGATCGCTTGGTCGAAGCGGCAAATGCCGATGCTACTTTAGGCATTCTCAGCCCGAAAACGAACTACGTCGGCGAGGGTCAACAGATTGAGGAGGCAGCACGCCACCTGCTGCCGGAGCAAGCTAATCAGTATGCGGCGTCGATCCGTGAGCGCAGCGGCATCATCGAAGTGCCGGAGCGGATGGCGTTTTTCTGCGTGATGTGCAGTCGGGCGCTGTGGGAACTGCTAGGTGGTCTGGATGAGGGGTTTGGGTTAGGAAATTTCGAAGATGAAGATTTCTGTACTCGAACCAAAATGCTCGGACTTAAATTAGCAGTGATTCCATCTTCGTTTGTTTACCATCACGGAAGCAAGACGTTCACCACCAATCGTATTGATCACATGCAGTGGATGGAACGAAATGCGCTGCTCTATCTGAACAAACTCAGCCGACTGGCAGAGACCGACTCGCCATCCATCTCTCATGCGCTGCCGCGTGCGATTGATGTCAGCGTGATTATGCGAACGCGCAACCGCTCCGACACTCTTCGTATTGCCCTGCAAAGTCTGGCAAATCAGACTTTCCATAACTTTGAGGTGGTGCTAATCAACGATGGCGGGGAACCCATTGACGAGGTGTTGAGCCAGTTTGATGGGCAGTTGAAGATCAACTATATCCACTTTGCTAACTCGCGCGGCAAAGGCGTGGGTATGAATACGGGCTATGAAGCCGCGCGCGGGCGCTACCTGTGTCATCTTGATGACGATGACCTGCTGTTCCCATTCCACCTTGAGCTGTTGCAACACTCGCTGCGAGATCAGGAACACGAGTTCCGTCTAGTGTATGCGGATTACAACCGTGTGCTGATCAAGCAGCGCGGTAGTGCCATGATCCAGCTTTCCAGAGTGCGCGTGCCGACATGGCTGTTCGATGCACGGGCACTATTGGTGCAGAACCGTCTAACCAACAACTCGTACCTATTTTCGCGCGATTTACTGGATAAAACTGGCGGCTTCAGCGAAGACTTCAAGGTTTTGGACGACTGGGAATTTCTGACGCGACTCGTACAGCATACGCCATTTTATCCGGTCAAGCGAACAACCTGCGAGTATCGCCTGTACAACACTCTAACGAACTCAATCAACGGACGGCAGCGGGCAGCAGCAGAAATGCAGCGAATCTATCAGCAAAATCCGACCAGCGATCCCGAGATCATCCGCTTGCGCGAGCATGAGTTGATCGGCATTAACCAACAAGTAGCAGAAATTGCGCGGATGCAGCAGCAAGTAGACGAAGGTTTACTACCAGTCGATGAATTCAACCGTCAAGTCCTATATATGGTACTGGGCTTCAGGCAGTAGTACCTGAAACTTCAAAACTCATTTGGCTGCTTGACAATGTGGCAAATCTCTTTATTATATCCGTAACAGATATATCTATCGCGGATATAGAGAGGTGAGCCGTGCGTAAGAAACTTTTACTCCTTTTGGTGGGGGTAGCATTGACCGCCATTACCACAACTTTCCGGTTCAATGCTGCCGCACAAACGACGATCTCCCTCAAACCTGTGATCATTGATACTGATATGGCAATGGACGACTGGACAGCCATCTTGTATCTGCTTGCGCGCAGCGACATCGAAGTGAAGGCGATTACGGTGACCGGCACGGGTGAGGCGCACTGCAATCCCGGTGTGCAAAACGTGCTTAACCTGTTGCTGCTGGCGGGCAAGCCGACCATCCCCGTAACCTGTGGGCGCGAGACACCATTACAAGGCAATCGCGTGTTCCCTGCGGAGTGGCGTTCGGGTGTTGATGCGATGGCGGGAATCACGCTGGAGCACAATGGCAATCCGCCCGCCAGCGCGACAGCGGTTCAATTGCTGATCGATTCGATCCAAAATTCCACAGAGAAAGTCACGCTGTTAACGCTTGGTCCGCTGACCAATATCGCTGAAATGATGCAAGCTGATCCCTCAGTGCTCTCGAATTTAGCGATGATCTATATTATGGGTGGGGCGCTGGCAGTACCGGGCAACGTGATGGAAACAGACGGTGAATTGGCGGAGTGGAATCTTTACGTTGATCCATTAGCGGCGAAGATGGTGATTCAGTCGGGAGCACCGATCACGTTGATCCCCTTAGACGCAACCAACCAAGTGCCACTGACGATGGCATTTTATCGCAGGGTCGCCTCGGATATGACCACACCGAGCGCATCATTCTTGTATCAGGTATTGAACAAGAATCAGGGTTTCGTGCAATCCGGTGAATATTTCTTCTGGGACACATTAGCGGCTGCCATCACTGCCGATGAAAGCCTCGCGCAGATCGAGGATCGCAGTCTTGACGTGATCGACAGCGGGCAGACCGTCGTTAGCGATCAAGGTAAGTCGGTGCGCGTCGCTATTGGCGCCGACGGGCATCGCTTTGAGACGATGTTTTTGAACGTTCTAAACGGCAGATCACCGGACCAAGCTGCTGCGGCTACGCCAATACCTGCTGCTGGTGATGCTCAGGAAGAAGCCAATATGCAGATCGTGCGCCGCTATTATCAGGAAGTCTGGGGTGCGAACGATGGTTCGGTACTGGATGAAATAGCCGCGCCGGGGTTCATCAGCTATTTTCTCAGCGACGATACTGGCTCAGGCACTACAACAGAGATGCTGAAGGAAACGATAGGATTCTTCCACAAAGCAATGCCCGATCTTACCGTGACTATCAGTGATATATTTGCGGACGGGAATAAGGTCGCAGCACGGATCACGCTGCGAGGCAAGCATACGGGTCAGTTCTTCAATATCGCGCCGTCGGGAAATCCAGTAGCGTTGTATATGCAAACGCAGATCACGTTGGATCATGGCAAGATGACGGAAGAATGGATATGTCTTGATCTATTGTTCTTGTTTGTGCAGATGGGTGGAATTTCGGAGGAACAGGTAGGTAAGCTACTTGGCTGGAATTGAATCGAGTTAGCGAATTAAACTTGCCGCGATTCTTCCAGAACGGCTGCGGCGGTGGCATCATCTGTCGCCAAAGCGTGGATGTAGCCACCGCGCAATGTACCGAGGATCGAGCGCTTCTTGAGCAGTCCACAGGAGACAGCCAGCACATAAGGAATGTTACCGACTTCCTTTAGGCTCAAGCCGACCACCCGATCATTGATGCCAAACTGTTCGGTACGTCCGAAGGCATCAAAGTAACAACCGGAAGATTCGCCCACCGCCCCCTGACGACGCAGGTCAGCAAGCTGCGCTTCGGTGAGATGCCCTGCCCGCAAGAAACTAGAGGCAGCCGATTCTGTCGTGCCGATGCCAACAATGGCGATCTTTGCGCGGCGCGCACGAGTGATCGTATCCCGGATAGTGCTTTGTTCTAGAAAGGCGTTGCGCGTCGTGGAACTATCGACGATCAGAGGAGCATGGAGATAGTAGAATGCGCCACCGAGTTTGGTGGCAAGCTGCCGCGCCAATTCCGGACCGTCGATGCCGGAATCCACCGTGCCGACGCTACCGATCATTTGTGCCACGTCAATTTGAAGCGCCGAGTTCGGGCTAATGGCGTTGACGGCTGAACTGACGCCAGTACCCCACGAAATCGCTAACGTATCGCCGGGGCGGAACTTCTCCTCTAAATGCTGCGCCGCTAGTGTGCCAGCTTCGGCAAGCATCTCGTCGTAGCCGCGTCCGTTGCTCTGCACAATCAAAGCGGCATGCAAACCAAAGGCTTTGCGAAATTCGCGCTCCAATACGGTTGCCTGCGGGATGCGTTTACGGATGCGTATCTCAACGATGCCACGCTCGCGGGCTTCCTTAAGCATACGTGAAATATTGGAGCGCGTTTTGTCTAAAAGCCGAGCGATCTGCTCCTGATTCATGTCGTGCTCGTAATAGAGCGTTGCCACACGTACCAGTAGATCTTCCCTGCTTTCCAACGACATGTTATCCCTCTTACAGTCTCAGAACACAGTGGAACATAACAGTACCACAGCAGACGTAAGTTGAACTGGTCAATTATTCCAGTGATCTCACAGCTACTTATTTATTCCCGTTCTCTTGCGCGAGGCGAAATCGCTCATCAACGGCGTTCATTTTCTCTACTTTGCGTGTGGAGTTGCCGCCTGCAAATTCTGCTTCCAGCCAAACATCAATGATCTCTCTGGCAAGCGCAGTGCCAATCACCCGTGCACCCATCGTGATCACCTGCGCATCGTTGCTCTTGCGGGCACGTCCTGCGGAATAGGTATCGTGGCATAGAGCGGCACGCACTCCCGGTACCTTATTAGCGGTGATACACATACCAATACCTGTACCGCAGACTAGCACGGCGCGTTCCACTTCACCATTTGCGACCGATTGCGCCACTTGCTCGGCAATATCAGGATAGTCCACCGGGTCAGTGTTGTGGACGCCATAATCTTTCACCTCTATGCCCTTGCTTTTCAGTTGTTCGCGGATTACATCCATTAGTGGCAATCCGGCTTCGTCACATCCAACGGCGATAAGCATCTGTCCTCCAATGCGGGTTGTATATACAAGTCAAAAAGAGTATAACGCAGGTGAACGCTAGTGTGGTTCGTCGTAAGTCAGCGCTGTCAGCCGATCAACCACACTCTTGAGTGCCGGAAAGATGTCTACATAGACTTCTTTGAATAGGCGATCATAGAGGCGATGGGTTTTCTCGTTTGGTTGGAAGCTCTGCTCGGTAGAAGTCATGGCAGCCGCGGCAGCACGGACGTCGGAGTACCAACCAGCGGCAGCGGCAGCGAGAATGCCCGCGCCGAGATTCGTCGCTTCGGCGGTGCTGGCGCGAGTCGCTGTTTTGCCGGAAACATCCGCGACGATCTGGCACCATAGAGCGCTGCGCGATCCGCCGCCCATCAGGATAAATTCGTTTAGTGCCTGACCAGTAGCACGCTCAACGCCTTCCATCGTCAGGCGATGTTCGTAGGCGATGCCCTCCAAGATCGCGCGGTAGAAATGCTCACGACGATGTGCGCCCGTCCAGCCGATGGTGATCCCCGTCGCATTCTCGTCCCAATAGGGCGGCATGACGGCATTCCAGTAAGGGACAACCATCAAGCCGAGCGATCCTGCTGGCAGTTTGGCGGCGGCAAGTTCAAGAATCTCCTCAGCAGCGACTTTAACGCCAAGATCGCGCAGATCGGGGACGATATTTTCGACGAACCAACTGACGGTGAACGTCCCACCGCCAAGCACTTCTTCCGGCACAAACGCTCCGGCAATCGGTGAACAGAGCGTGCGGAAGGCGCGATCCGCGACGTAGTGATCGGAATAGGCACCGGAAACCATCGCCGTACCGAGATTCAGGTAAGCTTTGCCGGGGGCAGTGATGTTGGCACCTAATCCAGCGGATTGCCCATCGCCTGCGCCCGCGATGACAGGAGTACCCGCCAGCAGTCCGCTGAGTCGTGCTGCTTCCTCGTTGACCTCACCGATTACCGAACCGGGCTGTGCCAACGGGACGAATTTGTCGAGAGGAACACCAACCTTCGCCAGCAGATCAGCTGCCCAGTCACCTTTACGCATATCCAGCAGCCCCATCGGATCGGCACAAGGGATACTAGTGATCCACTGTCCGGTCAGGTGATAGACCAGAAAGGCATGAACATCGAGCAGTTTATAGGCGCGTGGGATCACATCCGGCTCGTGCTGTTGCAGCCACAGGAATTCGGGCAGCGACTGCTTGGTGGAA
>JAHBVK010000100.1 GCA_019637555.1 Anaerolineae bacterium
TGCTTGGTCTAGTTATCTCCGCCGCCACGTCCACTATTCCCACTTCCACCTTTGCCACTACCGCTGTTCCCGCTGCCGCGACCACTGTTGTCATCATCCCTATCGTCATCACCGCCACGCCCGCGACCGCTGTTATCGTCATCATCATCGCCACCATGATCATCGGTAGCTTCGATCTCCGGCGTTTCTTCCACCTCAATCGTTGCTTCTACCGTCACTGCCACCTCAGATGTAGCTTCAACCGTGGCGTCGAAAGTCGCCTCAATCGTCGCCTCAGCGGTTAGGTCAGGGGTTGCCGCCGCAGAATTATCCGCTGTTGGTTGTGCTGTCACCCAATCTGGCTCGATCCGTACTCTGCCGATCTGGAGCGCTACCGAACCGAAACTCAGCAGCAATAATACGGTGAGGGCTATCAGTGCAGTTTTACCTACCATGTTCCGTCTCTCGTCATGAATTGACCATTGGCTAGGGTATTATGCCCTGCTATAATGATCCCTTCCAGCGGCGTACAGCCGCTTTAACGCGCATAAATAGCAATAAAATGAGAACCAGATTCTCAAAAAATTGGCAGATAGGCGGGTAAAAACATGGTCAACTTGATAAAAGCACTCGATAATGCTGATCGCGGATTTCCCAAAGTTGCTTCCGGCGATACGGTTCGTGTGCATGTACAGATCGTCGAAGGCAATCGCAAGCGTATTCAGGTCTTTCAGGGCATTGTCATTCGCGTCCGTAAGGGCGGTCAGAATGAGAATTTCACTGTGCGTCGTATCGCCAGTCATGGCATCGGCGTAGAGCGTACTTTCCTGTTCCGCAGCCCCCGCATCGACAAGATCGAAGTGCTGCGTCATGGCAAGGTACGTCGTGCCCAACTCTACTACATGCGTAAGTTGGCTGGTAAAGCGGCACGTCTGCGCGAAATCCGCCGTTCTGACGAACCCGCTGCTGCCGCTGCCGCCGCTGAAGCGGAGTAAATTGTGCGCGTATGCGTAAGCCTGTCATCGGCTTAATTGGTGGACTGTACAAAGCAGGCGATGGTGCGCCTGTCTACGGTTTGCCTGCTGCTTATACCAGAGCATTAGCAGATGCAGGCGCGATCCCTCTGACCATCGCTCCTAATATTGGCTTGGAGGCGCTGCGGGCGCTTTATGAACGCTGCGATGGCGTATTAATCGCTGGTGGTGGCGATGTCGATCCGGTGCGTTACGGCATGTCCGATGCCGGTTTGGTTCACGGTGTCGATCCTTACCGCGACGAAGCAGAAATTGCCTTCGTCCGCTGGTCAGCCGAGCAAGATAAACCACTGCTTGGCATCTGTCGCGGCTTTCAGGTTTCCAATGTGGCGCTCGGCGGCACTCTCTACCGCGACATCGCCACCGAATATCCACAACACCAGGGCATCGAGCATAACTATTGGGGTAAGCAGCCCCGTTCTTACCTTGCTCACGACGTTGATCTCCAACCGCAGTCCAAACTCAGCCAGATACTAGGCACGGATCACGTGTCAGTGAACAGCCTGCATCATCAGGCGCTGCAAACCATCGCACCGACCTTAAAGGTAACAGCAGCCTCGGCTGGCGATGGCATTCCCGAAGCGGCGGAGATACCCAACGCCCGCTTTTTCGTCGGTGTGCAGTGGCACCCTGAGGAAATGGTCGAATACAGCGAACCAATGCGCAAATTATTCGCTGCTTTCGTCGCTGCGGCGGGTCATCAAGAATAAAGTGTGCTAACCTCTCCAGAGGCTATTGATTGTAAGTGGTAGCAATGGAGTGTGATTTCAAGTGCCTTACGAGAACATCCTACGCCTCCTCGTCTGTGCGTTGGCAATCTTCTTCGCCTTGATCTTGATCCCGTACTTTATCTCTCGGTCTCGCCTCGTCATCAGCTACGTACTGCGGCTAAAACCACTATGGATCCGGGATGTCAGCCAAGACAATGTCGAAATGTCACCTGAATTGCAGCAGATGGAGTCCGATCTCTACCAGCTCGGTTTTGGGCGTCTGGGCATTTTGCTGATCCGTAGTCGGCTTACCACGAATCCCCTCCACGAATGGCATTACGCCAACGCGGATGGTTCAATCTATGCTGAGTCAGTACAGATGGGTGCTAACCAACCCGCTTTGATGCAGTTCGCCACTCGCTTTAGCGATGGGTCTTTCGTGGTTACCCGCTACAGCGTCGGGGAAAACCTCGAAACACCGATGTACGCTTCGCACTTTGCCCGTTATAGTCTGGAAAATGCTCTGCGCTATCATCAGTGGAAGATCGCCGACTGGCAGCAGACACATGGTGAACCAATTCCCGTACAGGGTTTGGAGGACACCAGTGCTCACGACGAAGAATATCGCCAGCACTATCAACATCTCGAAGGTCGTCGCGGCATTGCGATCCATACCATCCTCGCGCTGTTGTGTGCATGGTTCATTATCTTGGGCTACATCATCCCGCGAATTGTTGTGAATGATTCTTCGGTGGAGCAGGCGACAAGAATGCTTGCACTACACATTGGTTCGTTGGCAGTCGCCGCCGTGCTTCTAATGGTTTTGCCACGTTTGCTCACCACTCAACGTGGCGCAGTTGATGAAGGTTACGAAGGGACAACTGCTTAGATGAATGCCAGCCCTATCGGGATGCTAGACTCCGGAGTCGGTGGGCTATCCGTCCTGCGTGAGGTACGGACGCTGCTGCCGCATGAAAACGTAATCTATGTGGCGGATCAAGCGCACATGCCTTACGGACCGCGTTCGCGTGAGGAATTACGTGGCTTTGTACAGCAGATCGCGCACTATCTGCGGGATCGCGGCTGCAAAATGTTGGTGATCCCTTGCAACGCGGCGAATGCGGCAGCGCTCCATTATCTGCGCGACATTTTCCGCGATTGGCTAATCGTGGGCATGGAACCAGCCATCAAACCCGCCGCCGAGCATACACATTCTGGAGTTGTCGGCGTGATCACCACCAAAGCTACTTTTCAAGGCGAGTTGTTCGCTAGTGTTATGGATCGCTTTGCAAAGGGAGTCAAAGTCGAAACGCAGGTCTGTCCCGACTTTGTGACGCTGGTTGAAGCTGGTATCCCCGATACGCCCAGCACCCGTGACATCGTGGCACGTTATCTAGCGCCATTGAAACAAGCAGGCATCGACCAACTGGTCATCGGTTGCACACACTTTCCCTTTTTGGAAGCTTATCTGAAGGAATACCTCGGCGCGGAGGTAGATATTGTCGATCCCGCGCCCGCCGTCGCTCGGCAGGTCAAGCGTGTACTCGACTCCCATCATCTGCTTAACCCGTCAGCGACTGAAGGCACCACCGAATATCTCACGACAGGTGATCCAGATAACTTCACTCGCCTGATCCGCCAGTTAATCTCGGATCAGACGCCAGCACAGGCGCTGCATTTGGATGCCTTTGAGCTTTAATCTGTAGCCTTAGTGTTGAGGTTTTGGCACTGCCGCGCTGATCGTATCCAATGCCACCACTTCCTCCGTCGTCAATTGCCAGCCAAGTGCGCCTGCATTTTCTTGTAACTGCCGCACGCTTTTCGCGCCGGGGATCGGCAGTGTTCCTTTGCAAATAGTCCAGTTCAAGGCGACCTGTGCCACTGTCTTTGCGTGCGCCGTGCCGATGTCACGCATTTTGCCTAGCAGCGGCTGCAATCGCTCCAGATAATCGGTCTTGAACCATCGACCCCGCAGCCCTTTAGGCGGGTTTTCAGGCGTGAATTTACCCGTCAGCAAGCCCATGCCCAGCGGACTATAGGCGATTAGTGTGACGCCCAATTCACGGCACGCTGCCAGCAAACCGCTGGATTCTGGCATGCGTTCGAGCAAACTGTATTCCACTTGATTAGATGCTAATTGGATTCCCCGTTTGGCGAGGAGTTCATGCGTGCGCCGCATCTGATCCACGTTGTAGTTGGAAACGCCGACACTGCGCGTTAACCCCGCCTCGACAGCATCGGCTAATCCCTCCGCCATCGTCTCGATGGTTGAGGTGCTGGGTGGCCAATGGATCTGATACAGATCAACGCTGGCAAGTCCCAGGCGTCGCAGGCTGCCGCGAAGTGCCCTGACTACTGCTTGCTTGCGTATTCGCCATGGCAGTGGAAAGAACTTGGTGGCGATTAGTGGTTTGACTGGATTCTGGCGCATAAACTGACCGAGCAACTGCTCTGAGCGTCCGAATCCGTACAATTCCGCGGTATCAAACAGATTTATTCCTGCGTCGGTGCTGGCATCAAACGTCGCTTTGATCTCGGCGTCGTTGCCCCAACGGTAGCCCCACACGAAGAAATCACCCCACGCCCATGTGCCTGTGCCCATCGGCGCGATCTGGCGTGTGCCTAGCTGGATCGTTATGGTATTGCTGTCGGACATTTAGCGGGATTAACCCAAATACTGCGTTAGTTTGCTGGCTAGTTCTTTCAAATCAAGTGGCTTGGAGACGTAATCATCACAGCCCGCTTCCAGCGCCCGTTCCCGGTCACCTACCATCGCATGAGCTGTTAGCGCAATAATCTTCACATTCTTCAACTTGGGAATGGCACGAATCTGCTGGGTAGCAGTCCAGCCATCCATTTGTGGCAGCGACAAATCCATCAGGATCAGATCGGGTTCTTCGCTGCGAGCTTTGGAGACGCCTTCCTCACCATCAACGGCGACCATTACTTCATAATCGAGTGAGGTCAGCACGTCAGTGATCAGAATACGATTATCGGGATTATCTTCGACGACGAGTATTCGCGCGCTCATATCGTTGAGCAAACTCCGCAACTGCGCTGGTTCAGCAAGGGCTACTGAATCTCATTGGATTTACGTTAATAATCATAGCGCATGTAACGTTAGTTTGCCGCAGGTGTCGCAGTTGCGCCAACATCAAGTGTTGCTAACACTTGCGGCGTCAGCAGCCACTTCAATTCACCTTTGTCTTCTTTGGTCAAACGAACGTAAGCGAGACCGCCTTTTTTCATCTCGATCCGCCCACCGCCGATCAAGGCTTGGATCACTTCGCTGAAATCCGGCTCATGTCCGACCAGCAGCATATCCGCATAGTCCTTATACTGGCGACGCAGCTTTTCTAGCGCCCTAACGCCCATTCCCGGCTTGAGTAGCGTTTCCTCAATCAGCGGCACATCCGTGTACGCCGCATGAACGATTTGTGCCGTTTGTTTGGCACGCATCAACGGCGAAGTGATAATCGCGCTGAAGGATAGCGACAGCTTTTGCATCGCTGCTGCTACTTGCTGTATGGTGGCTATTCCTGCTTCAGTTAAAGGGCGCAGATCGTCACTTTCACCTGTTGTTTTCCAGTCATCTCGTTCACCCGCAGGTCCGTGCCGCAAAAAAAAGAGATCGCTCATGTCCTGTACTCATTGTTATTCCGTACTCTCCTTAATAATAACAATAGAGGCGATGAAATGTTCTTCATCGCCTCTTCCAAATAACCACACTCTTCCTACACGGCAATCATTCGAGATAGTCTACCAGATGCAGTTCTCGATCCATACGCCGCAGCTTGCTCAATGCTTCGTGCTGTAACTGGCGGATTCTTTCGCGGCTATAGCCCATGATCTCTCCGATCTGTGCCATGCTGTGGCTTTCACCATCGCTTAAACCATAGCGCAGTCGCAAGATCGCCGCTTCGCGGGCTGGCAGGGCATTTAATAGGTAGTTAATTGTGTCCGTGAGCAGTTGACGTGCTGTCGCCTGTTCCGGTAGTTCGTTATCAGTATCTGCCAGTAAGTCCTCGCGCGGACGATCTTCCTCATCGCCAACCAGATCATCAAGCTGCATCGGTTCACGGGCTGCTTCTAGCGTCGCCTGCACTTGCTCAACAGTCAATTCGGCGCCCGCTGCCAGTTCTTCTAGACTTGGTTCGCGTCCTAACTGCTGCGATAGTTCTTCGCTAATTCGGCGTAGGCGTCCCCAACGCTGACCCTGATTGATCGGCAGCCGGATCGTGCGTCCGCTGTCACCTGCCGCTCGTGCAATCGTCTGGCGGATCCACCATGTTGCATAGGTGCTCAAACGCACACTGCGTTCTGGTTCAAAGCGATCCACTGCCTTCATCAAACCGAGATTGCCTTCCTGAATCAGGTCAGCCAATGATAAGCCGCGTCCTTGATAGGTCTTGGCGATACTAACTACCAACCGCGTATTTGCCATGATCAACTCACGCCGAGCGCGCTCTCCACTGTTGATCGCGGATTCTAGCTTGGCACGTTCATCGGCACTCAGTTGCTGGGCGCGGCGCAATTTCCCTTGAGCAAACGAGCCTTGCTGCACCAACCGTGCTAACTCTTGTTCGCGCTCAGCGGTCAGCGGCACAGAAATCGGGCGGATGTCACGGAAGTAAAACTGTACAAGATCTGAATCTTGTTCGTTTGCCAGTCGAGGTGCGGCGTCCAAAGCTTCCTGACTTACGGTTTCCACTAACGATACTTCCGCCGTTTCATGTCCAACAACATCACTATTTCGTTTTACCATCGTACATCCCACCTTTCGGGGCGAGAACTATTAAAGACTTGAATCAATGTAAGCACACTTCGTCTATAAAATTGCTAACTTTTCAAATCAAGCTGCAAATGATGTTACGGGAATTTATAAGGTTTGTCAATCCTTTGTACATTAGAAATCGAGGGTTACTTACTCATCTAGTGGCATGACTTTTTTACGTCCTAACCAATAGATAAGGCGTAATCAACACAAGCGCATTGCTGCTTATTAGATACTGACTGTGAACTTGATGTTTCTGAGGAGACTGGCTACGGACACTTGCAAGAGGAAACTAAACGCGAGCGCACTCACAGTTAGCAGGCGCTAACTTGTTCCACTGACTACTTGGTGCTTTTAACTTTCTGCTCCTAACTTGCCTCGCTCTGCTCTTTACGCTCAATAGGCACGAACGGCAAGCCCAGTTTAAACAAGCTGCCTTGTCCGACGGTACTGCTGCAAACGAGGAATCCGCCGTGCGCTTCTGCGACTGCGCGGGCGATGTACAACCCTTGTCCAAGCCCTCGCGGATCGATCACCTTGCCCGCTGAAGTACGTGCCTCACCCCGATAAAAGCGCTCGAATACGTGAGGCAAATCTTTATCGGAAATGCCTACGCCGGAGTCTTGCACCTGAATCTGGATGCGATCCCCTTTGCTGACGCTGACCTTAATCTTGAGGCTGCCGCCGGGAGGGGTGTAATTGATGCTGTTGTCGATCAGATGTCCCAATGCCCAACGCAGGCGGCGATCATCACCGATGATGCGTGGTCGCACACGGCTCACGAACATCAAACCATACTTGATCTCGCCTTTATCTAGGCGTGGCTGCTGCCCTTTCAACACATCAAAGATTAGGTCGTCAAGCGCAATATCTTGCTTGCGGATCGAGAACGATCCGGCGCTGATCTCGGAAATGTCCAGCAGCTCGATGATCATCCGATCGACGATGGCGGCATTTCGCCCGATAGCCTCTAGGAACTTACGATTAGGCGGACGATCTGCAGGCTGACTGAGCAGTACTTCGCTCATCCCTTTGATCGCTGTCAGTGGCGTGCGTAGTTCGTGGGTAAGCTGCGTCACGAACTCGTCTTTCAAGCGATCCGCCAGCGCTTCTTTGGTCACGTCACGCAGCACGATCAGCGTCCCTAAACGTGTTCCCTCCGGCGCGATCATCGCAAGCTGTGCGCCCAGAATTCGATTGTTTACTTGCACGCGCACAGGTGAACCGAGCGTTTCCAGTTCGCTCATTTGTGGCAGATTGCGGGCGTGCTCAAACATCCGCCCCAGTTCGCTTTCCCAGAATGCTTTGGTGCTGCCCAACAACCGGTAAGCAGCGTCATTCATCAGCACGACGCGCCCATCATTATCCTGCACAATCACGCCTTCGCTGATAGTGGCGAAAACTGCTTGCAGCCGGATGGCAATATCGCGTGCTTCCTTAGCCGGATCTTCAGATTCCGCGCTCGGAGTGGGGAATTTGGTGGAAAGCGTCCCTCGCTTGGTCATGGACTCCTTTGGCACCTCTTGCTTGCGATCCAGACTTCGGTAGACACGCCCGAAAAAACGTTCGGTTGCCGTACCAAACTCGTTAACAACACGTAATAAACCGCCGACTTCGCGTTCGCGCCTGTCGGCTGGCGGATAGGGGTTGCGAAACATAATTCTAGACCGATGGTGTGGAAACGTTGCCGCTAACGCTTAATCCGCCATTATTGCTGCTGTTACCAACATCCTCTGTGGTGCCGTTACCATTGGTCGCGCTATTCAGCGCCGTACTGCTATGATTTTCCACTTTTTCGGGTTTCTGCGCCTTTGCTTTACGCCGACTATCTCGCACTTCATACAGCATACTGCGAAACACATCCAGATCGGGTAGCGGTTTATTGATCAGATGATCAACGCCGGTTTGTTCTTTCATACTTTTCACTTCGGCTTCGGAAAGCGTGAACGCCGTCATCAGGATGATCGGGATGTCACCGACAGCGGGCGTTTTGCGGATTCTCGCCGCGATCTTGTCTCCCCAGTGACCCGGCATCCGGATATCCATCAGCGCCAGTTCGGGCAGTTCGCCCTGAAAAGAACCGTTCTCCACACTATCCAACCACCGCCACGCCGCGTTGCCGTCAGGGAACACGAGGGGTTGCTCTCCCCACACCGTCATCATCACAGAGATCACGGTGCGAATATCGGTGTCATCCTCCGCCAGCAACCAAGTCACAGCATCCTCCAAATAGCTCATCAGCCATAGACATCAATACCTTACTTAATAAACACACATACTATCACTACGTTTTGACCATACACAACCACTGTAACAAGACTTATATACGATTAGTACAAGCTATTGTATAACATGCGTTCCAGACTCTTTGCGAATCTGAGATTTCAGCATAAACTTAGCTCTAACCTAACCTGTACAATTGGATAGTCAGCGTTCGAAGCAATTCGAGAGAAGGACAAACCGCCAGTGGCTACTTGGATGGTCGTGGAAGACGAGCCTGACATTTATGATGTATTGCTTGCCATGTTCGAGTTATGGGGGATCGAAGGCGTAGCCTTCGTCGATGGCGGTGAGGCGGTAGCGTGGATCGATAGTGTGGATCGTGGCGAAGTGGTTGGCGATCTGCCCGAATTGGCGATCCTTGACATTCGTTTGCCCGAAGTCTCTGGTCCAGAGATCGGGGCGCGTCTACGCCAGAGCGAACGTCTGCGCTCGATTGCGGTAGTATTGGTTACGGCATATCGCCTCAAACCTGAAGATGAAGCTGCCGCCCGTGCCAAAGCGGATGCTGATCTGCTGCTTTACAAGCCGCTTCCGCCAATGCCCGAATTCCGCAAGATGCTGGACACAATCATAGATCGCCGTAAGCAAATCGCGGCGACTCAAAAAGTCGCGGCGACCGCGACTGCTGCAGTAGCAACCACAACGCCGCCTACCGCGCCCTCATTGCCTGCCAAAGTCAGCGAACCTGCTGCGCAGCCCGTTGAGACCAAAGTCGAGGCGCAGGAAGTCAAGGATGGCAAAACGGCAGCCGCCAAACCAGTGGCGGAACCCGTCTCCAAGACAGCGGATACAAAACCCTCGACACCCGTACCAAGTAAGCCTACTCCTGCACCGGCAGCGCCTGCCTCTACCTCGTCCAGTTCGAGTAGCAGCGCTAAAACTGCCACGCCACCCGTTAAGCCGCCGACTACGGGCATGTTGAAGCCCGGTAACCCGCCGACTACAGGTTCACCCAAAGTAACGCCTGAAGCCAAACCTGTGCCGCCCGCTTCTACCAAGCCGACGCCACCGAACTCAGGTTCAGGCTCAAGTTCTAGCAAACCACCCAAATCCAACCCCTGATTCTAATGGTTGCGAATGTTAGGCAGTAGGCATGGTGATGGATAATACATCGGACGGTAGCACCGTCACCATTGTGCAAGGAAGCACTAAGACCAAGGCTGGGATTACCAGTTATTGGCGCAGCGATGGCATCTTCGTGATCAAAGTTGCGGACGCCACGCGCCCCACCGCCGATGTCCTGCGCGATACACTGATCAACTTTGATCAGGAAGGTTGGGAGCAGCAGCGCCACAACCTCAGTCTGGTCGATATTCGCGGTATTTTCCCGACACCTTATGCCACGCAGCGCGTCATGGAAGCCTCGGACAAGACGCCGCCTGATCTCCGGGAATCGCAAGCGATCTTGGTAGATCGTACAGCGCTATTCCAGTTAGTGCGGATGCTGATCGGCAAACTGACGCCTAAATCGCGCGAGGTGACGCATATCTTTTTCGCGGAAGCTGAGGCGATTCATTGGCTCTACCAGCGGCGCGATGCGCTGGGTGCATAACGCTGACATAGCGATTTTCCAACGATCAGCCGCGTCACATTGCGCGTCCTGCCAAATTCGCCTACAATCCAATGCAGTCCGATGCGCCATCATCGTGTCCCGTCCTGTCTATTCCCGGCTGTATGTGTAAGGTGACGCTATGCTCAATCAGGCGATGCAACCCCAGTATCAACCGCAGCCTCAATCTCAGGCTCAATCGCGCGGTTTACAGGAATTAAACCCCACACGTAACGTTGCGCGACGTGGGCGCGATCTGATGATCATCGGCGCATTGCTGATGTTGGCGGGACTCGTCGCCGCTGGTATTGGCGTATTCATCGCGCTGTTGTTCGGTGGCAGCAGTGTATTCGTCTATTTGTTCATCCTCATCGGCGTCGTGATCATTCTGATCGGTCTTGGCGTCTTGATTCGAGGCATGACACTGCGCCGCGAAAACGATCCTGCGCTGCTGGTCGGGCAAGTGCTGCGTCAGGTGCTGGACAATCATTATGCGCTGATCCGCAACGTTAGCCGTCCCCGTCTCGGCTACATTGATGCTGTATTGGTCGGTCCTCCCGGTGTGTTAGTCTACCGTCTTGTGGATAAACCCGGCGTCTACCAGAATGAAGGCTCGGACTGGCTGGAAAAGCGCGATCAACGCTTTGTACTGTCCAAACTGGATGCCACCCGCGAATGTGTGACCGATGTCTACGCGCTGCGTGACTATTTATTGCGCTATCAGTTGGGGCATGTGCCCGTCTACGCGTTGGTGGTTTTCACCGATCCTTCCGCGCAGATCACGGGACGGCAGCCCCTCGTGCCTATCGCTACGCTGAACACTATGCTCACCGCCATGCGCCTTGATTTCCTGACGGCGGATCGCGTCGATGCGGCGGCGGTGGATGCCATCATCAAGCTGCTCTACCAATAATTCAAAGCGCCGCCGCACACCGATTCAGCCATAAGCAGTAAGCATCGCAGCTATGAGTCACATTTTCATCAGCTATAGTAAGAAGGATATCGACTTTGCACGACGCTTACGGGCGTTGCTGCAAGCGTATGGCTTCGCTATCTGGATCGATGAAACCAAACTGACTCCGAGCGCACGCTGGTGGTCTACCATCGAGCGCAACATTATTGACGCTGCAGCGGTGATCGTGATTATGTCGCCCAACTCCAAAGAGTCGGAGTGGGTGGAACGAGAATTACTCGTTGCTGAAGATCCCGATCACCGCAAGACCATTTTTCCGGTCTTGCTAGCGGGCAAAGTCTGGTCACGCTTAGGCAACCTTCAGGCAACACCACTCCCTGCCGAGCTTAATGCCCTGCCGCCGGAATTTGTGCAAGCATTGCGTCAGGTTGTTCCCATCACCACTCCTTCGAACATGAAGGACACTGTTCCCGGTGGATTGCGGCTCCGTGCTGCACCGCCACCAACCGCGCCAGCACGCGAACAGCCACAGCAACGATCTAATCAGAAAACGGCTTCTCGAAACCTTCTCTGGTTGCTGCTTGGCGGTGGCTTCGCGGCACTGATCCTCGTAATCGCCGCTGTTTTGATTGTTGTGCTGCCGCGAATCAACCAGAACCGCACCACCACGCCGGACGTGCGCGGCACTTCCCAGTTCGCGGCAGGCGATCTAACGGCGACATCGACCACCGCTGCTGTTGCCAATAGTACCGCCACCTTCACACCCCTAGTGTTGCCGACTGATTCTGGTGTGATCGTCATCAATCCACCGACGCCGTTCCCGACATTTGCCGCGACCACTATCCCAACCATCGAAGCGACATTCGCTCCAACGGATGTATTCGTTACCGCCACTGCTACCAGCACACCAGCATTTGTGGCTGACGCAAACCTAGCGGGCTATATCACGCGCTACGATTTCTTCGGTGTGCCGCAAGTCTTGGTCAATTCCGGCTGCTTCAAGATGGGCGCTGATAGCACGACGGACAACGACGAACGTCCGGTGCATGAAGTTTGCATCACCCAATCATTCTGGCTTGATGCCTACGAAGTCACCAACGAGGATTATGCGGATTTCATCGCTGCCGACGGTTATAACATCAGCAAGTACTGGTATGCTGGCATCATCAATGCCACGCTGCATGATGTGCCCGCCGACTTTAGCGGTATCGATCAGCCGCGCATTTTTGTCTCGTGGTACGAGGCATACGCCTACGCCTCGTGGCGGGGCTGTCGTCTACCCACTGAAGCCGAATGGGAATACGCGGCGCGTGGTTCTACAGGCTATCTCTATCCGTGGGGCAACGACGTGAAGTACGATCTTGCCAATACCACCGAAGATAACAATGCTCAAACCGTCGATGTGGGCAGCTATTCCAATGCCACATGGGTCGGCGCATACGATATGACTGGCAACGTCTTCGAGTGGGTCTCTGATTGGTACGACGAGCATTATTATGAATCTTCGCTCACCAACGATCCACAAGGACCGGACAGTGGTCAGTATCGCGGCTTGCGCGGCGGATCATTTGAGCAGGGCATGGATGCCGCCCACAGCGCCAATCGCTATTGGGCACCGCCTGACGGTCAGGCGAATTTCGTCGGCTTCCGCGTCGCCTGCCCCGCCTGATGCCATCGCCTATGGCTCATATTAGTTATATCCCCTCCCCCCCTCTCAACTCGTACATTGATGATCTTTACTATATTGACGGACCTGCTCCATATTCGCGGCTAAAAGTATTGCCGATGCCATCGTTACACTTGATGGTGAATTTCGGTTCTGATTTCCAAGTTCACCAAGCGGATCAAGCAACTCCTGTAGCCACTTGTAGCGAGGGATGGGTGGTTGGACTTTGGAATTCTTATCAAGTAGTTGATTGGCAGGCAAATGTGCGCTTCTTCGGTGTCCATTTCAAACCGGACGGCGCATATCCGTTCTTACAGCTCCCGCTCTCTGAATTACACAATCAGGTTGTATCCTTGGAAGCACTCTGGAATCATCTTGCTGCGGAACTGCGACAACGACTGTACGATGCGCCAACAGTGCGAGCTGGATTTGCTGTGCTAGAGCGATTACTACTTGCGCGCCTCTGCGTCGAATCAAATGAGCTTTCAGTAGTCCACTACGCTGTTAATGAGATCATGCAGAATCACGGTCTGGTGTCGATTCGAGAACTTAGCAAGCGTATCGGCATCTCGCAGAACCATCTATGCACACAATTCAAGCGAATCGT
>JAHBVK010000101.1 GCA_019637555.1 Anaerolineae bacterium
GGCGATCTCAAAACGGCAATTGAAGTGGCGAGCCAGGCGCAGCAAGTGGATTCCTACGTCGAGAGCACCTACCGCCGCCTGATGCGCTATCACGCTTGTTTAGGCAACAAGAACGCCGCGCTGTCGGTGTATCGTCGTTTGGTGAAACTATTCTCCGAGTTCTTCGGTGAAGACCCCTCGCCGCAAACGACGGAACTCTATCAGGATATTGAAGCGGATCGCCCCATCGACTGCGTGGAAGATAAAACCGCCACAAGCGAACATCCTGTCACGGATTAGGGGCGATTAGCTAGGGAGAATTGGTAAGTGGCGAACTCGAATATCGTCTTCTGTCACAGACACAATTGCGCCCGTTTCTAGCGCCTCCGAACCCTACGCCAGCACGTCCATCAAGCGGTTAGTAACTACTTCTGAAGTCTCGTTGCCAAGTCGGAAGATAACAACACTAGGCAACTGAGTTCGACTGACCGCCAATAGATAACCAAAATCCAAATCCAACGTTAGCACTACCCGTTGTTCTGCCCCTGCTTTTTCTAGAATGGCAGCATCGGAGGCGCGTTCTAAGCCTTCATCTCGCAAATGAACACAATCATAGCCTTGTTCGCGTGGAGATGCCCATATCTGCCAAGAACTTCATCCAGATACTCCAGAACGGATGAAGACCTGTTCACGGGCTAACCATGCCACATACTCTAACGCCTGCTGAATATCCTGTACCTCTAAATTGGGATACTCTGCGATGATGTCAGTCGTTTGTTTGCCATGAGCGACCAAGTTGACAATCAGCGAGACAGGAATTCTCATCCCGCGAATGCATGCCTGCCCATTCATAATCTGCGGTTCAAACGTGATACGATCAAATCCTTGCATTCGTCCGTTACTCCAACTTCCTACACAGTGGAATTATACTTCACTCACATAAGGGTTAATCCGCCGTGCGATCTGCCTTGTCGTTCATCTCCCCGCCGAGGTGATCGAGAATCAGCCGCTGCAAGTCCTCAACTTGCTTCATCAGTGAGCGAATCTCCACTTCAGCCTTCAAGTTGACTTCGTACTCGATGTCGTTGCGAATCCGATCACGCTCGGTCTGCCGATTCTGGCTGATCAGCACGAACAGCGAGAGGAAGATAGCTTCCAGCGACACGATCATCGTCAGCAAGCCGAAGGGAAACGGGTCGAACGGCTCAATGCGCGGAATGATGCCTAAGTTGAAAACGATCCACACTCCGAACCAGATTAGGCTAAAGTAGACGAAATAGATGTGTCCCGCGATCCGCGTCAGAAAGTCGGAGATACGCTCCCCAAGTGATAGCGGCTGCTGCTCTAGAATCGCATTGACATTGCGCGCCGTGCGCTGCCTGACCAGCGAATTCGCCTCACGGATGCGCTTACCTAGCATCGCCAGCATATCTAGCGCGGCATGCGGATGTGATCTCACCAGAATCTGCAAATCGTGGCGATCCACCACGAACAGTTCTGTATTGCGCGTAGCGATGGCGCTGGCGGAGCGTGGCTCGTTGTCCAATAGTGCTAGCTCACCAAATATCTGGTTAGGCTGCACGAATTCCAGCGACACGCGCTGATCATCGTCGTCGCGTAGGAATACTTCCACCTCGCCCGATTTGACGATGAACATCGAATCGCCGCGATCACCGTCAGCAAAGATCGTCTGTCCTGCTAGGAAGCGGCGATACTCTAAATTTTCTGCTAGCACTTCCAGTTCCTGCTTATCCATCAAGGCAAATAGAGGAATGTGGGTCAAGACTTCAGGATCGATCTTGGCGGGCACGATGCACCTCGACTTTGGGTCTGATTCGTGATTGCTTTGTATTGGCTGATGTGACCGCTCAAAAGTATACTCTCGCCCGCGTTTACCGAGGTAAGAATTCTCAAGCATACTTCATACTCTGGAGACGATAGGTGAGGTTAGTAAATTTCCGCCGTTTCGCCTTGGCATTATTTGGCATTCTGCTGATTCTTTCCGCCGATATTTCCGCTGTTCATTCTCAGTCATCGGTCAAAGTGGATGTTAATCCGCGCATCGGTGCGGTGGAATCATACTATCGTCCTGAGGATGCCGTCGAAGCAGGTGTCGGCTGGGATCGCATCATCTTCGAGTGGCGCTATCTTCAGCCCAACAGTGCCAGAGATTGGAAGCCGGAACAATGGCAGCCTTATCTAGATGCGGCGAAACAGGGTAACCGCAAAGTAGTTGGCTTGCTCAAAAATGCGCCAAAATGGGCGTCAGGTAGCAAAGTCTTAGGCGCAGTACCATCGGGACTCGATTTGCCTCTGGATGATCCCAAGAACCATTGGGCACAGTTCATTCGCAAACTGACGACCTACTATAGCCAGCAGGGCATCCACGACTGGATAATCTACAACGAGCCGGACATCCGCCCCAAAGACTTGCCCGATAACTTCTACGAGTTCGAGGGCGACGTTAATGCTTATTACAAGCTCGTCAAGGTCGCCTACCAGGTTGCACACGAAGTCGATCCAAAGGCGCAAATCCATCTAGCAGGCATGAATTACTGGATTGATCGGGGTCGCCGTCGCCCCTACTACATGCGTAGCTTGATCCCGCGCTTCTTCGGTGATGACTACTGTCGTGAGCATGATCTGTGCTTCGATGTGCTGACCGTTCATATCTACGGCGGCACTAGCTATATCACCGATGTCGTATCGCTCTATCGACGAATATTGCGCGAATACGGCTTTGAGGATAAACGCTTCTGGATCAACGAGATGAATATGCGCCCGACCATCGATCCGGGCTGGATATATCGCGGCAAGGTCTATAAGACCGAGCCAGATGTGACCACACAGGATCAGGCGGCATACATCATTCAGGCGATTTCACTGGCATTCTCGTTGGATGTGGAAAGCGTGGCGATCTACCGCTTCTACGACAATCATTATCCCTATGATGTAGAGGTCGCCAGTAACTACGAAGCGTGGGGTGTGATCCGTCCGAATGGCACGCGTCGCCCCGGTTACTACGCGCTGCAATTAGCCGCCCGCTTATTTCGAGATATTGACGGTGTGGAATTAACCTCGCAGCGCGGTATCACCGTGATCACCATGACCAGCGGCGATCAAACCATCTACGTGATCTGGAATGATAGCGCTACTAGTCGGCGTGTGGCGGTACCGGTGACAGGGGATAAATCGAATGTGGTCTACACGTCGGCAGGCAAGATAATCAACGTTGAAGCGCAGACCACTGTGATCGGGGACGTCTTTGAGTTCGATCTGCCGCCGTGCCACGATGCCTGTCTGGTCAAAGGCGATCCTCGCATCATTGTGCAAAAAGGCGCACCACAGAAGGTCTATCGCAGTTCGGCGGGCTTTCTAGCGAAAATCGGCTAGTGATCTCTACTGATTGGGTGCGAACAAATCGATCACATTGCCGTCAGGATCAGCGATCTGTGCGTAACGCTGCCCCCAGAAGGCATCGAATGGCGCTTTGTGCCCGTGGTAACCCATCTTGACGAGGCGCTGATAGACCGTGTCCACTTCGGCAGGATTGTCGCACAGCAGCGCCATGCCCATGCGATGCCCACCGGAGGCTGGTTCCCACTCCGGCGCGAAACTGCGGATCACCTCGACGGTATCCCACGCCACACGCAATCCGTTAGGCAGTGTAATCTCAACATGCCCCTCTACATCGGCTTCGCTGGGGATCGTGAAACCGAGTTCACGATAGAAGGCTAGCGATGCCTTCATGTCCTTCACGACAATACCGATCAGGTCAAGACGTGGAGCCATTAGATCAATCCTCCTATGCTGGTTTGCTTAATAAACTATAGCGGTTGATGTCGTCCGTATGCCCATCAGCACGGAAACGCGCGATCTCCGTTAATCCGCTGGCACTAACCAATTGATCTTGTTCCGCTTCGTCGATGTAGTGGCAATAACGCAAAATCGAATTGGCAGCATGTCCTCGCCGCCAATCCAGCAAGTAATCGCCGGATTCGCGCTGCCACTGCTGATCCCAGTCCACAATCCGTTCACGGAAACGTGGATATTCGTAGAAACACCATGCTGTAAACGCCATCATGCCGCCCTTCGTCACACGATCCGCACAGGTTTGCAGCAGCGTTTGTCGCTGTGCCGCGCCCGGTACATGATGCAGTACGCCGAACAGCACCACCAGATCGTACTCTCTTTCTGGTGGCATTTGTTTCACAATGTCGATTTCCTCAAAACTGGCGCTAACTGCGGGATAAGCACGTAGATCATCTGCTGCCCGCGTCAACAGATCGGCATTATTGTCAATGCCGTGATAATGGACGCGATGCCCGAAGTGTTTGCCCAAAAACCGACCGAATCTGCCGTTCCCGCAGCCTACGTCCAGCACACGTAATGGCTGCGCTGATGTTACGAGCTGCTGGATCACGCGCTGCCAACCTGATAACCAGAAACGCCCACGAGACTCATCGAAATTATCGACGGTCACGCGGTAAAACTCGCGGTTCAGGGCGTTCAGATGTTGGCTGGTTGCAGTGTCCACTGTTGAAATGGCTCATTTGTTCTATCGGATTTAATTCTAGCACGAAAAATGAGCGCTTGAGTCGATCTTTGAGTTTGGTTACACTTCCGACGCACCAAGTCGAGGATATACCTTCATGCGTCGATTTCTTTTGATCGTGCTGCTGCTCATTTCTTGCATTTTTTCCGCACAGGTGAGTAGCGCACAAACAGATGACGAGAATGCATCTACTTTTTTCGGTCACTGGGCTTACCAGTTCAACGCGCCGATCAAGTTAAACTCCTTCCTCAACGACGGCTGGCCCGGCGCACTTGGTATCTACGCCGATCTAGTCGAGCCGCCGCTGGCGTATTTCCGCTGGTCAACTTATCAGGATTATGAGGGCTTACTGGCGACAAAATGGAACTTCGAGGATGACGGATCGCGCTTTGTGGTCACGCTGCGCGATGATGCACAGTGGAGCGATGGATCGCCACTGACCGCCCGCGATCTGGTGGTCACCTACTTGATCGGTAGACTGCGCGGCATTCAAGATTACCGCTACGTAGACACCGTGACTGCACAAGATGATCACACCGTCGTGTTCACCTTCAAGCGGTCAACGCTGTTCGCGGAACGGCTGATCCTCAAAACGCGCGTCCGTCCGGCATCTGTTTACGGAGCCATTGCCGATAAAGTGCAGGCACTGCTCGACACCAATGATAATCTCAAGCGTTTCGATTCGGGTGAATTGCAGTCAACGGCAGAATGGAAAGCGTTGCAGGATGAGATCAATGAGTTCCGCCCGCAGCAGGTTGTCAGCAGCGGACCCTATACGCTCGATCCCGCCGACGTGATGGCAACACACGTGACCTTGCATCGTAGCGAGACAAGCGCGTTCAAACCAACCTTTGACAATATCATGATTTATCGCGGTAACGCCGACAAAATCCTGCCACGCATCCAGTCCGGCGAGATTACCATCGACTACTCCGGCGATCAGTATTCACCCGACATTGAGCCAGCGCTGGAGGAAATGGGCTATCAGATTCTCCGCACGCCCACGTATAGCGGCGCGGCGCTGTACTTCAATCATGATCGCTACACCTTAGGCAAAGTCGAAGTACGGCAGGCGCTCGCCTATCTGCTGGATCGCAAGCTGATCGCTGAAGCATCGCTCGCTGACAGTGCCGAACCCGTCAATCTGATCTCCGGCTTGAGCGAGGATCGGCAGGGCTTTTATCTCACCGAACGCCGCCGTTTCGATGCCTACGAGCCAGACACCGCCAAAGCAGAAGCGATGTTTACCGCGCTCGGCTTCACCAAGAACAGTCGCGGTGCGTGGCTTGACGATCAGGGCGAACCAATCGCCTTTCATCTGACCTTTCCGGCGGAAGTACCGCGCTATCCCCAAGCAGCAGCTGAAATTGCTCGCCAACTCACCGAATTTGGCATCAGTGTGCGGGTTGATGGCGTGACCAGTACCCAGTTGCTGCGCGATGTGGTCGATGGGCGCTTCGATCTGCTGCTCTATACCTACGGCGTGATTGGCAATCCATTCCCCTTCCTGACATACCGCAACACCTTCTATTCGCTGAACGAGCCGGGACTCTCGCAGGGCAAAAAGGGCATCGCCTTCCCGCTGACGCAAACCGTCGATGGCGAACAGTTCGATCTGGCGGCGCTGACAGCCAGTTTGGAAGATGAACAAAGTAACGAAGGCGCGACAGCAGACGCGGTGGGGCAGATCGCTTACGTCTATAACAAATTGCTACCGATCTTGCCGCTGTACGAACGTCATACCAACACGCCGCTGCTGGTGACCAAACTATCGGGCGTCCCTTCTTCCGATGATCCGATTTACAAGAATGCCTATACTGCGGATAATTACGTTATATTATGGCTATTGGAGGGAACGATAGCGCCGAAGTAGGGCGATCAAACATGGATTCCCTCCCCAACCGAAAGGAAACGGGTGCCGTGCGCAGTGGACTCGACATCTTCACCGACGTACCCTACAGCGACGGACCAGTAGGCTTACTTACCACAGCCGCCAGCCTGACGCGCGATGGTCGCACCTGCTACCGTGCGCTGCGTGATGTCGGGCTGCGAATCGCTACCGTGTTCACCCCGCAGTTTGGTTACTACGGCATCGGCGCGACGCGCGAAGTGATCCCCGACGCAGAAGATGGTTACGTGCCGATCTACCGTTTGGATGGCGGCACTGAATTTCCCGCACCCGAAGAACTGGCGTCGCTGTCCATGCTCATCGTTGATCTGCAGGATGTTGGTGTGCGCTTTCATCCCTTCCTGCAAACGCTGCATCACGCATTGCATACCTGCGTTCATGCCGATGTGCCGATCACGGTACTGGATCGTCCCAATCCGCTGCGCGGCAATCTAGTCGAGGGACCGCTGTTGAGCAGCGAACTGCTGCCCCACTATGCCACCTCATTCGGTGAGATTCCGCTGCGTCACGGATTGACGCTAGGCGAGACCGCAAACTGGTTTAACGAGGTGATCGGCGCCAATCTCACCGTGGTGCGGATGGAAGGCTGGCATCGCGCCATGATGTACAGCGATACCGGGATGCCGTGGACGATGCCCACGCCCGATCTACCAACCTTCGAGAGTGCGGTGTTGTATCCGGCGACTGGGCTGCTTGAATGTTTGCCTGTCAGCGCCGGTCATGGCACAACTCTGCCCTATCAGCAGCTCGGCGCACCATACATCGATGCCGAAGTGTTAGCAGGAGCGCTGAATTCGCTGTTCTTGAACGGACTGTCCTTCACGCCGACGTGGTTCCGACCGCTGGCGGGGAATTTTGCCGGACAGCCTTGCGAAGGAGTCCGTATCCACGTTGCCGATCCCCGCGATCTCAACGTCTTTGAACTTTCGCTCAATCTGATCAGCGTGATCCGTGAGTTGTATCCCGATCAGGCGGTCTGGCTGCTGGATGGCGAAACAATCGCGTTCGATGTACTGGTAGGAACTGCACAAATCCGCGAGCAGCTCGAAAATGGCATGACGCCTGAACGCATCGTCAGCGATTGTGCGCTAGAAGCAAGTGAGTTTATGGCGGAAGCAGCCAGCTATTGGCTCTACGAATAATAGTAATAGGGATAGAGATAGCGGGCAGGATTCAATGTTTGGCAGGCGTTCCCGTCATGTGACCATTCCTTGCGCTAACTGCGGTGGAGCAGCGGCGGAAGTTTCACTGATTCCTGCTTCAGGCAAGAGCATAACGGAAGGGTTATGGCAGGATCGAGATCGGCTGGAACGCACCGAATTTATCCGCCATGTGTACCGCTTTGCGCCTTACGAAAAGTTGGTCGATCTGTTTGAGGCGATTGCTTACAACAATTGGGAGTTGGCGCGCAGTCTGGATCCCCACTTTGTGGCTTTCGTTTGCCGCCTCTGCGACGAACCCTACTGTGATATGTGCTGGTCACTGTCGCCCTCCGCAGCTCAAGAGTCAGAGGGCGATCTCGCGTGGGGCGAATGTCCGCACGAACACGTGCAAATCGTGGATGAGTAACCACAACCACGACAATGGCGCTGTACGGGTGGGTCACTAATCCACCCATTTCTGCTTCAGTCCGCTGCTTACAATGCTCTAGAAATCCTATAACAAAGGTTCAGCGGAGGTCAGTCTTCTAACCCACTTCAGTGGGTTTACCAAGTGTTGTAGCCGGAGGTTTCAACCTCCGGTCTACGCCCGCCACCACCTGATTAACGCCGGACACACCTTCAGCGCCGGGATCACATCGCACTACACTTCCAGCACCACTTTGCCCTTGCTGCCGCGCCCCTCCAGATAGCGATGCGCATCGGCGGCATCCTTCAGCGCGTAACTCTTATCCACATGAATTTCTAGTTCACCCGCCAAGAACCAGTTGAATACATCATTGGCACGCCACAGCAATTCCTCACGCGTGGCGCTGTAATGACCGAGCGTCGGGCGCGTGAGGTACAGCGATCCCTTGTTCATCAGGATTAGCGGATTGACGGGCGATACCGCGCCACTCGACTGCCCGAACAACACCATCATGCCGCGCGGATGCAAGCAGTTCAACCCTTTCTCGAAGGTTGTTTGTCCCACCGAATCGTAGATTACGTCCACGCCTTTGCCATCGGTCAGGCGCTTGACCTCTACCTCGAAATCTTGCTCGGTATACAGGATGATCTCGTCCGCACCTGCCTTCTTAGCAATCTCCGCCTTCTCCTGCGTAGACACCGTGCCGATCACCCGTGCGCCGAGCCGCTTGGCAACTTGCACCACTAACGCTCCTGTACCGCCCGCCGCCGCGTGGATCAACGCCGTATCACCTTTTTTCAGCGGATAGGTACTGTAGGTCAAATAATGGGCGGTCATGCCTTGCACCATCGCGGCGACAGCTTGCGCTGCCGTGATCTTGTCCGGCACGGGCACACATTTCCACGAGGGCACGATCTGGTACTCGGCATACGCGCCCTGCGTCATTGCATAAGTAACGCGATCTCCCACCTTGACTTCGGTCACGCCTTCACCGATAGCCTCTACTACGCCGCAGGCTTCTTGTCCTAACGTCAGCGGTAAGGGAAGCTGATACAAACCGGATCGCTGGTAAGTGTCGATGAAGTTGACGCCTGCTACTTGGACGTGAACTAGTGCCTGACCCGCCGCCACTGCTGGCGCTGGTACATCGTCGTAGCTCAGGACTTCCGGACCTCCAAATTGATGAACACGAACGGTTTTCAAATGCCCCTTCCTTTCAAAAGACGTATACTTATTCTCAATGACATGGAGCTTTCATTGGAAACCTATACGAGCACGAGCGTCGCGCCCGTTCCCAATCCACCTGCTTACAAAGTGATCCTACTAGGCGATCTCAGCGTCGGTAAGAGCAGTCTGATCCGACGGGGTGCTGATGCCAATTTGCTGTTTGACGCGATACCCGAAAAACTTATTACTGTTGACGGCGCAAATGTACGCTTGCTGCTCTACGATCTTGCCCCCGATCAAGCGCGTTATCGAGAAGTCCGCGAACAATTTTATCAGGGTGCGCTGGCAGCGGCGCTGGTGTTCGATATGTCCTCGCCTTCGAGTTTCTTCAACCTGATGCATTGGCGCGACGAGATGCAGAGTTTTGTGCCGCTGTTGCCCGGTATCGTGGTCGGCAACAAGTGCGATCAGTTTCAGGTTATCCCCGTAGAGGAAGTGCGCGGTTGGGCGGAGAGCCTGTCGATGCCCTTCATGCTCACCAGCGCCGAGACCGGTGAGGGCGTCGATCAGTTGTGGATCGAATTGGCGCGGCTTGCCAGTCAGGAACGCCAGCGCCGTGAGGAGCGCCAGCGTGCCATGCGCTGGATCATTCGTTAAGGCACGAGCAACCGTCCTCACAGGATTAAAATCCCTCGCTACAAACCATAGAAACTCGCTAAAGAAGGCTGGAAAGCGTTCCTGTTTGCTTCCAAGCCACTTCAGTGGGTTTACAAAGTTTTGTAGCCGGAGGTTTCAACCTCCGGTCTACTATCATGTCGTGAGCGCAATAAACGTGCTCCGAAAAGCTGACTCTTTACTCCGCCCACTCCGGTATCGGACGGCAGCACAACACCAGATCCTTCGCCGCTTTCACCTCATCCACCCGCTTGACGGGCGTAACATGTGGCGCACTGTGCAGCAAATCGGGTGATTCCTTCGCCTCCTGCGCGATCTTCTTCATCACCTCCACGAACTGATCCAACGTCTCGATGCTTTCCGATTCCGTCGGCTCGATCAGCAGCGCCTCCGGCACGATCAGCGGGAAGTAATTGGTCGGTGGGTGGATGCCGTAATCCATCAACCGCTTACTGATGTCCAGCGCGTGGATTCCGGGCGCATCAGCAAAACGTCCTTCCATCACGAACTCGTGTCCGCACATGCGGTTGTAGGGCACTTTGTAGGTATCTGCCAGCCGCACGCGCACATAATTGGCGTTCAGCACCGCATGCTGACCAATCGCCTGCAAACCGGATGCACCGTGCAAGCGGATATACGTGTAGGCGCGGACGTGCATCCCGAAATTGCCGTGAAACGCCTTCAGCCTGCCGATAGACTTAGCCGGATTCACCCAACCATATAGCGGCGCTTCCGTCTCCGTCGCCTGCTCGGTGATCCCGACGATGGGACCGGGCAGGAAATCCTTCAACTTGTCATTCACCGCCACCGGACCCGATCCCGGACCGCCGCCGCCGTGTGGCGTGCTGAAGGTCTTGTGCAGGTTATAGTGCATCACATCGAAGCCAAGTTCTCCCGGCTTGACCACACCGAGCAGCGCATTCATATTCGCGCCGTCCATGTACATCAAGCCGCCGCAGTCATGGATGATCTGGTTGATCTCCTTGATATTCTTGTCGAACACGCCGAGTGTGCTTGGCACGGTGATCATCATCCCTGCGACAGTATCATCCGCTTCCTTACGCAGCACCTCCAGATCGACATCACCATCGGCGTCGCTGGGCAGTTCGACTACGGTATAGCCTGCCATCGTTGACGTCGCCGGATTGGTACCGTGTGCGCTGTTAGGTACAAGGATGCGCGTGCGCTTCGTATCGCCGCGATCCTGATGATAAGCGCGGATGATCAGAATGCCTGCCAGTTCACCGTGTGCGCCCGCGGCTGGCTGGATGCTGACTGCCTTGAATCCCGCGATCTCTGCTAGCCATTCCTGCAACTGGTACATCAGCGCCAGCGATCCCTGTGTGGTGCTGGCATCCTGCAGCGGATGTACGCCCGCAAATCCCGGCAAACGTGCCGTATCCTCATCGATCTTGGGATTGTACTTCATGGTGCAGCTACCCAGCGGATAGAAGCCCTTGTCGATGCCGTAATTGAGCTGGCTCAGGCGCACAAAATGGCGCACCGTATCCAACTCGCTCACTTCCGGCAGATCGAGATCGCCGCGCATCAGATCCGCAGGTAGTTCGGATTCCGGCACATCGCACTTGATCATTAGCGTGGAGACATTCCGCCCCGCCGATCCCAGCTCGTAGATTAACGGCTCGACCTCAATGTTCGAGGGCTGCGGAGTCGTGCGGCGAAATTCGTTGAATGCTGGAACCGGAGTAGCCTCAGCAGTCGGCGCTACCACTGGCGTTGCTACTGGCTGCGCTTCTAGTTCTTGAACTGGCACGGCAGGTTCCACAGGTGCATCTACTTGTGCCTGCACCTGCGCTTGATCTGGCTGTGCGGCTTTCATCGCCTGAGTTCTATTGTTTCTTCTGTTGCTATTGCGCTTGCTCATAAGCTGTATATTGCTCCGCTAAAGTTGCTTAAATGACTGCTTGACTGAACAACAGCCTGCGTCAATTGTTATCACTTGAATTCGCGACTGACATGGCAATGAGATTGGTGACCGAGAATGCCACGACCAATGCTGACATTCCAATCGTTGAAATCCGCCCGATGATCATGGCATAGACGGTGCTGCCAACGAATATGAAACCGAAGGCGATTAGGATGATGCCATAGATGACCGCGCGTCTACCTTTTAGCGGCGTTCGGTTCCGCCCCATAAATGCTTCCTGTTTGCGGATGGTGCGAACGCCTCGCCACAGCGTTACAGCCAGAACCACTAAACTCAACAGGAAATACAACTGTATGAAAAAGGAATCAGTCATTGCCGCCACTTTCAACCTGATGAACTACTTAACATTCACCCGCTATCAAGTCACTCAACCTATCTCATGCGATCCTTCTGTCCTTGCTCTATCGTTGGGAGTTCCCAATCATAAAGAACACTAGATTGAGTAAGCTAAAACCAAAGATCAGCATTGGAAATAGCGGGACACTGAAACTTTGCGTTGCCAATCCGTACACAGCCGCACCGATCAAGACAACTGCCGCGCCGATCAGGAACAATCCATAGATGATGGCGGTATCGCCTTCCAGCGGCTGTTGTCCGCGTCCCACCACAATCGATTGATCACGGATTGCTGGTACTGCTCTCCACACCGCCCACGCTAGGAGTACAATTCCAACTAACAGCGCGATGACGTTTAACTCAGTAGCGGCTGATGTCATCCTTCAATGCCTCATTTGCCGTAGCTAAAGTCACCGATCCTTCGCCACCTTCAACCCCTCAACCAGATCATCGATCTCTGCCTTCGTGTTCGTCTCGGTCACGCACACCAACATCTGGTCACGGCGATCCGGATAATCCTTGCCCAGATCGTACCCACCGATGATGCTGAATTCTTCGTTCAAAACTTTGTTGATCTGATCGACAGGGCGCGGGCAAGTGACCACAAACTCGTTGAAGAATGGCAAGCCCATGTACACGCTGTAACCGGGGATCGCGTTGATCTGCTGGGCGGCGTAGTGCGCCTTGTGGTAGCACAATTCAGCAACGCGCTTGATCCCGTGTTTGCCCATCACTGCGAGGTAGATGCAGCCCGCCAGCGCCATCAAACCCTGATTGGTGCAGATGTTGCTGCTCGCTTTATCGCGGCGGATGTCCTGTTCGCGTGGACGTAGCGTCATCACGTATGCCTTGCGCCCATCCTGATCGACGGTTTCGCCCACAATGCGCCCCGCGATCTTGCGGACGTACTCTTCTTTGGTGGCGAAGAAACCAACGTATGGTCCGCCGTAGCTCAAGGGGATGCCCAACGACTGCCCCTCGCCTACCACAATATCCGCGCCCAGTTCGCCCGGACTCTTGAGCAAGCCGAGCGCAATCGGATTGGTCACGATGCAG
>JAHBVK010000102.1 GCA_019637555.1 Anaerolineae bacterium
GGTCATCAGCAGTGATAACAATGCATGTAATGTTATTTTCATGGTAGGTATGTATTAACAAGGCTTGACCATCATGCGGGATAACATAATTGGCTTGAACGCTGTGACCGGCCATGTCAGACCCTTTTTGCTTACTTCGATCTGTGATGCCCATGCGGGCAAATAACACACCAAAGGTAGCATGAAGGAGCTGAATCCGATGGAGGAAATAACCAATATCAGATGTGCCTATCTTGTCTGCCCGATTCTTACATTCTATGAGAATATATCTGCCGAAGTTATCGGACAAAATGGTATTAACAGGATAGTGATTACTGACTACAGCATCAATCTCAAAAATGGTATCTTCTGGTTTGACTCGGAGTCGAGGCACAAATCCAGGAATCAATAAAAATAAATACGCAGCAAGTTTTTCAAGTGCCTTGCCTTTTTGGTTTTTACTCTGAACTTCTCTATTTTCTTCGATTTCCGCTTGCTTCTCGGCTTCTATTTGTGCCTCATCGAGTAAAGATGAGTAATAGATTCTATTTAACAAATGTTCCGTTACGTTGGTGGGGCGTTCAAACACAGAACTAGCTTCTGAATAATCAATAGCTAACCGATATATGATTTCCTCTACAAAGACGAATGGAAATTGTTTGGCATGGGACTCAAGATTACATTGAACGGCGATAAGTCTGACTCGTGTAAGGATTGCTTGTGGAACGCCTAAGTAGTATTTCAGAAGATGGGGAGCACTTCCCTGATCATATTCAAAGCGACAATCATCTGCCCAAGAATGCAACGCCCACCAAGTAGCAGCGCCTTGATCATGAGAATAGTCCAAGTATGTTTCCGAGATCCAAAATGCAATAACTCCGCACGATATGTTTCGCTTATGCTTCTGCTGCAATTTTGTCAGGGTTAACCACACATCATAAAACAAATTTAGCGTAGCACTCACCATCCGGGTGTGATCTCGAAAATACATAATTGAATGTGCGATAGCGCCACATATTGGCCCTCCATAAGAAAATATCAAGTCATTCTTAGTTGCTGTAATTAACAGCCGCTTAATTGTGAATAGTAAGGCACTAGGTAATCTGATTAGACCTTCATCTAGGGCAGTGCCTTGCGATGTCATGACCACATCAATCCTGTTTCGACAAGATTGAACGAACTGTTTAAGTACACCCTCTAATACAGAAACTTGGTCAGCCATATTGTCCATCCATAGATGTTAGTCGCTCCATACTAATGATACGCCTATTGCAATCGAGTCGATAAGTAAATCACAAGCGTCTAGGTGACTGAGAGTTACAACTCATCTATCAAAAATTGTTCAGATGTAGAATTCAATTCCACACCTGAACAGACACCTTATTCTCAATCTTCAATTTCACCACATTTCCCTTCACACCATGAAACTCGACAACATCACAACGGATGAAGTGTAATCAGCTCTCCCGCCGACTCCGATCACTTTCGTTATTCCTACCCTCTAGCGGATGATCTAGACTTGATTGAGATGGATGCGCCTAAGCTATCCATGCGCTGATAACCGAGATCGAGGAGTAGGGCAATATGGCTGGTGCGGCAGCAATCAAGATGGGCGTGAAAGACGGGACGCGGGCATTCCTGATGAACGCGCCGATTGAAGCCGTGCTCGAAATCGATCTCCCACCGCTGGAACTGTCGATCAAGCTGACGGGCAAGTTCGACTACATCCACTTATTTGCCGAGAATCAGGCTGAGTTTAACGATGCCTTCCCCGCGCTGAAGAAGCACCTCAAAACGCGCGGGATGTTGTGGGTATCATGGCCCAAAGGGCGCAAGTTAGGCACCGATCTCAATTTACAGAAGGTGATCCAACTCGGTTACGATCACGGCTTGGTCGAGAGCAAAGTGGTCAGCGTGGATGGCACATGGTCAGCGATCAAGTTCACCTACCCCAAGAAGGGCAAAGACTATCAGAACCGCTACGGACGTTTGAAGAAAAACGCCTAGCAACTGCCGGAAGCTAAAGCAACCCGGCTACCAGTCCAGATAAGTAAAAGCCGGCTGAAGCCGACTCCCCTCGTACCGATCTACGCTACCAACTAACCTGCACAGTTTCCCTAAGCCGACTTCAGTCGGGTTTAGAGGAATTTCCCTGTAGCCGGAGTGCTTTAGCCTCCGATCTACTGCGGTCTACTGATGCTCACCAAATCCCACCACCACGCCACAAACGCCAATTGTTTGTGCCATTCCAACCGATTTCCAAATATTGCCTACCATAACCCATTTTTCGCCCATTTTCCCCATTTAAAAAATGGGTTTTAATGGGTCACCAAACGCGCACCTCAATCCCTATTCCCCTGCTCCCCTCAACTATAAATTCACAGCGAAACTCAGGTTCCACCACCGATCCCCTCTCCGCTGCGGAGAGGGGTGACGCGCCAGCGTCGGGGTGAGGTCAACTACCCCAACCTTCTCGCATCCAGCGCCCCCGGCGACGTACCGTTGAGCAGCAGCTCGACGGCGCGTTCGGCGGTGACTGCCCCCGTCGCCAAGCCATGCCCCGTCAGCCCGACGGCGAATCCGACGCGCGGCTTATCCGGCAGCGTACCCACCAACGGTATACCATCGACGCTGAAGCCCATGATCCCCGCCCAACGCCGATCAATTGGCGCGTCGGCGGCTTCGGGGAAGCGTTCGCGCAGATAGCGTTCCAGTGATCGCTGCACCGGATCGCTGATCCGATCATCCATCGTGTCGTTCTCCAGATCGCGGTGATGATGCCGCGCCCCGCCGATCAGCAGACGGTTGTCGAAGGTCATGCGGTAGTACATGTAGCCATAATCGCTGTAACCGCAGCAGTCGAGCAGTGATTCCTTCAGCGGCGCGGTTGCCAGTACCTGTGCGCGGGTGGGGATCACCTTGCCGACGAAATAGGGATCGAGGTTGCAGGAGTAGGCGTTAGTACAGAGCAGCACCGTGCGCGCCTTGAAGATGTACTGCCGCGTGGCGACGGTGACGCTGTGCTGATCCGGCTGCGTGATGGCGTAAACCTCGTTGTTGGCGATCAGTTCCGCGCCGGACTGCTCATAGATCGCGCGGACAAGCTGATAAGGATGCACTGCGCCATCCCACGACTGCCGGATTGCCGCGCAGTAGCCGCGATTCAGCGGATCGCTGGTCAGGAACTCGACCTCCAGCTTATCCTGCTGCATGGTGCGGGCGGCGATCTCCAACTCCCGCGCTTCCTCCTCCGACTCCGCCAGCAGCAGCGATCCGCAGGTTTCGGTCAGCACCGCGCCGTTCGATTGCTTGATGAACTGCCGCCAATAGCCGTGTGTTTGCAGCGACAGATTCCACAATTCGCGGACGACGGCGTGACCGTACTTCTCGATCGCGTGATGATAATAGGTGTCCAAGCCAGTGATCAGGAATCCGGCGTTGCGGCTGCTTGCCCCTAACGCCAGATCGCGCATCTCGGTGATCACGACCTCACGCCCCGCTTGCTTGAAGAAATACGCCGCCGTGACGCCGATGATCCCCGCGCCGACGATCAGCACATCCACTTCGCGGATCGGCTGCGTGCCATCCGCCTGCCAGATGGAAACTGTCATCGCTGCGTCTCTCTTTCGTTGGAGGTGAGCACACGGCGCTGAATCGGTGATCCGAGCACGATGGAGGTGTTCAGTTGACCGTAAGGCGAGAGCCGATCAATGACCGTTTCCAGATGCTCGATAGAGTTGACCAGCACCTTCATGATGAAGCAGTCATCGCCCGTGACTTTGTGGCACTCCACGATCTCGGTCATGGAGTTGACCAGCGCGATAGCAGCGGTTTTGGCGGTGGGCGTGCCGTTGGTGGAGATACGCATCATCGCCGTGATCGTCTTGCCCGCTGCCGCCGGATTGATCACCGCATGGTAGCCGCAGATCACGCCATCGGCTTCCAGACGGCGCACGCGCTCCGCTACCGCTGGCTGCGAGAGTCCGATCAAACGTCCGATCTCGCTGAAGGAGAGGCGGGCATTGTCTTGCAACAGTTCCAGAATACGCCAATCGAGGTCATCTAACGCGATCATGATTTTCAAGCTCAAAGTGCTAAAACGGCTGGAATCTCAAACCAGTATAGCTTGAATCAATTTGAGGATGCCATTCAAATTGGGGGCAGAATTAGCTAAAATAATGGTGCTATTACTTCCACTTCCAACTACACTTCCCTCATTACGTTAGAGAGTCAGTAACAAGCGAACAGCGAGGATTGGATGGCTACGCAACTAGCGGCGGGTTCCGAGTCTAAGTCTGAGTCCGGGGTGCAAGGACTGCCAGTAGATGTTTTGCTGGCACTGCTGGCGACCTATTTTGTCTGGGGTACAACCTATCTGGCGGCACACTTCGCGCTGGAGAGTTTCCCCGCCTTCTTGATCACGGGCGTGCGCTTTCTAACGGCGGGATCACTGCTGTTCGTGTTCCTGCGCTGGCGCGGCATGGCGATCCCGACGCGGCTGGAGGCACGCAACGCGGCGATCATCGGCGTGTTCTTACTGGCTGGCGGCATGGGGCTAACAACCTTCTCGATGAACTATCTGGCATCCGGTCTAGTAGCGATCAACGTTGCCAGCATCCCGATCTGGTCGGCGCTGTTCGCCGGACTGCGCGGGCAGTGGCCCCGACGCGGTGAATGGATCGGCATCGCGCTAGGTTTCCTCGGTGTTGGTCTGCTCGGCGTCGATGCACTGGCGAACACTAACGTGATCGGTATCTTACTGGCGCAAGCTGGCGCGATCTTGTGGTCGTTCGGATCGGTGTGGAGTCGTGATAAGCAGCTACCGAAGGGCATGATGGGCTTCGCGGTGGAGATGTTAGCGGGCGGCTCGGCGCTGCTGCTGATCGGTTTGCTGCGTGGTGAGTGGATCACTAAACCGATCCTGCTGGAATCGGTATTGGGTTGGCTCTATCTGGTGTTCTTCGGGTCGCTGGTGGCGTTCAGTTCCTACATGTATCTGCTGCGCAAGGTGCAGCCCGCGCTGGCAACCAGTTATGCCTATGTCAATCCGGTGATCGCGTTGATTGTCGGTGCGCTGTTCGCCAGTGAGCAGATCAATGCGGCAAGCGTGCTGGCGATGGTGTTAATCCTCGCCGGATTAGCGATCATGACGACGGCAGCGCGTCGCGCGACGGCATAGGTCTAGGTGATCGCAACGAGGGTGGGTTTCAAACCCACCCCTACAAGGTCGGTGATATTGAAGGATCGCTTTGTAGGGGCAGGTTTCCCAACCTGCCCACCCTATCCTCCGCACCTCTCGAACCAGAACAGCCACGGCGCGTAAATTTTTGATCTTTGGGCGCATTGTGGTAATCTGCACAAACATACGTGCTTATCTGTCTTTCAGTCTCTATGATCGAGTACGTAAGACAGCTAAACACCACATCGCAACATCATTATCAACAATATAGAAGGTATGAATGTCCGAGCCAACCACTCCCACATCGCACGCGCGCTGGGAAGGGCGCGACCAGAACAAGGATGTGCTGCGCCGCGAGGTGTGGACTATCCTTGAGACCGAAGGTTATGCCGTCGGATCGCCGTGGAGCCATATCCCCAATTACGTCGGTGCGGAGATCGCCGCCGCACGCTTAGCTGAGTTACCCATCTGGAAACAGGCAAAAGTCGTCAAGTCGAACCCCGACTCGGCGCAGATTCCGGTACGCTTGCGGGCGCTGCAAGAAGGCAAGCTGCTGTATATGCCGATCCCCGAACTGAAGGATGATTATCCTTTCGTGCTGCTCGATCCCGCTGTATTGAAGGAACAGGGCATCCCTTTTGAGGATGTCGCTCCTGTGCGCGGTGGCGTCCAGTTCGGACGCAAAGTGCGCTTGGAGGAGATGCTGCCTCTCGATCTGGTGGTGACGGGCTGCGTGGCAGTGACGCGCGCAGGTGGTCGCACGGGCAAGGGCGGCGGCTTTGCTGATCTGGAACTAGGAATGCTGCGCGAATTAGGACTGGTCAAGCCGGAAACACCCGTGATCACCACCGTACATTCGTCACAGGTGGTGGACGATGAGCGCATCCCGATGCTGCCACACGACTCGCCACTGCACTGGATCATCACGCCGGACGAGGTGATCGAAACGCGGACTGTCTACCCCGCGCCACACGGCATCTACTGGGAAGCTGTGCAGCCGGATCAGTTCCGTGATATTCCCTTCCTCGCGGATTTGCAGAAGAAACTTGCGGCTAAGTAGACGATCTTTGTCATCGTTCCTTACATACCATTGAGACTGTCGCGCCAGCGTCGCGTTTTCGTGCAGCCTGAGCGCGTTGTCGATGTCGATTTTCGTTGTTCATCTTCGTTCCATAGTCAACTTGACCACGAAAGGCACCCATCCATGTTAAAGCGCACTAAAATAGCCCCGTTGTGTTTGATCGTCGCTTTGCTGCTGGTAGCAGTCGCGCCCGGACTCAGCACACCCGCCAAGGCGCAAACCGCCACGCGGATCACCTACGTCGTCAACGGCACGCTCGGCGACAAGTCGTTCATCGACTCGGCGCAGCGCGGTCTGGACAAAGCCGCTGACGAGTTCGGTTATGAAGTCAATACCATCGAACTCGGTTTCGACCCCGCCAACTACGAAACGGGTCTGGCGGATGCGATGGCTGACGTCGATAAGTACGACATTCTGGTGGCGGGTTCCTTCACCATGTTGAACTACATGGCAGCCCGCGCCGATGACTATCCCGACAAAGTATTCCTGTTCTACGATGCCTCGATGCCCTACAGCGGCGATCCTGCTGATCCGAAGCTGTGCCCCAAGGGTTGCAAGAACGTCTATTCGGTAACTTATGCCCAGAATCAGGGATCGTTCCTTGCTGGTGTCTACGCTGCCGCAATGACCATCAGCTCGTTGGAAGGCATGAACGCTGATCCGATCATCGGTGCAGTGGGCGGTCAGGACATCCCCGTGATCAACGACTTCATCGTTGGTTATCAGCAGGGCGCTTGCCTTGTCAACAAAGATAGCAAGTTCCTGACGCAGTATGCAGGCGGCTGGGGCGATCCGGCGAAGGGTAAGGAAATCGCACTGGCGATGTATGACCAGAACGCCGACATCATCTTCCAGATCGCAGGCGGCACCGGAACCGGTGTCTTTGAAGCGGCTGAGGAAAAGGGCAAGTATGCCATCGGTGTAGACTCGGATCAGGCGACGATCATCGCGGAAACCGATCCTGAGCAGGCGGCACACATCCTGACCTCGATGCAGAAGAACGTAGACAACTCGCTGTATCGCGCCCTGTCGCTGTACAACGAGGGCAAGCTGCCCGTCGGCACTTCTGAGGCGCTAGGCATCGTTGAGGGTGGTGTTGGTATCTCCATCAACGACATCTACACCGCTGCCACGCCCGAAAACGTGCAGAAGTTGGTCGCTGCCGTACAGGATGCTGTCGTCGCTGGTGATATCGCGGTAGGCACTGTGTTCACCGCTGATCCCGCCGATGCCGCCAAGGTTGGTACGGATTGCTCTGCAATGCCGGAGATGAAGTTTGATGTGTCGGAGTATTTGAAGTAAGAAATTGCCTGACGCTAAAGCATCAGGCTATAAGCACGAAGCCTGTTAAAACAGGCTAAGACGATAAGCTGATATGGAAGCTGCCCGTCATCGATCTTCTGGATCTATGACGGGCAGTTTTGTTCGTGGGTCAGTGTTCTTTCAGCCAACCGATGATCGTCGGTACGAGAGTCGGATCGGAGTCGAGGATCGCGGTGCCGTGTGCACTGCCGCTGTTCAGGATCAGGCGGTGATCCCCTGTGGCGATGCCGTTCAGCTTGACGCTATCCGCACCACTCGGCGGATCGTCGCGGCTGGCGATCAGCAGCAGCGGCTTTGCGCCGTACTGGAGCACCGCTTGTTCACTGGTGATCGAGAGGTAGCTCAAGCCCGCACTGATCAGCACGACGGAGCGGCAGGTGCCAAGCGCGGCACAAGCGTTGATCCCCAGATTCGCGCCGATGCTCGCGCCGATCACGCTGATGTGATCCACTTGCACGCCGGATAGTGTGGATGCTTGCCGCAGTACCATAATCACATCCTGCTGCGCCTTGACCCAATCAGGATCGCCGCCTGTCAATCCATGTCCGCGCAGATCGATGGCGAGAACGCTGAAGCCAGCGGTTTGTAGTTGTTTTGCAGTGCTGCTCCACGCTTCTTTGTTACTGCCGACCATATGCAATAACAGAACAAGCGGGGCGGGGCGGGCGGGCGCGGCATACAACGAGCCTTCGATGATCAAGCCGTCGTCTGCGATGAACTGCATCTCTAGCGATTGCAGTGTGGGTTCAGGCGTCGGCGTGATCGTCGCCCCGCCGATCACGGTGGGGACAGCGCCGGGGGTGTAATTGATGGCAAATTGCGACGCCGCTTCAGGATCGGTGAGGGTTGGCGGCTGCACATTGACCGTCGGACTGGCGGGCAGACTGGTTGGTCCCGGCGTGCGCGTTGGTTCTTCCTGATCGCAGCCGACGAACAGGATCAGCAGCACCAGCAGCGCTGCCGATCCCCGTAATAGTCCTGACAACTAACCGACCTTTGCCGTACTATTGGCGGCGACCATGCGGGCGAGACTTTCCTTGAACGGCGGCAGCGCGATCCCGTGTTCGGTGACGATGCCTGCCAGATAACGCTGCGGGGTGACATCGAAGGCTGGATTGCGTACCGGATACTCCTCGGGGATCAGCGCGTTGCCGTAGGGCGTGCGTACTTCATCGGCGGAGCGCTCCTCGATGGGCACCTGATCGCCAGTGGGCATGTCCAGATCAATGGTGCTGGTCGGTGCAACGGTGTAGAAGGGGATGTTGTTCTCCTTCGCCAGCACCGAAAGCATATAAGTGCCGATCTTGTTGATGGTGTCGCCGTTCGCCGCAACGCGATCCGCGCCCACCAGCACCAACTTCGCCTCGCCCTTGCGCATGTAGTAGCCTGCAGACGAGTCGGGGATGATCTCAAAGGGTACGCCAAGCTGATGCAGTTCCCACGCCGAGAGCCGTGCGCCTTGCATACGCGGACGAGTTTCGGTCAGCAGTACGCGAAACTTTTTCTTCTGCTCCCACGCGGTGCGGATCACGCCGAGTGCCGTGCCGTAATCGACAGTGGCGAGTGCGCCCGTGTTGCAGTGATGGATGACCACGTCGCCATCGCGGATCAGCGCCGCGCCGTGCTTGCCCATCAGTTGATTGATCACCACGTCTTGATCGGCAATGGTCTGCGCTTCCTTGATCATGGCGCTGAGCATGTCTTTGGTGTTGCGGTAGACATCCTCGCGGGCAACCTGCATCATGCGATCCACGCCCCACGCCAGATTGACCGCCGTCGGGCGCGATTTCTTGAGGATGATGGCGGCTACTTCCAGATAGTCCAGCGCATCACCGAGCACCTGCGTGGGGCATTGATATGCCGCCAACGCCATGCCGAACGCACCCGTCGCACCGATTGCCGGAGCGCCGCGCACCACCATATCGGTGATCGCCTGCGCTACTTCGCGGTAGTCCTCAAAGTCCAGATGAGTGAAGTTCCACGGGAGCTGTCGCTGGTCGATCATGCGGACGCGACCATTGATCCATTCGACGGTACGCATAGCGGCGGTATCCTCTGCTGTTGAAAATGGATAAGTGCGATCCGAAAAAAAAGTAACGAGTAACGAGTGAAATTCGGATATTGCTGTCAAGTGTAGCACGCTCTAGCACCGCTGTGTACCAGCTTACAGAAGGCAGCGATCCGGAGCGCAGCTTGACTAGTGACGGAAGTGCTGGCTACACTGCGCGGGTTATTGGCTATCATGAACAAGTCATGAAAAAGTTATGAAAAAACATCACTCGCCACTAGATCAGGTGCTGGAAGGTGACTGTCTGGAACAGCTATCGCTGCTGGATGAATGCAGCGTCGATGTGGTGTTTGCCGATCCACCTTACAACCTGCAACTGCGTGGCGATCTGTGGCGTCCCAACCTGACGCTGGTGGATGCGGTAGACGACGAGTGGGATCGCTTCGCTGATTTCGCCGCTTATGATCGCTTCACCGAGGAGTGGTTGCGGGGTGTGCGGCGGGTGATGAAAGACAATGCCTCGATCTGGGTGTCGGGTACTTATCACAACATTTTCCGCGTTGGTAGTGTGATGCAGCAGTTGGGTTTCTGGATACTCAACACGATCTGCTGGCACAAGCCTAACGCCATGCCTAACTTTCGTGGCAAGCGGCTGAAAAACGACGCCGAGTTCGTGATCTGGGCATCAAAAGCCGAGGGATCGCGCTACACGTTCCATCATCACCTGATGAAGCGCTACAACGACGGCAAGCAGATGGGCAGCGTGTGGTCGATCCCGTTGTGTGGCGGCGCGGAACGGCTGCGCGATGCCGAGGGCAAGAAGCTGCATCCGACGCAGAAACCGGAAGCACTTTTAGAACGGATCATCCTCGCCAGCAGCAACGTGGGTGATGTGGTGTTCGATCCGTTCATGGGCACAGGCACGACGGCGGCGGTAGCGCGCAAGCAGCATCGTCACTGGCTGGGCATCGAACGCGATCCGATCTACGCGCAAGCCGCCCGCCAGCGGATCGATGCCGTGATCCCCGTCGGTGAGGATCAACTGGACGTGCCGACAGCGATCCCGCCGCGCGTACCATTTCGCAAATTGCTAGAACGCGGCTTGCTGCAAGCGGGACAATCATTGTATCTGGTGCCGACTGGTCAACAGGCGATCATTCTGGCGGATGGCAGCTTGCAGCACGGCGATCTGATCGGTTCGATTCACGGGTTGGCGGCACAGTTGAAGGGCGCGCCATCGTGCAACGGCTGGATGAACTGGCAGATCGAGGATACGGCGAGTGGGGATCGGGTAGTGCTGGATGCGCTGCGGAAGCAAGTCACATGACCGAAGAATCTCCTCCTATTTCTAAGAACGGCTTACCTATACGCTTGCCTGACGAACGTTGGGAGCATATTATGATAGAGCACGGTGAACTCAGTGAGTTAAGAGATCAAGTGCTCTCTACGATTTCGGAACCAGAACGGATTTTTGTAGGTAGTCTGGACGAATTAATGGCTATTCGAGAAATTGAGTCTGGTAAGTGGTTAGTTGTGGTGTATCGTGAACTGGAGTCTGACGGATTTGTGATCACGGCGTTTGTGACACGGAGAATCAGACAATTGGAGAGAAGGAAACAAGTATGGCCAGCGTAAGCATTGAGAACTTCTTAAACTTGTTACCCGAAATGAAGAAAGCTCCCGATGGAACGATGTGGCTGCACTACGATTCCGACGCAGATACACTGTACGTGAATTTCCGCCGCCCAAGCATCGCCGTCGATAGCGATCTCACAGATGACGATGTGATTATCCGCTACGATGAACACGGTGAGATCGTCGGCTACACGATCTTGCACCTACAACAACGGGCGAATTGATTCGAAGGATCACCTTGTGCTGCCTACTGGACAACAAAGAACAGATGTGCTATTCTGGCGCGTGATATCGCCGATATCTAGTTATTCCTGTTGATGGGGTTTGAAATGGCAACCAAGAAAGAAAACAAGACCGTAATTAACGATCAATCTGTGGACAACTTTCTCAACAGCGTCGAGGATGAAGGCAAACGTGCCGACAGCTTCGAGATTCTCGAACTGATGAAGCAAGTCACCAGCCTCGAACCCAAGATGTGGGGAACCAGCATCGTCGGCTTCGGTAATAAACACTACAAATACGAAAGCGGACGCGAAGGCGACATGCCAGTCATCGGATTCTCGCCGCGCAAGCAGAACTTGACGATCTACAGCTTGCGGTTAGGGGAGCAGGAAGCGTTGCTCTCGAAATTGGGCAAGTACACCACTGGCAAGGGCTGCCTGTACATCAAGCGCCTCAAAGATGTGGATATGGCGACCTTGAAAACGATGATCGAGGATGCCTTCAAGCATGGCTCGGATCACTGATCGGCGGGCAGCAACTTGAGGGATCGCTAAGGTGCGTTGCTAGTCAAGAGCTAGATCGACGCACTTTTTGATTCTGGCAGAGCAAAATCAACTTTGCTTATGCTGTACAATGGTGTTGCCGGATGAAAGTTGAGAGGTCGAGATGGTCACCAAGCCAATCACGATGACGGTAGAGCAGTTTGATCAGTATGCTGCGCTGCCAGAGAACGCGGATCGCTTGCTGGAATACGTGGGGGGAGAGATTTACGAGGTGGTATCTAGCGGTCTGTCCTCGATGATCGCGGTGATCGTTGGTGCGGCGATTTCGGCGTTCGTACTACCGCGCAAACTCGGCTTCTTCACCGGCAGCGATGGCGGCTACATGGTGGCTGGCGAACGCTACATGCCCGATGTGGCGTTTATTTCGCGTACACGGCAAGCGCAGCCGCATACCGAAGGCTACAATTCGCTTGCGCCTGATCTAGCGGTGGAAGTGCTCTCGCCGTCCAATAGCGCCGACGAGATTGCTACAAAGGTCGCCAATTACCTGAGCGCGGGAACTATCGTTTGGGTGTTCGATCCGATCAAAGAGCAGGTTCGCATCTTCGCACCCGGTAAGCCCGTGCAGTTGATCCCGCGCGACGGCGTGATCGATGGCGGCGATGTGCTGCCCGGATTTACGCTGAAGATTGCTGAGGTATTCGACGCGGCGAAGTAGTTAGAACATTTGATTAGTTGCAGCTGTCTCAACAAGGAACTAATGGCCCATAATGCACGACCAAAGTTTAGATAGCCAACTAGCAAGTAGTCAGGTGCGGAGAGAATGGCATAATGGCGAATGGTATTACAACGCCACTGATGT
>JAHBVK010000103.1 GCA_019637555.1 Anaerolineae bacterium
GTAGTGCTGAGGGAGTGTTAGCTGCCCTGTTTGAGCAGCGAACGGTGCGGGAATACCAACTGTTCGGAAGTATAGACACCGCGATCTAGAGTCAGTTTGTTGGCACGTTCGAAATCGCGGTGCAAATCTTGAATGAAGGTGACTTGCCGCGCGGCTGGTTCCAGCGACCAGAGCACCAACGTCGCACTGATCTCGCCCGCGACGATAGTAATCCACTTGCCGTGCTCCAAAACTTTACCCGCTGGTCCGGGGATACCCTTCTTGGCGACAAAGACGCGCAGCGCGCTCATGACCGTGTTGGTGATCGACTCCGGGATCGGCAGTAGATCGATGCGTACACCTGTATTGGCGATCTGTGTGGGCGGTTCGTAGAGATGGATCGAGAACGCCAACGGCTGTGCTTCGTAATGCTGGCGCAGAAAGCCCGTATGTCCGGGACGCGCTACATTTTGCCACGCGGTTGAATTCGGGTTGTTGGCGATGATCTGTTCAATGATGGTGCGAATCTCGTTGAAGCGGGCGTACATGGCGGCGAACTGAGCGCGGTTGAGCTTGCCCTCGCTGAACTCCATCGAAATCTGTGCCGTTTTCTCGCGCAGTCGGATCAAGGCTTCTTCAGCGCGTTCGGGGTCTTTCATCAGATCACCCGTATCGGGCTTGCGCGGCTCGCTGGTGCTGGAACTGCGCACACTGGGCATCAGTGGCTGAACGGGTTCGGTAGGCGGTTCTGGCGAAACGGGACGAATCGGGGCGGTGCGCCTGCGCGGATCAAGATCAGGATCGAGCGAAAATCCGGGAGATGAGATCGGCGGCAGCTCTGATCCCTGATCAGTATCGCTGTGGTGCTCCCGCGCGTCCGAGGCTATGTGATTGTGATGGTTCAGATCGTCGCCGTCGCTCATATCAAGTGTTCCCCTCGCCACGTCTCTCGTGTTGCAACGCTGGCGGCAAGGTCGCAGTTAACCCAACATCATAGCAGAAAACACCATTAGCGGATAGAAATATAGATACAATTGAGATGAGGAGTTACAGATGGCATCAGGTTGCCTTGGATTGATACTGTTATTGGGCGGTGGTGTGTTAGGACCATTCGGGTTACTTGTTCTGCTGTTCTTAGGCGTTAGCACGTCAGTTGCCGTGCCACCGCCTGTCGCCATGCCAACAGCGATCATATCTCCGGTGCTGGAGGCGACACCAACGATGACCGAAGTTCCGTTGATGTCAACGCTTGAAGCGACGGAAGCTGCTGAGTCGAACGCTGCTAGTGGAGCGAACTTTACGCCGCTCACGCGCACGATCTGGAACGCCGAACCGGGCAAGGATCGTACTGAAGGCATCTGCGGTGAGGCGATGGTCAATTACTGCGCCTATATGGCGGCGCTGACTCCGCAGGGGGAGGATCTACTGTTCAAGGGCATGGAGATTCAGCCATATCTGCTGACCAAGATCGATGCCAATCGCTACGCTTATACTGGGCGTAATATGATTGGTGATGGTGAAATCGAACTAACACTGACGTTCACGAGTGCTGCCGCGTTCACGATGGATCAGGTGTTGGTACTGGATGCTGATCCGCAGTGCAGACACATCAATACGTTCAGCGGCACGTTTATGCGGTAAGGGACAAGGAAAACAGGGCGAGGCACGCCCCGCCCTACAGAACTTTAAGATTTATTGGCTCTCAAGAGAGCGTAGAAAAGCTACGCTCTTTTCGATCCGCGAGTCTGCTTCGCCAGCACCCACGAACTCGAAGCAGTAGATGATCGGCTGCGGCAGTTGGTTAAGTGCGGTGACGATCTTCCGCATGGGCAGAGTGCCGCCGCCGAGATAAGTAGTTGAGTCGGAGCGTTCTCCGGCTTTATCCTTGAGATGCGCGTACACGGCACGCGATCCGAGTGCGTGGATCGCGGTGACCACGTCCTCGCCGTTGGTGTCGTAGTTGCCGATATCGATGTTGGTCTGCAGCGCGGGCGATTGAATTCGGTTGAGGATATGCAGCACTTCGCTCAGTTTGCCGCCCGGTGTCTTGCCGAAATTTTCTAACGCGATTACCACATTAAGTGAGGCGGCATAGTCTACTATTTCGACTGCCTGCTGCCACGCCGGATCGTCGAGAGCGTCGGGAGCAGCACCGGGAAAGACGCGCAGCAGGGGCGATCCAAGCGCCTGTGCCGTTTCCAGATCGTGACGAAGCAATCTGCGCGATTCGTCAGTGGAACTGAATAAGGTGCTGAAGCTGCCATAAGTGACGATCATGCCCATCTGTTTGAGCAGATCGCGCACAGCAGGTAATTCGCTCTGGTAGTTCTGCCAAGTTTCACGCCGCAGTTCGATGCCCGCCACACCAAATCCGGGCAGTCTGTTGATCAGATCGAAAACGGTCATCCTGCCAGCAGCGATGTCATCTTGATACTGGATGATGGAAATGACGATGGGGCGGTGCGAAGTCATGGGTAAAACTTACTCCTTGCGTGCCTCGATGACCACCCAATCACCGGAGAGGCGGCGTTTGTAGGGCTGCAAACCGGTAGTACGTAAAGCGTCTTCGACTTCGTGCGCTTGCTCCTCAATGATCCCGCCGAACACGGCAACACCACCTGCTTTGACGATCTTGCCCAGTCCCTGCCCGCACATGGCGATAATCACTTTGGCAAGGATGTTCACCAGCGAGAGATCGAATTGTTCCTTCGCTTCGCCAGTCTGCGGATCGATCAGCGAGTCGAGGCTGCCTTCCCGCGCGGTAATGCGATCTGCTACCTCGTTCTGTTCGGCGTTCTCGACAGTCACGCGGATCGCCATCGGATCGGTGTCAATAGCGAGGACATGGGGAGCGCCGAGCTTGACCGCACCAATCGCCAGAATACCCGATCCGCAGCCGAGATCGAGGGTGCGCTGCTGCGGATTGGCGGTCAGCAAATCTTCTGCCGCTTCCAGCACCAACTGCGTGCTCGGATGCGTACCTGTGCCGAACGCCATGCCGGGATCGAGCGCGATCACCACATCACCCGGTTCGCCAACTTCAGTGATCCATAACGGGCGGATGAAGATGTGCTTACCGATGTGCAGCGGCTTGTAGTTAACCTTCCACGCTTCCGCCCAATCTTCATCATCGATCAGGGTGTATTTTGGCGTGGGCATGGGATACATCATGCTCAGATGTCCGAGCGCGTCCTCTAGCTGTTTCTTAGCAGCTTCGGCGCGATCATCGTCGGGGAAGTAGGCACGTACATTCAAGCGTTCGGGCTTGGGTACTTCGTCCTCCCACGTCTCGATGAAAAATCCGGCTTGCTCGATGGCAACGCCCTGATGACCATAGCGGTTGAGAATTTCCGCGATCACCTCCGCTGACTCGCCGTCCACTTCCATTGATACTTCGATCCACTTCATGCGATAACCTCTGGTGTTGTTGAAAGGGTGATTCTACCAGAAGGTCGTTAATTTCTGCGTAATCTATTGCGCTTACACTTCGTCTATACTTCGATCAAAGATTGTGTACTGTAAAGGATAAGATGATGGCGTACAAAGTGACTAAGGAAGATGCCGAGTGGCGCAAGGAGCTAACGCCGGAGCAGTATCGCGTACTGCGTCAGCAGGCGACCGAGCGACCCTTCACGGGCAAATATGTGCACAACAAGGAATCGGGCGTTTACACCTGTGCAGCATGTGGCAATCCGCTGTTCTCGTCAGATACCAAGTTCGAGTCCGGCACAGGCTGGCCCTCCTTCTGGGATGTGATCGAGCAGGGTCACGTAGATGTTAAACGCGATTTTAGTCATGGCATGATCCGCGAGGAGGTCGTCTGCGGCAACTGCGGATCGCACCTGGGACATGTTTTTAACGATGGTCCCCGCGATACGACAGGATTACGCTACTGCATCAATTCGGTGTCGCTAAACTTCGAGAAGAAGTAAGCAACGTATTCGCGCCGTTATTCAACTTCAGAGCGGTAACCTAACCCATCCCTAACAATGCGGTGGCAAGCTGCTGCTGTTCAAGCGGTAGAAAACTACCTGTGTTGTACCGCTTGAAACGTCTCCTGCGGACTCCTCACCCAGCGCAGGATCAGCCAGCCGAGCGCATAGCCAATCGCAGCTACGAGATAGAGCCAACGTGCACCGAATAAATCATATGCTGCGCCAGCGACGGGAGCGGCGAGGATGGTGATTACGTTGGCGAGGGTGATGTTATAGAGCGCCATCGTGGTACGGGTTTGACCAGTCGGCGCACCCCGTACAATAAAGTGGATGATGGCGATGGTGTAGAAACTGAAGGCGATTCCCTGCAAGCCGCGCGTGATGATGATCATCAGAGGAGACGGAGCAGCCAATACCACCAGACGAATAATCACATAGACCGTCAGCGATGCCATCATCACGCCACGCGCACTACGCTTTGCCACTAAGCGATCCGCCCACAGCATGAAGGGGATTTCGACCACCGCACTCATCACCGCCGCAATACCGATTACCAGATCGCTAGCGCCAAGTTCTGCCAGATAGTTGGTCTCAAACTGTAGAATGCCGCTGTTGCCGAGTCCGATCACGATCATCATCAGCGCCAGCGCCAGCATGTCAGGGTTGCTGCGCAGTTTGGCGATCAAATTGTCACGTCTCATTGAAGAATCAGAGTTTGACGCAACCGGGATAGCTTGGATAGCAAAATGATCGGAGGTGATTGAGAATAACACCAGTACATTGACGAAGGTGAGCACTGCCGTCGCCACAAATCCGGCGTGCGCTCCCAGATTCTGGTTCATCCAACCACCGGATAAGCCAAAGAAAATCCAGCCCACCGATGACCACGCGCGCACGCTGCCAAATCCCTTGCCAGCAGAACCGCTGATTGACACCGCCAGCGCATCGGAAAGTGGCACAATCGCCGCGCCGACCAGTGCCAATGCCCCACGCGCAAGTGTTATCCCCAAGAATTGCGACTGCATCCCCAGCCAAAGGTAACCGAGCGCGGACAGGATCAGACCGAGCTGCAGAAGCGTGCGCCCGCGTCCGATTTTCTCTACCAACGTCGTCCAGATGGGTGCGAACAGCAGTGTGGTTAGCGCCGCTACTGCACCAATCGTACCGATCTCCGTCCCCGATAAGCCGAGTCGTTGGTAGAACAGATTCAGATATGGCAGCACGAATCCGGCGCAGTAGAGCAGCAGGTAGTACACCCGAATGCGCCTGAGATCGCGCTGGATAGAGGATGAGGCAAGGTTGACCATTGGTTAATTCGAGAAGTGCCAGAGAGTATAAGTGCTGAGTGTTGACCCGCTGAAGTTCCAGAACTTCAGCGGGTCGCTAAGCTGCTTGATCGGTTACTCGCCGGGATTCGCCAGCGGGATATATTCACCCGTCCACCAATTGGGCCAGTCAGCAATCGGCAATCCATAGTAGCTTTCTACGATACGGCGGACAATAGGCGCGGCGACTTCCGATCCTTCGCGCGAACGTTCGACAAAGACCACCACGGCAATCTCAGGTGGGCGTCCGGCAGGACCAGCATAGGCGACGAACCACGCATTTGGCGCTGCACCCTGTTCATTTTGCGCCGTTCCGGTCTTGCCGCAGATCGATATCTGCGTCAGAGGAAAACCTTCAAAGACATACCCCGCCGTACCCAATTTATCATCGCGGATGACGGCGCAGAGCGCACTCTCGATTGCTTTCGTCTCGTCGGTGGTTAGCCCGATAGTCGTTGGCGACTCTTCGGGCATGTGGAGGTAGCTGGGTGGTCCGCCAATGGGTCCGACCTGCTGCACGATATAAGGCGTATACAGCGTGCCACCATTGGCAATCGCCGTCATCATCCGCGCTTCTTGCAGCGGCGTCACCTGCACATCGCCCTGACCGATGACCATGTTAAGCAGATCGCTGACCGTGATACGCCGTCCCAAGGTGCGCTGGAAGTATGAAGCGTCAGGGATATTGCCCGCATATTCTTGAACGCCTTCGATTCCTGTGGCGATCCCCAAGCCCAACTTATTGCCGAAAATGTTCAGCGCGTTAGTCGCCCCTGAATCAAATAGGGTTTCGCCGACATGCCAGAAGTAATCGTCACAGGAGGCGGTCAAACCCTGTTTCAGCGTAATCCTGCCGTGAAACTTATCTTCTTTGCTGGGATCGTTGTAAATCCAGTCATAGCGGGTTAAGCCATCAGCCCCTTTGTAGATAGCATCACAGTTATATTGTGTATTGGGGGTAAACAGCGGCTTACCGCTAGCATCAGTCGTGCCCATCGCCGCCGCCATCGAAACGATCTTGAAGGTCGAGGCGGGCGAATAGGTCTGCGTGGTGCGGTTGGTCAGCGCAAAGAGGCGGTTGTAACCTGTAATTGTGTCGGGATCCCACGTTGTTTGTAGATGGAAGGCATCCTGATTGAAGGTCGGATAACTCGCCATCGCCAAGACTTCGCCCGTGCTGATGTTCATTACCACTGCCGCCGCGCCCGGAGATTTGGCAATCGTGCCGCCGTCACCCCAGTTACCAAAGCTGTACGCCGACGCCAGTGCTTTATCCACTGCTAACTGCAAGTCACGATCAATGGTCAGCGTGACATCTTGCGACACTCCCGGTGATTTGCGGGCAATGGTGCGCAGCAGGAATCCATCAGCCGTGCGGATCACTAGCCGTGCGCCCGGCTCGCCTGCGAGCTGCTGCTCGTAATAGCCTTCGATGCCGAGCAAGCCGACCAGCGCACCCGGCGGATAACCACTATATGCCGAAGCATCCTCCGCGGGGATCGGTCCCACATAGCCGATGGTCTGCGCCGCGATGCCGCTGCCGTAGTACCAGCGCGTGATTTGCGGTACGTACTGCACGAAGCAGTTCGCCGCTGTGATCTCGCCCTCGTGCTTCACCTTATCATCTTCACTCATCGTGCCGATGGTGTAGCCGTTATCTTGCCCGACTTCAGGATCGTAGTTTTTCTTGGCGTTGGGCACACTCAGGCGCAGAACGCGATTCAAGGTCCAGTAACATTCTTCGGAGTTGCCGCGCCGCGTGAGGACGCGCACCGCATAATTACTGACGCCGCTCTGCGCGATGACATTGCCGTTGCGGTCGTAGATCGTGCCGCGCGTGGGCAAATCGATCTCGCGGAGAAGCTGTGCACCGCCTGCCATCCCCTCAAAGATATCCATCGTACTCCACGCGATGCGCCAGACAGAGTTATTGCCTGACTGCGCGAGGATCAGACGCATGGTGCGCCCATCATCGCGGAATTTGCCGAGCGCAGGGGAGTCGAAGATCATATCGTAGGTGACGACGGCAGTAGTTCCCTGCCGCACGGATTGATCGCTGTGCAGTTCAAACGCCTTACCCTGATCGGCATTGAGTTGCAGCTTCTGATCCACATCAGCGTAGGCGTCGCTGAAGACAACCGGTGCCACAATCTGGCTACGCGGCGAGATCAGACTGTACATCGTTTGGTAGTCGCCCTTGGTCCATGCCGTCAGGAATTGCTGTGCCACTTCATCAGCATCACCGATAGTGGCAGGCGCTGCGGCACCGTTTTGCACCGGCAGATCGGCGCTGCAAGCGGCAAGCAGCAGCAGTACACAAAAGGCAAGTTTACGGATCAGGAAGCGGTTGCTCGTTTTCGCCATCAGCCAATATCCAACATTACATCATCATCAACGGACTAAAATAACAGGTAAGCAGGCATCTTACCCCGTTACTCATCAAGTTTTAGTTTTCGATTGGCTGGAGACTGTAACTCAAATGCGGGTTTTCTTCTTCGGCGGCTGATCATCGTCTGCCCCACTCTGGGACTCAGTGAGGCGCGTAGGGTCTTTCACTTCGGTGGCAGTGATCAATTCGAGGATGTGCTGACCGAGGATAAGAACGCGGCGCATACCCGGCGGTTGGCTGACGCGCAACTGGCGAGAAGCAATTAGGCGCTTGATTGTGCTCAGGCTGACGTTCAAAACCTCCGCCGTCTCCTCGCGGGAGTAGACGCGGTTTGGCTCGATTACCGGACGTTCACTGTGATGTTTCATGAGCGGGCTGCACTGCGCGTAAAACGATCTGAAGCTGTAGACCGCTACAACTATAACCTAGCATTTTGACATCACCAACTGCAAATCTGGCACAACAGCGTGAAAACGAGACCGACTATTTTCCTAAACCGTTTTTTGGGCGATACTTGGCGGCGCATCGCCCCACACATCTTATCCGCGCGATGCTCAATAGATTAAGGAACGATAACTGTTGTTATCGGAACTATTGCTCCTCAGCGGTCCGAATCTGAACTTGTTAGGCACTCGTGAGCCACAGGTTTACGGCTCGATGACACTGGAGAATATTCATGAGAAAGTACGCGCCCATCTCCGCAAATACGAGATCGGTGTGCGGACGATGCAATCTAACCACGAGGGCGTGCTGATCGATGCGATTCAAGAGGCGCGAGGATGGGCGCTCGGCATCGTGATCAACCCCGGTGGATTCACGCATACCTCAGTAGCGCTGCGCGACGCCATCTCTGCCGTGAATCTGCCGACAGTGGAAGTGCATCTCTCTAACGTTCACGCCAGAGAAGAATTCCGACATCATTCTTATCTTGCTCCTGTCTGCGTCGGTCAGATCGCGGGATTCGGCTGGCGCAGTTACCTATTGGGTGTTGATGCGCTGCTCGGTCATCTGGGCAAGCTCACGGAGTCAGAGTAAACGGTGGCTAACTCAGCATTTTCGCAGACACACCGTTATCGGCAGATTGGACTGCTGGTTTGCAACATCGCTTCTGTCGTGATGGGCATTTGCACGCCATTGATCGGTGTGACTTACGGCAATATCTCCGAGCGTTACGGGATGCTGCTGCAAGACGCAGGTACCTTCACCGGATTACAGGCGCTTGGCTCCGCCGTGATCATTGCAATCATGGGACGCCTAGCGGATCGGATCAATCTGCGCTGGTTGCTCTCAGCCACGCTGCTGGTCATGGGCGCAAGCCTGATCGTGCTGGCGACGACGCCAGTCCGCGAGATCGCTTTCATTAGTACGTTCATGTTCGGCGTCGGAACAGGCGGGATGCTGCTGCTGCCCAACATTGCCGTCACCCGCCTTGATCCTGACCATCCGGCGCGGGCGCTGTTGATCTTGGGCTTCTGCTACGGCATCGGGGGCATCGTCGGTCCGCAGATCGTCAAGTTCGCGCTGGACGGCGGCAACTTCTTGTCCGCCTATTACCTCTCCGGGGCGTTAACGCTGGCGCTGGCGGTTCCGTTTCTGTTCATTTCCATCCCCAGCCCGACTCTGAGCACGACTCAGAACAAGGGATCGGAACATCATGCCAAGCTGCCACCAATCGCAATGCTGCTGCCCTTTGTCCTGCTGATCGGGATTTACGTTGGCACCGAAGTGGGCATCGCTAGTTGGATGTTCGTCCATGTGCAGTTGGTGGCTGGATCGACAGAATCAATGGCTGCTATCGCGGCATCGGCATTCTGGTTCGGGATGACGGCGGGACGCGGCGCAGCCAGCCTGATCGCCGGAAGGCTGCGCGAGGAAATGCTGCTGCGAATCGCTGTGCTGATCTTAGTTAGCGCCTTAGTTGGATTGGTCGTCTTTGGTCGCTGGGAACTAGCCGCCGTAATTTGCTCATTTCTTGCGGGGGCAGGCTGCGGTCCCGTTTTCCCGACGACGATGGCGTTGGTGCAGCGCCTGTTCCCGCGCAGTTTCGGCACGATCTCCGGTATATTGCTGACAGCGGGCAGCGCCTCCGTGATCGTACTGCCGTGGTTGCAGGGGCAGATCGGCGGCGGGCGCGATGGCGGGATGATCCTGCCGTTGTTCGGTGCGCTAGCTATTCTGGCGATCTTGCTGCTGGTGGTGCAGCGGATTCGGGAGCAAGAGGCAGCATCGGCAGCACATCTAGCGCCAGCCAATCCTGCGTACGCTGAGAATCCGGATCGCTGAGGACGCGGAAGTAACCAGCAGCGGCGATCATGGCGGCGTTATCGGTACATAATTTCAGCGGCGGATAACGCACGGGCAGCGCGGCGTGGTGACGTAATTCATCGCGCAGCCGCGAGTTCGCGCTGACGCCGCCCGCCAACAAGATTTCTTTCACGCTGTATGCCTGAGCTGCTTTCACCGTTTTATCGATTAACATCTCCACGGCAGCGCGTTGAAAACTGGCAGCCGCATCGTCCACATTAACCTCTGGTTTCAAGCGCCCCGGTTCCATTGTCTCCATGCCGCGAGTCCGCTTGCCGCCAGCAGGCGGATTCTGAACTGCACGCATGACCGCCGTTTTCAAGCCCGAAAAGCTGAAGTCGTAGCCTTCCTCTTGCATCGGACGGGTGAACTGATAAGCGTGAGCGTTGCCGCGCTTGGCTGCTTTCTCGATGTTCGGTCCACCCGGATAGGGCAACCCTAACATACGCCCGACTTTATCGAAGGCTTCGCCCGCCGCATCATCGCGGGTGCTGCCCAACAGCAAATACTTACCGTGATCGGTCATCAGCACCAGTTCGGTGTGACCGCCGGAGACAACCAGCACCAGCACCGGAAATAGGATCGGAGTTTGATCCTCGCTCACCCATAGACTATAGATGTGCCCCTCAATGTGATTGATGCCGAGCAGCGGTTTGTTCCACCCAAGCGCCAGACCTTTGGCGAAATTGACACCCACCAACAGCGATCCAGCTAAACCCGGTCCATGTGTCACGGCGATAGCGTCGATCTGCATCGGTGAAACGTTCGCATCTGCCATCGCCTGTTCGACCACAGGTTGGATTGCTTCGACGTGCATTCGCGAGGCTACTTCGGGAAACACCCCGCCATACTGACTGTGGATTTCCACTTGCGAGGCGACCACGTTGGAGAGAATGTGCGTGCCGTTTTCCACGACTGCCGCGGCTGTCTCATCGCAGCTCGTCTCGATGCCAAGAATTAAAGTCATCTCTCTGCCTGATCTGATCTAACGCTGCACAATTGCCGCAGCGGATAAGGTGCGCTTGCTCTAGCGCCACTATTATACTGAGGACATGGCAATTCGTTTTCGTACTGCCTGTGCGACTCATCCTCTCTATGACTAACCACATGCCGTTACAGCTTTGTATTGTCGCCGTTATTAAGTGGGAATGCGGATAACTCTGATGTTGCAGTATATCTAAACCGTTAGCGATGAGGTTTTCAGCCTCGTAGTGCTAGTTGCCTCCGTGGCGAATGCCCACTGTAAAAGTATAAGTATAAGGAGTTACCCAATGCGTTTGCGCACAATAGGTTTAGTGGCTGCCGTCATCGTTCTGATGGCTGCCTTCGCTGTACCACAGCAGTCGGCTAAAGCATACGCCGATGCGACGAGTGTTTCCGTTAGTTGCAGCAGCTTTGCGGTCAGTGGCACTACCGATGCGCCCTATGTAACGATTTATGTTGAACTCTCCGGCGGTGATTACTACTGGACCATCGTAGCCAGCAGCGGCGGTACCTATTCGGGTTCGGTCGCTTATCCTGAACAGCCAGACGGTACCTATATCTTCGTTCAGGTATGGGGCAGTCTCAATACATACACAAACTTTGAAGATCCCGGTTACTGGGATGAAGATTCATACTACGAAGATGAGCTTCCATGCAAAGCTTCAGTCCCCGGTCCGGGCGCACCAGCAGGTTGGAAGCTGCACTGGATGGCTTGCAGTAGCGCAGTATTCAGTCAGCCCGGTGGTACGCCAGTTGGCAACGACGCGGTGTGGGCAGGTCAGAGCTTCTATGTCAATCCAAAACCCGTGCTCGATGACAACGGCAAGAGTTGGTCGCAGGTCTTCGTCAGCAGCGTGATCAGTCCGTGGATACCGACAAGCTGCGTCGGCGCGGCGGTCAATTAAGCGTTAGTTGAGTTATCGGCTGTGGAGGATTAGTTAACCCTCCACAGTATCCACTTAAATACATCGGTGACTATGGTTTATACACAACTGAGGAACTCCAAGCGTTTACGCACCTTTTGTCTTGTCTTTACTGTCGCCCTCCTCATGATGGCTGTTGTACTGCCTCAGCAGCAGGCTAAAGCCTTCGCTACTGCCACCAGTACAACATTTGGATGCAGTTCATTCAGTGCTTCTGGAACAACCGATGCACCTTACGTTACCATTTATGCCTATGCAGGTGGCGTAGATTATTTCACCATTGTCGCCAACAATGGCGGCACGTACTCCGGTTCGGTCTCTTTTCCGGAACAACAGACTGGAACGGTATTGAACTATGAGGTTTGGGGATCACTCGCCATCTACACCGATTTCAATGATCCTAATTATTGGGACGGTGATGCCTACTTTGACGACGATGTCGCTTGCGTTTCTTCGGCAGGCGGACCCTATGTTCCGGCTGGTTGGACGCAGCACTGGATGACCTGCAGCAGCGCTGTATTCGATGCACCGGGCGGCAATCCCATTGGCACGAATGCCGTGTGGGCAGGTCAAAGCTTCTACGTGAACCCCGCGACCAAAACCGATGCCAGCGGCAAGAGTTGGTCGCAGGTCTTTGTTAGCAGCGCCATCAGCCCGTGGATACCGACGAGCTGCGTGGGGTAACAGGTCGTAAATCGCTACTATCCTAGATAGTGAAACGGAGAGTCATTACGACTCTCCGTTTTC
>JAHBVK010000104.1 GCA_019637555.1 Anaerolineae bacterium
GGGGATGTTGGTAGTGTTGGTGGTTGGTGGGGTAGTGGTGATGGTGAGAGGGCGAAGATCAGAGTAGACCGGAGGTTGAAACCTCCGGCTACAACACTTGGTAAACCCACTGAAGTGGGTTAGGAATAATTCGATGCCGTATTGGAAATGCTATTACCATTTGGTTTGGGCGACGTATGGTCGCGCGGCACTGATCGAAGCGGTGCATGAGCCAGTGTTGTATGGCAGTATTCAGGCAAAAGCAGGTTCATTGAAGTGTGACATGTTCGCCGCTGATGGGACGACGGATCATATTCATTTGGTGGTGGCAATTCCGCCATCAGTGTCGGTAAGCGAGTTTGTGAAGAATATTAAGGGCGTCTCGGCTCATGAGTTAAATGCTGCCTTTGAACTAAAGGACAATTTCCAATGGCAGAAGGGCTATGGCGTGTTAACGCTTGGCGAATCGCGGCTAGATTTCGCTTGCGATTACGTGAAGAATCAGAAGCAACATCATGAGCGTAAAACGCTGATCAACGCGCTTGAACAAGCAGAAGATTGAGTCCTAACCCACTTCAGTGGGTTTACCAAGTTTTGTAGCCAGAGGTTTTAACCTCTGGCGTAGATCGAGGTTTATTAACCATTGGCGCAGATGCAAGCAATTCAGAATTTACCGCAAACAAACGATGATCCCGCGTTCGAGATCAAGCCGATGAACCGCACGACAAATTGGTTCGTCTCGGATCGGCGGCGGATGGCGCTGCTGACGGGCGTGCTGATCGGCGTGGGTGCGGGCTTGCTCGGTCTGCTGATCGCGGTGGGCACACCGATCTTGGGCGCGGCAGTGTTGTTCGGCGTGGGGATCGGCTTGTACGTGCTAACCGATCTGCGCTGGGGACTGTATGCGACGGTGGGCGTGATGGCGCTCCTGCCGTTTGCGACTCTGCCTGTGCGCGTTGCCGTCACGCCGACTCTATTGGATGTGGCACTCGGCGGATTCCTGTTGGTCTATATCGTCCAGTGGATGCAGCGGCGGCGCAGCGGCTTGCGCTTGATTCCAGCATCGGCACTGGTGCTGCTGTTCGTGTTGTTCACGCTGTTCAGTTTTGTCGCCGGATTAGGTCACGCGCAATTGACCACCAATGTGCTGCGGAAGTTTGTGGAACTGCTACTCAGTATCCTGCTGGTGATCGTGCTGATCGATGTGCTGCGCGATACTAAGATGCTGCGACGGCTGACGCTGGTGCTGATCCTCGCGGGGGCGTTGCAAGCGATAGTCGGAATCGGCTTGTACGCGCTGAACGACGAGACGGCAGAACGTTTGCTGAATACGCTTGGTCGCGTCGGTTATCCAGTGGGCGGCGTGATCCGCTACATTGAGGATGATCCGTCGCAAGGTGAACGCGCCATCGGCACATGGGTTGATCCCAACGCTTACGGCGGCTTCCTGATGATGGTCGGCGCGGTGGCGGGGGCGCAGGTGCTGGCGCGGAAGCCAGTGACGGGCAAACGCTGGATCGCCTTCGCGCTGTTCGGACTGATCGGCGTGGCGCTGCTGCTGACGCAATCGCGCGGGGCGTTCGTGGCATTGGCTGCTGGAGGGGCATTCATCGCTTTGATGCGCTACCGCTGGCTATTGGTGGTCGGCGCGATTGGAGTCGCCCTGCTCTTTCTGACGCCGTTCATGCAGTCTTATGTGGATCGCTTGCTGGAAGGCTTCGCGGGTGAGGACTTGGCGACGCAGATGCGCTTTGGCGAATACAAAGACGCCTTCATCCTGATCGGGCGCTATCCGCTGATCGGCGTAGGATTTGCCGGATCGCCGGATCGGGATATTTATCTCGGCGTCTCCAACATGTACCTCAAGATCGCTGGCGCGACGGGCTTGGTCGGGTTGTCGCTGTTCAGCCTGATCATGCTGGAAGTGTTCCGCTATGGGCTGCGGCGTTGGCGACAACTTAGCGCCAATCCACTGCTGGATAACCTCTGGCTCGGCTTCACGGCGGGCATCATCGGGGTGCTGGTCAACGGCGTGGTCGATCACTATTACTTCAACATCGAGTTTCATGCGGCGGAGACGATGTTCTGGGTGCTGATCGCGTTATCACTGGCGGCGGCGCGACTTTCTACCAGCGAGATCGACACGGCATGACGCTCGGCGCACAGATCGCGCAAGGACGCACCGCTGATATTCACCTATGGGGTGATGATGGCACGCAGGTGATCAAGCTGCCGCGTCCGGGCTTCAATAACTCGCAGATCGAGTACGAAGCACAAATCGCGGAAGCCGTTCATGCCGTCGGGGTGCCGATGCCCGCACCGTTGGGCTTGGTGCAGGTGGGCGAACGCAAGGGGCTGATCTACGAACGGATCAAGGGCATGTCGTTGGGGCAGTGGATCGCCGCGCGTCCGTATCGGCTGTTCAACGGCGCACGACGATTAGCGTCACTTCACTATCAGATTCACCAGCAGCGCACAACTGCATTACCTTCGCAGCGGGAACGATTGCTACGTACCATCGATCAGGTGGACGTAAGCGCGGAGATCAAGCGGGAGACGCTGGAAGTATTGGCGATGCTGCCCGATGATCAGATCGTTTGTCACGGTGATTTTCACCTTGAAAATGTGCTGCTCACCGAAACTGGCGCGGTGACCATTGACTGGATCGACGCCGTGCATGGCAATCCGCTTGGTGATGTGGCGCGATCTGTGATCATCTTCACGCTGGTGGGATCGGAATCGGGATTTCGCGGTTGGGCAGTACGGCAGATCCAGCGCACTTACGTCAATCATTATCTCAAGTTAAGTGGTCGCCATCGTGCCGAGTTGCAGCAGTGGCTGATCCCTTGCGCCGTTTCGCGCTTGACGGAAAACTTAGAGGGTAGTTACGAAATCCTCGTGCCACTGATTGAGCAGTGGCTAAAAAACACCAGATGACTGGATTACGATACTCAGCATGGCGATAAGGAACTCGGCGCATGTCACACATTTTCATCAGTTATGCTCATGCCGACAAAACCTATATAGATAAGCTCCTTGCATGGTTTGAAAGCAAGAGCTTTGCCGCACATGATTATTGGTATGACCAGCACATCGAAAGCGGAGCTAATTGGCGCGACGACATTACCGAAGCACTTGATCAAGCATTTGCAATCCTTGTGGTGGTCACTGAAGCATCGGTAAAGTCGTTGTACTGTGTTTATGAGTGGGCATATGCAATGGGGCAAGGCATACCAGTATTGCCGTTGCTATTTGAAGAACTAAGTATTACGGACATACCATCACCACTAAGATCGCAGCAATTTACTGATTGCACGGAACGTATTCCTGATTTACTGCATGAGCAACTGAACAGATTGAAAAGCGTTCCTCCTCAAATTGCTGTCATAAACCGAACAATATACGAGGTGATAAACGACACGCATCGACGCTTTTTCATCCTCGGTTGGATCGGAGACGGACTAGAAGCACTCAGTTCGGAATATAGTCGAGAAATTTTGGCTTATTTTTCAAGCGAGTCACTGGACGCGCAACAGAAATTGCAAACACTATTGCTGGATAGGGCATCTGCACTGAGCAGTAAGCAATATCGGTTGCTGTGGACAATAACCAATTTTCTCGGCGAATTCGTCCGTTTGCATCAGAAGATTGATAACTATTTACAGACATATTTATATCCACAGTTTGATAGCCATTGGCTACCTGCCTTTGAATACTTTGAGGGAAGCGGATATTGGCGTCAATGGGTGCGCCGTTATTTTGAGCGAAGCTTCGAAGACGAAGATACGAGGATGCAAGTATTCGCGGAAATGATGCGTGCTTTTCCGATTTCAACGTCGGCGATGCTAACGTTCTTATTGAGAACAAACGGATCGATCAATCACGCAGAAAGACCTAAGTGTAAACAAATATGCATGTTCTGATACGTCAATCATAGAGGGGGACAAACACCATGCAAATAACCAATATTCTCAGCTTTCAATTCGCACAGTTAGACACAATATCAAAACCGTTGAGTGGATCATTCGCATGAGCGATCCGCAGGTGCTGACCACCTACCGCGACGGCGGCACAGGCTGGACGGCGCTGGAAGCGTTGTGTCATCTGCGCGATCTGGAAACCATTTTCACACATCGGTTTACCTTCACCGTCGAGCAAGATAATCCCGATCTGCCGATGTCCAACCCCGATGCTTTGGCGACTGAACGGCGCTATAACGAGCAAAACGTCGATCAGGCGCTGGCGGAGTGGAAGCAGCAGCGAATCAAAAACGTCGCTTACCTGAAGGAACGCAGTGAATCCGATTGGGAGCGCGTCGGCGTTCATCCCATTCGTGGCAAAATGACGCTGCTCGATATATTGTGCTTGGAGGCGCAGCACGACACGATCCACATGGAACAGATCACGCGCACGCTCAACGAGAAAAAATTGCCCACCTAGTCGGGTAAGTGACATTACTCATTTTCCACATATTGGCTTGCAATCTGATGACCAGCAGTGCTAGTCTTTCCGCGCGGTGAACATCCACAAATTGGAGAAAGATCAAGCGCCAGTGGCAGAGCAGAAATATACGGGCAAGGCAGCGGATCGGCGTTATCGAGGCACAGCCGTTGATGTGACCTACAGTTTGCGCCGCTGCATCCACGCGGAGCAGTGCATTCATCACTTGAGGGAAGTTTTCGACAACGAAAAGCGTCCGTGGATTCAGCCGGAAAATTCAGCGGCAGACGAGATCGCCCGCACGGTGATGCTGTGTCCATCGGGGGCGCTGCACTACGAGCGCAAGGATGGCGGCACGGAAGAAGCAACGCCAGCGATCAACACGATTACGCTGTGGCGTAACGGTCCGCTGGAAGTGCGCGGCGATCTGGACATCGTGGGCGCGACGGTGGATGTTCGTGGCGAAACCAGAGCAACATTGTGCCGCTGCGGTGCGTCGCAGAACAAGCCGTTCTGCGACAACTCGCATCTGAGCAGCGGTTTTGAGGCGGTAGAGCAGACGGTAATGGCTACGTCGCCATCGGCTGAACAGGGCGGCAAGTTGACGATCACGCCGACGACCAACGGATCGCTGCACCTTGAGGGCAAGCTGCAAATCTACAACGAAGCGGGCGAATTGATCTTCACAGGTGACGATGTGTGGTTGTGTCGCTGCGGAGGTAGCGGTGATAAACCGTTCTGCGACAGTACGCATGAGAGGAACGGATTCGCGGCTGAGTGAGTAACAAAGTGCTGAGTGTTGGGTGCTGAGTGCTGAGGAAGAAAAAAGTACCCAAGTATCTTAAGTGCTAGAAGTGCCAAGTAACTGCAAAAGCTGCATCGCATTATAGGGAGAGACAATGACTTTCGATGTTCAGAGTTTGAAAGTACAGAATAATCGCAACGCCAGCCGCTTCGAGACCGATCTCGGTGGAGGCAAGTTTGCGATCATTCAGTATCGCCGCAATCGCAACATCTACGTGATGATCCACACCGAAGTGCCAGCCGAATTTCGTGGTAAGGGGATCGCGGAAAAGTTGGTGCACGACGCACTGGAGATGGTCAAGGCGGAGAACTTGGATACGGCGGAAGGGCGCAAGGTCGATCCGCAGTGTCCGGTGGTCAAGGCGTTCATTGATCGTCATCCTGAATATAAACCGCTGGTGGCGATGACTGCCTGATCCCGACGCTGCTGACGATCTCGCCAGTGATGATATAGCTCAGGTGCATACTGGCGCTGCCTAAATGGCAGGATATCGGTAGAGATTCACTACCTGTTCCGTAAGGGATCAGATGAGCATGGCGCAGCAGCGTGGCACGATCTTTGCACAATACGTATTGCTGCCTACATGTGATGAGTTGAAACACGAAGAAGGGTAGGTTTGCAGACCTACCCTTCAAGTTTCAGGTGCGGCTTAGTCGCAGCTCAAACGTGTTCCGCAAGTACCTTGCGGATACTTTGGATCAATTCATTAGGAGCAAACGGCTTGGTGATGTAATCGTTGACCTTAGCGATATGCAGCCCTAGCACCTTGTCGATGCTCTGTGCCTTCGCCGTGATCACGATCACGGGAATATCCCGCATCGATTCGTTCGCCCGCATGGATTGAAAGACTTCCCAGCCATCCATATCAGGCATCATCAAGTCCAGCAGCACCAGATCAGGGATCGATTCCTCAATCACCTTAAGACCATCACGCCCGGAATTAACGCCTGTAACGATGAAGCCTTCACGCCGCAGTACGATCTTTACCAGATCGACGGTGCGGGCGTCATCTTCGATGTAGACAATGTGTTTAGCACGCTCTTCAGACATCAGAAATTCAACTTTTCCTGTGGTCTGGACTGGTTTAACAGTGTTTGGCATTTGACTAGCAGTCTACCACGAAAAACGCTGCACACGGATGCCCGCGTATAAAAGGTTCGTTCGTAACACTGCTTGGTACTATAACAATTGGGCAGCACTAGTGGATGGATACCTTCTCGCCGCGAATCAACGCTTCGACGCTTTCCAGCGTCGGATCGATAATCCGCTGGTGGTTGGCATAGGTACTGGTCAAGCCTTCTAGCTTTTCCTCGTGATAATTGATCACGGTGTCGGGGTCTTTGAGTACATGCCCCGTCAGGATGGCGACTACATCCTCGCTTTTGTCGATTACGCCCTTCTCGATCAGCTTACGGACGCCCGCCACCGAGGCTGCTGATGCGGGTTCGCAGCCAATACCTGCTTGATCAACCATCGCCTTGGCATCCACGATCTCCTGATCGCTGACGCTTTCGACCACGCCGTTAGTGTAATCCAGCGTGCGCTTCGCCTTGATGAAGCTGGCGGGATTGCCGATCTTGATGGCGGTGGCGATGGTGTGCGCCTTCATCGAGTGGCGTTCTTTGAAGCCCTCTACATAGCTCTGATAGAACGGTGATGCGCCTTCCGCCTGAATCACGGCGATGCGCGGCATCCGATCAATCAGTCCAAGCTGATGCAGTTCGTAGAGTCCCTTGCCGAATGCCGACGAGTTGCCCAGATTGCCGCCCGGCAGCACAATCCAATCTGGTACGCGCCACTTACGCTGTTGCAGCAGTTCCAACACAATGGTCTTTTGCCCCTCCAAGCGGAAGGGATTGACTGAGTTCAGCAAATAAATCCCGAACTCCGGACACGCCTGCCGCACCAGCGATAAGCTGGCGTCGAAGTCGCCACGCACGCGCACATTGATCGCGCCATAGGCAATCGACTGCGCTAATTTACCTGCCGCCACGTTACCATCGGGAAAAAAGACCAAGCCCTGAACGCCAGCCAGCGCCGCATAGGAAGCCATCGACGCGGAAGTATTGCCCGTCGAGGCACATAGCACCGCCGTTGCTTTAACCAGTATGGCGTGGGTGATGCCGCCCGTCATGCCGCGATCTTTGAACGAGCCAGTGGGGTTCTCGCCTTCATGCTTGAGCGACAGCCGTTCCGCGCCAACCCATGATGCCAATTTCGGCGGCACGCGGTACAACCCCGTATTGCCCTCGCCGCGCGTGATGATCGCCTCGTCCGCGATGCCGGGGAAGACTAATTCCTTGAAGCGCCAGACCCCGCTGTTATAGGGTGGTTCGACTTCACCGAGTCGGCTGTCGAACAGTGCTTTGCTGACCAGTGGTTGCAGCAGTTCGAGATCATGCACCACGTCCAACAAGCCGCCGCATTTGCCGCAGACATAGACTGGATCATTCAGATCATGGGTATGACCGCATTCCATGCAGCGCAGCACACTCATCGGTTTTTGCGTCATGATTGTTTCTTCTCCTTTTTTGCGGCAACGCTGGCATCGGTGGCAGCCGCTGACGAATTGGCGACGGGGTATGATCCCAGCACTTTCAGAATTGCCGCCGAACGCAGCAGACTGGCAAGCGCCGCTTCAGCATCCGGTTCCTGAAAGTGCCCTTCAAAATCTACGAAAAAGTAATACTGCCACGGCTTGTTACGGCGCGGCTTCGATTCGATTTTGGTCAGGTTGATGTTGCGGCTGGCGAATTCACCGAGCGCGCTGTACAACGATCCCGCTCGATCCGGCATGGCGAAGACGATGGAAGTCTTGTTCTTCGCACCCGGCTTGGGATCGCCGTTGCCGATCACGAACATGCGCGTATAGTTCTGAGGCTCATCCTCAATGCTGTGTTCCAGCACATCCAAGCCATACAGCTTGCCCGCTAATCTACTGGCGATGGCAGCGACACCGGGGATTGGCTCTTGCGCTAAATCTTGGGCGCTGCCAGCGGTATCGTAATGCGCTAGTGGCTTGATCCCGCGACGAACGAGATATTGCTCACACTGCGTCAGCGCCTGTATGTGAGAACGGGCGATCTTGATCTCGCTAATCTTCGTTCCGGGAGGTGCCAGCAGCGCATGATGGACATGCAGTACGACTTCCGCCTGCACCCGCAGATCGTGCTCCATCAGCAGTTCGTAAGCGCTGGCAACCGTCCCCGCGACGGAGTTCTCTACCGGAACCATGCCATAGGTGGCTTTACCACGTTCGACAGCATCAAAAACATCACCGAGCAGCGGACAAGGCACCGTTTCCACTGAATCACCGAAGTGCATCCGAATCGCTTCTTCGGAATAAGCGCCGTGCACACCCTGAAATGCCACTGTTGGCAAAGACGAGGACAATCGAACCTCCCGTCAAACTGAGAAACAAAATAAAAGGCGTGGATCACATTCACTGCGATCCACGCCTCTGTGAGTCCGCTTCTGGTTGCGGTACTGCACACGCTATCCGCTTCGTGGAACGCTGCGCCATCTGGCTCGACAGGTCGAGTCAGTGGAAGAAAACGGGCGCAGACAAGTCATCCACCACATAGCGTTGATTTGTGTTCAGTACCTTTGTGCTTAAGCATAGCGCATCATTAAGCATCGGGCAATGCAGATGGCTACGAGCTTAATAGGGCGTGTAGGTTTGCTCGGTTAGACTTACGGATTCCCGTCCACGGAACGCGGAATGTCGGGGGATAAAGCTGATCGATATCGCTGAATATATCCAATCTGGTCACCGGAATGTAAACGCTATCAAGCTTCAACATATCTTCGGTGTATAGCATCTCTTCGTACAGCGTCAAGCGAATTCCACGGCTGTGATAGAGCAAATTGGGATTGCTAATGGTGCAGCCGACCACTGCTCCGAAAGTGACCGACATGCCTTGCGGTTGACCGAGCAAATTATGCCAATCCGCCAGCGTTAACTTGCTGGCAGGATTAGTCAGGATAGTGATTTGCTTGACGATAGTGCTATCCGTGATCGCAGCGGCATCCTCACTGACATTAAACGCAATGGAGAGATACCGACGATCCGTGCGGCTGGAAACAACATACCAGCGTAGTTGATTCTGCTGGACGGAGGCAAATTTATAGGCGGAGTCGGGAAACCTACTCTGGATGTGCGTAACTGCCTCAGCGACACTGCTTTTGCCCGGAATAATGCCGATCCAGCATGGTGCTGCACAATCGCCAAGATGGAACATTTGCAGTTGTGAAGCTAGGGGTTGTTGGCGCGCGATTATAATAGTAGTGCTCACTACGACTAGTAACAGGATAGGCATAAGGCCTAATCGCATATACTTGCGAGTCGATAGTTGTTTCACTGAATTGTTCTTTAAGGCGCTGAGGCTAATTCATTATAGCGTAGTTTCTAAAAGGCAATTTGCCTTAATGCGGACTCAGCATTAACAGGCATTTGTCTGATCTCCCAATCTGTAACATTTTTGGGCTGTTATTTGTTACAGTTCAGCACTTGAATTCCGCCGCTATGATTTCGCTAAAACCCGAATGAGGTGCTGATGAACTGGCAAACGCGCTTGCGCCCCGATGTCGAAGCGATCTACCGTGAAGTGTACGAACAGGGCTTGCACTATCAGGAGATCACCGCGCCGTTCGCTGATGATCCGCTGCTAAAACCAGCCGATGGTCGGCGTCCGCTGAGTATCGCGGTGGAAGGTGGCGCGTTCGGTGACGAGGGCAAGGGGCGCATTGTCGATGAACTGTGTACGCGGCTCTCGCTGCGGCACGGCAAGGTGCTGGTCTACCGTTGGAATGGCGGCGCGAACGCCGGACATACCGTGATCGTGGATAGCATCAAGATCGCGCTGCACCAGTTACCATCGGGCGTACTGACGGAAAATGCGACGGTGATCCTCGGCAAGGGCATGGTGCTGCATCCCGGCGATCTACTCACCGAGATTGATCAGGTGGTCAGGCGCTTGGGCAAACTCTATGCCAAACTGCACATTGATGAAACGGCGGTGCTGGCGCTGGATACGCATCGCGCTTTCGAGAAAGCCCTGACCGCGTGGGAAAGTGGCGGCAAGGGTGCAACCGGACGCGGCATCTCGCCCGCCTACGCCGATGTGCTGCTGCGCCATCCGGTGCGGATGCGCGATCTGACCGCAGAAGATTGGCAGGATCGACTCGGCAAGCATTACGACCTCTATGAGTCGTGGCTGCGCGGTATCGGATCGCCACTGGCAGAAGTGATTGTGCCAACGCTAGAAAAATCGGACACTCCATTACTCGTCGGCAGCAAACGGGATTTTCTGGATCGGCTAGGAGAGCAGCGAGCGCGCCTCCTGCCCTATGTCTCCGACGTTCACGATCTGCTGGTCAGCGCATGGTCAGATGTCAACGTGCCAGTCGTATTCGAGGGCGCACAGGCAGTCGGACTCGATCCGCGCTTCGGCATGTACCCCGATGTCACCGCCTCCGATCCCACCTTCAGCGGCATTTTGCACTCCACCGAAGGCGTCGTATTCCCACATGAGATCGCCGTGCGCGCGGGCGCGATCAAGGCGACCTACAGTTCATCCGTAGGCACGCGCAAGCCACCAACCGCAATGGATGCGGCGCTGGCGAAACGAATCCGCGACGATGCCCACGAGTATGGCGCGACCACCGGACGCCCCCGCGACATCGTGCATATCGACATCCCCTGCTTGCGTTATTACGCCCACGTCAGCAGCATGACGCACCTGATCCTGACGCACATGGATATTTGCTATACCGATGTGCCCGTTCAAGTCTGCACGCACTACACAGTGGACGATCAGCCCGCCGATTACCGTCCCGATCAGCCGTTTCTGGATCGGGTGACGCCGCGCTATCTGAACCTGCCCTCATGGAACGGGAAAGCAGTCGAGGACAAGTGCAAGATCAGCGATCTGCCTGCGCCAGCGTTGCAATACATCGGATTTTTGTCGCGCGCGCTGGACGTTCAGCCGATCTTTGCCACCACCGGCGCGGCGCGGGATGCGCTGATCTCATGGCTGCCCGCGCTGTGGGATTGATCAATTAAGCTTAAGATGAAGTGCCGATACTACACTATAGTTACAGCTTGACTGGGTTCGCCCAAAGAAACTCCACTTGTCAATCCGATCCCCTCTCCGTAATCGGAGAGGGATGGCGCAGCCGGGGTGAGGTAAACTCTCCAACTACTACTCTCACGTAAGGGATACAAACCGCGAATGAGCCAGATCACAGGCATTTTCAACATTATGGCAACGCCCTTCACCACCACTGGTGAGATCGATTGGCGCAGCCTACACCATCTCGTGGATTTCCAGATCGATAAAGGCGTTTATGGCTTGACCATCCTCGGCGTGTTGGGCGAAGCCGCCAAGCTTACCGTCGAGGAGCGTCAGCGTGTGGTCGAAGAAGTGATCGCTGCCGCTGCCAACCGCGTACCGATTGTAGTAGGCACCAGTCATGCTGATGTCAAAACCTGCGCGGCATTGAGCAATGACGCCGTGAGCAAAGGCGCAGCAGGGGTGATGATCGCGCCGCCGCGTTTCCCTGATGCTGCAACGGACGACAAAGTGATCGCTTTCTACGAGGCAGTGGCGAGTGAATACAGCGCCCCGCT
>JAHBVK010000105.1 GCA_019637555.1 Anaerolineae bacterium
GCCTGCGGATATGCCCACTCGCGTTTCAATTTCGCCAACTTTTCAGGCGTTACCAGATCGACTTTGTTTAGGATGATGATGTCTGCGACGGAGATTTGCTCCAATGCCAAATAAGCTTCTTGTCCTTTTAAGACTTCCAGTTGTTCGGCATCAACCACTGTCAGAATGCTGTCTACTTGCAGCCACTGCCGCAGTTCAGGCATCATGAAGGTCTGCGCTACTGAAACCGGATCGGAGACACCGCTGCACTCAACTACGATGTATTCCGGTTTTTCTGGTCGATCTAGTAATCTTAGTGCTTCTTTGAGCAGATCGTCGCGGATCGTACAGCAAATACAACCGTTAGACAGACTTATCATATCGCCATCAACGCTGGCGACCAGTTTCGCGTCGATATTCACCGAGCCAAAGTCATTTACCAACACTGCCACGCGCAGTCCATGATCGCCGTGAAGAATGTTATTCAACAATGTAGTTTTACCCGCGCCAAGAAAGCCAGTAATAATAGTTACAGGAACGGGTGCTTGTTTGGCGGGTGGAGTCGTGGGCTGTGCTTGAGTTGGTGTAGTCATAGATTCGCTTCCTGATTGACGCGACGTACTTCCTTTGTTGACGCATCAGTTCAGCGTCATATTACCCCATCTGGGCAAGGGCGTGGAGATTTCCTTCGCTATCTCTAAACCATGCCACACGATCCGATCCCAACGCAGCAATGCTATTTTCCGTTTTGAGATAAGGAAGATCGTAGTTCTCGAACCTAACGCCGTTTGCTTTCAACTCTTTAACCAGTACTTCGATGTCCGTTGTTTCCCAACTGAGTAGACTGTAGGTTGCTTTACCTGCACTTTCAGGATTATTGACCAGCGTGAATCGATTACCCGCACACTCGTACATCAACCCGAAGCTCAGTTCTGCGCTCGGCGTTAATCCAAGTTTCTCCGCATAGAACTGCTTTGCGCGATCCAGATCCGCTACCGCAATGGACATCCGCACCGGTAGGTCAGCAAGCATGGATTAGCCTCCTATAGAACAAGGGATTGACTTAGTATATGATGATTCTTGTGCCGAGAAAGCAATTGAGGAATGTTCTCACCACTTAGCTTGTGATCATGCCAAGTGGTGAGAACGTGCAGCCTAAGGAGTTATTGTCTATTCGTATTGCAGCGCCCGGATAATGTCCAGTTTAGCAGCATTACGGGCAGGGATGATGCTGGAGATCAGCGCAAGTATGATCGCTACGATAACGGATGCGACGATACCTACCAGTGGGAAAACATAAGGCAGTGTCCACCCAATGGCGCCAAAGGCGCTGACAAAACCGTAGCTCATCGCAATACCAACAATCACGCCGATTGCCGCGCCAAACAGACTCAGTAGGAGTGCCTCCGCTGTGACCATTTTCCGAACCTGCCCACGATTTGCCCCAGTTGCACGCACGACTCCGATCTCGCGCGTGCGTTCCAGCACATTGATCGTCAATGTGTTTAGCAAACCGAGTGCCGCTGGGATCAGGATGATGAAGCCCAGCACATAAAAGAGGTTCATGGCGCCAACGGTGTAATCGAGAATGTATTTGCGATACTCACCAGTTTCGCGCACTGTGAATTGGGGATAATCCGCCATCACACGCTCGACGTTCGACTTTACCACTGCTTTGTCCGCGCTAGAGTTGAGAATGAGCATCAGCATCACATCCTCAACCTTATTAAAGTCGGTTTTCAGATTCGCTTGTGAGATGAACATGGCATTCAACTTAAAGCTCAGGACATCATTAGCAATGCCGACTATGTGGTATGTCTGAGCACCATTGGGTGTATCCATCGTAAGTTCATCACCGACGTTCAGCTTCAACGTACTGGCAGCCAGCGAGTTAAGAATTGTGTTGCGTCCTGTGTTCAACTGCGAAAACGCTTCTTCTGTGCTGCCGCTTACGAAGTCAAGTGGTGATACCTGTGAGTAGGCATCGGGTTCAATGCCTAGTACCTCGAAAGAACTACTTCCAATCTTGCTAGTGGAGTAGCGCAAACTGGCAACGGTCTGGACATCGGGGATAGCGTGCAGTTTTGCTTCCAGACTTTCATCAGCACCCACCACCGCCGTATATACGCCAATGCTGGGCGGCAGAATCATCAGATCTCCTCCAAAGCTGCGATTCACCAACCGTGTCACGTAAATGCCGAAGCTGTTAACAATCGCCGCGATCATAATCAGAGTCGCCAAACCAATCATCAGAGTGCTAGCTGTGATTGCTGCTCGCCCCGGCTGACGCACCATATTGCCCTGTGCAATTTCACCTTCACGGGCGAACCACAATGACAGCAGCGGATTGAGTGCTTGGGCAACGGGTACAACCATTGCGGGTGCGGCAATGATCACCCCAATCAAGAACGTCAGCGCCCCAAGCGCACTGCTGCTTGGATTGATGACCAGCAGTACCACCGATACCGCCATCGTTAATAAGCCAATGATCAAGCCGCGACGTGACGCTTTCTTCACTTCGCTCATGGCGGTTGGTCGCAGGGCTTCCAGCGGTGTGATACGCGCAGCGGATCTCGCGGGCAAATAACCTGCGACTAGAGTCGTTACGATGCCAAGCACTAAAGCACCAATTACAGACCCCGGTGTCACCGTGATGTTGAGTTGCACTCCTTTAATGATGTCGCCCATGATCTTGTTCATGCCAGCGGTTGTGACCACGGCAAACAAATAGCCAGCTACTAACCCAAGCAAACTGCCGATGACACCTTGAAGTAAGCTCTCGGTCAGGATTAATTGGGTGATTTGCCCTCGCACCGCACCAATAGCACGCAGCATTCCAAGATCGTGCTGGCGTTCACGTATCACCGTGCGGAAGGTATTAAAGATCAGGAATGCGCCGATGAATAGAGCAATCGCACCGAATAAATTGAAAATCGCCAAGCCGATCTCCAATGACGCAACAGCATCAAGCGCACCTGCGCCAGTATTGAGGGTATAACCAGTGCCAAGTGCTTGCACCACCGCGTTACCGACTGCATCACGATCTGCGCCGCCCTCTAGTGCGATCTCTACCGCGTTAGCCAGTCCGGGTTGGTTGAAAGCGCTCTGTGCGTCCGCCAATGTAACCGTGATCTGTGGTGTGGATAGGTTACTGCTGTCTGCCAGCAAACCAACAATCGTGTACAAGCGCAAGCCACCCGCCGTTATCAATGGCAAGGTAGATCCAACCTTCAACTGCGGTGCTATCTCAGCAATGGCAGCGGGTAGTAGCGCTTTGTTAGTATCACCCGGTTCCAAGAGGCGACCTTCGCTGACCACGAATTGACGCACATTCTGAGCAGCAGTTGGATCAATACCGATAATTTCTAGCTGTGTCGCCTCACCGATTGAGCCTGTAGTGTTTATCGATGGTAGTGTGATCTGACGACGCAGGACAGGTGCAACCGCTTTCACACCACTCACGGAGGAGATGGTAGAAAGCACGGCATCCGGCGCGAATGATTCTCCTGTCGAGCTAACAATGGTTAAGTCAGCATTTCCACCTGCCGCTGTTACGGCACGGCGGAAGCTATCCATTGCGCTTGGCAGTGTGATGTTGATGCCAAAGATGAGTGCCACGCCAAAGACCACTGCAAGCGTGGTTAACACTGTCCGCAGTTTACGTCCGCGCATGTATTGCAGCGCGATCATCGCTAACTCGCTATATTTCGATAACATGATAGTATCCTCGTCGCTTCTGTGGCTCGCGCCGCGCTAGTTAGCAATGGCGATCTTGCCAAGCTGTTCACGGATCTGTTCGGCATTGCCTTGCCCCTTCAATGTGTTCTCGTCCACGATCTGCCCGTCTTTCAAAAAGACAATGCGATCTGTATACGCGGCAATGCGCGGATCATGAGTGACGATGATCACGGTACGTCCCCATTCATCGGCGGTGCGGCGCAGTAGTTGGACGACCTCATCACTGGCACGGGAATCTAAATTGCCCGTAGGCTCATCACCCATAATTAATGCTGGGTTAGTCACTAGGGCGCGCGCTAAGGCTACGCGCTGCTGCTGCCCACCAGAGAGTTCGGCGGGACGGTGCGAAACACGGTCCTTTAATCCCACTTTGGTCAGTGCATCATCGGCACGGTTAAGAGCTTCTGCGCGGCTGGTGCCACCCAGAATCAGAGGCAGCGCCACGTTATCGCGCACAGGTAACACGGGGATCAGATTAAAGAACTGAAATACGAATCCCAATTCAGTGCGCCTTAATTGAGATAGCGCATCATCGTTGAGCTGGCTCAGATCGTGATTGGACAACCAGACTTTGCCGCTGGTAGGGTGATCCAACCCGCCGAGCATATACATCAGCGTGCTTTTACCCGAGCCGCTGGGTCCCATAATTGCTAGGAATTCACCTTCATTGACGGTGAGGTTGACATTGTTGAGCGCGTAGACAGGCTGCGCGGTATCGCCATAGATTTTGGTTAGAGCTTCGGTACGTGCGACTGGCATGATAGCTATCCTCTTTCTGTGTGAACTCAAGAATTCTCGACTTTGTATTGTCGACCGAATTCGAAGTGAAGGATTTCGCCTTCAACTAGCGTTAATCGTCTCCTGACGAGACCAAATCCTGTGCGATCTTGCGAGGTCGTCCACGTGCCTTTGGCTCTGGTTTCGGGGGCGAATACTTTTTCAGGTCAGGCAAACGCACTTCACACATCTCGATCCAACGTAGATCGGCTTCCAAATGCATGATGGCGCTGTCGAGTAGCAGCGTCCAAGGTAGCTCCCCACGATGTGTGGCATCTCGCCGCATCTCCGTGACCTTGTGGAGCTGCCGATATAACTCTCGTCGCTGTGTCATCAACACCTGCTCCGGCGGCACCGGACCGCCGATCAGACTTAGCACCAATTTGACGTAGAAGATGTCGCCGAGGCGGTAATCTCGCACTTCGGGAGTCAGATACCATGCCTGTAATTCGGCTAAGCCTTCTGCAGTCAGGTGGTAAACCTTGCGATCTGGTGCTTCGTCTCCCTCAGCGATCTCGAAGTTGATTAGGTTAGCACTGCTTAATCGATTTAGGGTGCTAGCGATTTGTCCCGGCTTAACATCCCATTCCGCATTCACTGCCAGATTAAGTTGTTTGCCAAGTTCATAGCCGTGCATTGGATGTTGATAGAGCAATGCCAACAGCGTGTGTTTGACCGACATTAAAACCTATACACCCGATGTCTAGTTTTACCAAGAAAAACTATACGCCCGGTATCTAGTTTTGTCAATGAGCAGTCGACGGCACAAAATCGTCACAAAACCGAATATTCTTCAACCGACTAATTGCTGCTATGATGTGACAGCACGGTTCAATGTAACGAGGTGCCTATGTTCAGTTCTCGCGGGCGCAGCAGTGGACGGGATCGAGACGGCAAGAAGCAGACGCTGGATTATCGCTATCAGTTGACGCGCGACTTGCTGACGAATCTACATCGTGGCGAATGCTGCGCGGTAATTGGCGTTGGAAGCTGTGGCAAGTCACGCTTGCTGCTGCATCTTTCCCGCCCTGAGACACTGGAATATCATCTCGGTGATGGTGCGGAAGACCACATAATCGTGACAGTACAGTGCAACGCCTTCATGGGAGATACCGCGTGGCATGCCTACGAAGGAATCACGCGTAATTTTATGGAAGCCATCAATACCAGTGATCACCCGCAGGTAGATCGCTTGCGCCGCGATCTCGAACCGATGTATCAGGCGGTCAAGGACGATAAGGATGTGGCATTCCGTCATGTCGCCGACGGTATCAGCTATTTGCTCTCCAAAACGAGGATCAAACTCACGTTGTGCTTCGACGAGTTTGACTTCGTATTCGAAAAGTTCGATGCGCAGTTGTTCCGAAACTTGCGGGCGCTCCGTAACGCCAACAAATACCAGCTAACCTACCTGCTCGCGGTGCGTCAGCAGCTTCCCTATCAGCGCGATCCTGAGTCGTGGGCAGATGTCGAGGAATTCTACGAACTGTTCTCCGATAACAGTTTCGCTATTGGTCCTTATGACGAACGTGACGCTGGCGAAATGATTGCTGATCTAGAACGTCGTTACGAATTCCGCTTGAAGAAGGAAACGCGCGATCTACTGTACGAGATCACCGGTGGACACTCCGGTCTGATCGGGGCATCTTTCCGCGTGCTCGAAACGGCGAAGCAAGCACCCACCAACGCCCGTGAAATGGAACGCCTGCTGCTGAATGAGCAGAGCAACTACAAGGAATGCCGCAAAATCTGGGATTCCCTGCTGCGTGATGAATGTAATGCACTGCGCCGTTTGGCGTTAAATCAGCGCATGAACCGTGAGGAACAGAACGCGCTCGGCTCGCTAAAAGCAAAAGGGTTGATCAGGGATGGTCAGCGTGGTGGCGTGGTTATCTTCAGCCCCATCTTCTACGAGTTTGCGCGTGTACAAGAAGAAGCGCGTTGATGTTACAATCCGTCAAATGATGAATTGGTGAAGTAAGGGTTACTTATTTCACCACGTCCTATTTCCTATTGTTCAACACCCGCCAATAACCGCGATTCTGTCATTCCAGACTCTACCGCGATTCCTTCCATTCATTACACCCATCTCGGCGGGCTTCTGCGATAAGGAGTCACTATCGGGTATGTCGTCTTCTTCAGTTACTATCCCAACAGATTCGTTCTATTACGCTAAACGGTGGGTTGGCTTAGTTTTTATTGGAATTTCGGTGATCGTGCTTAGTCTCGACAACACGATTCTCAATGTAGCACTACCGTCCATTGCCCGTGACCTCAGCGCCAGTAATACCGATTTGCAATGGATCATTGACGGTTATGTGCTGGTCTTTGCCGCCTTGCTGCTGACCATGGGCACGCTTGGTGATCGAATCGGACGTAAGCGCGCCCTACAGCTCGGCTTGGTTCTGTTCGGTGTTGGTTCTACAGCGGCGGCACTATCGCAGAATACAGGTATTCTCACCTTCGCCCGCATGTTTCTCGGTATTGCTGGCGCGTTAATGCTGCCCGCCACGTTATCTATCGTCAGCGCGACATTTCAGCCACATGAACGTCCACAAGCAATTGCTACATGGGCATCGCTGTACGGATTGGGCGTTGGCATCGGTCCCGTGCTCGGCGGTTTCCTGATCCAGAATTTCAGTTGGCATGCCGTATTCTTCATCAACATTCCGGTAATTGCTGTTGCGTTGATTGGTGGACAGATTTATCTCGGTGAAACAAAAGAACCGAACGCACCACCGCCGGACATCATTGGGTCGTTGCTTTCAATTGCCGGACTGTTCGCACTGATCTACGGCATTATTGAAGCTGGCGTCGTAGGTTGGACGGAAAGCAACGTGATCCTCGCGCTGATTGCGGCGGCAGTATTGATCGCAGTATTTGCAATCTGGGAATCGCGCACGCCTTATCCCATGCTGCCGCTTGGCTTCTTCCGCAATCCGGCATTTACTGGAGCGAACATCACCCTAACGCTGGTTGCATTTAGCCTTTTTGGGGCAGTGTTCTTCACCCCGCAATTTTTGCAGTCGATCCTCGGCTACCCGGCGTTCACTGCTGGATTGCTGCTGCTGCCGCTGGCGATTACTCTTACCTTCATGACCTCGCGTTCAGCGTGGGTATCCCAGTATCTCGGCACCAAGCGAACCGTCGCGCTAGGTGTAGGGTTGGTAGGCGTCGCGTTTCTTTACATGGCACTGGTTTACCGCGTGGATACAGTCTACTTTCCAACGGTATTCATTGCCCAACTTGTACAGGCGACGGGCATGGGACTGGCATTCAGTCCGGCAACTAATGCGATCATGAGTTCGATTCCGGTGGCGAAAGCCGGCGTCGGCAGTGCTATGAACGACACTACCCGCCAGCTTGGTGGTGCGCTCGGCGTGGCGATCCTCGGCACAATTGCCACCAGCGTTTATCTCAGTGGCGTTGCACCTCTGCAAAGTGCACTTTCGCCGGAAGCCTTCAAAGCAGTATCGGCTGGTATGCAAACGGCTATGAATCCGCACACACTGGCGCTGATCGATCCGAACTTGCAGCAAACGGTGATAGATACAGCACAGCAGGCGTTCATGGCTGGCATGAATCGGGCATTCTTGCTTGGCGCGGCGGCAATGTTCGCTTCGGCACTTTTCGCCTTAGCCGTGCTGCCTGATGTAGTGAAGAGCAGCCGCATCAGACGGGTCGTGAATCAGGAAGGGGAAGTGCAGCTCGAAGCCGTAACACCCGATCCCGTTCCTTCCGCTGGTCAAGACTAAATTATACAAAAACGTAGATGAGGGAAGTTAACCTTCTCCCATCTACGTTTTCCTCGCACAACCTCAACTTACCCCATTTTTTAGGGGGCAACAACGTCACGCTACTCGTGCTATCTTTAGAACACTCGGCTAACTGAATGTGCCTAGATATATTGGCGCATTGATGTGGCTGACGCGCACTACCCGCACCGCAAGCTGCATCCGGGCATCCGTCGTCAGCCTTTTTGTTTATCCACACGGGGAGATGGTTTTAACGTGACGGCAACAGCGTCTACATCGCAAGCCTTACAAAAAATGACGGCATCTGCACCTGCAACCCACTGGCATACGCTGGATGCGGATCAGGTGACGAGACAACTTGGCATAGACGTAACTACGGGGTTGGCGAACTCCGAAGCAGCGCGTCGCCTCGAACATTATGGGACAAATGAACTCGTCGAGAAAGGATTGAAAAGTCCGCTGGCGATTCTTTGGGAGCAGATCACCGGTCCGCTGGTACTGTTGCTGATCGGCGCAGCGATTGTTTCGGCACTTCTTGGCAAGTGGGATAGCACCATCGCCATCGCCGCTATAGTGGTGATCAACGCGGTGTTGGGCGTGGTGCAGGAATATCGCGCTGAACAGGCAATGGCAGCGCTCAAGCAGATGGCGGCGCCAATGGTGCGCATTCGCCGCGAAGGGAGGGTAATCGACGTTGAAGGTCGCACACTTGTCCCCGGTGATGTTGTACTGCTGGAAGCGGGCAGTATTGTTCCCGCCGACTCGCGCGTCTACGAATCCGCCAACCTACGCGTGATGGAAGCTTCACTCACAGGTGAATCCGAGCCAGTAGAGAAGAACCCTTCCACCCTAAGCGAGGAAAATGTAGGCGTCGGTGATCGCCGCAACATGCTCTTCATGGGCACATCGGTGACCTACGGGCGTGGTACCGCGATTGTGGTTGAGACGGGCATGAAAACGCAGCTCGGACGCATCGCTACTTTGATTCAGGATGTTGAAGATGAAGACACGCCATTGCAACGACGCATGGCAGAAGTCGGTAGGACTCTGCTGATTCTGGCGTTGGTGGTTCTGGTAATCGCCTTCTTCATCGGCTTGGCGACGGGCGCGGCGGTACAAGACGTCCTGATCAACGCGGTAGCGATTGCCGTAGCCGTCGTTCCAGAAGGATTGCCCGCCGTTGTCACTATCGCGCTGGCGTTAGGCGCACAACGGATGCTGCGCCGTCGTGCCTTGATCCGCAAACTACCTGCCGTTGAGACTCTCGGATCAGTGACCACGATTTGCTCGGATAAAACTGGCACGCTCACCGAAAATAAGATGACCGTGGTGGTCGTGGATGTCGCCGGACGCAAGGAGACGATCACCGAAGTCATTCAGGGCGGAATGCCGCTGCTCACTTCAGAAGATGAAGCGCAGCCTCATGATCGCTCGCAAGCGCTGTTGCTGGCTGGCTCGGCACTGGCAAATGATGCCATTCTTGAGCGTGGCGAAAACCCCGACGATTACAAAGCCGTTGGTGATCCGACGGAGGGTGCGCTTGTGATCGCGGCGGCTAAGTTCGGCTTACGCAAGGATCGGCTTGACGAGCTTCTGCCCCGCGTAGGCGAAGTACCCTTCGATTCTGACCGCAAGCGCATGACCACCGTGCATAACTTCAACGAGCGTGCGTCACTGCGCAACGAGCAGCGTGAAGTTCTGGAAGACCTGATCAATCCCGATGTTACCTACACTGTCGTGACCAAGGGCGCCGTGGACAGTTTATTGACCGTTACTAAGCACGTCTGGATCGATGGTGAGGTCATACCACTGACACCTGAGTTACGGCAGCGCGTAATCGATGCCAACAATAATCTGGCAACAGATGGCTTGCGCGTGCTTGGCTTAGCGTTCAAACAGGTCAATGATCGCCCGCAGGAGTGGACAGCCGAGGCGGTGGAGAACGATTTAATCTTTGTCGGCATGGTCGGGATCATCGATCCGCCGCGCGCGGAGGTGAAGCAGGCGGTGCAAATTTGCCGCACGGCGGGTATCCGTCCGGTGATGATCACAGGCGATCATCCGCTGACGGCACTCAACATTGCCAAAGAGCTAGGCATCGCTACCAATGGTGATACAGCGCTGACGGGACTGGAACTCTCCGCCATGACGCAGACAGAGCTAGAGAACACGGTGGAAAAAGTCGCCGTCTATGCCCGCGTTTCGCCAGAGAATAAGCTGCAAATCGTGCAGGCGCTGCAAAAGAAGGGACATATCGTCGCCATGACGGGCGACGGCGTGAACGACGCCCCCGCGCTCAAACGCAGCGACATCGGCGTGGCGATGGGCATCACCGGTACGGCAGTGAGCAAAGAAGCCTCCGATATGGTGATCCTTGACGACAACTTCGCCACCATCGTCGCTGCCGTCGAGGAAGGACGCACGATCTATGAGAATGTGCGCCGCTTCGTCAAGTATCTGCTGGCGAGCAATACCGGTGAATTGTTCGTGCTGTTAGCGACGCAGCTTGCCGGACTGCCGCTGCCTCTGAGCACACTGCAAATCCTATGGATGAACCTGATCACCGACGGCGTACCTGCGCTGGCGCTAGGTGTAGAAGGTGCAGAGAAGGGTGGCATGAAGCGTGCGCCTTATCCGCCGAGCGAGAGTATCTTCGCGCGGGGCATGGCGCGGCATATCGTCATGGTCGGCTTGATCATGGGCATCACGGGTACATTGCTGGCATTGTGGGCGCACGGCAGCGATCTGCGTGCCTCCAATGGTGGTCCGGCGTGGAACACGATGGTGTTCATCTTTCTGACGGTGGCGCAGATGGGACACGCGCTGGCGCTGCGTTCGCACCGCGAGTCGATCTTCGGGATGCCCTTCTTCAGCAACCGCTTGCTGATCGGCGCGGTGGTAGTGACGGTGGTGATCCAACTGCTGGCGGCGTATCTGCCCTTCTTCAACGAGCTATTCGGCACTAATCCGCTGACGCTGGAGCAACTGCTGATCTGCTTGGTGCTGAGTACGGTGGTGTTCTGGGCGGTGGAGATCGAAAAGCTGCTGATTCGGCGCGGTGTGTTGAAGTAAGGCTCATATCAAGCGCGAGAATCGAGATTACCCCTCTCCGCCATTGAAGGGTTCGAGAGGGGTATTTTTTGCCATTTTTTTAACGGCGAAAATGGCAAAAAAATGGCAAATGGTAGGCGACATTTTGAAATCAGTTTGCTTCGCACCAACTATCGCCTTTAGCCCACCGTGACGGCACGGAATGCCGATCAGTTCTTACTCCCACTCTATCGTAGCGGGTGGTTTGCTAGTGATGTCGTAGACTACGCGATTGATCCCCTTCACCTCGTCCACGATCCGCTTGCTGATGCGCGCCAAGACCTCGAAGGATAGCCGCGACCAATCAGCGGTCATGAAATCCTCAGTGGTCACAGCGCGGATCGCCACCGCCTCCTGATAAGTACGCCCGTCGCCCATCACGCCGACACTGCGTACAGGCAACAGCACCGCAAACGCCTGCGCTGTATC
>JAHBVK010000106.1 GCA_019637555.1 Anaerolineae bacterium
CGGCATATCCCGTGACCGGACGCAGTGCTCTATATCCATGGATCGTGATCGCTTTATCCTCGTCGCAGCAAGGTTGGGTATTTCGCGATGTAGTGAAGGTAACGGGGAACATCAACAGTGTGCCGATCACGGAAACCTCGTTCGACGCTAGTCCAGTGATACCAACAGATACATTGGCACCGACATCCGCAACATCCTCAGACATTACTGGAGCAACAGCAACGGAGGTGGGGACAAGCGCATCACCGACTGTTGAAAATGCAACAGGTGTACTGATCGAAGCACAGGGTGAATTGAATGTGCGCTTCGGTCCCGGTGTGGATTATCCGCGCATCGGGATATTGCAGGCTGGAGAGCGTTTTCCGGTAACGCGACGCCACACGCAGGTAGAGTGGTTGGAGATCAACTATAACGGTAAGCTGGGCTGGGTGTACATCCCGGCGGTGATGATCATCGGCAACCTGAACAGTGTACCAACCACCAGTTTGATTGACTTCGGCTATCCTACCTTGACGCCCACACTGCCAATGGTGGTCACCGCATTCGCGCCGTGGAACGGCACAAGTGTAGCTCCCACTGGTTTGGCGGGCGTCGCCAACAACATCTACGATCTGCTGCTGGCGCAAGGATTTGATCCGAGCACCTCGCGGCAAGGCTCGGTGTTCCTGATGGATCTACGCACAGGCGAGAGTTATTCCATGAACCCCAATGTCGCTTTTAGCGGCATGAGCCTGATGAAAATACCTGTAATGGTGTCGTTTTACCGTAAGTTGAACAATATTCCGACGCTGCAAGAGGCGCAGACCGCAGCAGATATGATCGTATGCAGCGAGAACCTCTCCTCCAACGCCGTACTGCGTACTATTGGTGGCGGCAACGAGTATCGCGGCGCGGAATTCGTAGTGCAGACTTTGCGGGCACTCGGCATTGAAAATACGTTTCTGGTGGGTCCATTCTTCGTCGGGCAAGTGAACGGGCAGCCAGCGCCCACCGTTGAGCAAGTGAATAGTATCCAAACGCAAGCAAACCAGACCATTACCGATCCTGATCCGTTCAATCAGGCGACTCCCGCTGATCTCGGTTTACTGCTTGGTGACATCTATCAGTGTGCGCTTGACGGAACCGGTCCGCTGATAACTACCTTTCCGGGCGAGATCACCATGAATGAATGCCGTCAGATGATGCGCATGATGCGCTCTAACCGTGTCGCTGCGCTGATCGGTGGCGGTGTGCCACAGGATATTCCGCTAGCGCGTAAGTATGGTTGGGTCGATGAGACACACGGAGACGCAGCGATCCTGACTACCCCCGGTGGTGATTATGTGCTGGTGGTGATGCTGCACAACAAAACATGGCTAGACTACGACGACTCGTTTCCACTGATCGCGGAGATTTCGCGGCAGGCATACAACTACTTCAATGTAAATGCGCCAATGCCGCAAGTGGAAGCGACTTCGGTTCCTAGCTGCACACTTGATACAATAGAAGCATCGCTATTTCCTGATTTAACGTCCGGCAGTTTGCCTCCAATTCGTTGAGAAAGCGTCAAGCCATGAGTCAGCGTCAGCAGCCACCCGCCGATAATTCCCTTGCCGTGCGCCTGAACCGTTGGGCGTTGGGTTGGTCGAAGCGCTGGCTGACGATCATCTTACTGTTGATCGGACTATATGCAGGACTGCCTGTGCTTGCGCCGATCCTGATGAAGTTAGGGGCGACAAGTATCGCATCGGGAATCTATACTATTTATAGCGGTACCTGCCATCAACTTGCGTATCGCTCGTGGTTCCTATTTGGAGAGCAATCGGCTTATCCACGCCTTGCCGCGCAACTGCCCAATTTTGTACCGTACGAGGCATTCGTTGAGGAAATCACCAAGAGTGTGCCTCCACCTGCGGGCTATACGGGCGATACGCAACTCAGTCGCCAAGCGCAGTTGTTCGTTGGTGATGAGCAAATGGGTTATAAAGTCGCCATCTGTCAGCGTGATGTGGCGATTTACTGGGCTTTGTTCGCTGGCGGGTTGATTTTCAGTATCCCCACAGTGCGTAAGCATCTGCGTCCAGTACCGTGGTGGTTGTATGTGATCTTGGGTCTAGTTCCTATCGGCATTGACGGATTCAGCCAGCTTCTTAGTCAACCGCTGCCGGGATTGCTCAATCAGCCGTTGTTTCCGTTACGAGAAACAAGTCCGATACTCCGCACCGTGACTGGTGCGTTGTTCGGTCTGATGAATGCATGGCTGGCTTTTCCTTATCTGGAAGAATCATCACGCGAGGTCAAGACGGAGATACAGGCGAAGTTCGACAAACGTGATGAACGACGGAAAAGGCAGCAAGAGGAAAACTAGTCGCTCTAGTTTTGCTTCCTGCTGCCTCATCACCTGCCCTTGTGATGATTACCAACCAAGCTGCTTGATCGTAGTATAGAGTGCCTTGCCCACTTCGGTGTGCGCAAAGACACTCGGATGTGCGTCGATATTGCTGATGATCAGGTCGTTGGTGCTTCGCCCGGCGAACAAGTCAGCGGTATTGATAACGGGAATTCCTTGCGCCTGAAATAACTGCGAAACTTTATCCACTGCCTCGTTTGATTGCTCCACGCTGTAGAGAATGGGCCAGACCACAACGATCATTTTGGCGTTTTTGCTGTGTACCCAATTAATGATCTGTTGCAGTTCTTGGCTGTGTGTTTGCCAGATCGCCGGATCGTTATAAGCCTTGAGGTAGGTGTCGGTAATGCTCTCGCCGCTGGCTGACCACTGGCGCTGCACTAAGACATGCCAGTAGATGTAATCCGCGAGATAGGATCGATTAACCAATTGTGCCGTCAGATTATCGACCGGGCGTTCATACAGCTCGGGAATCTTGATAGTAGAATTTGGCGTACTCGCGATTGCTGGCGCAATGTCGTTAAGGTAGTAGGACAACACCACGACGTCGGGATCAAAAGGGTAGTAGCGGGCGAAAAAAGCTTCTTCCGGCGTATTCCAGCCGTTGTGTGCAGCGTTCATCACCGCATAGTCGCTGCCCAATTGTGCGCCCAACTGATCGCTAAAACGCTGACTCACGTCACAGACACCGTGCCCTGCGGCAAAGGAGTCACCAAGCACGACGATCTTGCGTTTGCCAATGAGATCATCTGCCGTCCAAGTCCGATCACGGTAGGCAACTGTACCGTTGTCATCCGGATATGCTGGATTACTGAGCGTGAACAACGGATTCCAGCATTCTCGATACCAGCGCTGCCCCATCATCGTCATGTAGAAACCATCGGATTCGAGATGAATGACGCGGAAATAAAACTCCCCTGCACCTAGCATCGCGAAAACAGTCATCAACGCTACCAGCGGCTTGATCACGTTGATGAGGGCACGTCGATAAGCCTCATGCTGGCGTTTAGACTTGTTTGTTCGCACTGTATCCGTAGTTTCTGCTCGGTTTCGCGCACTCCATTCACGCCATGCCGGTAGATTCATGAGCTATGAGTCCAACATCCATTAAATGATAAAGTGCCCATCTTTATACAACAATTCTCCATCAACGCTTATCTCACTTCCGTTACGCATATCACAAATCATATCCCAATGGATTGCGGATTCGTTCTTACTGCCCGTTTCGGGGTAACCGCGTCCCAGCGCCATGTGCATCGTACCGCCAATCTTCTCGTCAAATAGGATATTGGAAGTGAAACGCTGAATGCCGTAGTTGGTGCCAATAGCGAATTCGCCTACGTAGCGCGCTCCTTCATCCATGTTAAGCTGCGTAAGCATATATTCTTCGTTCTTCTTGGCACTTGCCTGCACTACTTTGCCATCCTCAAACTTCAGTTCCACGCCCTCTACGATGCGCCCTTCGCGAATCGCCGGATAGGTATAGCGAATCCAACCGTTCACCGAATTTTCTACAGGTCCGGTGAAGATCTCACCGCTGGGCATATTGTGCGTGCCACCAGAGTTGATGAAAGTACGTCCCTCAATGCTCAAGGTCAGATCAACATTGGGACCGCGGACCTGTACATGCTTTTTGCCTTTCAGCCAGTCCACATACTTCTGTTGACCGTCCTGTAAGTCTTTCCAGCACTTGATGGGATCGGGTTGATCAGCAAAAGTCGCGCCGTAGACGAAGTTCTCGAATTCCTCCAAGCTCATGTCAGCTTCCTGAGCGTATGCTTCCGTCGGGAACTGCGTCAGTGTCCATTTGAGCTTTTCTGCTGCGGTGCGCTCGAAGCGCGTTTTCGCTAAATGCCCACGCGCCGCCATGAACTGCGCCATCCGCTTGGGATCGGTGCTGGTGCCACGTCGCGTATTGCTACTGGCACGGATAAAGATACGCACATCAACATCTTCGGATGCCCAGCGTTCAGTTGGTGAAATCCATTTTAGTTGGTCGTCGTTGGCATTACGGATGAAGTAATCGTCCATTTCGCCGTCGTCGTAGCGCAGGATGCATAAACCGCCCGCTTTGATCACTTCCTTATAGGTTTCGCGGATCAGCGGCAGTGCCGAGAGATCACCCGTTAGATAGACCGTTTCACCTGACTTAAGGTCAACGGAGTAATTGACGAGTGTATGTGCCAGTTTTTGTACACGCGGATCGGTCATTTGCTTATTCCTTGTCTTTCTTAATTTTCGTACTTATGCCACAACTGTCAGTGTCTGCCAGCCAGAGGTGAGCGCTTCGCCACCATCTGGACGTGCAATGATGATGTCCTCAACGCGCGCCGCAAAGCTGCCCACGATCAGGATGCTAGGCTCAATCGTAAATGCCATTCCATCCTGCAGCAGGGTCGTATCGCCTTCGGTCAGAAAGGGTGGCTCATGCACATCCATGCCGATGCCGTGTCCGAGGCGGTGACGGAAATACTGTCCGTATCCTGCATCCACAACGACTTGGCGTGCCACACGATCCACTTGCTCACAAGTGGCGCTGCCTGCTTTCAATGCCGCGATGCCCGCCCGCTGTGATGCCATGATCGTGTCATAAATTCGCTGAGCCTCGGCTGTCGGCTCTCCAAAGAATACGGTGCGTCCATAGTCGTAGCAGTAACCCTCATACGCTGCGCCGAAATCGAATAATAGTGACACGGGAGCGACTAAGGGTTTGTTTTTGCTCTGATTCTCGTGCCCCAAGCCCAACAGATGATTAGGACCACTGTTGTACATCGCCGTTGTGAAGGAAGGGGCGATTGCGCCATGTCGCTTGAGTTGGAAATCGACTTCGGCGCAAATCTCGTTTTCGGTCATGCCCTGCTTGAGCTGCTTGAGTACTTCCGCGAACGCTTGCTCGGTGACTTTTCCCGCCTCGCGCATTACCGCTATCTCGTCCGCAGATTTGAGCTGGCGCAACGGACGCGTCAGATCGGACGCATTGGAGAAGATCGCGCCGGGTAGCAAGCCCTGCAACATCACGGCACTTTCCGCCCACGCGAAATTGCCGATAGCGATTCGAGGTTTGTCCGATAACTTGAACAGCGACAGCACTTCCTTCGCCAGCACAGATGGATCGCCGCGTTCTGGCACGACACGTACCTCGCCCAGCGATACTTGTGGGGCGTGAAATTCTGCCGTCATGCGGGGCAAGGTAATGATCGGACCAGCTTCTTTGCCGATGAATGCGCCCTCTAGCCATCGTCCATGATACAGTGTCGCGCCGAAATTGGGCATGTCGCGGGGGATGCCAGTCAGATATTGCAAGTCAGCAGAGATTGGAAGGAATACCAGGTCGATCCCGGATGCGACCATTTGTTGGCGTAAGCGCTCAATACGTGCAGGGTAATCCATTGTATGCCTCATTGAATTGACCAAATGGTGAAGTGATGAAGGGAAATTATAGCGACGTTCGTTCAGAAGATTTACTATATATAGGCTTCTCGCTCAACAACAACAAGTAATTTCATCGAGGTAATTCATGAAGAAGCTTACACTCCTCCTCATGACACTGCTGCTAATTGGCATTAGCCTCTCTGGCGTGCAGTCCACACGGGCACAGTCTTCCACTTTTGTTATTGGTTTAGCCTCTAATGCGATCTCACTCGATCCGGCGCATGCCTATGAACAAGAGTCAGCCTCTGTGCTCATGTCGATCTATGAAACGCTGGTGACCTTCCCCGCAGATCGCGTGGATGAGATCATACCCGGTCTGGCAACGTCATGGACGATCTCCGAGGATTCGCTGACTTACACCTTCACCTTAAAGGAAGGCGTTAAGTTCTCCTCTGGCAACACGCTCACTGCTGATGATGTCGCCTTCTCCTACAACCGCTTGATCAACGGCAAGGGCAATCCTTCCTCACTGGCTGCGACGATTGAGTCGGTGACTGCCCCTGATGCCGCGACGGTAGTGATCAAGCTGAAGCAGGTTGATCCCGCGATTCTCGCCAAACTGGTCTATCCTTGCTTCGGCGTGACCGACTCCGCGGTAGTCAAAGAGCACGGCGGCACTGATGCTGCCGACGCCGCGACAACCGATACGGCTGAGGAATGGTTGAGCGCTAATTCCGCTGGTAGTGGTCCTTACATCCTTTCCGCGTGGGAAAAGGGTACGTCAATCACGCTGGCAAAGAATCCCAATTACAGTGGTGCGATGACTGCTGCCTTTGAACAGATCGTGCTCAATAACATTCCTGAAGCGGCAACGCAAAAGTCCGCGCTGGAAGCTGGCGATATCGATCTGGCAATGGATCTGAGCGCTGATCAAATGAGCAGTCTGCGCAGCAATCCAGATGTCACCGTGCAGGAAGGTCTTGGACCAATCGTATTCTTCCTGATCATGAATGAAGACCCCACGATTGGTAAGGAACTGAGCAATCCAACTGTACAAAAGGCTGTTCGCCTAGCGATTGATTACGAAGGCATCCTGAAACTCGTTGGCGGCGCTGCCCAGACTCCCGGATCGCTGATCCCCATCGGCTTCGCCACCGCCTTCGGCTCAGACAAGGCGTTGAAGCAGGATGTGGAAGCTGCAAAAGCCCTGATGGCGGAATCTGGTGTCGGCGAAATCACCATCGATCTCAACTACTGGGATACCACTTATTCTGGCGTGAACATGAACATTCTGGCGCAGAAGATTCAATCTGACCTGAAAGAGATCGGCATCAACGTGAATCTGGGCGGCGGCACCATCGAGGTGAAGCTGGCTGGTTACCGTGATGGTACGGATCAAATGGGTCTATGGTGGTGGGGACCGGACTTCATCGATCCCATCAACTACGCTGAATTCCTGCCAGAAATGAAAGTTGGTTTGCGTGCCAAGTGGACGAATGCGAACAGCGATAAGGAAATTCAGGACCTGCGCGATGCGGTACTAACAGAAACCGATAACGCTAAGCGCGATGAACTATTCGCCAAGATTCAGACTTACTGGGCGGATAAGAGTCCCTTTGCTTCGTTGGTGCAGCCCGGCTACCAGATCGGCACTCGCAGCGATCTGAAAGGCTTCGCCTACAACGCACTTTGGGGCATTAATCCCGCCACCTTTAGCCGCTAATAGGCTAACCCGTAGGGACAGGGATCACCCCCTGTCCCTATCACTCACCGACCAACGCAACAAGCCATCGGATTATCATCGTCGCTCATGCCTTTTCACCTTTACGTTCTGCGGCGCGTGCTACTGACTATTCCACTGGTCATCGGGATGACGCTGCTCGCTTTCATCATCTCTCACTTTGTGCCCTCTGATCCGGTTGCCGCGAATCTCAGTCAGCGTTCTATGTCTGATCCCACAATTGTGGCTGCCTTCAAAGCGGAATGGGGACTCGATCAGCCGCTGCCTGTGCAATATCTGACCTACCTAAAGAATGTTCTGAGCGGCAATTTAGGCAAGAGCATTCGCAATCGTCGTCCAGTGATCGAGGATTTGCGCGCTTTCCTGCCAGCCACCTTAGAACTCGCCACTTTCGCTACGGTCATTGGAACTACAGCAGGTTTGGCGCTTGGCGTTGCGGCTGCTGTGCGGCGCAACCGTCCTATCGATTACGCTGCCCGTTTCATCTCGCTGATCGGGATCAGTACTCCGATTTTTTGGATGGCGCTGCTCTCGCTATTGATCTTTTACAATGCGCTACGCATCGTACCGGGCTTAGGGCGGCTGGATACGGGCATACCAATTCCGCCGACGGTCACGGGCTTGTACACTATCGATAGTGCTCTCGCTGGACAGTGGGATGTGTTTCGCAACGCATTTGGTCACTTGATCTTGCCCGGATTAGTCCTGAGTACGTACAGTCTAGGATTGATCACGCGAATCACACGCGCTGCGATGCTGGAAGCACTGCAGGAAGACTACGTCCGTACGGCACGCAGCAAAGGCTTGCGAACCCGCATGATTAATTACCGTCATGCCTTCCGCAACGCGCTGATTCCGGTGCTGACTGTAATCGGTCTGTCCTACGGCACACTGCTTTCAGGTGCGGTGCTAACGGAACGTATCTTTGCTTGGCCCGGCATCGGGTTCTACGCTTATCGCGCTGCCACCTCGCTGGATTTTCCGGCGATTATGGGAGTAGCGATGCTCATCGCCATCATCTTTGGAATAGTCAATCTGATAACCGATGTCCTCTACTACCTTGTCGATCCGCGCATCCGCGCCCAGTAGTGCCAGCCGCCTTAGAAGCGGCATCACCTGGCTGCGAGCACATCCTGTCGTCTTGATCGGGATGCTGATCATTGCATTCTGGATAGTCGCTACCATCGTCGCACCGCTAGTGCAGCGGTTTGGTCCACTGGATCAGGACCTAGATTTCAGTTTGCAGCCACCAAGTCCGGAACGCTGGTGGGGCGCTGACAAGTTGGGGCGCGACATTCTGATCCGAGTCATCTATGGTGCGCGGTTGACGCTGCCGGCTGGCTTCGCAGCGGTTGTCGCTTCGTTGATGATCGGTACATCGATTGGATCACTAGCGGGCTACGCTGGCGGCATATGGGATGAGTTGTTGATGCGCGTTACCGACGTATTTCTCTCCTTCCCGTCGATCATTCTGGCAATGGCGATTGCTGCCGCTTTAGGTCCAAGCATCACCAACGCTATCCTAACCATCGCGCTGATCTCGTGGCCCAAGTATGCGCGTGTGGCTAGAAGTGCTGTCCTCACCGTAAAACATGCCGATTATGTGGAAGCGGCGCGCGCCGTGGGTGTTCCTCATTGGCGCATCTTGGTCAGAACCATCCTGCCCAACTGCATTAGTTCGATCATTGTCGTCGCGACGCTAGATTTCGGCGATGCTATCTTGGTATTCGCTGGTCTGAGCTTTCTCGGTCTTGGATCGCCGCCGGAGACGCCGGAATGGGGTCGCATGGTGGCAGACGGGCTAGATTTCACCGATCAGTGGTGGATCAGTTTCTTCCCCGGTTTGGCGACTTTCACAGTAGTGATGGCGCTTAATTACATCGGCGATGGTCTGCGCGACGCCTTCGACCCGCGTCTGCGTCGTCGGTAGAATCTAACCTTGAGCCGTTGCGGTGCAGCGTCTATCGGGATATAATCCTAGAACTACTGTTCTGATTATCAGCGTTGACACAAGCGGCAGCGATCACCTATCATTACCGCGCCAAATTGCCGATAGCCGATAACCCCGGTTCGACGGTTCGAGGAATACCTATGACTACTGGCCTAATCCGGCCCGTAAATATTGACGAGCAAATGCGCGAGGCTTATCTTGATTACGCCATGAGCGTGATCGTGGCGCGAGCGCTGCCCGATGCCCGTGACGGCTTGAAGCCTGTACATCGGCGAATCCTTTATGCGATGTACAACATGGGACTGTCGCCAGACTCGGCGTATCGTAAGAGCGCTCGTATCGTTGGTGAAGTACTTGGTAAGTTCCATCCACATGGTGATGTTGCCGTTTACGAGGCAATGGCGCGCATGGCGCAGGATTTCTCCATGCGTTACGAGTTGGTTGATGGTCAGGGCAATTTCGGCAGCATTGACGGAGATGCGCCCGCTGCGATGCGCTACACCGAAGCGCGGATGCAGCCGCTGGGTACGGAACTACTCACCGACATTGAGAGAAACACCATTGAATTCGCGGATAATTTCGACGGTTCACTGCAAGAGCCTGTGGTCTTGCCTGCCTCGATCCCTAATCTGCTGGTCAACGGTTCATCGGGCATCGCTGTCGGTATGTCGACTAATATCCCGCCGC
>JAHBVK010000107.1 GCA_019637555.1 Anaerolineae bacterium
GGTGTTCTGTTGCTTGACCTTTTGCCGCAGCAACAAGCGACGTTGATCCTCAGTGAGTTCCGCTAACGCTGCATCCGCCACTTCTTGGCGACGCGTCTGCACAGCGAAATAGGTTTGACCTAGCGCGACAACCTCTTTAGAAGGATCGGCGTTCTGCACGACGAGATAGCAGGCGTAGCGGGACAAATGCATATCCTCAACTTCGCGCTTGGCATTATGACCGATTTCTATCATCTTTACCGCTTGGTAAAAATGTTCCGCAGGATCATGCCCACTATTTTCGCAAGCGATTTGTGCTTTAAGTAGAACGTTCTTGAATTTTAGGTAGTTTGCGTATTGTAATATGTCGAGGAGATCGCGTGCCGACCAGAACTCGTTGCCGTCAGAATCAATTTGCTTGATGCGCTCAAACGGAGATAGTGGTGCATCAGTCATGGAGAGCGTTCATCCTTCAGATCATTACCAAAAACACTACTAATCTAGTGTAACGCTTTCCAGTAACAATTACTCCCCGAACTTGAACATACGACGGATGTCATCACCATCGGCTGGCGGGATGTCGAGGAGCGCGAGATTATCGCGGACGTGATCGATCTGCTTCATGCCGACGAGCGCGGTAGTGACGCCGGGAGTCGAGCGCGCGAACTGGATCGCCATCTGCGCGTGCGACTCTAGATCGGGCAGGAATTCGGCAAGCTGCGCCATGATCGGCGTGGCTAATCTGCCCTGATGCAACGAGGCGCTGGTCATCACCGTCAAGCCTAGTTCTTCCGCCGCGTTGATGGCGCTGGTGAATTCTTCCCCGATCTGCTGATTTTCCAACGCAAAGGCTTCGGTCATAAACAGATTGTAGGGAAGCTGCACGTAGCGGAAGTGGTGATCCTGTCCGGCAACCTGCGCAGCTAATCCCACCATTTCCGTCAGCGACAGGTAATCCGGTGCATCAGGCAGAGATCGGAAGGCTGCCCACGTCGCCATGCCATAGCTGCGGATCAGTCCATTGGCGACGGCATCCTCTAGCGTCTCGAAGGCATCCAAGATGCGGGCGCGAAAAGTCTGATGGCTGAAGGAAATATGCTGCGTTTCGGGATTGTGCAGGTAATAAACATCGATGCACTCAACACCAAGATTGCTGCGACTCTGATCGATCATCGCTTCGAGGAATCCGGGCGCAATGCAGTGTTGATAATTGGCGGCGAAATCGTTGGCGTGGGCGATGCCACTGGCGATGTAGGTTTCGTAGACCCATTTACGCGGATCGTCAGGCACAACGGAATCGAAGGGCACGAATCCGCCTTTGGTGCAAAGGATGATCTCGTCGCGGTCTAGGGTGCCATTGTCGAACGCTTGATGCAGCCAAGATCCGAGCGCGCGTTCGCTATGCTGGTGGCGGTAATTGATCGCCGTGTCGAAGATGTTGCAGCCCATCGTCCACGCACGGGTGAAGGCGGATCGATAATGGGTATCATCGGCGTCAGTGGCTTCACCGAGATACGTACCTACGCCGATGGAAGGCAGCCACAAACCATCCGCCGACTGGCGATAATGATCGCGGCGTGGCTCTGGCTGTGCATCGACAAAACGACGTGTGCCTTCAGTTGTTGCGTACATCAGATCAATCCAAAGAATATAGCGGCGACGAAGCCAACGACGACCAAAATACCGAGTGATACCGCCCCCGTCCAGGGCCAGACTTCGGGATCGAGGATAATATTCTGACGCTGTGCCAGACGGACGGGCAAACGGAAAACTGCCCATGCCAAGATCAGCACCACACTCAAGGCTGCCGCTGGCAGCATGAGCGCACCAAGTGAAAACTGAACGCTGTCCGTCGAGGAGTCTGTGGTCAGCGGTTGGCGCAGGCTTAGAAGCAGTAAGCCAATCGGAATGGCGATGATCAAGCCGATGGCGAGGGAAATAAAGGTAAGGCGGTAGGTTTGCGCAGAATCTACGTAAACACCGCTGCTTGTCTCTTGCGGTTCGTTGGTCATGTGTCCTGTAGCATAAGTAAAAAACGATTGCTGAATAAACTAAGTACGATGCTAGACTTGCTCGTGACGGAAACAGTCAACGACGTGATCATTGACCATACCGCAGGCTTGCATGAAGGCATAGCAGATAGTCGGTCCGACAAAGCGGAACCCGCGTTTGAGCAGGTCTTTGCTCATCCGTCGGGACTCAACTGTTTCTGCTGGAATATCCTTTAAGGTGCGCCACTGATTGCGGATCGGTGCACCGCCGACAAACTTCCAGATGTAGCTATCGAAGCTACCAAAATCCTGCTGCACCTGAAGGAATGATCGTGCGTTCTGCACCGCCGCAATGATCTTCATACGGTTACGAACGATGCCTTTATCTTGCATCAGAGCTTCGATCTTGGCGTCATCATATTGCGCTACTGCCTGCGGATCAAAGCCGTCGAAAGCTGCACGGAAATTATCCCGTTTTTTGAGGATGGTGATCCAGCTTAATCCGGCTTGCATTCCCTCCAACACAACAAACTCAAAGAGCGATTTTTCATCGTGGTTGGGCACGCCCCACTCGTTATCGTGATAAGCGACGTACAGCGGTTCGGTCAGACTTGCCCAGCCACAACGATGAACATTATCTGCGTTCGACATTTTCCTATTCCGGTATGCCCCACAACCGAATGATGCCATCCCAGCCAACAGAAGCTAGAATCTTGCCATCGGGCGAGAAGACCACATCTTCCGCCACAAACCCCTGACCGGGCAGCAGCGCCACACGATCACCTGTCGCTACATCAAGAATACTGATCGTGCCGTTGGCGTTGGTGACGGCGAGTACGCTGTCATCGGCGGTGAAGGCAATGCGCGTGTTGAATTCATCAAAGTCGGAGTTTAGCCAGACGAGATTGCCCGTCTCCACTTCCCACAAACGCACAATCTTATCGCCGCCTGCTGTAGCTAAGTATTTACCGCTGTGCGAGAAGGCAACACCAATCACTTCGGCGCTGCTGACCTGCAATGGTCTGAGTAAGGTACCTGCTGCCACATCCCATAGCAGTGTAGAGCCATCACGACCAATCGACGCTAAGATCGAACCGTCGGGACTGAAGGTAACACCCCAGATCACACCGTTGTGCGACGCGAGAGGTTCACGCCATTGGCTGGTGTTCAGATCGTAGAGCCAGATGTTGTTGGTATCAGTCTCGGAAGTGAAGACCCCGACAGCGAGCAGCGTTCCATCTGGCGAGAAGGCGACAGATTGAGTCTGATAACCCTCGCGCTGCAATTCCAGTTTGGTCTCGCCTGTGCGCGGATCGATCAGGTAGATTTTGTCGCCACCGCCGACGAATGCCAGTGTACTGCTGTCTGGTGAGAACGCGACATCGAAACCCAGTCCGGCTAGTTCTGCCTGCGAGTCGCTGATCTTGGTGCCCGTTGTTAAGTCCCAAACGTGCGCGTGACGATCCCAACTGGCGGCGGCGACCATACTGCCATCAGGCGAGATGTCTACACCGTAGTAGGTAGCAGAGTAACCTTCCAAGAGAGTCTGGCTTTGTCCGGTGCTGATCTGCCATGCGCGCAGCGTACCGTCGTAACCAACCGAGAGTACGCGACTACCGTCAGTAGTCACTGTAGCGTAGTTGATACGTCCATTGTGTCCAGTGAATCTGTGGATTTCCGCGCCGCTGTTAGCGTCCCACACACGGATAGTGGCATCCCAACCAGCGCTAATGATCTGGCTGCCGTCCGGTGTGTAATGAACTGCCCAAACGTCAGCGTCATGCAGCATTTGCAGAACTTCGTTTTGTGTTGCTACTTCCCATACGCGCACCGTGGCATCGCGGCTGCCGGAAACGATATGTGTACCATCGGGGCTAAAGTCTAGATCGAAGACGAAATTGGTGTGTCCGCTGAGTAGCCCAATCTGTGCTCCCGTGCTGACGTTCCACAGACGCACGACGTTATCCGCGCCTGCCGATGCCAAGAGATTGCCATCCGGCGCGAAGGCGACTGCCCAAGGACGTCCTTGATGTCCGACCAATTCGCGGATGAGGTCGCCAGTAGCGGCGTCCCAGACGCGCACGATCTGATCGAGTCCGCCAGTGGCTAGGCGTTTGCTATCGGGGCTGAAGGCGACGGCTTGCATTTCACCTGTGTACTGCCCCACTTTACGCACCTGTTTACCAGATGGAATCTCGAACTGCCAGATCGCGCCATCCTTATCTACCGACGCTAACATGGTGGCATCGGGGCTGAAGGCAATGCGACCCACCAGCGCGGTTGGACCTTCCAATTGCACAGGCGTCCCATTGCTGCGCGGGTAGAGGGTGATCCCGAAACCACCGGAGATGGCAATATCCCCTTGTGAGGAATAGGCGACGGAGTCGAGCGTGCCCTTGCCCGCTGTCCCGATCTGCTCCACGGCAGAGACGTTCGCCAAGGTGATCGGACCGGGCGGAACGCGCGTTGGCGTTGGCGTGGCGGTTTCCGTTGGCGTAGCGCTAGGCGTGAACGTCGATGTGGGTGTGAAGGTAAAGGTTAGGGTCAACGTGAACGTAGCGGTTGGCGTTTCGGTAAAAGTCGGCGTAAAGGTGCTGGTAGCCGTCGGTTGCGGAGTATCCGTATCGGTAGGAGTCAGCGTAAATGAGGCGACGGCATTGGCGGTTTCCGTAGCTCCTGCATTGGCAGTCGCTAAATCAATTGCTCCCTGCGTTGCCTGTACATCAACCGTTTCCGACGGTGTGTACGTCGGTGTGGCAGTGTTTTCTACGATCAGTGCGCCGGACGTCGCTGCTTCAGTAGGTGTTGCAGGTTCGCCTGTGGGCGTATTGGCGGCTTCGGTATTCGTCGCTGCTGCTGGTTCAGTGGTTGACTCAGTTGCGGGCGTAGGGGTGCCGTTCTCAATGACGATGCTGCCGTCGGTGGGCTGCACTGCAACAGCAGACGTAGCTTCAATGGTTGGCGTCGTATCGCCGCCTCCACCGCGCGTGGCTAGGAAGGCAATAATCACGATGGCAACCAGTGCTACCGCGCCAAGCCCAAGCAATAGGCGAGGATCGAGTCCTCGGCGCGCGGGCGTGACGGCGGGAAAGGAATAGGTATTTTCCGACTGCCGCACCGTTGACGAACCAGAAGTTGGCGTAGGGGACACCGGAGAGCCGAGAATCGGCGTGCGCCCCGGCGGCGTCCCGCTACTGCCGCCGCTGGCTGTTCCGGGTGGCGTGACAGGCGATAAATAAGGTGAGGTAGCGTCTGACGGAATCACATGCTGACGTGAACTGGCGGCAGGCTGGAGTGGACCCATTGCTTCAGCTAAATTCAGAGCCAATTCGCCTGCTGTCCCGAAGCGATCACCGGGACTTTTTGCCAGCGCTCGATCTAGCACATAGTTAACGCTATCCGGTATATCGGGGCGGTAAGTACGGATCGGCGGCGCGGATTCAAAAACATGCTTGTGCATCAAGGCGAACGGCGTATCAGCGCGGAAGGGCGTTTGCCCCGCCAGCATCTCGTAGATAATGACGCCAAGCGCATAGAGATCAGAACGAGCGTCTAGTGCCGCGCCCTGCCACTGCTCTGGCGACATGTAAGTGGGCGTACCCATGACCAAGCCGGTCGCAGTGAGGTTGACGCTGTTCTGCGTAATTAACTTGGCGATGCCAAAATCGGTGAGCAGCGCATTGCCACGCGCATCGAGCAGAATATTGGCAGGCTTGAGGTCGCGGTGGATGAGTCCTTGCTCGTGGGCGTAATCAAGGGCGTCGGCAAGCTGCGTGGTAATGCGGACGACGCGCTCACGTGGCATTGGTCCTTGATTGACCAGTTGCAGCAAACTGCCGCCCGTCATCAACTGCATGACCAGATAGACTAACCCTTCGCTCTGACCGTAATCGAACAGCTTGACGATATTGGAATGATCGAGGGCAGCAAAGGTGCGGGCTTCACGCTCGAAGCGCTTAATAAACTCGGGGTTCTCCGCTAAATTGGTCGCCATCACTTTGATCGCAACATCGCGCGAGACAGATTCCTGCCGCGCACGGTAAACCGACGCCATGCCGCCCGTACCTAAGATCGCGGTGACTGTATATTGCCCGATCTTGCGTCCGATTAAGCCCGAAGATCCGGAAGAATCTGTCATAAGTGCTTTTTCCCTCTAGCCATGCGCCTAAAGTCTAGTGGTTAATGGGCGTGTACGCAAGCAATGGTAAACTTGCGAGGACAAGTCTTAATTATTAGAAATACGATCTATACGGGATCTATAGAAGTCAGCGGCGCGTTACCTTATGCCAGATCAGATAATTGTCTTAGAAAGCCTCACACAAGGCACACCCGGAATTACTCCTTCATTTGGCGCGACATTGGTAGAGGCTTGCCTAGTATGTTTGGCTTCATCCAATCATCAGCCCAACATCTCATTGGTTGTGGAAGGCTCATTCAATACAGCATTTGCGCTAAGTTGGTCTTGGGAAGTCACAGATCAAATGCTCAGAACTTGGAATGATGAGACGGAAACAACGGAACAAGCGGCGTATGCGATTGCGATTCTTCTGGCGCGTTTGTTGTTGAACTTAACGGTAATAGAACGCTCACGCAAGGGGACGGGCTTTGACTATTGGCTTGGCGAGGAAGTTTCACCAGACTCAGGAATATTTCAGAGGAAGACACGTTTGGAAGTTTCTGGCATTCGGCACGGTGCAGCAAGAGATATAGCGACTCGTCTGAGTACGAAACTTAAGCAGGTGCGTCGAGTCTCCGAAGCATCCCCTGTCTATGTTATCGTGGTAGAGTTTAGTGTGCCGATAGCACGAGTAGAAAAGGCATAACCTAATGAATAAGGTACGAGAATGGCACGATCAAGCCATGCAATTAGTGGATGAAGCCTTTGCAGCTCGACGGGCAGGTGATGAAAGCATTGCTAAACAGAAATTTCAACAGGCTTACGCTTTGGAGACTCAGGCGGCGTTAGCAGTAGCCAATGAGTTGACAAATGAGCCAACACGCTCAGTATTGCTCAGAAGTGCGGCAACTTTAGCGTTGGACTGCGACGAAGTTCGTGAGGCGGAAAGATTGGTTGCAATGGCATTAGCAGGTAATCCACCGCCAGATATTGCGGATGAATTGCGCGATTTGATCGTTAAAGCTATTCAATTGCAGAAAGCTTCAGCCTGAGTGTGCCATGCGAGTTAGGCGCTAAGTCAGATAGAGAAATAGCCTTACAGAGTAGAGATAAGTTTATGACCACTTCGCTACCTCACGATCCATTACCCGATCCGAATGCTTCGTCTATGCCTTCAGATAGCGACTATGTGCCTGATCCGGCAGTGGAGGCGCTGACGCCGACCACGCCGGAAGTGCTACCGCCTGTGTATTCCTCATCGGAGTCGGTTACACAGTCGATAGCGTCAACTAGCGACGGCGTGGGCGGGATGCTAACCAGCACCGAACTGATCGATGAATCGCGGACGCGGGCGCTGGTCGAGCCGTTTGGCGCTGCGCCTGCACTGCGGCAATCGTCGCGCGATCTGTTCAAGCCGGAATTGCAGGACGAGCCGGATACCAAGCTGCTGGATATGTTCGTGACTAATCAACGGCTGCGCGAGTTGTGGAATCAGCTTGAGGCGCTGCAAGAGGAAGTGATCCAGAATGTGCGGGCGGATCGCGCACCGACGGATACCTATCAACAGGATTTGCTATACGCCAGTTCGCTGCTGCTCAAAGGCGCTGCCAACTATGACGAGGCAAAGCAGATCATGTATCGGGTACGTGCCGATCTCAAGCGCGAACAGCGGATCGATGATGACACGCACAGATACCGCCCGCGCCTGCTGTTGTACTACGCATTGTGGCTGATCGGCTGGATTGTGGCGATCAACTTCAACAACCAATATCGGGCGCTAATCCCCGACCAGATACCCATTCTCAAGCTGGCGTATGCGCCGATCTTGTTCGGGGTATTAGGCGCGTTGTTCAATGGTGCGATGGCGCTGCATCAGCACACCAGCGTGCAGCGTGACTTCGATCCGGTGCATCTGGCGTGGTATCTGATCAATCCGGTGTTAGGCGGACTGCTCGGCTTGGTGACGTTTGTGTTCTTCGTGGTGGCGGCATCGTCGTTCACGCCGGGGCTGGCGACTAATCCCGATGTGAGTCAAGACACCGCGCCACTGGTGATCTGGCTGCTGGCGTTTGTGGTCGGTTGGCAGCAGAACATCATCGTCAAGCTGTTGAATCGGTTCTTGGTAGCATTTCAGGATAATAGCGGTGGCGGTGTTAGTAGCAGTAGTTCTAGCGGTTCTGGCAGCGCGGGATCGGCAGCGGGCGGTGGGAAGGTAGAGCCGAAGGGGTGATCGCGGGACGTACTGACAAGGTGTGGATGAAACCCGGTAACGCCTACACCGTTGAAATTGACTGCTTAGGCAAGCTAAAGAACAAGCTGATCTAGTAGTCTCCCAACATGAGTATCCGCTAAATCTAACTGACTTCACAAATCTGGACATTTGCATCTATCCGTAGCCTTGTCTGAATCAATTGGCTAGAGTAGAGGATGGTATGTGATGTCCAGACACAGAGTATTGTCATCGATTCTCGTCTTGTCCCTAGTTTTGACGTTGGCGTTCTTCCCCCGCTCTCCCCTCCGCGCACAAGGTAATCCAATCGTATTCGCGGTCACCACAGCCAACACGCTGATCAGTTTCAATGCGTGGTCGCCGGGTACCTTGTTGTCTTCCATCCCCATCAAGGGGCTATCCGCTGGAGAAGTCATTTTGGGGATCGATTTTCGTCCTGTCAATGGAAAACTTACCGCAATCAGTAATGCCAACCGTTTGTACGTGCTAGATGTGACTACAGGTGCGGCATCAGCAATCGGTAACGGTTCACTCAATCCGGGGCTATCAGGTGGCGCGTTTGGCTTCGATTTCAATCCTACGGTTGATCGTATCCGCCTTGTCAGTGATGCAGGACAAGACTTACGCCTGAATCCAATTAACGGTGCCGTTGCAGCTGTTGATGGCACGATCACCTATGCATCGACAGATGCTAATGCCAACGCCACGCCACAAGTAGTCGCTTCTGCCTATACTAATAATTTCGGCGGCGCAGGCAGTACCGTACTCTACAACATAGATGCGGCGCAGGATGTGCTGGTGACTCAGAACCCGCCTAACTCCGGCACGCTGAACACTGTTGGCGCACTAGGGGTCGATGCTGGCGATCTGACCAGCTTCGATATTATGTCAGATCGTACAGGGACAGATAACGCCTTTGCCTCCATCAATTCAACACTGTATAGCATCAATCTGGTAACGGGAGGGGCGACGGCAATCGGTGGCATTGCCAGCCCGGAAGCGGTGATCGCCATTTCTATCACGGCATCCGTTGCAGCAATGATGACTGTGCCCCTGTGCGGTGACTTCGATGGTTCGACCACGCCAATTGTTCGTGCTAGTGTTCCCGGCATGAACATTTATTGCCGCGTGTTGGCCAAGAATGGCACGCTGATTAACGCTGCTGCCGCCTCACAAATCGGGAATGCCGATATTATCGCGCAGGGCGTGATTCAGGCTGTGGACATTTTTGTCCCCAATGGCACAACTACATTCCCGAACGCCGCACAGGTATGCTTGCAAGGTAAAGGACGCTTCATTTATCTGGATGCAACTCAAGCACCGCGCACGCCGCAACTGTTAGCGTCCAAGGATCAACAAGGCTATACATGCGCCTTTATTCCCAATACTGGTACGGTGGTCTTGGTCAAAAGCTAGATCGCATGTACAGTATGATGGGAGTAAATCACCCTCGAAAGTTTGAGTAGTAAGTAGGAGATGGGAATGACCTTTGGTTCGCTATTGCATGGCGCTTTAGCTATCTCGAAGGTCATTCCCTCCTGACACTAGCGTCACATCTTCTGATCACCGTCCAGTCGCCGCACTTGCACCTACCATCGATCTGACACCACTGCCACCGATCTCGCGCAATTCGTGTTCGAGGCGTTCGAGTTCTTCACCACCGGACATCATACGGATCATTTCTTCCAGCGAGAGCGTGTCTTTGGTGTACGTACCTAACGTTTTGCCACGTTTGAGGATGGTGAACTTATCGCCAATCGGGTAGGCGTGATGCGGATTGTGGGTGATCAGGATCACGCCGACGCCACGCGCCCG
>JAHBVK010000108.1 GCA_019637555.1 Anaerolineae bacterium
GAGACGGTGCAGACCGCGCAATCGAACCGCCTGATGTCGCGCCTCAAGCAGACCATCACCAACAAAGTGATCAGCGAGATCGGCGATCTGGCGGAAGAAGATGCGGAGAAGTACGCCGCGCTGTGGGCGGAGTTTGGACGCCTGATCAAAGAGGGCGTGATCACTGACAACGCCAACAAAGACAAACTCGCTAATCTGCTGCGTTTCAAGTCCTCGAAAGCCGATGGTTGGACATCGCTCAAGGAGTATGTCAGCCGCATGAGCGAAGGGCAAGAGGAGATTTACTACCTCTTGGGAACCGACGTGAACGCGATCACTCACAGTCCTCATCTGGAGGCGTTCAAGTCGCGTGACCTCGAAGTGCTGCTGATGACTGATACCATCGACGGCTTCATGATCAACGCGCTGCCGGAATTTGACGGCAAGAAGCTGCATAACGCCTCCGATGCCGATCTGAAGCTACCGGAGAAGGATAAGGCAGACGAGGACAAGCCGGAAGAACCCGCCGTTGAAGATGCCGCGCTGCAAACGCTGATCACGCGCTTCGAGGATGCACTCGGTGATCGCGTGGCGTCGGTGCGCGAGTCGAAGGTGCTGACGGAGAGCGCCGCGCGTCTGGTGTCCGCTGATAAGGGTTTCGGCGCGGATATGGAGCGCGTTTATCGGGCGTTGGGGCAGGAGTATGAAGCGCCCAAGCGCATCCTAGAGATCAACCCGCGACACCAGTTGATCCGCAACCTGAGCGAGATGGACGATGCGGCGCTGGCGGGCAAATTGATGGAGGCGCTTTACGGCAACGCACTGCTGATCGAGGGCATCCATCCTAACCCCGCCGAGATGGTGCCGCTGATCCAGACGCTGATGGAAGCCGCGGCGAAGAAGTAATGACGTAATTTCAGCAGATGGGGCGCGGCTCGTCGGCGTTACGTCAGGGCGATAGGCGGTGGATCGATCACCGGAGGCTAAAGCACTACGGCTACAGGGGAAGCCAATAAAGCCGACTGAAGTCCGTTTTATTGGCTTCCCCAACTAGCGCAGGTTCGTGACCACGCCATCGAACCGACGTTTGCACATGAGGAGGCGGCTTCAGCCGTCTTTGACCCGTAGTTTTAGTGTAGCCGGGCTGCTTTAGTTCCCGGCTTAGAATGCTATTGGTCTAAGTTTGATGTCAATGGGATTCCAAACCCACCCAACACCTACCTGACTTGCAATTCAGCTTAGTCGCGCCTGAATTTCACCCAATTACCCGCCAGATTGACCTCATCAACATGCCATCCGGCGTCTAGCCACGCACGCGCCTGATCGGAAACGACGGGAGCCATGTCATCCCACCAATTGACGTGTTCATAAGCGCCGGGCGAGAGTTCCTTACCCAGAATCCGTTCAATCACGTCAAATGTCAGCACCACATCGTTGGTTGTTTCCTGCTGCAGGTAGGTGGTTAGCGGAGCATAGCCGCGTTCACTGCTCATAGATGTTTTGCCCCTTGCTGCGCTGTCCGCAGGAATCACTGCCCCAAGCATCAGTGTTCCGAGCTTGTGAACAGAGGCAGCGGTCAGCCCCCGTTGCTAATTGGAGTTGACAACACATGTCTACAGCATGAACTGATTTGTCTCAGTTGTACATTGGGAAAACCACGTAGATTAAGGTTGCTGCCAGCCTTAATCATTGCTGCGTTCGCCTATGCGGATGAGACAGACTGGTTTAATTTCGTGGTCGAGTCACAGCAAAAGTTCCAGTGCTTTCACGGCAGCGTGAAATAGAACGTCGCACCCTGATCGACGGCGGCATCTACCCAGATTTTGCCGCTGTGCCGATGCAAGATGCGCTGCACCGTCGCCAAGCCGATCCCCGTGCCTTCAAACTCGTTGGAGGTGTGCAAGCGCTGGAACGCACCGAACAGCTTATCGACGTACGCCATGTCGAATCCCGCGCCGTTGTCACGCACGTAATAACTGTTCTTGCCCTCCTGCCGGGTCGCGCCGAATTCAATCACAGGCGCTGACTGTTTGCGCGAATACTTCCACGCATTGCCCAGCAGATTATTGAGCACCACGCGCAGTAACCCCTCATCGCCGCGTGCCTGCAAGCCTTCCTCAATCCTGATCTCAATCTGGCGATCTGGCTGGCTTTCCTTCAGGTCAGCGATGATCTCGCGCGCCAACTGGCTGAGGTTGACCTCTTTCAGTCGCAGCGACACTTTAGAAATCTGCGACAACTGCAGCAGGTCATCGATCAGCACCCCCATCCGCTGCGAGGCAGTGCAGATGCGATCCAGATAATTTTGCGCATGCTTGTCCAGCACAGGTGAATAATCATCGATCAGTGCCTGACTGAAGCCATTCATCGCCCGCAGTGGAGCACGCAAGTCGTGAGAGACGGAATAGCTGAACGCTTCCAACTCGCGGTTGACCATGCTCAACTCGGCAGTACGATCAGCCACCCGCTGTTCCAACTGGGCATTCAAGCGGCGGATTTCTTCTTCATTGTGCTTACGTCCGCTGATGTCGACCACCATCGCCATCACGCCGTGTTCCTGCTCTTTATCGATGGGCAATTCGCTGGTCGAGATCAGCGTCCATACTTCAGCGCCATCTTTGCGCTTAAGTTTGACCTCATGTTGCGACAGTTGAGCAAAGTGCCCGCTGGCTGGATCAACGATGGCACTGCTGGCGCTTGCTCCATCCAGTAACGCACTCAGCGGCAACGCTTCGATCTCCGCGATGGAATAGCCCAGCATCTCTGCCATTTTGGGATTGGCGAACTGAGTCTTATGTCCGGCATTCAGCACCCAGATACCTTCCTGCGCCGTTTCTACGATCTGGCGGTAGCGCTCCTCGCTCTCTTTGAGGCTAGCGGTGCGCTGCTCAACGGTGTGTTCAAGCTGCTGCGAATAACCGCGCAGTTCCTCTACCAGTAAGTTGTTCTCAAGCACGATGGCGCTGTGCTGTGCCAGCAGTCCTAACATATTTAGATCGTCTTCGATGAACAAACTGCCATGCCGCAGAAAGACAATCAGCAGTCCCCACGCATGTGAATCGGTGGCGATAGGGGCGAGCAGCGCCATCTCTGCCTGCATCTTGTCCAGCAGTTGTTTGCCGTTCGCCTCGCTAGACTGCTGGCGTAGACGACGCAGCGCCAGCGGTTGACGCTTCCTCCACGCTTCAGCGAATGCCGCCGCGCCATCACTGATCAGCGGCTGCGCGGCGGGATCGCTGATCCAGCGTACCGACCAGACGCCGCTGCTCGGATTCTGATCTACGATGGCGGCAGCACTGCCGTTCATGGTGCTCATCGCTGCCTGACACAAGTCCTGATGCAGCGCTGCCGATCTAGCTTTCTCCGCTGCTGTCGCCTGACTAATCGCGGAGTGCAGCAGGAAGGAGCGCAGTTCGCGGAGTTGCCAGACCTGCCGCAGCCAGCGTGGTGGCACGAACGCCACGTAGTAGCACAGCGCCGAACTGATCGCCAGCACCAGATTGAGCGTGATGTCGGGGATGAAGGTGGGATCAAGGCTTTGTGCGGCGGTGAGCAGCAGGATCACCGTCATCAGTGCGGAACCGAGCGCGGCGAAGCGCAGCCGCACACGAATCACGCCGGAGCTGGTCAGCGCCCCACGCACGAAACTGACCACCGCGTAACTATCTAGCACCGCGAAATAGGCGACCATCAGGTAGGTGATCCAGCGCGTTGGCTGTGCAATGTGCGTGTACACCAGCCCCCAGTAGATCAACATGGTGACGAAGGCAGCACGGCTGATCCACAACGGCAGCGGTCGGAAGTAACGCACGAGGCGCAGTTGCAGATAGGGCTGCGCAGTGAAGGCGCACCAGCCGAAAAACCAGATGGCGATCAGCGTGTCGGTGGAGGAGGTGGTAACGTACAGCGGTGCCAGCACCTGCATGTAGAATGGTACGGCTTGAGCGGCGAACATCAAGAAGATGTCGCGGCGCAGTGCATCGCGGTGACGCAGCATGGCGATGCCCGTCAACACTGATAGCAGAATGAAAAATCCCTGTGTAATAAGAACCAATAATTCAGTGGCGCTCATTAGACTACCCCCACAAACAGGCAGTTCGACCACAACGAACTCACGGTGATCGCTGGCTGCCTTACTTTCCTGTTGTATGTTGATAGTTAGATCGAAGTAAATAGCAAGCTCATAACAAAGAAATATCCATTTACAAAGTTCGCGCTGGCAGGTGCGCCTCGTGCTGCGCCAACGCCAAAGGCAATACAGTTGTGGTCAGCGAATGAGTAGAGTAAAGTGGTTGCAATGATCACTACAGAGGGCAGTAGCTAGATGAAACACACTTGGCAAGATTTCGCCGCCGCCTCACCCGATCTCGCCAGCTACGGTGAGCAGCGCCTCAAAGCAGCGCCCGCCTATCTGGCAACCGTTCGCAGCGATGGATCGCCGCGTGTGCATCCGGTCACGCCGATCCTTGGTGAGGGGCATCTGCTGCTGTTCATGGAGCCGACCTCACCGAAGGGGCACGATCTGGTACGCGATCCGCGCTATGCCATGCATTGCTCCGTCGCGGATTCAGAAGGTGGCGCGGGCGAATTTCACATCAGAGGCAGCGCGCGGCTGGTCGATGATCCACAGATGCGAGCCATCGCCACGCGTTATGGCTATACCCCTAAAGATCACTACATCCTGTTCGAGTTAAGCGTTGAAGCAGCCTTTTCCACCGTCTACGGCACTGACAAGCCGAGCCGCACCTCGTGGAAAGCAACTTAAAGGCTGCGATCTACGCGCCCAGTGTCGCCGTGATGGCATAACGCTCATCACTAACGTCTGCGCCCCACAAGTCGGCTTGCTCGCTGAGATTGCGAACCGCTACTTGCGTCAGCGAGTCCGGCAGCAGCGCCACGATCTCGCCGCTGTGCAGCCCCGCGCCGGTATGCCAGAAACCCTCGATCAGCAGTAAGCGTCCGCGCGGTTTAAGCAGGCTGACCCAATGGCGCAGTACTTGATCCGGCGTCGGCAGCATGAACAGCAGATGGCGGCACAGGATCAGATCAAACTGCTGCGCATCGAACGGTGGAAACGCCGCATCCATCACCTCAAACTTGATCGTTTGTCCGGCGGCGGCGGCTTTTGCCTGCGCCAGCGCAATCATGGCGGGCGAGAGATCGATCCCCGTCACCTGATAGCCGGATTCCGCCAGCAGCACACTCAGCGATCCCGTGCCGCAGCCAATATCCAGCGCCGTTCCGCGATCCGCTGGTAGTAATTCCTGCAATAGCCGAGTCCATGCCGCCCGCACCAGTGGATCGCGCAGTCCGTGATCCGCTGCCTCGTCAAAGGATGCCGCCGCTTGATCCCACACGTGCCGCGCAGCGCTCAGTCGCTGTTCATCCGCCGTCGTCATGGCTACTCCTAGATTTCCCGATTGCAAGCGCAAAAAAGTACCTAAGGTTACGACACTGCTGGCAGAAACGTCAACACGCGGCTATTCTTATTTGCTCTCAACATAAATTTCCGTACTAATTTCGATTTCACTGCACGAGATTATTCATGCCTCTGATCTATCACTTTCGTCCGGCTACACCGAACATCGGCAACGATCTGATCGTCTTTGCCCTGCACGAACTGATGGCACAGGCGGCAAACAAGCCCTACGATCTGATGAACATGCCCGCCAAAGGTGTCAGTGCAGTGATCAAAAGCGGTGGCATCACGCGGCAGACCGTTAACGACATCAACCAACTGGGCAGCGGCGTGCTGATCGGTCCCGGCAATTTGTTCGAGAACAATGGCTTGGAGGTCGATCCGGTGGCGCTGGACGCGCTGCGTTTCGCGCCGCTGATCTTCAGCGTGTCGTGGGGGCGCATCTTCGATGATCAGGGCGAGCTGCACCCGCGCACCGATGCAATGGGACGGGAGGCGATTGCCGCGCTGTGCCGTAAATCCAGCAGTGTGCTGGTGCGCGACGCCCGCACCAGAGATTACTTGCAGAGTCTGGGCGTTGATCGCCTCCATGTGATCGGCTGTCCGGTGCTGACCCTGCAACCGGATCGCTTGCCGCTGCCAGCGCCCGATCCCCGTGCGCAAGACGCTGTGATCATCTCCGTCCGCAATCCACTGCTGATGAACATCTCCCCCCGCTTACAAGGGCGGGTGCATCTGGATGTCCACCGCCTGATCGAGAAACTGCGGAGTATGGGACAGCGTAAGATCGCGCTGTTGTGCCACGATCCGCGCGATCTGCGCTTTGCCGCCGCCTATGCCGATGTGCCAGTGTTGTACACCGAGAGTCCGCTGCAATATCTATCATGGCTGCGCGACTGCCGCCTCTCAATCACCTTCCGGCTGCACAGCTTCTTGCCCTGCGCCGTGTTCGGCACGCCCTCCGTGCACTTCAGTTACGACGAACGCGCTGTCGGCTTGATCGAAACCGCCAACCTGCAAGAATGCGATGTGAACTACGTGCGCTCGGCTGATCCGGTTGAACAGGCGCTGGCAATGGTCACTGATCCTGATTCGATCCGTCGTGCCGTCGAAGCGGCGCGTCCGACGTGGTGCGGCTTGCAGGATCTGATGTGCAACGAACTTTCAACGTGGCTTCACGGACTGGAGCAATAAATAGCGATGAACGGATTACTTCAATCGATCCTTGAGACAGGCACTTACTTCGTCGTTTCCGATTTCAAAGGGCAGCGGGCGATCACCGCCAAGTTGCAGGAATGTGTACTCAACGCCACCACCGAAATCGTGGGATCGGCGGCACGGGCGGATCTGGAACGACGTGGACTGCAATATCTGCACGCCCATCTGCCGCCCGAAGCGATCACACAGGTGCGCGATCAGGTGATGCCCATCATGCGCCCCGATCTGTTCCGCTTCACCTGCGAAGTGGGCGAAGGGCTGTTGGGCTTGGATCGGGAGTTCTTCGTGGATGACTACACCATCCTGCGGATCAACTATCCTTACGAAGTAGGGCTGAAGGCATCCGATAAGGCAGAAAATCCCGGCATCGGGCGCACCGATCCGCAGACCAAGAAGATGGCGAACTCCACGCAAAAGCGCGATGAACGCTACGATCCCAAGTCCTACCACAAGCACACGCCGCCTGCATCGTGGGCGCACGGTCCGCACAAAGATACGTGGACGGGACACTCTCGGCACGGCATCAACTTGTGGTGGGCGATGAACGATGTGGTCGAAGAAAACTCGATGATCTTCTACCCCGCTACTTTCGGCAAGGCATACCAAGCCGATCCGCGTTCGCTGTATCTGGCGGCAGGCTACCGCTTGCCCAAGCCGAACAAGATGGCACTGCACGCGGGCGAACTGCTGATCTTTAACCCCGAACTGCTGCACGCCACACATCTGAACACATCGGGGTTAACGCGCATGGCGCTGTCCAGCCGCATCAATCCCACTGAACCGAAGTTCGATCCTGCCTGCTTCTACGCCCGCGAGTTTTGGCATTCCAGCGAGGACATCAAGCAGGGCAAGATGGAGGTGATCCGCCAGTTCAAGCGCGAGGAAAACTTTGAAGACCCCTCGATCCATCACGCCGAGACACCCGTCGCATGTGTGGACTACACCGCGATCCCGACGGCAGCGGCAAGCGATGGCTGGGAATCGCTGTCGCTGGAGACACTCGATCTGACATTGGATCGCCAACTGATCGAACTTTCCAGCGGTAAGCAAGTGATCCTATTCCGCGATGGCGAGTCGTGGGCAGCGGTGCAATCGACTTGCCCGCATCTGGACACCGATCTGATGGATGGTTACTGCGGCGCTGGCAAGGTTTACTGCCCCGCGCACGGGGTGGTTTACAACCTCGCCAGCGGACAATCCGCCAGCCCGCTGCTGCGCCTGCAAACCTACGATCTGCAATTCGAGCCGACAACATTGCGCCTGCGAGCCAGAGCGTAATCATGCGCCGCTGGTTCGGATCGAAGCGCCGATTGACCGTCAGCTTCATCACCCGCGATTCGGAGCAGAACTTGACGCGGGCGATAGCGCAAGCACGCCGTTTTGCCGATGAGATCGTGGTCGGCGTCGATGCCGATTCGCGGGATCGGACGTGGGAACTGGCGGGCGATCTGGCGGATACTGTCTACCGCTTTAAGCATCCGAATCAGCTTTCGCCCGCGCACATGCTGGCGCTGCGCTACTGTCGCGGCGAGTGGATCTTGCGTTTGGATGACGATGAGTACATGGAGGCGGGCTTCGAGCGTATCATCCCCGAACTGCTGGCAACAGCTCATTTCACCCACTACTACCTGTCTCGCAAGATGGTCATCTCGGAAACGCCGCCGCGCTATGTTCACGCGCTGCCGTGGTATCCCAACTACGTGCTGCGCCTGTTCCGCAACGATCCCTCGCTGATCTGGAAGCCGCCGCGCTTCCACAGTGGCTACTTCGTCGCCGGACAGGGGGCACATGAGTCGCGGTATTCGATCCTGCACTACGAGGCGATGCTGTGTTCGCCGGAACAGCGCCAACGAAAACTACAGATGTATCGGCAGGGCGGCGGCGAAGCGGTGATCGAGGCATATTACGGCGAGAAAACGGGCGAACGGCGATCCTTTCAACCATTGCCGAAAGTCTCAGCGCCGAAAGCCAAGCGCGGCGGTCAGTGGATCGATTCGCGGGTGCACGTGCTGCAGGTGCAGCCGTTTCCGGCATGGGGCTGCCGTATCCACAGCGTCGATCTGCCGCCGCGCGTCTGTGCCGCGCAAGAAGTGATTGTCACCATCAAGGTGACCAACACTGGCAAAATGACGTGGCTGCCGCAGCGGGCGAGTTGGAACTGGCCCCAACTAAACCTCGGTTTCCACCTCAAATCCGAGTCAGGTGAGCTGCTGCAAGCCGATGGCGGTAGGATCGCTATCAACGCCCACGTCCCGCCCCGCGCCACCGTTCAAATCGTCGGAACCTTTATTGCGCCCTCGAAAGTGGGTCGTTATCTGCTGTCGTGGGATATGTTCAGCGAGAACGAGTGCTGGTTCGAGCAGTGTGGCAGCGTGCCTTTCGATACGGTGATTGAGGTGGAGAGCGAACGTGCCAGCAGTGAAGCTTCCGATCCCGGCGCTAAAGCACCGGGCTGAAACAAGATGCTGGCTGATCGAGTCTAAATTCAGTGTTTTCCCTGCTTGCCACAAACGCATCGATTTACCAACGTATTGTAGCTGGAGTGCTTTAAGGCTTGTCCGGAGTTTTTCAAGTGCTGACGTGAGTAGACCGGAGGTTGAAAACCTCCGGCTACAATACTTTGGTAAACCCACTGAAGTGGGTTAGGAGCAAAAGGTGATCTTTGCTGAACCCTCTTTAGAGGGTTTCTAGAGTGTTGTAGCATGGGGTTTTGAACCCCATGCGTCGGCGGCAAGCAGAGAAATAAACTCCGGACAAGCCTTTTAATCTACGGTCTACCCCTTCGAGCTTCTCACAGCAAAAAGTGTGTTACACTAAACTCAATCTGTTTGTGAAGGATGTCACATGTCGATC